>DASTCT010000195.1:0-19629 GCA_035710845.1 Candidatus Angelobacter sp.
CATGGAAACGCTGGTTTCGTTTGAGGTCGCCAGGAACTGGCCGTTAGGCGAAATCACCATGCTTGCGTTGGGCGAGCAGCAATTTGTCGTGGTGCCAAGAAGTGAGAGCGCGCCATTCGCCGCGATCGCGAAAGTCTGGATCTGGCCATTGCTTGAAGCCATCAGGAATTTTCCATCCGGCGTAGCCGCCAGAGAGATGCCTTGACAGCTATCCAGCGTTAGTTTGCTGGGAAACGGCGAGCCTGCTACCGCAGTCAACTGGCCATTGGCAGGATTGATCTGAAACGCGCTGATCGTGAGGTCGCCGCTGTTCACCACAAACAGCGAATTAGTGACCGGGCTTAGCGCAATGCGATTCAGGCCGTAACACACAACATTGGCGCCGACGCCGCCCGTGGAAAAAGGCGAGCCGGTCAACTGCGTGAGACTTCCGGAGGCGGAAACGGAATAAGCGGAGACCGTGTTGGCGGCAGCTTGATTATTCACGTAAACATAGTTGCCCTGTGCCTGCGCATTCAAAGGAAGCGCCATGGCCAACGCCAACAGCAGCACAGTCAAGAGCCAACGCTTTCCGGCATTGCGCATGTTTGTCCGCGCCCAGATTAACGTTGAGCCAAAAATAGAATTATGTGTAGCAGCCTGCATGGCGTGCCCTCCAGGAAATCTTTTTGCTAGAACTCAATGAACATCCGCACAGCTTTGCCATCAGCGTCGTTAAAGCTCACGCTCATGGCCGGTGAACTGCCTTTTTGCCAGGAGTCGTAAAGCTGGCGTGGGACTTTGAAGGAACCGCTCACCTGAGTTGCCGCGCCCACAGGCAACGCAAGCCCGTTCAGGCTCCCGTACGTCACGCGCGCTGCCATGGGGTCGTGCAGAGTAATGGCGGCATTTCTTATGTCTGCAGAGGTGTTGTTGCTGATGCTGAGTGAAATGGTGACCTGAACGTCGTCACCAGCAGCCGCGGGTGCACTGATACTGAAGCGGCCTCTGACATTGCCCTCCGGCGCTGCATAAGCAGCCAGCGCCAGGAAAGAAACCATGACACACACAGACAGAAAGATTGAGCGCGCGGAAATCATTGAGCGTTCCTCCATGCGCCTCCTGCAGAGGCGCGAAATACCTTTTCAAAAACTTCAAGAAATGAGTTCTGGATAAATTTCTGGTGGAGAGGAGAAGCCCGGATACGCGCGCCAATTACTTGGCTCGCAACACGATATATCTAGGCCTGACAGACGCATATTGGAGTTCCCCGCTCGCAAAAAGCCCGTCTTAAAAAAATGTTTGTGTTAAGCAGTCCCGGAAGGGATTGTCGACAGGAACAGCGGCCAGAATTTCAGAAGAAGAAATCTTGCCTTCTCTGCCGCTGAATGCCAGCTTCATCTTGGTGGCTCTCGATTAGTGAGCCATTAAGCGCACATTAAAGTTTTTAAAATTCAGCACAGAAAACTTTTCGGCGCGAATTGCAGACACGAATTGGGTCTGTACCAGCGAAATTGCGGGAAAGAAAAAAGATGCATCGGGAAGGCGATGCATCTGGACAGAGTTACGCTGAAGCATTTCTGTCGGGAGACAGAGATGCGTTAAGGTGAAGTTGTCCTATCGTTTAGCGCTTGCCGAGCGCGTCAGGGCACCAATCCAGCAAAGGATCTGGCGCCGGAAGCTTTGCCGCCTTGCGCTCAACATCCTGAAGCGTGCATTCCAATTCCACCAGAACTCTTGGATAAGCAGGACGATGCGCATTCAACTGCGGATAAAAATTTTCAATCGCAATCTTTTGCTGCGTAGCGCCACGATTGATTTCAAATGTCTTGTCTGTACGGCCGTCAATCACCCGGATTTGCGAGCCGATCCTGGCCGGTACCGATTGCATGGCTTTCTCATTGAGCAGCTGCGTCAGCCGTTGCAGCTTCTGCGGAGTAAGCTTCAGACCGAAAGTAGATTTCTTGCCTTCTGCGATTTCTTCATACTGCACGCGGCCATCCGCAAAGACGCGGAGATCTTCTTTCTTGGCATCGCTTGGGTCCAGGCCGGTGAAATCACTGTGCGTAACAAGAATTGGCCGCGGATTGGGCTTGCCAAATGCGAGAAGAGCAAAGAGACAAATCAGAACAAGATAGTAGGATCGCATAATTCCGAAGTCTAATTTAGGCAAGCAGCGGCTGAAATTAGATGTTTACCGTAGCGTGCCTTTGAAAAAAGGCTGGCGGAATAAATCCGCCAGCCGTGGTTAGTGTTGCAATTACGGAACAATGTAAACGTGTCCTTGACCGTGCAGCACGCCGGTTGCAGGAGGTTTGATCTGGCTCTTCTGCAACGTGGCAGACGGGACATCCAGTGAAGGATCGTCGCCAATCGTCAGTTGCGCCAGCGGGTCGCTATAGCTGCTGATGCCCATAGCAGTAACTCCGGCCAGCGGAACGTTGATCGCACGCAACGGATCAAGTGAGCCTTCCAGCACCCACGGAATTTCCGTGGTGCACACGGAGTCAAACGAATCGACTTCCGGTGGCTGGGCAGGGCTGAGGGCGGCATCCGCCGGGTTTTCTCCGTAGCTGCCGAAGTACAGCGTCGGAGTGGTTGTCGGATCGCTGGGCACCCGTATGGAGGTGGCCACACCGATCGGTGGCAGGCAGGCTGGCCGGTCAATCGCCGGGCCTACCAAAATTGCTCCCGGATTGACGAAGAGCTGTGGAGTGGTGTTGAGCGTGGGGCTCTGCAGTCGCGAGATGGGTTTCGTGACTACGCGAGCGCCGCCTTTGATCAGGCTGGGCGATGCCGCTTGCAAGACGGTGATCTGACCACCCTTGATGAGCTGACCAGCGGCATTGGCCGGCGGTCCGAGTTCGGCCAGGTACAGGTCATTGCCCATGAAGGACATGCTCATTGTGCCAACGCCTTTGCTGAGTCCGCCCACTGCGGTCGCTGCGCTGGGTGCTGTTGCAGGTTTTTGAATTTTATTGATGGACCCCACATCGTAGTAGCCGATGTAAACGGCGCCATCATTAAATGGACCATTGGGCAGAGCTACGGCGGAGGCAGTGCCTTTACCGGAGTTCAGCAGGCCGGTCTCAGACAGCGTTCCACCCGCTGCGCTGGGAGTGAATACCGCCCGGACAATGCCCTTAGCGGGCCCTGAAGCGTCAGGGATGTACACATTCTGAGTGCCGGTAGCGCTGGGCGCATCTGCCGCAGGCTGTCCCGGAATGAAGTCAGGACTTGGCTTGAAGCAGAAATTGGTGAATGTAGCTGCGCCGGTAACCGGATTCTGATCGATGCGGCAGAAGCCGTGGTCTTCGTCAGAAACCCACCAGTTGGTCTGGAGGAACAACAGACCTCTGGGATGAGTTACACCTGAAACCAACAGAATCGCGCGTCGCGCGGCGAACGCCGTCGGTGAGGGTTGCGGAGGACTGTCATTGCCGATCTGGCTATTGATGCAAGGCGGCGGATTGATGCTGAAGTTGCACGGCTCCGGAACCATCGTAGCGTTCGACTTCAACATGTAAGTCTCGCCCGTGTGCGGCAGATTCCCCGCAACTTCAGGCGCTGGCGCTTCAATGATCTTGTCCATGGTTACCGTCATGTCAGCCACCTGGCTGCCATCGGCAAGAGTGAAGAGGTCCTGTTTGGGATCTCCAGGCGTCGGGTGTTGCGGCTGAATGAAGTTCAAGCCCATGATCAGCGTGTATTCACGCGGAATTGTGCTTCCATTAATAAAGCCGCTCTGGTTCCACACCTGCATTATGTCTGCGCTCAACGTGTCATAACGCACAACGCGATTGCCATTGCCCCAGTAGAGCCAGCGTCCGGTGAGGCTGGATGAGATGTACTGGTCCGTAGCCATGCCTTCCTGGGTTTGCAGTTTTCCGAACTCCAGGACCGCCTGGCACTTGGGCAGAGTGTAGTTGCACTTGTCGGCGTTCTGGATGCGATTAAGAAAGCCGGCTTGCTGCATCCATAGGTCGTGTCCGATCCAGCCCAGGCTGAGCAGCGTTTTGCCATTGTCTGATGTGCCGACTCTTTCGATCGCGTTACCGAGCGGCGTGAAGGTCGGAGAAAGAGGATTGCGGATGCGCCAGATATCGCCACTGCCCTGGAAGCAGATATACAGCTTCCCGTCCGGTCCCATTCTGATGGATTGCACGAAACGCGGGCCAACTGCAGGCGCGCCGTTGCTAAAGACTGAAACTGCAGGATTGTAGAGCGAAATCTGCGTAGCCTTGTTGATCACGGTGCGGCCAGGTTCAGTCGGAGAAGCCATGAACTCGAGCCGGGTCACATCTTTAACGCCGCCAACGAACACGTATCCGTTGGAGCCGTTGACGCCGCGAGTTTCAGCCTGATAGTCCATTGGCTCAAAGACGCCGGGCAGGTAGCAAGTGCTCAGGTTCAGCACGCCGTGAGTCAGTCCGGGATTGTTGGGGTCCGGTTGCTGATCAATGCGACAGAAACCGGAAGCGCCGTCTGAAACCCAGTAGTCGGTAATTTCACCGCCGCCAGGCAGATGCACGGTGGCGCGCACCATGCCGCGAGGACGGAACATATTTGTATCGGCGATCCGTACACTGGGTCCCGCAAATGCGGCGGCTGACAACAACATCAGACCCACCGCAAGCATTGGTTTCCAAGAGCGAGTTAGCAAGGTTTTGTCCTTTAGGCGCTGAGCCATGGCCTTGCCGGGGGCTCGCATAAAGTTAATCATTTTGGGTTCCTCTCAAATATTTCTGCTAGTTCTTGCTATCCCGCCTCTTTTCAAGTCTGACGCGGGGAAAGTTTTTGGTTGTGGAACTGCCGGGCTTGCGCCCGGCAGTTCTGGTTATCTTGCTATCTCAGGAAGGTGATACCCGACTGCGCAAAGCCACCCGCATCCGAAGTAATGGTCACAATGTTCGGTGGCGGAATGTTGCTGAAGCGGATCGAGAACACGCCCTGAGCAAACGGGATGATTGGTCCCATGGTTCCGGAGAACGGCAGGCCGGTCGCCGGGTTAAGGATGTCCAGAGTTGCAGTCAGCGTCACGCCTGGCGTGAAGTCGCTGCAGTTAATGATCAAGCGGCCTTTAGTACGGCGGTAAACCACGTTGCTGATGACGATTGTGTCGGTTACCGGCTGCACGATGACCGTGACAGTTACCGGAGCCGAGGTTAAGTTGCTGGCGGAGCTTGTGGCCGTCACCGAGAAGGTGAAGACCTGCGCAGCCGTAAGTTCTGGTACAGAAGGCGCGGTGAACGTCTGCACTGATCCATCAGTAGCAGCAGGGGTCAGGGCGATTGGAGCGCCTCCCGTCTGTGTCCAGGTAAACGTGAGGGTTCCATTGGACGGATCCACAGCCGAAGCATTCAGCGTTACCACCGCATTGCTGGGAACGCTAATAGTGGTGCCGCTGAGTATATTGGCTGGGTTCGTCGGATCAGGCCCGCTGGCGGACGCGTTCACTGCAGGCGGTGTATTCGGCGGAGCAACCACAATCGGCACTGTCACGTTGGCAGGAGCTGAGGGCGGAACCTGGCTGCCCTGGCCGCCGACAACGAGCTGGAACGTCAAGCTCTGCGATCCGGCAACTGACGGAGCTGCGAATGTAGCTTTCGCGCTGGTCGGATTGTTGATGGTTACGATCGGATCGCCAGGGTTAACAATCTGCGTCCACTGGAACGGCCCGGTCGCTGGAGTGCTTGCAGTTCCATCCAGCGTAACCGTCACGCCGGCGAATGGAGGATTCGGATTGGATGAGAATGTGCCCAAAGCTACTGACTGCAGCTGGCCGGAAACGCAGGTCAGCGGAGGCAACGTGGCTTCAGGGAACGGAGCGAGCTGTGACATCGTCTGATTCGGGTAGAACGGAATCGGCTGCTGTCCCAACTGGACCTGAATACTGTCAAAGACATCGCTGACCATGGGCAACGGACCCATGCCGTTATCGAGCCACTGGATGTCAGCAAAGTTTGAGCGAGGTGGACGGCTGCCCGGAACCAGGTTCTCCGGGAAGATGAACTCGCCGCTGGGAAGCTGATATTCAGAGAAAGTCAGTCCGTTTTTGTTTTTCCCGGGTACGCCGCCGCTCACGCGCGCGCCCACATTCATCACCGCAGGCAGGAAATCACCGCCCTGGGGGAAGCGTACACGCCAGCGGCCTTTCACGCCGATTCCCGGAGGTCCGGGCTCGACTGGAAAGTTGGCCGCCCACGCGGGCTCGCGGAACGTCAGGTTGCCGTTGCAATCTGCATCGATGGCGGAAACATCAACCGGGCGCTGCCAGTCCGTGGTGAAACCTTCTACGCGGGTGCGCACGCCGGCTTCCTGAGGAAAGAGATTGTTGGGAACGCCGCCGGTGCCCTGGATCACGACCTCAATGCGGACGTAAGCCGGGTCAGTCGCAGGCCAGGTGTAAGCGCCCACATTGGTGTCCATGATGTCAGTCGCAGTAATGTATGGGCCTTGGGCATCGACTTCCATCGTTCCGATGATGTTGATGAAATCACCAACTTCAAACGGAACTTCCACGTAAGGGTCCTGCGGAATCGGATTATCGGCTGTGGGCCCTGCGCCCGGCGCATTCATGGTGAAGATATCCACCAGCGTGGTGCCGTTGATGGCATCGCGCGGCCGGTTCTTCTCCGGACATTGCGAGTCCTGCTGTGCATCTGGCAACAGCAGCGCGACTGCCGGACCTTCTGAGCCATCACCGCCATCAAGATAGGGGCTCCAACGCGGGATACACATTGGATAGCCGGTCTGCGCGGCTACGGTCGGGTTGTTCTGGTCCACGGCGAAGCGCGGATCAGGCGATTGCCCGGCGCTATAGCGGCCTTTGGTCAGGACGACCGGATTCCCCGAGCCATCCAGCAGCGGCGTACCGTCCGGGTTTGGCACAGTAAAGGTAATCGGCGGATCGTTGATCTGGATCCTCTGCCCGTTCACCCACAAAACGCCATTGGCGTAGTCAATCTTCTCGATGAATCCCTGGGTGAAGTTCGCCGGGTCCTGAAAGATGAAAACCAGGCCGGCGACATATTGGCCATTCACGATGTTGCCCTGCACGTGTCCCTGATAGGTGCCGGGAAAGCGCACAGTGTCCGACATCGCGAGACCGCTTTGGTAAACCGGGTCGGTTTGATGCGTGTTCGGATTCTGCTCGAACACCTCTTCCCAGGTGATCAGCGTGTTGGGAAAAATCACGACCACGTTCTGGGGAACGCGGATCATCGTGTTGTTCAGCTCAATCCATCCACCGGTGATCTTGCACTGCGCCGGCAGTGGGGGATTTGCAGGCGTCGGGGCTGGATTGTCATCCTTGTTGCACAGGCCGGGGGTCGCGTCCAGCGATGCATACTGGATGAACCCGGTGAAATCAAAACCCGTGGGTTCGCCGCCGCGATCAGGAATGATCGGCGTCGGCGCCGGAATCGCAGCCGGCGTGGGCCACGGAATTGGATTAAGGCTCTGGGCCGATGCGGAAACTCCGAACGTCGCCACAACCAGCAGCAGCAAGGCCTGCACTTTTCTGAAACTCTTCGTTAGTAGTTCAAATCCCCTCATTTTTTGAAAACTCCTTCCGTCGATTCGGCTTCTGCCCTCGTTGTGTATTTGCTTGCTTTGTCCCGGATCATGATTAAGCCCTATCTGCTGCCACCGCTTGCGCCACCACTCTGAACGGCTGGGGGTGGCGGAGAAGACGGCGCTGGTGGATGCAACAGGTTGTCCAAAAATGTGGGGAGTGGCTTGCCGCCTTTAGCTCCTGTAGCTGGTACTTCCACAAAATTGTTCTTGGCCTGTCCAGGATGGTCTGGATCTTTATCCACCGGGTAACCATTGGAGCTTTGGGGATGACCGTTTGGTGTGAACAGCTCTGGATGGTCAAAAGGTGCTGCCTGATTTACCGTGCGCTGATCAGTCAAGGCGTTGCGCAGGAAATCAACCAGGTCTTGCTTGTCCTGCAAGGTCAGTCCAAGGACCTCGATATCCGGATCCATGTACTGAACTTCTGGAACTGTATTGAAATCGCCGCCGCGGTTGTAGAACTCAACCACCTGCTCCAGGGTCAACTCACTGCCGTTGTGGAAATAAGGAGCAGTCAGAGCAACGTTGCGCAATTGCGGCGTCTTGAAGAAACCAGTCCTGGCGATATCGTCAGCGCAGTTCATGGGCGCAGGCGAAAGGCCATCACCACGCCTGCCGGGAACTATGACGGTTTCAAAGCCGCCCTGGCAGACTTTCTCGCGCAGGTACTCCGCTTGCGAGAGCGGAAGCCCAACGATTGGGTCGGTTCCGGCAAGGCCCGGATCTTCAGCCGCAGGCCGTACGCCAATGTGATAGAAGCCGGTGTCATAAACGCGCGCGCTGTCGTCTTCCATGATCATGCGCTCCACTGGCACCGGTCCAACGGTCCCTACAGCAGCGTTTGAAAGTTCAGGTCCGCCGTGGCATACAACGCAGCCGGCTTTTGTCTGGAACAGATTTAAGCCGCGGAGCTGGCCAGGCGTCATCGGCACAGCGCCCACGGAGTAGTTAATCCGGATCGGCACTTGCGAAACCGGCGGATCACTGAATGTCAGGTTTAATGTGCCGGTCGCATAGTTGACAGTGCCAGCATCCACTCCAAGCCCGCGAACATTTCCGAAACCATCATCGAACGAATAGAAATCCTGGTCGCTGGCATCCAGCGTTGGGTTCAAGCCAATGATCGAAATCGTGTTTGGTGTGATTCCAGGCTGAAGCTGAATGGTGTAAGTGTTCTTGATGTTGTCGCCAACCAGCGTGTAGCTCTGCTGCTGCTCAAGATATTGATCAAGCGGAGTCTGGTCTGCTATCAGCGTGCTCTCATACATCTGTATGGCAACTCCCCAGAAGAGCGAGAAGTTGAACTCCATCAGGCTGTACTCTTGCGTGCTGGCCGGGCAGCTCTGGCCCTGGTTGATCACGGCCACGGCGCTGCCATCAGGACCAGCGCAAATGTGGCGGCTATCGTTCCACCACTCCGGCTGGAATGCCTGCTGAACCAGGTCTGAATAGTTTGTTTTCAAACCGCGATCAGGCGAGTTGGACAATGCACCAAGCACGCTGTCCGTCGGGTCAACCATCTGCCGCGCCAGCGGCTTTCTTGCCAGCAGCTTTCTGCCAACGTCGTGGAAATTACGGCCATCAGCAGACATTTCCGTGGAGCTCAGGATCGGCCCCAGAGACTGCGAGCACAGCGCGGAGTTCTCCATGTTGACGAGTGCCCCGCCCAGGCTGCCATCAGGCTCCTGTACCAGCAAATGCGCCCCAGCGTCGCGATTACCGAATGGATCAACGCCGTTGCAGGTGTTCTGTGCGCGGCCATCCCAGAAGTTGCGATAGTTGAAAACTGCATCCACCGCGCTGGGAGTATTGCGTCCTGTTGTCCTGCGGGTGTTGATGCGTTTGCTCGCGTCATCAGGATCTGGATAAGAAAAAACAGGATCAGGAACTGAACTGTCAGTTTCCACGCTGGTGCGCGCCGTGATCTGAATGGTTTCCGGTTGAGCAATGCACGTCATGCCTCCCGCTGGTCCGCTTGAGTCGCCTGCAGGAAGGGCTATTCTTCCTGCGCCGTGGATGTTGCCCTGCGGCCCAATGGCTGGATCAATGTCTCCGACGTTATTGATTTCGTGTTGACACTTGGGTGCATTCGCTCCGCCAGTGCCGGCGCCGGTGCTGGGATTAGAATCCACCTGGCCGCCCGAAACTATGACCTGTGCATTGTTGGTGGAAAATACGCCTTCAGAACCAGAGATGTCGTTCAAATCTGAAATTTCTGTGGTGTTGTTATTAACATCGGCAACTTTGTGGAACGGGAAATCGCCGTCATGGTATCCGCCAAAGCCTGCATCAGCAGTGCCCGGATTGTAGTGATAGTTCGGGCCGGCCGCTCCATTGAACGGCACTCCTAGTTGAAAACTGTTGTCCCCGCCTGGCTGGCCGGGATTTACCTGGTTGGTTGCGCGGCTGTCAGCTCCCGCGTTGAAATGGCAGCTCGCGCACGCCTGGATGTCATCGCTCCCAGCCTGCATGTCCCAGAACAGGGCTTTGCCCAGTTCAATGGCGGCTGTTTTGTCGTTTACGATTCCTTCGATTCCAAAGACTGGCGGAACGGGCACTGTGGACAATGGCGCGAGGGGACGCAATGGAACGCGGATGGCACCAACTCCGCTCTGCGCGCGTACATGGCTGAAATAA
The DNA here is from genome assembly GCA_035710845.1 of Candidatus Angelobacter sp. Taxonomy (GTDB): domain Bacteria; phylum Acidobacteriota; class Terriglobia; order Terriglobales; family Acidobacteriaceae; genus Angelobacter. Next base: position 10,195 of record DASTCT010000195.1, read on the forward strand.
CCAAGAGCTGCGACTATTGCTATAACTGCAGTACAGACACGTAGAGTCGTCCGTATCCCGGAAGATAGCTTCATGGTGCTTCTCCTAAATCAATCTGCGTTGCCCCTGAACCGTTTCGTGTCCACAAAAATGCATGGTCAGGTAGCAGCGTGTATTTTTATCGGGAGCAATTAGACCGGGATTAATGACGTATTAAAGCCTCTAATTAAATCTTTTAATGTCTTACAGATACAGAGAAAACGAATGCAAGTTGTTGTAAACAAACTTGTCTATGCACGATTTTGAATAGTCCCTGTGCACATGATTTCGCACTACCAAAGGCCAGTTCTTAATCTTGTTCTAATGTTGGAAGGACGCTGCACCAAAGCTCTGGAAGCAAATGTACCAACTACAACACGTATCGAGGATAGGTACATCTCTACCCTTGCGACAGAAGGACGATGTCATAACTAGGAAGGAAGGAATTTTTTTGGCTTTCAGATATTGGGCCTTATAGAATGCTCAGCGTTTTTTAGGAGTCGCTTTTTTGGGTGCAGCAGCAGGTTGGAGAGTCGTAGCAGGAACTACGCAATCGCAATAGCGCAACGTGGTCACGGGCGTAGCCGCGCCTTCAGAAATGGTCACTACAAACATGCGGTCATATTCATTCTCCCCGATTGGGGTCACGTTTCCTGCTTTCAGGCGCGCAAGGACGAAAGGCAAGGTATCGTTATGTCCGACCACCAGAATGTCGCCGCCTCCGGCATAAAAAAGATCGCGGATCAGGGAGTTGGGGTCTTTAGCGGGAAGAATTGTAGGCGTAAGCTTCAGTTCCTTCGCCAGCGGCGCAGCAGTCTGCTGCGTGCGCTTTGCATCCGTCACATAAATCTGCTTGATCTTGGCGTCTTTAAACATCTTGGCCAGACACTCTGCCCTCTTCTCGCCGGCGGCGCTCAACTCGTCTGCGCCCGGGGCCGTTTCAGCATGACGCACCAGAAAGATAGTGCGAATGTTCTGTTGAGCTGATGACAGTTGACACAGCAATAGTGCGAGGAAAAGAATGCGCAGGATTGAACGTTTCATTTTGTGTTGGATGGCCTTTGAATGTTTGTACCACACTTTTTGCGTGATTTGATTATGAATGAGCAGAGTCGTAAACGATCAATTTAAATTCTTGCCATTGGGTACTCAAGTGTGCGGCGGCGGCAGAAACCTTCTACATTGCGGTAAGGCAACTGTGGTACCATGAGCGCATTCCCCCGCCACATTTCTCTTTAATTCACATAGCAGGAAGGTTTCTTGCGATGATTCGATCTGTTTTGACAACTTGCGTTCTGGCCCTGGCCTCTGTGCTGGCGCATTCACAATACCCAGGACCGCCCAGGCCAGCATCTCCAGCGGCAACGCCTTCACAACCTTCTGTCTCCACCTCTGAGGTGCCGCCGGATGCCGTTGTGATTACCATCCATGGCGTATGTCCTCCAGGAAAGAAGGAGACCGCTGAGAATTCCGATTCCTGCACTACCACTATTACCAGACAGCAATTTGAAGCGATGCTCGAGGTGATGAACGTAACCAATCAAAATTATCCGCCGGCTGCGCTCCGCAGCATCGCGGAAAGTTATGTGCAACTGATGATGCTTGCTGAGGCCGGCCAGAAAGCTGGGCTTGATCATGATCCGCGCTTTGCGGAGATGATGGAAATCGCGCGCGTGCGCACCATGGCACAAATGTACCGTCATTCCCTCGATGAAAAATTCAGCACTCCATCGCAGGAAGAAATTGAAACCTATTATAAGGAGAACATTGGCAACTACGAGCAGTTGAAGGTTGACCGCGTCTTTATTCCTTTGGCCGATCCTAAAAAGCCTCAGGAGCGCCCTGTCTTCGAGAAAAAAGCCCGCCAGAAGATCGAGGAGCTGCGCGAGCGCGCGGCCAAGGGCGAAGATATGCAGGCGCTGGAGGAGGAAGCCTATAAATCGCTCGGGCTGGCCTCTCCACCCAAGGCTGATCAGGGCGCCAAGCGCAAAAACAACTATCCTCCGGCACTGGAAAAAGACATCTTCACGCTCAAGCCGGCTGAGGTCACCAAAGTGGAGGCCGACTTATCCGGATTCAGCTTTTATAAGGTACGCAGCCGAGAGCCAATTCCGCTTGAATATGTAAAAGCTGAGATCACGCGTAGCCTGTACCAGAAAAACATGGAAGCAGCGATGAAGACAGCCAACAGCCATGTGCATTCCGAGCTTAACGACCAATTCTTCAGACCGCATGTGGCAGCGCCGGTCTCCCCTATGATGAGGCCCGCTCCCAATGCGACCGCGACTCCTGCAGCCACGCGCGGCAGCGCGGGCGCATCACCAGCAAACGGTACTGCCCCGACAACAAACGGCACTCCAAGTTCGCAGGCACCGGTTACGCCGAAATGATTAACTGATATTGGTCACTTCTTTACAATTCTTCAAAGAAGTTTCTTTTCCAAAAAAATGCCGAGGGGCTTGGATCAGTCCCTCGGCAAATTGTTAAGAGTTTAGTGGACCCGAATTACGATTGTCGCCGTGGGGTTTGACGTATCGATGCCGTCAAAGCTGACGGTGCCCGTCGGCAGCAACTGCAGATTGTTTTGGTTTGGTGCGACGATGTTTACCGTCACGCTCATTTTTGTGAGTGGATTGGCTGCTTTTGGCCCGCCCAGACTGGCAATACTGCAGATCACCAGGTTGGTATTGATCAACCCGGGCACAGACGGATTGCAGGTAACGGGATTGCTGCCGGTGCTGGGATTGGTTGTAACGCTGGTGATTGTCAGCAAGCTGTCAATGTTCAGCGCGAGCAACAGGTTGTTTGCCGTCACACCGGTTGTGTTCTGCACTATCCAGGTCAGGGTGCCGGAGCTGCCGGGATTCAGGCTTGTGGGCACACCGTTGCCGGAGATCGGGACCGAGATCTGCGCTGAGCCCGCAGGCGGCGGCGTTCCCGGAGGAGAGGTGGTGCGGTGCTCTTCCTTGAACGTCAGCGATGAACCCGCTGCGTCATTTGCCGTAACGCGTGATGTCAACGTGATCTGCGCCTTCTGCATCTGTACGGCAACATCAATCGTCACGCTTGCTCCGCCGGGGATATTGCCCAGCGAACATGCGACATTCGTGACGCCGCTGCCGCCTTGTGTGCATGTGCCTTGCGGCGGCTGGGCGACGATGATGAAAGCTCCATCCGTGGTGCTGAGCACATTGTTCACAATCACGTTGGTGATTGGGAACAACGAAGTGTTGGTTACTGTGACTTCATAAGCCACGATTGCCGGAACCGGATTTTGCGAGGGAGGACCGGAAACCAGAATCTTCATCACGGGAACATTGCTGGCTGAAGGCGTGATTGGAGTGGAGGGCGCCGACTCAGGACCATCGCCGCCGGCGCTTGTGCCATGTACGGTGAAGGTGTAAGCAACACCGTTGGTCAAACCCGAGATGAGAGTGCTGGCGCTATTAGCAGCAGTAGCTGCAACCGTTACGCTGGAGCTCGGAACTCCATTCGCCAGCGCCGTCACCGTGTAGCTGGTAACAAGCGAACCGTTGGTGTTGACAGGAGCTGTCCAGGAGACTGATGCCTGCGTATCTCCTGCAACGGCGCTGACATTTGTTGGCGCGCCTGGAATCGCAGCGCCCAGCGGTATGGTATTGCTGAGTGCGGAAAGCGCGCTTGAGCCTTGCGCATTGCTGGCGGAAACCTGGAACTGATACGCCACGTTTTGCGCAACGCTGATGGCAGTTGACGTCGGCGGGAAAATTCCGCCTGTAAGCGGCGTCACCAGCACGTCAGAAAGAAGCTGCCCATTCGAAGCAAAGCTGTTGTGAACGGTGTAACTGGTAACCGGCTGTGCCACCTGCGCTGGGCTCCAACTCACAACTGCCGTCGGCAGTGTTCCACCACCGGTGGCAACCACGTCAAGCGGAGTGCCTGGAGGCCCAGGCGCTGCTGAAGTTTGCGTGATCTGAAACCATCTGCCCGCACCAGCCGTACCGAGTGCGCTCGGATCATCGCCCGCGTAAACCACCAGGTTTGCCGGATCAGTCCCATCCAATGCCACGCTAGTCACATTTGATAGCGGCGTTGGCGGAGAATTTGTGTACGTCAGCGTAAGCGTCTGCCCTGCTGTGCCGCCGGCCACGTTTCCTACCCAGGCAATATCGCTCAGCAATCCGATATACAGATTGTTGCCATTGATGGCAGGAAAAAATTGGTCACCTGCCAGCGAAGTTGCTCCGATGATGGATCCCAGAGTTGTTTTGATTGTGCTATTCGCAGTGCTGCAGGCGGGATTGTTGTTGGCCAGGCAAACAGTATCGGCGCCGGCGATCACGAACACTGATTCAGGACTCGCGCCCCACAGAGCATGCCCAATCCAGGCCAGGCCCGCGCCTGCGCGGTTGTTTGGAATGGTGGCAACAGTCTGTACAAGCTGCGCGCAAGTGCCGAAATTGCTGCTGTTGACCACGCCGGGATTATTGAAACGAATAATCAGGCTGCTCTTGCTAAAACCGATCCACAGATTGCCCTCTGGATCGAGAGCTGCAGAGTTGGGGAACAGCTGAGTTCCCGGCAGCGAGCAACCAGTTTTACCGCCGCCAAAGGTGCTGTTAGCAGGCGCGCCTGCCAGATTGATGAGAGTGGTCCGGTCAAGCGATCCATTGCCGCTATCCCCAGTTGGCACATAACTGATTCTGAAGACACCCAGCGAGGCGCGCTGATTGTCAGTGAAGTACAAGAGGTTGTTGGTGGAATCGAGCGCCATTCCTCCGCCAACAATTGAAAGTCCGCTGAGGCACGTGTTGAGATTAATCGCATACGGCGCTGGAGAATCCAGATCGGGATCCATCCGGCAGATTCCTGCCGTGCCGTCGCTCACCCACAAGTGACGCACAGGCTGGTTTGTAACCGCACTGAGCGCCGAGCCGTAAAGCACTATGCCGCCCTCTGGAGAAGTAATCGGGCTCTGCGCGTTCGGAGTGCCGGCAAATTGGATTGTGTTGGTTGTAGGACTAACAGCTGTTTGTGCGTTCGCAGCGCACGCTGCAAGCACGATGAGCGCAATGATGCAGGATAAGATGCGCGCTGATTTGCTGCGCATGCTGTTGATGCCAGGTTGAGCGAGAGTGTTTGGAGTGGAGTTCAAGTGGCGCCTTCCTGTCCCTTGGGTCGTGGCCCAGAGATCGTTCAAGTAGTTGAGAAGGCATCATCCGCTTGTGGGGTACGGTTAGCAGCGTTCAACTTGTATCCGGAAGTGCTGCGGTTAATCGTTGTGCAAGCCACGCGATGTTCTTACGTGTCTCACCGGCCAGAGAGATTGTTATTTCTTACAGACTGCGCTCGTGTCATCGATCCAGACATTTACCATCTGACGGATCTTCGATCGCGAGCGTTTTTTAGTTGTGTCACACAAAGAAGAGTTGTTCTTGAAGTGAAAAATATATTTCACCAACAACTATATTTTTTTCTCCATTCATCATCACGCAGGAATAAAAATGGCGGAGTTTCGCATTCGCAAACCCCGCCGAATGATGGAAGAACACAATTGTTAATTTGAATCAGAACCGTTCGTAATCGATCCCGCTGCCGGGGTGTGGTTGCACCCCGGCAAGCCTGGAGATCGTTTATCTGACCGTGATGGTTACTGTGGCTGAGCTGGGCAGAGTGTCAGTTCCACCAGGACCAAAGCTTACGGTGGCAGTCGGCCTATATACAGCCTTTGACACAGTCGCGGTCACGTTCTGGGTGATGATCATGGTAGATGGCGGTTTCGCGCCATTCTTCCTTGCGCCACCCAGAGATGCCTGCGGATTGGCTGGAGTCGCTGTCACCGAGCAGACAAACTGCGTTCCCGAGATTCCGTTCACGGTAACCGATGTGCCCGCTGCACAAGATCCCACTCCGCCGTTATCAATAGTGACGCTAGGCGGATTGGGAGCGTTAATAGTCAATCCATTCGGAGTGAACAGAGTAACCACTACGTTGGGCGCAGGTGTGGTTGTGGTGTTGCTGATGGTCCAGGTGATGTTTCCGGCCTGGCCCACGTTAGGATTGGGGTTCTGAGCATTGCCCGTGATGCCCACAGCAGCGGAGATATTCTGCTGTACAGGCTGCGGTGGAGCTGTGGTCTTGCTGATGTTGGCATTAACCAGGACCGTTCCGGCAGCATCAGTACCGCTGGCAGTTGCAGAGTTGATAATTCCCTGGTTCTGCATCTGCACAATCACGTTCACTGTAACTGAAGCGCCGGGATCAAGGTTGCCGAGCGTGCAGCTCACGCTGATCACTCCCACGCCGCCTGCCGTGCAGCTTCCCTGACCCGGTTGCGCCAGCATGATATTGGCCGTTGGCAAGCCAGTAGCCGTGCCGCCGCCGCTGGTAGCAGCCGCCAATGCCTGACTGAAGGTGAACGTCGTTGGACTGGGAACGTTGCTGATGGTAAATGTTCCGTTGAACGATGCATCGCCAACGCCAGCGATCGTTACTGACTCGCCAATGCTCAGGAAGTGAGCGGTTGTGGTTGTGATGGTCACGTTTCCACTTGCATCGCGAACTGCACCGCCTGCCGCGATTAGCGCTCCAATTGTGCTGAGAGTATGGCTCAGCGCAACATTCGTCGCAGCGAATTGGGATGTGTTCTGCACGGTAACCCCGAACGTCAATTGCACTGGCGTTGAAGTCACTGAGGTCGGGCCATTCATAGTAATGGCCAAGGTTGGCAAATTCGAAGCTGAAGGAATCACAGAGTTGGTCATTGGACCTTCAATGCTGCTTCCAACCACGTTGTTCGCGTGTACGGTAAAGGTGTAGGTTGTGCCGTTGGTCAGGCCGCTAATAATTCCGGTACCGGTGCTTCCAGAGGCCGGCGGAGGAACAGTAGCGGTAATTCCAGTGCTCACTCCACCAACATAAGCGGTAATGGTGTAGCTGGTGATCGGTGTGCCGTTCGGAGCAGAAATCGTCCAGCTCACGAAAGCCTGCGTATCACCTGCAACTGCGCACGGCTGGGCAGAACAGACTGTGGGCGCGTTGGGAGCCTGCGTTCCTGGCGGCGTTATAGGACCGCTGGGCGTAGAAAACGCGCTGGTGCCTGACGCATTGCTGGCCGCCACCTGGAAAGTGTAAGTCGTGCCATTCACAGCAGGAATTGTTGCCGAGGTTGGCGGGAAAGCCGAACCTGCTACCGGAGTGACAGTGAAAGTAGGAATCACTGCGCCGGTAGAAGAGGTGTTCAGCACTGTGTAGCTTGTGACCGGCTGATTCGATTGCGCCGGGCTCCAGCTCAAAGTGATGAGGCTATTTGAAGCTACTCCAACAACGTTCTGTGGAACACCAGGAGCTGCGGATGCCACTGGCGTGGGGCAGTTCAGGATATAAGGTGTTGGAGCTGGCCCAGGCACTGTGGCAGAGGGCACTCCCTGGCAGCTCTGGAACCACATGCCGTTGGCCAAAGTGCCTAATCCGCTGTAATCGTCAGAACTGTACACCACCAGATTTGCCGGATCAGAGGGGTCCACAGCCAAACCATTCAAGTTCTGAATAGCGAATTGAGGGCCCATCGCAGCCGGGCCGGCTGGAGGATTAAAGAGGCCGAAGAACCCCGTATCAAGAGTAGTTCCTGTCATGGCAGCGGTTGCAGCAGAAGCATTTCCCAACCATGCCACATTGTCAGGACCACCTGCAGGCGCAAGGGTGAAAAAGACGTTGTTACCGTTTGTTGCCGGATAGTACTGGTCGCTCATGGTCGCCGTAACGTTTGCGGCTACCGCAGCAAGACCCAAAACATTCACTATGTCACCAGAAGCAGCGGTGCACTGCCCATGCGGAGGCACAGCACAAAGGGTGTCAGCATTCTTGATAAAGAACGGCGAAGTACCGTCTGCGCCCCAAAGATCGTGGCCAATCCAGGCGAGACCGTTGGTAATTTTGTTGACCGTCCCAACCTGCTGGATGAACTGCGCGCATGTACCAAATCCGGTAGCGCTGGCTGTTCCCGGGCTGTTGAACCGCACGATACCGGTTTCCTTCTTGAACCCAACCCAGAGATCGCCGAGCGGACTGAGGGCGATTGAATTGGGCGGCCCTGTAACGGTGAACGGGAACGGACAACCCGTGGTGCCGCCGCCGAAGCGTGCGCCGGTGGTGTTGCCGCCCATGATAAACACACTTTCAAAATCAAGCGATCCATGGCCGCTGTCGCCACCGGGCAGGAAGCCGATCCGCATCACGCCCTGTGACGATCTCTGCTCATCAGCGAAATAAAGAAAATTCCTGCTGGGATCAAACGCCATTGGGCCACCGGTAATAGATGCGCCATTGATCTTGAATGGGCAGGTGTTCAGATTCATTTGATATGGCCCGGGTGAGTCAAGATCCGGATCGACGCGGCAGATGCCGGCAGTAGCGTCAGCCACCCACAAATGCCGGAAAGGCTGTCCCGTGATTGGGCTGATTCCCGTTCCTTTAATAACGATCCCACCCAGAGGAGCTGTGACCGCGTTGAAGGTCGTTTGCTGGGGGTTTGGAACTCCCATATATTGAACGGTAGTCGTTGCTGTTGTGGCGGTAATATCCGTTTGGGCGCTCGCGCTCAGTGCAACAAACGCGAAAAGAAGAATGAAGCAGAACCAAACCCGGGGTGAAACGTTCTGCGCGCAGACACCTGCGGTTGTCTGTGTGGAGGATCTCATTTTTGTGCCTTCCTGTCCTGAGGCTTCAGCCTCGGGATCAATTTCTCCTAAAAATTAGGCAAGGCGTTCATCCGTGGCGCGTCAACGGCCGTTGTCGACAATCCCTCGATCGCAACTTCCTGTTGATGACCTCAGCCACGACGTAGTGCCCGAAAATCCGGAAGGTGGGCGTCGTCGCAAAACTGGCAGAGATCGGCCAATTCTTAGCTAATTGGTTTTACACCGATTGAATTAGAGGCCTATTGGGCAAACATTAAAATTTTTAATGCCCTGATCAGAAAGAAAAAGCCGGGTCCGCAAACGCCCGGCTAGCTCAAAGACCGGAAAGAACGCAATCCATTTTGAAAGCAAGACGGTTTGCTCTCTTGGATCGGGTTCTTTCCAGTTTTTTTCGAGATATAAAATCGCTCCGCGCAACGTGCGGTTCAATCCATGCGGAGCGCAACTTGTTGCAATGCTGTCAAAAATTTATTAGCCCTAAATTGAATGTGGATTAATTTTTCTTAAAGTTGACGAGCACAAACTTTACTTGTCACCCATTTGTGCAAATAGCGGAAGCATGCATAGAGATCAGGGCGAGCAGCTTTCCTTCAAAAAGAATCGGCATAGGGGGAGCGGTCACCCGCTCTCCCCTGCCACACCACCGTACATGCGGGTCCGCATACGGCGGTTCGGTTGGGTTAAGCTATCCTTCGAACAGGCGTGGAAGTCCTAGCGAGTCAAAGTAGGCATTAGAAAA
>DASTCT010000196.1:0-4822 GCA_035710845.1 Candidatus Angelobacter sp.
CTCCGAATACGGGCGTAGACCTGTATGAAAGCACAAATAACTGTGCATTACAATCTCTCGAATAGCCCATGTCACTAGAAGAATACCGGCGAAAAAGGGTCTTCTCGCGCACGCCTGAGCCGCCCGCCAAGGCTGCCGAACACCAAGAGAACCGCTTTTTTATTCAGCGACATAGCGCCCGACGTCTCCACTATGACTTGAGGTTGGAAATGGATGGCGTCCTTAAGTCCTGGGCGCTTCCCAACGGCCCCACGCTCGATCCCGCCATCAAGCGCCTCGCAGTTCATGTTGAAGACCATCCGCTCGACTACGGCAGTTTTGAGGGCACCATCCCCAGCGGCAACTACGGCGCAGGCAACGTCATTTTGTGGGATCGTGGCACCTACGAGTGGGCTGGAGACAAGACTCCCGAGCAAATGTGGAAAGCTGGCGATCTCAAGTTCCGCCTGCACGGACAAAAGCTCGCCGGTGAATTTGCTCTCGTCCGGACCAACCGCAGCAAGGGCAAAGACTGGCTCCTGATCAAGAAAAAAGACTTCGCTGTCCGCGAAGGCTGGGACCCTGAGAGCGACACACGGAGCGTGCTGCAAAGCACAGCAGAAATTTCAGCCATTGAAGGCGCAGTCAAAGCCGAGATGCCCACAGCCCTTGAGCCAATGCTTGCCACGCTCGTCACCGGAATTCCTCCGGGAACAGACTGGCTCTATGAGGTCAAGTGGGATGGCTACCGCGCGCTCTGCTTCATTGCCGAAGGCAAAATCACCATGCTCTCGCGTCGCGGCAACAACCTCAATAAACAGTTTGCGCCTATTGCAGAAGCCCTCCAGCAATATGTGAAGGCCGAGACAGCCATCATCGATGGCGAAGTGGTCGCCTTTGATGAAAAAGGCCGCCCCAGCTTCCAGCATCTGCAGAACTACACCGGTTTTGGCACCAAGCCTGCGCTTAAGGGCGCAACCCGGCCGCCGCTGAATTTCTTTGCCTTTGATCTGCTCTACCTCAACGGATACGACCTTCGCAAAGCCGCGCTCATCGACCGTCGCCAGCTTCTGGCCTCAATCCTTCTGCCCAATGAAAGCGTCCGTTATTCTGACCATTTTGCCGGCAAGGGAGAAGAGCTGCTGCAAGCCGTGCGCGCACAGGGTCTTGAAGGCATTCTCGCCAAGCAGGCGCAGAGCCGGTATGAATCCCGCCGCAGCAACGCCTGGCTCAAGATCAAGGTCACCACGCAGCAGGACTTCATCATCTGCGGCTTCATTGAAGGCGAGCGTGATTATTTTGGCTCGCTCGTGCTCGGCTATCACAAAGACGGCGCGCTGGTGTACGCAGGAAATGTCGGCTCCGGCTTCACGCAGCAATCGCTCAAAGCGATGTTTGAAAAACTCAAGCCGCTCATCACCAAAAAGCCCGTGCTCAGCGGCGTGCCCAGGGATGTCGGCGAGGTCATCTGGGTCAAGCCTGATCTGGTCTGCACTATCAAGTTCACCTCGTGGACTGACGACAATCGCCTTCGCGCTCCGGTCTTTCTCGGCCTGCGCAATGACGTTACTGCTGAAGAGGTTGTGCGCGAAACTGGCCTCACCGCCGCTGACGCACCAGCCGCGCCGCCGTCCGAAAGGGAAGTGCTGCTCTCGCCGGACCAGACCGAGGCCACGCTCACCATTGAAGGCCGCCAGCTCAAGTTCACCAATCTAAAAAAAGTTTTCTATCCCGCAGACGGATACACCAAGCGCGACCTCATCAACTTCTATGATGGCGTGGCAGACCTGCTGGTGCCGCATCTCGTGGGCCGTCCGCTCTCGCTCAAGCGATATCCCAACGGGATCGACCACGATTTCTTTTTCCAGAAAGACGCGTCCGGATTTCCTGACTGGCTGCATCGTGAAGAGCTGGCCGATGACGAAGAGACAGTCTCCCAATCGGGAACCCAATCATCTAGTGCGGGATCAGCCGGTGCAAGCTCGGCCGGTGCAAATTCAAAGATCCGTGTGATCTGCGATGACCGTCCGTCGCTGCTTTTTCTCGCCAACCTTGGCTGCATTGATCAGAACCCGTACATGTGCCGTCTCGGATCGCTGGAGCATCCAGACTTCATCCTGATTGATCTCGATCCCTACCACTGCGGTTATGACTGCATTGTTGAAGCCGCGCGGCTTATTCATGACAAGCTGCGGCTCATCGGGCTTCAGGGATATCCCAAAACAACCGGCGGTAACGGCATCCATATTTATGTCCCGGTAGAACCGATCTATGAGTTCAACCAGACGCGCGCCTTTGCTGAAGTTTTAGCGCGATGGGTCGCCGCCGAGCGGCCCGATCTCTTCACCACGCCGCGCACCGTCTCAGCGCGAGAAAAGGGCAAGGTCTATTTCGACTATCTGCAAAACGCCAGTGCCAAAACCATCTCAGCACCCTACGTTCTGCGCGCCCATGCCGGAGCTCCCGTCGCTACGCCGCTCAAGTGGGAAGAAGTTGTCCCCGGCCTCAAGCCGCAACAATTCCACATCGCCAACGTTCTGCGACGCTTTGATCGCGTCGGAGATCTGTTTGAAGGCGTACTGAAGAAGCCTCAGGAGTTGGGCCCAGCCTTGGAGAAGCTGGGTGGAGCAATGGGATAACTCTAGCACGCTGCCCAATACCCGTACACCAGTTGATTCGATGAACTGGTTGTTTAAATATTTCTACGGACTCAAAGCCCGATGCGACCTCCAGTGGTTCTATCGAGCTGTTCGAGATCTATAGCCCCCAATAATTTTTCGTATTGTCTTAAAAACCTTTGCCATCATTACGTATACGGAAAAATTCGTTCGCATCAGATTCAGCTTTTCTTGCTTCAAAGGCGGGATATGCTCCCTTGTATTTCTCCTCAATAAAGTGAAGCCCTATGAGATGGTCGAGAGCTGCTTTGAAGCCGGGGTATAACGGCCCTTGCGTATTGGTCTTATATGCCAATTCCGCTCGGAGTCTCCCGAGCAATTCAAGCTCAACGTCAGTCAAAACGGATTGAACTAGAAGCTTCATTGTCTCAATGTCTTGCGTGTTCTGGGGCAACCCTTAGCTTCAGTTTATTTCCCATAATGCTGATTTCACTTATGGATGAAGCAATCCACGTGAATACGGCCAAGGCAATGAGAGCTACTGTTGAAGGCTCGAAGTGTTTGCTCTGAGAAAGAATAGCCGCGTTAACGCAGCCTACAGTAATTGCGATCTTGACCAACAAGTTGGTATTGTCCTGTTTAACCGCTTGATCCGTTTGCGAAGACATAAGCTAACCCCCTGATTCCACAACTAAGAATTCGAACCTCGGTCTATTGAAATTGAGGCACTGAGGCCTGGTCAACTCTTGATAGCAAAAGATTGAACAGCCCCAACGATGAGTGCCGCTAGGCACGCGTGAAAATAGCCCGGCAGGAACTGCCGGGTACCCGTGCCATATAAACGCCAGTCCCGCTAGGGACGGCTGATTCAATCCTCATCCATAAAATCCGCATGCCCTTCAAGAATAATTTTTTCCATTCGTCCTCAAACCTTACCTTTCTGTGATGCCGAGGCTGATTCAGAATGTATCAAATGATCGTGGGTGCCCCATCCTTTGCGTCCCGCGATTTACACTGGCACAATGAATCTGACTGCGGACGCAAAGGGTGGGTGAACAAATGCCCTCACCTCCTCCACTTTTCCATCACGCTCTTCAACTCCAGCACCTCCACTGGACACTCCGGCCAGTTATGCCGCCAGCAAATGATCATCTTGCACCCATCCACCGGATGTCCATGCGTCACAAAATTGCGGCTCTCAAATTCAAATTCCACCGGCAGCCGTTGATGGCGGCCTGGTTCCACCTCCCGCATCACCTCGCCGTCAGGAAACTGCCCCTGTATGTGCGTAATGGTGAATCCCAGGTCTCTCGCCACCACCGCAAAAAGCACCATCACCCCAAGTTCGTTAATCGGTGCGTACGTCACCGCACAAGGGAAAAGCGGAGGTCCATAAAACGTATCTTGATAGCGAATTTGCCTTCCTGAAGGTAAAGAATTTTCGGATTTTGACCTCTCCTCATTTTCCTTTGCCTTTGACTTTAACTTCTTCCCCAGGATCTCCAGCACGTCTTCCCACTCCTCCCGATCTCGTGCGTGCATCAAGGCATTCACCACCACCTGCGCGACATTGCTCCACGCTCCAAAGCATCTCAGGTACGGGCGTATGGTGCGCTTGGCGTGCAGCCTGTGTTCATAAACCGTCGGTGTTCTCCCCAGCTTCCGAACCACCAGCGCAAATTCGCGGATCAATTCCTCCTCATCCACCCGATATCCGGCGCCACGGCCTTTCAATCCACAGGCAGCTAAAGCGGCAGCCGCAGTGCCAAATGCCTGTTCGATCTGGTGCCGCGTGATGCGGCCTGTCCTTTCGAGTTGTGGTACGTTGGGGACCTGCCCCATCTCTGCGGCGCACTCCTTAATAATGGCAACAATCTCATCTTTGGTCATGGTTAGCTCCGTGTGTATTCATTTTTTGGCGATGCTGGTTCTTGCGCAGCCCCCATTGGTTTCGCGTTCTTCGCGGAACGGAGGGCATGGCGCGATGGGCAGAAAATAAAAAAGCCACCGAAATTGGTGGCTAGTGCCTCTGATTTTGTGGCACAGGCACTCTTGCCTGTGCCTATTAATTTGGATTTGTGGATCGCAGGCGCCCTCGCCTAATGTCACTTACTTAACGTATTTGCCGTGCATGACTGGGTCAAAGTGCCCGACAGATGCTGCTTTTGGTCGCTTTCGCATTGAAAGCACTGTGTAAAAGCTTCAGAGGACCGCATGAAATGAAT
>DASTCT010000197.1:0-9025 GCA_035710845.1 Candidatus Angelobacter sp.
GCTGGATTGGTTCAGCAGCAACGGCAACGGCGGGACAAAGCTCAGTCTGATCCAGATCAATTCATATCCCGGCGTAAAGCCCTTCTACGGACTCGGACAGTTGAGCGGTCCGCAGTTGGCCCGGCTCTTTCCCACGCGTACAACCGTCACCCAGGAGCATCTAGGCTCCGGGCGCGAAGCATGGCAGGCGTTTCGCGCTCCAGAACCTACAACCCTGCTGGAGCTTGCTGCGCAGCAAAAATCCCGCGTGCTGCCCTTTTTTGCGTCTGCGCTGTTGCGTTTTCTGCAGGAGTATCCGTGGACCACAGATGGGCTTTCGCGCACCGAGCGCCAGATCCTGCAAGCAGTTGCCGCGGGACAGCGCAAACGCCAGGAAATTTATTTTCAGTCAAGCAAGCAGGAAGAGACGCCATGGGGAGATGGATCAGTCTATCTGCGCCTTGACGGCTTGACTTCCGCGCCGAATCCGGCGCTGGTGGAAGTGCAGAAGAACGAATACGCCGTTACCGGCGCAGGCCAGAAACTGCTGGACGGCAAAGCCGACTGGATCAAGCTGAGCGGCGGTATCGATCGCTGGCTGGGAGGCGTCTACCTTAATGGCCAGCAGCCGCAGTGGCGATGGGACGACAGCAACAAGACATTGGTTACTTGAGGGTTTGCCGCTGAAAATTGCGAGCGAACTTCAGATTGCTCATTGCTTCAAGTGTGACCAACTGGGCAGTGTCTTGGCAACGTCATTGAAGATGACGACTGCAATAAAGATAACCAGAAAAACAAACGCTGCCTGATATACGCGTTCTTTCACTTCCTGCTTGATATCGCGGCGCATGATGCTTTCCACCAGCAACATCAGTATCAGGCCGCCATCCAGAATGGGAATGGGCAGAAGATTGAAGATGGCCAGGTTCAGGCTAATCAGCGTCATGAACTCCAGCAATACCATAAAACCAGCTTCTGCGGCGCGGCCGGATTCTTCCATAATTCCCACCGGGCCGCTGAATTGCTTGATGGAAGCTTTGCCGGTGAATAACTGGCCCAGCAAACGGAAAATAAGTGTGGAGTTCTTTTTGCACTCTACATATGCGGTGCTGAATGCTGCTGTAAAAGAAAGTTTTTCTGTGCGGACTTCCGGCGGCACTTCAATGCCAACGCGGTATGCATTGCCAGTTGGCCCAGGGAGCAACTCGGGTTTCACCAGCAGATCCTTAATCTGCCCATTGCGCAGGACAGAGATGTGAACCGGATTATCTTTTGTGGTCTGTAAAACAGAGAAGAGCGCAATCGCGTTTCCAGATTGCACCGGAATATCGTTGATTTTGCGTATTTCATCGCCTACCTGCATTCCACTCTGGTCTGCAGGTTTTCCATTTTCAACCAGGCCCACAATCGCAGGCCCAGCGGGAATCAACCCTAACGATCCCAGAACATCCACATCATCTTTATCGGGAAAATTGGCCGTCAAGTGTAAATGGAGAATTTGTGATCCGCGCTGCACATCTATGGCAAGGTTCTGGTTCATGTTGCCAAAAATCTGGTAACGAACGTCGTCCCACGTGGAACTTTGTTTGCCCTGGATCGCGATGATCTTGTCGCCGGTCTGGAATCCGGCTTTTTGCGCAGGAGAGCCATCCAGAACCCAGCCCAGTTCGGGAGCCTTATCAAAATAAGCAGGATACTCATGCCGAACCATGTAAACGCCGGTAAGCACCACAATGGCTAAAATGATGTTCATCGCCGGGCCGGCAATGGCCACGAAAAAACGCTGCCAGCGCGGATGACTCATAAACTCGCCCGGATCACCGGTGCGGGTTTCCATGGGATTCTCACCCGCCATCTTCACGTAACCGCCCAAAGGCAGCAGGCTGATGCGATAGTCAGTATCACCGCGGCGGAAGCCGACGAGCCGTTTGCCGAATCCCAGGCTGAAAACATCCACCCGCACTTTGAACAGCTTTGCTACCGCATAATGGCCGAATTCATGAACAAAGACGAGCACACCCAGAACAAAAATAAAGGCAACAACGGTGATTGGTAATGATTGCATAAAGAATAGTCTTGTTATTGTAACTGCAAAAAACTATGCCAGCTAGCGGGTAAGCTGGTGCGACAGGCGGTGCCGCGCCCTTTCCCTGGCCTCCGCATCAATGGCCAGTACCTCTTCTATAGATTCAGGATGGCGGTCTTTTGTTTCACTGATTGTCTCTCCAACAACCTTAGAAATATCAGTAAAACCGATCTCTCGCTTAAGGAAGGCGGCTACAGCTACTTCATCGGCGGCGTTAAGAGCGATGGGCTTAGCCCCACCGGCCTCAGCCGCCTCATAGGCCAGGCGCAGGCAGGGAAATTTTCCCAAATCGGGAGGGCAGAAATCCAAACGCTTCAGGTCCAGGACATTGAAGCGCAGGTTAGAGGGGATCCGTGCCGGGTAAGTCAGAGCGTAAAGAATAGGCAGGCGCATGTCTGTAACTGAGAGCTGCGCCAGAATGCTGCCGTCATTAAATTCAACCAGCGAATGAATGGTCGATTGCGGATGCACCACCACGCTCACCTGCTTTGCCGGCAGGTTGAAAAGCCGGCAGGCCTCAATCACCTCAAAGCCTTTGTTCATCAGAGTGGCAGAGTCAATGGTGATGCGCTGGCCCATCTTCCACGTAGGATGGTTTAGCGCCTGCTCCGCCGTGATCTTCTCAAACTCTGATTTCGGCGTGTTCAGGAATGGCCCGCCGCTGGCCGTGAGCCAGACGCGCTCGACTTCGCTGATCCGTCCGCCGCGCATGCATTGGTGAACCGCGTTGTGTTCGCTATCGATAGGTAGCAGAGGCTTGCCTTGCTTGCGAGCTTCAGCAGTGATCAACTCACCTGCCGCGACCAGACATTCTTTGTTGGCCAGGCCAACTTCTTTGCCCGCCCGGACTGCTTCATACGTGGCTTTAAGCCCCGCAACGCCGACAATTGCGCTGACTACGAAATCAACTTCAGGATGCGTCGATACGCGGACTGTGCCAGCCTGGCCGTGAACAATTTCAATCTCTCCTAATCCTTCAGCTCTGAGCTGCTTGCGAGCTTTTTCTGCATCCTGCTCTGCCGCCAATGACAAAATTTTTGGCTTCCAGCGGCGCGCATCGTTGAGCGCTGCTTCAACGTTTGAACCGGCTGCCATGGTGAGCAACTGAAAGCGCTCCGGATTGTTTTCAATCACGTTGAGCGTACTGCGGCCAATGGAGCCGGTGGAACCAAGGATGGCGATTCGCTTCATGGGGAATTATCGTGGCTGAAGAAAGTCCGTTAGTAGCGCATAGTACCACACGGCTGGAATGGCGAAGAGCAGCGCGTCAATGCGGTCAAGCATGCCTCCATGGCCAGGCAGAAGAGTGCCGGAATCTTTTACTCCGGCCCCGCGTTTCAGGGCCGATTCAAACAGGTCGCCGAACTGCGCGGCCACATTCGTGAGGACACCTAAAGCAATCACGTGCCGCCATCCCACGTTGCCCTTCGGCTGGAATCTGGTCCAGGTATCAAGATCAGGAAGCCATCCGGTAGAGAACAATGGCGTCAGTTGAGCGAGGAAGTGAAAGACCAGAAAGGCGACGAGAACGCTGGCGAGGATGGAAGCAACGGCTCCTTCCCAGCTTTTGTTAGGACTCACCACGGGCGCGAGTTTGTGCCGGCCGAAATTCTTGCCTACGTAATAAGCGGCAATGTCTCCTCCCCAGACTGAAAACAGGATGAACACGATGAGTATGTTGAAAGCAGGCTGGTCCCGGAGCTCAATCAACAGAGCCAACGAGGCTCCAACGTAGAGAAACCCCATCATCGAAGCTGCGGCGGAAGCGAGCCCCGCTCGAAGCTCTTTTCGAAATACCAGCGGAATCCCAAAAATCACGGGCGCCAAGCCCCATAGAAATAGGAACGAAAGCAAGAGCGGCTCTTCAGGAACCGGGGAATGACTCCCTCTTCTTTCCGCTTGCCATGCCAGGAACCGAAAGAGCAAGAACACCACAGTGGGCAGGAGAGCAACAGCGTATGTCAATCCATGAAAAGGCTTGATGCCCGCGGCTTCGGCAATGCCCAGGTACTCACGCAGCGCCAGAACGATGATCGCCGCCACCACCAGCGCAAACAGCCACAGCGGCGCCCTAAACACGATCAACAGCACCACCGGTATCAGCGCTACCGCGGTCAGGACGCGTTTCATCGTTAGTTATTACTTCCGGGAGAAGGTTCGTTCAGGCCGCCGTAACGGCGCTCGCGCTTTTGGAACTCCTGGATGGATTCCAACAGATGGAATCCGTTGAAGTCAGGCCAGAACAGTTTGGTGACGTAAATCTCCGCATAGGCTGCCTGCCAGAGAAGGAAGTTGCTCAGGCGCATCTCGCCACTAGTGCGGATCACCAAGTCAAGCTCCGGCAGATGGCTGGTATACATGTGGCGATTCACAGTCTCTTCGTCGATCTTCAAATGCTCCAGGCCGCCGTTGTTGGCTGCCGCGTGCACCATGGATTTGAAGGCATCCACAATCTCTGAGCGCGATCCATAATTCAGCGCCAGCGTCAGCACCATGCCGGTATTGTGCGAGGTCTGCTCCTTGGCCCAGGCCATGCGCTCCTGCACTTCCTGGGGCAGCATTTGGCTTCGCCCGATAAACTGTAGCCGGATATTGTTGCGGTGCATGAGTGGCAGCTCATTCTTTAAGTACCGGTGCAGCAGCTTCATGAGGAAGTGGATTTCCGTCGCCGGGCGGCGGACAAAGTTCTCTGCTGAAAAGGCATACAACGTAAGAGCTGGCAGGTTGATGCGAGCCGCGGTCTCAACCACCAGCCGCACCGCTTCCACACCTTTGCGATGTCCGGCGACGCGTGGCAAGTGGCGGCGCTTGGCCCAGCGTCCGTTGCCGTCCATGATGATGGCGATATGTTTAGGGAACTGGGTAGGGTCAAGCTGGCTGTAGAGTTCAGCTTCCTTTCGGTCCAGCCCTGAAGGAATGGCACGCAAAACCGCCTCGCAATCCTCATCAACGCTAGCACAGCAGCTCTGGCGTTGCAATTTCTCACAGGTCAGCTCGGCGTAATTGAGACGCTAGTCCCATAAGACAAAACTTAAATTCCTCTGATTTAAAAGTCCTGTAACAAATTGGCTCACTTTGTCACTATAAAAACAGGAGCGCGGCAGATAAGCAGCCTGACATGGTGCGGTCGTAGATCAATGATTAACCCATGTTCAGCAATGCACGACGCTTCTTGTGTGTGTTGGGATTTCTGTTTTCGGTGCGGACAAGCTGAAATCCAATCAGTGCTTACGTTTGTCTATTTCCCGCCGAATAGTGTCCTAAACCCGCAGATCCGCTCATTTCAAAAACTTCATTGCAGAGCCTCAACTTCGAATGATTTTTTATCGCGAGGCAATTCCCAGCCATGTGAAAGGAGAAAAAATGGCCACAAAACCAGTGCCGAAACCTGAACTTAGCCATGGATCAGCCATTGAATATAAGGCCTTTGCCCGTGCATTCCAGGGAAAGGGTCCGGCTGTGCTTTATTTGTTTGCCACCTGCTACTATCCCACCGGCGGATACACCATTTTCTTTGAATCGAAAGCCGGGCAGGAATTCGATTTATTGGAAACACGCAGCCAGATCGTGAATGAGCTCGTAACTTACTATGTGGCGGACTGGACCAGCAGCCAGCCGCTTGTTGATCCACCGACCCACGTCAAAATCAGGGATGCGCATGGGGTCCACACAGTCCCGGTTAAGCCGTGGAGCTAAAGATCCCGATTATTTACAAATTATTTACAAACTGCCGGACAAGGGCTGCATGCTCTTGTCCGGTAAGCATTTCTTTATTTCCATGCTGCCCGTTAGCAGCAGCTCTGGCGTTGCAATTTAGGTTCGCTCCCTTAGTACCCATTGCGTTTGCCATTCCCTTAATGGGAAAAATGCTAGAATTATGGGTGAATTGCAGGACTTTCTCCGCCCCGGTATTTTGCGCGAGAGAGCAGTAGGATGAAGGCATTCCGAAGAAGCCAACCCGAAATTGAAGGTTTGATGCGCCTGGTGGCGCTGGTCTGTATTGTTCTGGTTCTCTTCATGAGCGGACTGGAAGCAATGCACGCCCACGCTGACGCTACGGCTTCTCGGAACTCATCTCCCTGCGTTATCTGTCTTTCCATCCACGCGAACGCGCCTGCGGTAAGCGTCCATATTCTTCCTCAGTTTCACGCCGTAGAGGCCATCGCCATTCCGTACCAACCGGAAGGCAAGAGCGCTGTTGCCGATCTCACGCTCTTTATCCGCCCCCCTCCTGCTGTCTAAAGTCCAATCTAGTTCAAGTTAGGCCCATAAATTCCGGTTTGGAGGGGAACAATGTTTCGAGTGTCCCTCTGTGTATCGCTTTTCGTGCTGCCTCAACTTTTGTGGGGGCAGGTGACAATTCCGCTAAGTTCTTCCGTGGCAACGCGCAGCCAGGCGGCGCCGCAAGGAGGCCAAGCTGCGCCTGCTACGGCCAATGCGCCCCAGCGTGACAGGCCTGCTGGAACGCTCATCACCCTTGACCAAGCGATTGACTTGGCGGTGACCAACAGTCCCGCCATCAAGGCGGCGCGCACGCAGATTGAGCAGAACCAGGCACAGGAAGTCACAGCCAACCTGCGGCCGAACCCAACTCTCTCGTGGGACTCACAGTTCATCCCGGTCTTTAGCGGAGACTTTTCTACCGACACGCTGAACAATCTGCAGCAATTTGATGTCGGCGTGGGGTATCTGTTTGAGCGCGGACATAAACGCCAGAACCGGCTGCGAGCCGCGCGTGACCAAACCGCTGTCACCACGGCACAGGTAGCGGACACGGAACGCACGCTCATCTTTAACGTTGCCCAACAATTCATCAACGTTCTGCTGGCCAATTCCACTCTGCAATTTGCTCAGGAAGACCTGAACAGCTTTCAGCAAACCGTCAACATCAGCGAGCAGCGCTACCGGGCCGGTGACATCAGTGAAGGCGACTATCTGAAGATTAAGTTGCAGTTGCTGCAATTTCAGACTGACGTGAGTTCAGCCCGTGTGGCCAAAGTACAGGCTCTGGGAAGTTTGCGCCAGCTTATTGGATACTCCAATCTTCCCCACGATTATGATTGTGCCGGCGACCTGGATTACAAGCCGCTTACGGCTTCGCTTCCTGATCTGCAGGCAAAAGCGCTAGCAGAGCGCCCTGACCTTAAGGCCGCACAAAAAGGAATAACGGCTGCCAATAGCCAAATTGGACTGGCCAAGGCCGATGCCAAAGTTGACGTCAACGCTTCTGCCAGTTTCTCCCACGTCTCCGGCGTCAGTTCTACCTCGCTCTTCTTCAACGTGCCATTGCCTTTCTTTAATCGCAATCAGGGAGAAATTGCGCGCACCAGATCTGCGCTGACGCAGGCGGAATTGACTGCCAAAGCCACTGAAGACACGGTGATGACCGATGTGACCAATGCCTATGAGGCAGCAACTTCAAACCAGGATGTTGTGAAACTTTACGTCTCCGGATACCTGAAACAGGCCCAGGATTCGCGCGACATCAGCGAGTACGCCTATAAGGGAGGCGCCGCTACTTTGCTTGATTATCTCGATGCTGAACGCAGTTATCGCTCCACCCAACTCGCATACCGCCAGGCGCTGGCGGCCTACATGATCAGCGTGGAGCAACTGCGGCAGGCCATCGGAACCAGGAGTTTGCCATGAGATATTTTCACCAACAACGCTTAGCCCAGGCGTTTACCGGAATCGCGGGGCTGCTGGCCATTGCTCTCACCATGTCATTGGCAGCGTGTTCCAGCGGCGATCCAGCCAAGGCTAACACTAAGGACACAACTGACAAGGCCCAGCTGATCACATTACCTAAAGAACAGGCTTCGCACATTCAAATCGTTACGGTTGAGCCAACAAGCTGGCCGCGAGTGCTGCGACTGACTGGCGCAGTGGCCTACAACAGCTTTATGACCACGCCGGTAATCAGCCAGGTCAGCGGCCCGGTTAGCAGAATCGTGGTTTCACCTGGCCAGCAGGTGAAAAAAGAACAGCCAATGCTATACGTCAGCAGCCCGGATTATTCTCAGCTTCGCGCCAACTATCTGAAGGCTCGTGATGCGCATTCCCTGGCGCACAAAAATTACCTGCGTTCACAGGACTTGTATGCTCACCACGCCATTGCTGAACGCGATTTGCAGGCGGCAGAATCGGCGGAGATACAGGCCCAGGCTGATCTGACAGCGGCAGAGCAATCGCTGAAGATTCTGGGCATTCCCCGGCCAGACACGCTCATCGAAAATCCCACGTCGCCGGAAGTGCCTTTGCTCGCGCCGATCCCGGGCGAAGCAGTAGAGCGGCTGTGCTCGCCAGGACAGGTGCTTCAGGCCGGTCAGACTCAGTGCTTCACCATCTCCAACATGAGCACGGTATGGGTCCTGGCAAATGTTTATGAGAACCAGCTAGCTTATGTCCACGTGGGCGATCCAGTCACAATCAAGACAGACGCTTATCCCGATGTGTTTTACGGAAAGATCTCTTTCATGGGCGCAGCGCTTGATCCAACTTCGCGCACTTTGCAAGCCCGGATCGACACTAAAAACCCTTCCGGCCGATTGAAAAAAGACATGTACGTGACCGCTACCGTTGTTGCGGGAAAAATCGATGACGCATTACTGGTCCCAGACTCAGCAGTATTGCGCGATGCGGAAAATGAGCCGTTTTTGTATGTCACCACAGGTCAGGGCCAGTTTACGCGCCGTCCCGTCAAGCTCGGCCAGAGCAGCGATGGAAAAACCCAGATTGTCAGCGGTCTGCACGCGGGAGAACAAGTGGCCGGCGATGGAAGCCTGTTTTTACAGTTTGCGAGTTCGCAGTAAGCGGTTTGGAGCAAAGCTAGCAGGAGCAGAAGAAAGCGAGATCGCGGTAACTCTGTAGCGGTGGGAGCGAAGCGACAAAACTGGATAAACGGAATCAGCGGCGAAGGCCGTGCAGCCTGAGCCGCTTGTAACAGGAGCAGAAGAAAGC
>DASTCT010000198.1:0-1290 GCA_035710845.1 Candidatus Angelobacter sp.
CAGCACACCATCCGACTCTGTGACGATCAGTAGCTCTGGCTCCCGGGCATCGCGCAAAACAGCTGTGGTCATGCGCAGCAGAGGCGAGGAGGGGAGCTCTTGTCCGGGACGATAATGCTTGAGCAACACTCCGTGGCTGTCGTACCGCAGCAGGCCTGAGGCGCCGCAAAGATAAAAATCGCTTTGAAAAACCGCGGCCCCGGAAAATGCTGCCGGAGCGTTGATCGATTCAAAGCTGTTGCTGAGCGGCGTAAGCTTATTTACGGAAAAGCGCAAATCCTCTTGCGCTTGAACATCCGCCCGGGCGGAGCGTAAAGCCTGCCGCGCCTGCCAGTAAACCAGTCCCGCTCCGGACAAACCCAGGAGCAGCACGCAGGCCAGCACATACCGCCAACGCAATCGGCGAAGGAATTTCATTTGGCTTGAAGATGAGAATATACATCTCAACCTGTCCGCCCCGGCAAGGTTAGAGAATTTTTTCCATTCTCTCTTCAGCCATCCATGCCCGCTCATGTGCCGCTCCACGCCTGCACATTGCAAGACCGCGGCCAGCTACGTTTTTACTAAATGGCGCAAGGTTGCGCTGGCTACCCAACATCCATCGCGTGTCAAAACATAGACACGCGTGTCGCGCCATAGACGCTAAACCACAAAATACTTCGCCTGCGGATGGTGCACAATGATCGCCGAGGTCGATTGTTCCGGCTCCATATGAAAACCGCTGGTCAACCTCACTCCGATCGTCTCTTCCGGCTTCAGCAGCGCAAACAGTTTGGTCTGGTCCTCAAGGTTTGGGCACGCTGGATAGCCAAACGAATACCGTGATCCGCGATATTTCTGGTGAAACAGGTCGCTCAGGCGCGGCGCATCGTCCCCGGCGATTCCCAGCTCTTCCCTGATCTGCTTATGAAACAGCTCAGCCAGCGCCTCCGCGGTCTCCACGCTCAGGCCATGCAGGTAGAGGTACTTGGTGAATTCACCCGCGTCAAACAGCTTCTTGGTCTCCTCTGACGCACGGCTGCCAATCGTGACCACCGATAAACCGATCACATCAAACTGCCCGGAAGCCTTGGGTACGAAGAAATCAGCAATCGAAAGCTTGCGCCCTTCACGCTGCCGTGGGAAGGTGAATCGCGCAATCACGTTGCGCGTTTCCGGCATGTCATAGAGCAGCACATCGTTGCCATCGGCATGGCAGCCAAAATAGCCGTACACCACCTTTGGCTCAAACCAGCCTTGCTCGATTACTTCTTTTTGCAGCTCTAACAGCACGGGGATGTACTTTTCTTC
>DASTCT010000199.1:0-9557 GCA_035710845.1 Candidatus Angelobacter sp.
CCCGGCGCGGCAGAAATCCCCGGATTACGATAAGGCACAATGAACTGGTTGTGATCGTCAGTGAGAAAGGAATCAAGAAAAGGCGAATAGGTGCTCACGCTCACGCGATTCAATGAAGGCGAAATCCTGATCAGGCGCAGATAACCGCTGCCGCCAGAAGCATAAGACTGATAGTCGGAAAGAATCTGGTTTACCAGGTTGCCGTTAGCGCCCAGGTCCATGCGGCGGCCGGTGCCATCTCCCTGCACCACGTGGCCGCTCAATACCAGGTGGATATTTGGATATTTGCGCACCAGCTTCCACCACATATCTTCACCGTTATTGTCCTGGCCCACGCCGAAGCTGGCCGCGCTGTTCTGATCGCACTGCGAGATGCGCGTGTTGTCTGCATAGGTGAACATGTGGGTGACAATGATGACGTCTTTGTCCTGGTTGGCTTTGATAATGCTGTCAGCCCAGGCCAGCGAAGAGTCGCGCGCTGCAAACTCAAGCACCATGATGAGGTAGTTGTGCCGGTTGACCGTGATGACGCCGTAAAAATTTTCATTGCTGCCAGCGGGAAAGCTGCCGCGATACCAGCTTGCTCCAGCGTAGTACGCAGGGCCGAAAAATGAATTGAAATTCTGCGTTGATGCTGTGCGTCCCGCAGGATTGTTCTGGTCGTAATCGTGATTGCCAATCGCAATCATGTAAGGCACTTTTCCCGCGATCAGACGATAAGCCGCGCTGGCGTTCTGCCACTGCGTGAGTTCGCCTCCGCCATCCACAATATCGCCCAGCCCGGCCACCAGTTGTATGTTCTGGTCTTGAATGTGGTCGGCAATCCACTGCGTCTGCGCGGCAAAGATCTGCGGATATGTTGAAGAATAAAACTGTGTATCCGGCAGCGCGACAATGGTGAACTCATCCGCAGGCGTTGGAGAAGGCGCGGGCGATTGTGCCCAGATAGCGCTGGATGAAACCAAAAGCAGCAGAGCAAGGGCTAGCGATCGAAAATTTTCCGGAAGCATGGCTGGAGAGTATCCGCCGAGCTTAGCGCAGGCAATAAGGCATTTCGCGGCCTGGGTTCCTAAGGTCTGCGTCTCTTACGAGAGAGACGACCTTAGAATCGATGTAAATTTTGGTGAAAGCGTTAGCAGAGTGACATAACACTTTTGGAAAACTCGCGGGCTCTTCACGAGCAAGCTTCTCGTGGGCTTCGCGCTTATGCTTTCGCTTCTGGTTAGGCAACTGACGAAAATTCGCTGCTATTTTCCTGCATACGCTTCCGCTGTTTTTTCTGCGATCACCTTTGTACGGCTGGGATCGATGACCTTCATATTTTCCCAGTCATAAGCGAACTCTTTGCCGCACTGCAGGCAGATAAAATAAGTTCCGGTGATCAGCGCAACTCCAGAACGTTGGGTACCGGGACGGCAAGTAATGAGTGGCGTGCATTTCTTATGACGGCAGGTAAAGATCTTGGACCAGGCCAGTTCGAACAGTTCAATCAGCACAAAACACCTCTCTCGATTGGGGGACTCTCGGAGGGCGAAGCAATCAATCCTCACTGCGTGCCGTAAATGTGATGGAAATGCCCTGGCCTGATCATCTGTCGTATTTCTTAGGCCGCGATTAGACGGTGGTTAAAAAAGCTAATTCGTTGTTTTTATGTAGCGTGAAGAGTGTTGGGAAGAAGCTTGTGCCTTGGAAATAAATGCTGAGTAAAGTCCGAAGAGATGGAAGAAATTGTCGCTAGAAATATATAAGGGGGATACGGCTTCCGGGTCCATATCCCCCTATTAGCAGTCGACGGATGAGCCTGCTTCTGTAGTAATAGAGTCAGAAGGGGGCCTGAAAATATAGATTTTGTTAAAAAAATTTCACAGATTAACAATTTTTATATAAACGCTTTCGATTGAATAGGATACGAATCCATCAATAGCAGCCTATTCTGGTTTGTGGGCTGCCCGGTCTAAAATGGGCCATGCCGTTTTCCACATTTCATGGCAATTCGCAGGTTGTTCACCGGCTGCGCGAGGCCCTGGCGCGGGACCGCTTTCCTCATGCGGCGATCCTGGCTGGGCCGCAGGGCGCGGGCAAGTACACGCTGGCGCTGATGCTGGCTCGGGCCATGAACTGCCTGAAGTCGCCACAGGCGGACGGCCTGCCCGACTTTTGCGGCGCTTGCAGCAATTGCCGGCGCATCGGCGAAGCAGAAGAGCTGGACGCGCGCTTCGCCGAGGCCGTGGAGGCCCGCGAGGGACTGCGGGAGACTGACAAGCGCGAGACGAGAATCCTGGTGCAGACGCACCCGGATGTGATGGTCGTGCCGCCTGATCCGCCGCAGATGATGATTAAAGTGGACCAGGTGCGGCAGGTGATCCAGACATCGCATTTCAAGCCGCAGGAGGCGCGCAAGCGGATATTTATCTTCTCGGATTCGGCGTTCATGAAAGAGGCCGCCAATGCGCTCTTGAAAGTGCTGGAAGAGCCACCTGAGTTTGCAAATATTTTCCTCCTGGCGCGGAATCCGGGGGAGTTGCTGCCGACGATCCGCTCGCGATGCGTCACATTCACGCTTGCTGCGCTGCCACCAGCGGAGATTGAAGCTTATTTGGCGCAAGATAAACCGGAGTGGAATGCGCGCCAGCGTCAGCTTGCAGCGCGACTCAGCGGCGGCGGAGTTGGCCGAGCCAGAACGCTGGAGCTGGAAGAATATGTGGCTGTGCGCAAAGACGCTCTGGCGCTGCTGGTTACAGCGGTGCGCTCAGCCGAGCATTCTGATCTCTTCCGCACTACAGAAACGTACCGCGCAGGCGGCGAGGGCAAAGAAAAGACTGATCGCCTGCTGGCCGCGGTTTATAGCCTGCTGAAAGACCTGCTGGCGCTGATTTCCGGCACGCCGGAGCTGGTACGCAACACGGATATTACTGCGGAGCTGAAATCGCTGGCCGGTACTGTGGATTTTGAGTGGATCGCGCGCGCCACGCGGCAGTTGGGGCAGGTGCAAAGCGGCATGCGCCGTAATGTGTTGCGTCCGCTGTCACTGGATGCGTTTGCGCTGGCGCTGGAACATTAAGAAACCATAAAGATGTCGCAAATCGGCGTACTACTCTCGCTGCTGGTAGTTGGCCTTCCAGACAATTGAAAAGCCGAAGCGCGCTGTGATACGGTTACAGTCAACATCCGCACTGAATTCTCAGTCATATTTTGGGTTCAGCTCGGCTAGCCCGAGTCGGTGTTTCATGCCGATGCAGTCTTTAAAAAAAGCGGGACAGAAACGATGAAGGAAATGGATTCAACCGCTGCTCGCCAGGCTCCTGAGCGGACCCACGAAGAATTTGTAAGCCGTAAGCTGATCCGGCCATCACTGAGCACGCCTGCGCCTCGCACGGAACCGGTCTCTGAGCGCCGTGAACGGCTGGAGCGCACAGACCGCATGCCCTCCAACGGCCCGCGCCGCAATGCCCCGCCGGAACAGACCCACGCGGAAAACTACTACTACCAGAAGCAGATCCAGAGCAAAACGCCGGTGGTGGTGGTGCTGAAAGATGGTGAAGAGGTGCAGGGATTCATGGAGTGGTATGACCGCAACTGCATCAAGCTGAACCGCGGCGGCTCACCGCATCTGCTCATCTATAAGCCGGCGATTCGCTATATCTATAAAGCCGGCGAAGCCACAAAGCCATAATTCATCCCTCAGCATTCGTGCAATCGCAAACCCATATCGGCGATAATTTGCCGGTATGGCTGATGCGATTAACACTTTGTTAAGCCGTGCTCGCCGCGCGCGATTTGAAAATCCCGCCAATGCTAAGCGTGAACTGCTTGAAGCCGTTGCTCTCGCCCGAAGATCAAAAGATCAGTTGCAATTGGCCCAGGCGTTGACCGCGCTGGGACAGATTGAGCGCGACCTGCACCACTCTAACGAAGCGCTCCATCACTATGAAGAGGCTGTGGCCGTCTATCGCCTGGCAGATCATCGCTTGGCAGATCACCGCACGGCAGATGCTCCGCTGAAACTTGCTCATACCATCCGCCACATTGGCGATATTCACCGGCATGAAGGCCGGACCGAGCCAGCCGAATCTTGTTATCAGGAAGCGCTGGCAATCTATCGTGCCCACACAGAAACGCAGCCGCTTGATCTGGCGAACGCTCTTCGAGGTTTCGCTTTGCTGAAAGAGGCACTAGGTGAAAGCCAGCAAGCACGAGCGCTCTGGGAAGAGGCAGGTAAACTCTATGCCAGCGTGAATGTTGAAGCAGGCGTGGCGGAAAGCCAGCGGCGGCTGGCGCTGTTAAAAACGCAAAGCGAATAGCTTTACGGCAACAGTTGAAGCCCCCTGATACCTTCTCGCTTGGTGGCTTTTCAGCATCTATCCAGAGGTGAACTGCGCACGTTGGGAGGCCATGAATGGATAGCCAGTCAATCAAGGAAGTATTCAAGGAGCTGTATTCACACCTGGAGAGGCTGGAAACCCAGAACACGGCCATCCTGCTGTTCCTGAAAGAAAAGAACCAAGTCACAGACAAGCAGCTTGCGCCTTATCTGGAACAGGCCGGCAATGCCGCCAATGTAAAGTGGCGCGCCGAGCGGGTCAGGATGGAGTACCTTCTGACGCAGACGGATGCCTTAACTGGATCATCCGAGGAAACCGAAAACCAAAGCTCCGCGTCGCCAGAGATTGAGCGGAATATATCGGACAAAGAAGAGCCGGAGCAGGCGACAGTAGCCAGCGGCGAAGGACAACCAGAAGATCAAGAGCATCAGGATTTCAGCCGTCCTGCAGAGGCGCAAGTGGAATCGGCACCTGAGTCAGGAGACGAAAAGGAAGAGGGCGATGAGAAGGTAGCGTAGGGATTGCGATAGAGGGTGATTGCCTATGGCGCTGAAGCGGAACGGCACACAGGATTCCAATCCCACCCTTCGTAAAAACCGCGAAGGATGGGCACCCGCATGTGCCTTTTCTAAATCGTGCCGCCATCGTTTTGCAGTGTCAGGAATGCTCCCGGTCTGTACTTGGCGCTACCCCGCCCCCTGCCCCCCCGTTTTCACCCAATTTCACCCAACCTCACCCAATGTCACCCAAGGATCGGCTGAGAAGATCAGCAGTGGGTCGCAAGCCCACCCCCCTTCAGCACTTTTGTTGGAAACAAAGACTGAAGTACCGTTCGACCGAACGGTGACCGACCGGTCGAATTTTTGTTTCACCCATTTTCTGCTTCTAATCTGGCTAGAAACTAGGAGCCAGCAGCTAGTTTTCAAAGACCTTTGTCCAACTTCACCCCTGAGGGCTGCTTCATCGTACCGCGACTCTTCACAATACTCACGCGCGAACTTGTACACCATCACAGGTCATGTCTTTTGCGACCCACTGCTTAAACCGCGGACATGTCCAAGTGCTCGCGGTCTATTGTCCAACAACCAATCTCCAACTCGGGTGGCCATTTTCGCCTCCGTTTGACACCTTAGCCTCATCAATTGCTGCGTCTCGGTGTCAGAACATCACAACTTGTGCCTTAGACGCTTTCGCCGTCGTTTTTGCCTGTGATTTCCCAGTTGCGAGGAGCTTTTCGACAAGCTCGTCTATCTCCATTATTTGTTTTGCGACCAATTCTCGCGCTTTTTCTCGAACTTTTGCGAGGGTGCCCTCCATTGAGGGTCCCCACTTCCCAACAATCGCCTCCGCTTCAGTTGCGAGTGCTGCAATTCTCAGATGCACTACATTCGAGTTGTCGAATTCAGGAATCGCACATACCTCGAACGGTCGGCGATAAATATCACGCTTACCGTGATACACCCCCTCCGTTTGGTATGGCTTGATAGCATCATTCACAATGTTTGAGTTCAAAACTCCGACAAGATAGTGCGCCTCTTCCTCGGACTTGCAGTACATCCGATGCGTTACAGCGTCGGCGATGAACCCCGTGCCCCCCAGATCATCTATCTTCCTGTCTTTCTGCGGAAGATATGCACACGAGATATTTGTACCTGAACGATTGTAAAGAACAATATAAGGCTCGTTTGGCCGCTGAGAGACGAGCAACTGCTGGAAGTTGAGGCGCTGCTGTGCGGTCATCATCTCGTCCTTTGATCGTTTATGCCAGAGCGTTTCCGCCCTCTTGACCCAATCAGAGAAATGTTCAAAGCCGGTGGCGAGGAGATCTTCATGATTTACCATCCGCAAATCCTCGCCATTAATAACGATGGGCAAAACGTACATCGTTAGATGTCGAATGCCAAACGGAAGCAAGTCCTCTCCGAGCACCGTACAGAAGATGAACTCTCGCTCCACTGATCCCCTGAATCGGACTGTCCACTTTTCCTCTTTTGTTGCAGAGTAAGCGTATTTCGAAGTCTTTAAGCGAGGAAGTTTAATGTTCAGTGGCACTGAATCGTCAATATCGACGCTCCAAAGTGTCCGAGGGACAAGCGTAGCGCCCTGGATCGAGAGTGCATAATAGTGTGGGGATTTAACGTCCCCAGCCTCGAGTAATTCGTGATCCTCTCGTGCCTGCTTTAAAAAGTGGCGCGCCTTGTCTAACGTCATGTTCTTTTTTGGGAGTTTCCCTGACCACACTATTTTAGGAACATGTGTTGTATGAGCCTCGCCAGTATTCTCTACCACGCACGATTTGACATTGAAGAAGTGCTGATTTATTTCACCAACGACAGTAACAGCTCCAAGATCATGAATCCTCGTAAAGCCTTCGCGTTGGAAGTTGATATGTTGCTTCGCTGGCAGAATTACTGTTTTCGGCATGACAAAGGCAATCTTGCCGCCCTCTTTCAGGAATTCATGCTTGCAGTGCACGTAAAACAAGGTTGACGTATCCAGCCGCGTTATAAGTTTGCTGTCTCCTTTGTTTATTAGGTCATATTCCAGCACAAGCGACTTTATCCGCTCCTTATAAGCTTTTTCTGCAATATCCCGATAACTCAACCATGGCGGGTTCCCTATAATGAGATCTACTTTCGATCGCCTCAAATAGGCTGGGCGAAATGCGTTCTTCAAGATGAATCCCCATACCGTATCTCTGCGCTTTTTAACGAGATCAACCATCAGCGAGAAATTGAGGTTCCAGAGATTGATTTCCTCAACGGTCAAATCCTTGATCTTGCCCATGAATCCTTTACGCGCTTGTTCCAGAACCGCGCCGGACGCAGCACCCCTATAGGCGAACTTAACAAGCTGATCGATAATGTTATCGAGATCACGATTCAATTCGACGCTCTTTAAGGGGATCGTAAATTCATTTCCCATGCCGTCAGGAACTGCTAGATAGTGTTTTCTTTTCTTCTCTCCGGTTTGCAGCGTATCTGCCATGTACACGCCCAGTTGAACGTCGAAATCGCGCTTGCGGCGCAGTTCAGGGGCGAGCGCGAGCAATAGGTTTGCCTTCGCCATCAACACTGCTACAGGGTGAACATCAAGCCCAACCATCAAGCTCATCACATGCTTGATCAGATTTTCGCCGACGATTCCATTTGAGCGTAGCCGACGTACCGCGCAGAACAGGAAGGTACCCGATCCACAAGCCGGATCGAGCAACGAGCCAGATTCGTAATTGATGTCCTGAAGGATCATTTCTGCCAGCCAATCGGGCGTATAGAATTCACCCAAACCGCTGCGATCTGCTGGATCAACCAGTTCCTGGTACAGCATTTTTAGAAGATCTTCGTCGATCTTGGTCCACTCGAATTCCTCAAGGCGCTTGAACAGAGAGTTGATGACCTCCAGAAACGGTTTCTCGGCTACTGTATCCAAAGCCCAGCTAAAAAAGTCCGGCTCTGCAAGGTTCAGAATGCCTCTATGTCTAAAAAACTCACCGGTGAGGAGGTCCCGGAACAGCCGATAATTGCGTGTCGTGCCGGGAAAAAGAACCATGGTGACAATTGCACGTGAAAGAATGGTCAAATATGTGTGTCGAAGAAAAAGGTTCTCATCACCGATGCTGCTGCCGTACACCTTTGCAAGCAGCGCGTTCCATTCGCGGAACTTTACCTCGACCGTTGAATCAGTCACGACCGAATCGAACGCCTCGCCGAGGTGCCGGAGAGTCCGGAGAAACGACATACTGTGCAGGCCGAAGCGAGCCACGATGTCGTCAGAGGTCGGTGGGATCTTGTGGCCAGCCGCGAGCAGTTCGTCAAGCTGAATGTAAACATCGTTTGGATCTTCTGGGCCGATCGTGAACTTACGAATCTGCTGCGACTTCTTTGTTGAATCGTAGTCGTACACCTCGAAACTCAAGCCATCTGTGACAGCGGCGACATATTCTTGAGGATTCGGCCGTGACTCGAAGTATTTCTTCAGTTCTTGCAGCGCATCCAAGCGCTCGCGATCAAGGTTGATCTTGATTTCGAAGATCACGAACTTATAAAATGCGTCGATCCGCCCACGAGCTTCCGCTGCTTTGATCTTCTTCTCAAGCTCGATCTCATCGACTTCGATATCAAAACTTTTTCGCAAAAAATCAATTAGCAACGCTCGCCTATGGTCATGATGGGCATTCCGCTTGATTGCATCGGAGATTTGGGCAAAGTAAGTCGTCAAAAGCTCTGGGAATTTCGACGGGAAGCCTGTCAGCGAGGGTGTGATCATTTAAGGAACCTGGACGGATTCTAGCATCGCCGCAAAGAGCCCAAAACAACGAAACCACACTAGTGTTGCAAAGAAGGCTACTACCAGTTAGACAAAGCGCGGGGTGTGAAAGCCCGGCATGACTGACAGATGTCACCCCACGCCTCACACCGAACCATCCACTTTACAAAATTAGTTTTGTGCTGCGGGCCTTGATCCGGGTTAATCTGCGGTAAGAAAACTTCCGATCACCCAATCTGATTAAATCTTCCGCGCCTCCGTGGTGAAGATTTACCTCACAACTTCGGCAGCACGATTCCTGTCTGCTTCTGGTATTTGCCGGATTTGTCCCTGTAGCTGATTTCGCAGGGTTCGTCGCCCTGGAAGAAGAGGATCTGGCAAAGGCCTTCATTGGAATAAATTTTGGCCGGCAGAGGCGTGCTGTTAGAGATCTCTAGCGTGACAAAGCCTTCCCACTCCGGCTCAAAGGGCGTCACATTGACGATGATGCCGCAGCGGGCGTAGGTTGACTTGCCGACGCAGATGGTGAGGACGTCGCGAGGAATCTTGAAGTACTCGACAGATCGCGCCAGAGCGAATGAGTTAGGCGGGATGAGAACGGAAGGCGCCTGCACGCTGACAAAAGATCGCTCATCGAAGTTCTTAGGATCGACAATGGCGGAGTTGACGTTGGTAAAGATCTTGAATTCATCGGCCACGCGGAGATCGTAACCGTAAGAGGAGACGCCGTAAGAGATTACGCCTTCACGCACCTGGCGGTCGTTGAATGGATTGATCATTCCATGCTCTTGCGCCATGCGGCGGATCCAGCGGTCACTTTTAATTGCCATTTTTGGTAGTGGTTCCTTTGGGTTTTGCGGGGATTTTGGCGGTGCGAGTAAGAAGCCATCTTATAAGCGAACTGCTCCATTGACAACCAGCGTAGAAGTCCAATAGCATCTGCAAGTTACGCCCTTTCTGACAATCCTG
>DASTCT010000200.1:0-8496 GCA_035710845.1 Candidatus Angelobacter sp.
CCAGGATTGACGTGGCCTGCCGATCTTTATCTTGAAGGCGGAGACCAATATCGCGGCTGGTTTCACTCTTCCCTGCTGGTTGCAGTGGGCACGCGCGGACACGCGCCGTATCGCGCCGTGGCCACCAACGGATGGACGCTCGATCCTCAGGGCCGCGCAACTTCAAAGTCACTGGGCAATGGAATCGATCCTATCGAGATCGCAAAAAAACTCGGGGGCGAAATCATCCGGCTCTGGGTGGCTTCCGTGGATTTTCAGGAAGACGTGACCATTTCTCAAGAATTGCTGGAACAGCAGATCTCAGAAAACTACAGAAAGATGCGTAACACTTTCCGTTACATACTGAGTAATCTTCCGGACTTTGATCCGGCGCAGCATGCCGTCAGTTTTGCCGATCTCAAGCCCCTGGACCAGTACTGGCTCATGCGCACGGCACAGATCAGCGACCAGGCACGCAAATGGTATGAAAGCTTCGAATTTCATCGCATCTACCATCAGCTAAATGATTTTATGGTCGATCTCAGCCGTGAATATATTGACGTGGTTAAGGACCGTCTTTACACGGCAGCGCCTAATTCGGCGGCCCGGCGGGCTGCACAGACCGCTCTCTGGCGCATTGGTGAAGCCCTGGTGCGCCTTGTGGCCCCAATTATGAGCTTTACAGCAGATGAGGTTTGGGGGTCGCTGCCTAAAGTTTCCAGCAGACCTGAGAGCGTGCATCTGTCATACTTTCCTAAAGCAGAAGAGGTCACGGGCGCGATTGCCGATGCCGCCAAAGCCAATGCGCTTTGGAAGGATTTTGAAACTCTTCTGAAGGTGCGCGATGTTGCTCTCAAGTCCCTGGAGATCGCCCGCCAGGAAAAACAGATTGGCAGCGCGCTGGAGGCGGTGATCACAGTTACGGCCCCAGAAGAGCTTGTTCCTCTTTTGGAACGTTATCGTGATGATCTTCGCTTTATGCTGATTGTCTCCGGCGTGAAAATAAAACAGGGTTCCGGCGGGAACGGAAACGCACCATTGCACGTATTAGTAGAGAAAGCGCCGGGAAAAAAATGCGAGCGGTGCTGGAATTATTCCTTGCAGGTGGGCAAAAACGAGCGGTATCCCACCGTGTGCGAACGCTGCAACAGATCGCTGGAAGAGATTGAACGGGAGTTACCTTGAGGCACTGGCCCAGAATGTTAAATCATGTAAACATGGGTCGTAGCCAGCGGGAAAGACGTCTAAATTAAGTGACGATGCGGAAATACCACATCATAATTGCCGGCCTGATCGTTTTTTGCGATCGCATGACAAAATGGCTGGTCGCGCAGAAGATCACCCTGCACGATAGCGTTGACGTGATCCCGGGCCTATTCCGCCTCACTCACGTGCAAAACCAGGGCGCAGCATTTGGGCTGTTTGCTGAGTCGCCTTCTGAGTGGAAGGTGGCGATGTTGATTCTATTCTCCATCGCCGCGCTGGCCGTAGTCTCGGCCCTACTCTGGAAGAACGGGAACGCGCTGAATGCTACCGCTATCGCCCTTTCTCTGGTTTTTGGCGGCGCGCTGGGCAATCTGTGGGACCGCGTGGTCAGCGGGCGGGTCATCGACTTCCTGGATTTTTATATAGGCTCCCATCACTGGCCGGCATTCAACATCGCCGATAGCGCAATCGTGGTTGGCGCGCTCCTGTTGCTGAGTGAGATATTCCTGGCACCGCAGGAAGAAAAGGTCGAAGAAAAGGTCGTTAGTCAGTAAGCCCAAACATGCGCAAGCACCATTTCTTGATCGTCCTGACTGTGCTTCTGCTCGACCGCCTTACTAAATTTCTGGTGATCCGCTATATTGCCCTGGACGATTCAATCCCCATCATCCCCGGCCTCTTCCGCTTGACCCATTTGGAGAATACCGGCGCTGCGTTCAGTCTTTTTGCTGACTCTCCTTCTCCCTTCAAGACCGGCTTATTGGTCGCGGTCTCTGTGGCCGCTCTCATCATCGTGGGCCTGCTGCTCTGGACGCGCCGCCACGACTTCAACACCACTACGGTGGCTCTTTCACTTATCATGGGCGGTGCGATTGGCAATCTTTGGGACCGCCTGGCCGATGGAAAAGTAACCGACTTCCTAGATTTCTACATCGGCACGCAACACTGGCCGCCTTTTAACGTGGCTGATAGCGCGATTGTTGTGGGTGCGCTGCTGCTCCTGATCAGAACGCTGAGACGAGAAAAAACAGCGCACGCTGCAAAGCATTAGTCGCGACAGCACGGCTGCTTGGCGGTTGTTCCGCAGTTCGGGCCGGAGTAGCGCGAAATTCGAGTGCTGACGCTCCTCTGCGCGCATCTCGTCTTCCCGCGGTTTCATCCTATTCAGCAATAATGCGGGTCACCCGCATGTTTTCTGGAGCCACTTCACATGCAGTACAAACGATTCTATGTTCTTGTCCTTTGTCTGGGACTTCTTTTTCCATTAATGTCGACGGCGCAATCGCGCGATGTGGACAAACGTGACTTGCGCGGCATCAGCCCGCAACATCACAAATACATTTTCTCTGTGCTTGGCGGCGCAGCAGTGGGCGCCGGCCTGGGCTTCATTCTGCCCGGCGAAAAGACTCCTCTCAAGCTGATGATGATCGGCGGTGGCGGTGCGAGTACCTGGTTTTTGAATACTCATCGCAACACTCTTGGTCCTTTTCACAACTGGGCCATGATTGGCTCAAATACTGCATTGGGAGGCGGTATCGGCTGGCTTGGCTGCAATTGCCATGATGGGTTGGTTGGCGGGACCCTGATCGGTGGAGGAGCGACGGCAGTTTGGGAAGCACTCAAGAATGATCGCGCCGCGCGAAACACCTTCAACAACGCAAAGCAATAGGAGGAATGGACAGGTGTTGTAAGAGCGTGGGCCGGACAGGCCTGCGCTCCGCGTCGTAAACCAATGTTAGTTGCTATAAAGCAGCTTGTACAGCGCAGCGTTACGCATGATCGCCTGCACGTATTCACGCGTCTGAGTGAATGGAATTGACTCCACAAATTCCTCGACGTCGGTAAAATTCCCATTCTTACGCCAATCGTCCACGCGGTCTGCTCCGGCATTGTAAGCAGCCAACGCATATTCCACCTGGCCGTCAAAATGGTCCACCATATGCTTGAAGTAGCGCGTGCCTAAGAGCAGGTTGGTGTTCGCCACCAGCAGCTCGTCAGATGAAAAACGCTTCATCTTCATTTCCTTAGCCAGCTTCTTCCCGACGCTTGGAAGCAACTGCATCAACCCCATGGCGTTCGCGGACGAGATGGCCGCAGGATTGAATTCTGATTCCTGGCGAATGAGTGAAGCCACCAGATGAGGGTCAAGCTGGTTTGCCGCAGAATCTCGTTTAAGTTCTTGCCAGAACGGACGTGGAAACAAGCCTTCCCACACTGGCCGCGGTATCTGCGGGATCTCGGCAGCAAAGTATCCGGGGACAGCGCGTTTGAGCGCTTCAATAGCGTGGATATAGCTGCCCTGCTCGTTGTAGATTTCCGCGACCGATCGCGCTTCCCATGGGGGTGAGCCTGGGCTCGCTGCCTGCATCTCTGCAACAGCAAAGTCGTAGAGCGCTGCGTTGGCCAGGAGCCTTGCCTTTTGCGCCCGCACGTTGTCTGCCGGCGTGTCCCAGTTTTGGGGCAACGCTGACAGGGGTGGCAGCTTATCCAGCACCGCGGGATCGCCTACCTCTTCCCCCACCTTGCTCATGCGCTCGCGGGCCAGGTTTCCGTAATAGAAATAGCGGTAATTTTCTGCGAGCTTCTGATAGTAAGCACGCGCTAGGGGCTTATCGCCGTCATCCTCTGCCATGCGTCCGCGCCAGTAAATGGCCGCCGGAACTTCCGCCGAGGCAGGATACATTTCAATCTGTTCTTCAAACAGTTTCTTCGCCTCATCCTTTTTGCCCATGCGATACGTAAGCCACGCTGTCTTCCAATGCGTGTAAGGCGAGAGGCGTCCATTTTTTTGCCGCTGGTAAATCTCGGCATAAAACGGCACGGCTGTGTCATAGTCGCGGCGCAGCATGTACATGTTGCCCGCGGAGAGCAGCGCCTCACTCATCCATGTGCTGTCCGGCGCCAGAGTGCGCAACTGCGCGACATAGTCACGATTCTTTTGCCCATCGTCCTTGTCACGCGCAATCTCCGCCAGAAAATACAGCGATTGCGCTTTGGCGTCCACTCCGCTTGCCTGATTTCCAACGATGCTTTCAAACAGATGCTCTGCGTCATCGCGTTTGTGCACATGGTAAAGCGCTGCCGCAAACTCAGCTTGCAGATCAAACAACTTGTCCGGCGGGGCTTGCTCAACCAATGGGCTTAGCTCGTTGAGCGCGTCCTGATATCGATGGGCCTTGGTCAGCAGCCCAATACGAGCATGGCGCTGATCAAAAGTGCCAACCGGTTGCTCTTCACCCATATTGCGTAATTCCAGCGCGGCCGGCTCGGCTTCAGCACTGGTGGGCATCTCAAAATAGATTTTGTGAAAGATATCCGCTGCCTTCGCTTTATCACCCGCAGCCAAATAGGCGCGCCCCAAGGTGATTTCAATATCAGGTTTAACCGGCTGGCGATGTTTCTCCAGATAAGCAATTGCTTTTCCGGGCTCTTTGCTTGCCAGCAACGCGTTGGCATAAAGCATGGCAACATCGTGCGCTTCGAGTGAATCAGGATATTTCTGGTCAAACTCTTCCAGCGTTTGTAAAACTTCCGCGGGATTGCTCTCGCCCTGATAGGCCGCTGCATTCAGATAGGCCAGATAATCGCCCAGCAAAGGCTCCAGCAGGCGGCTGTGCTTCCATGATGAGCGCGCGCTGGTGAAATCACGATCCAGATAGTGCGCGTAACCGACCACCAGCCACGCCAGTGGGCCGGCATCGTCCTTGGCGTGCTTGCGTGCATAGGCTTCAACGCCTGCATAGGCTTGTGGCGAGCGATTTTCCAGAAGCTGTTGCGCCATAGGACGCAGATCGGCCGAGGCCACAAAGGCGCGCTTGATGTGCCCCAGCTTGCGTGCCGTCTGAGCGCTCTTTTGGGATTTGGTGGAATGGGTTTTCTTTCTGGATGTCTGGCCGGATGATCCCGCCTGGAATGACACCAGAAGCAATAAACAAGAAACGAATACAGAACGTCTGACCAACACTGCTTTCAATTATCGCGGAAAACCGGCCCCCATGAGCGAAACATCATTGTCCGCCAGAATCCTGACCAGTTCCTGGGTAAAGTAATCGGCAGAAGAGACAGCAGATTCGGCATAACGCTTGTCATAAGTGGCCCGGCTCTTCTCGATATCCACCTTCAGGCGATCATACAAATCCTTGCGCTGTCTGCCTTCTTCCACCTTAGGTTGATTGTACAACTTAATTTCTTCCACCAGCAGTTTGGCAAACCGCCGGGCTTTCTTATGCAGCTCATCTTCCTCTGAGGCTGGCGCCGCGGCTGCAGCAGCCGCGCCAGATGCCACAGCAACTGCTTGTGGGGCTTCTTCTGTGCTTGCGCTCCCATTTACTTTGCGCAGGGCTGAAACCTCCAGCCAGATCGCCGCAAACCGAGTCAACGTCTGCAAGGCTGAAGCGTCCAGTTGGCCGCCTGGCGCGGTGCCGCCATCGGCATAGATCGCGGCAGCCGTTTTATCTTTGACCACCAGAGGCAATACCAAACAGCCGCTCTCTGCCGGCTCTTTAACCGCCGAAATAAACCCTGAATCGAACTCGTTTGCCGTACCTGCCGCCGGGGCACGGCTCTGGATCGCCCGGCCAACCAAGCCAGAGGATGAGCTAACGCTGAGGTTCTTGATGGAATCGTTATCCTCAAAGCCGATTCCCTGCCATCCGTTGATCGTCGCGCCTTTTACCACAAATAGCGCTACCCGACCGGCAAAACGGGCTGAACCTTCTAGCAAATGCCGCAGGATTTCCGCCTGCGAGCCGGACTCCTGTATGGAAGCCACAGCGGCGTTCAAAAGGTCGGATGGCGAGGCTCCGGGGGCTGGGGCCAGCGATTCCACCACTTCAACGGCACGGCGGACGATCTCCGCGCGAAGCTTGGGCAGGGCTGCGTCTAAGACCTCTGCAACCGCCTCTTCGATGATGTTCTGGATTTCCGTGGGACGTGGCATGCCCTGATGGCGATTATAAGGGTTACTCAAGCAATGTAAACCAGCGAGATTACTGAAGTGCGTAAGGTTGGAATCTTAGAAGTCACCATACCAACCTCGGAGCATGGGCTTGCTCTTAGCGACTGCGGGGTGCCGCACTGCTTCAACCCTGGCTTGTTGCTTGAGAGTATGAGTCCGCACGGGTGGAGCAGCCATTTTCGGTTATAGCTTGCCCAGTTTCATCCGCTGTAATCGGCTTTTTGAAATTTGTTGTAACGATTGTCATTTCCAGCGCACTATCATATTGAGAGCCTTGAAAGGCATTAATCTCCGCAATTCAACTCTTCGCGGGAAAAATGAGCAACAGTAACTAACCAATCAT
The DNA here is from genome assembly GCA_035710845.1 of Candidatus Angelobacter sp. Lineage (GTDB taxonomy): Bacteria > Acidobacteriota > Terriglobia > Terriglobales > Acidobacteriaceae > Angelobacter. Next base: position 6,486 of record DASTCT010000200.1, read on the forward strand.
TGTGAAAGGGGGGCCGCAGCATGAAGCCTACATGCACAATGATGAAATCGCTACTCGTAGGAAGCTCCTTATTGGCGTTACTATCGCCTGTAGATGCTCAGGATGTGTCGATCAGTGTCGTCTCGGATAAAACCTGGACAGTTATGGATTCCAAGGGGAATTTTCTGGGTAACGCTCAGCAGGTCTGCCTAGCTACGAACTCACCATCAAATTGTCCCGGCCCTGCAAATGCCACGCTCTTCAATCCAGGGAGTTCTCCTCTCATATGGGCCAGCATTCCGGGCGCCAATTGGATTTGGGCTCCGGGTATTACCGGTGCGACACTTAACGCGGACAATGCAGAATTCTTTTTCCAGACGCAGTTCGTTCTTTGTGGTGACCCTCAGCCGGGCACCATTTCCATCGCCGCAGATAACTCCGCAGAGGTGTTCCTTAATGGCGGCACGGCCGTAGCTACGACTTGCAGTGAAACAACCCCTTCCACGTGCGGGACGTCTACCGACTGGGCTGTGGTTACCACCGCGACTGTTCCTGCGTCGAAATTTCGCTCTAGCCCAAACGTTAACACCATTCTAATTCACGCGAAAAATGCTCCCAGTGGTTGCACACCAGATACATATCAATGCAATCCGGCTGGTGTGGTCTTCGGAGCCACGTTTGCGGATGCGCTAAGCACGTGGCCGACATGCACTGGAAACCAGACCAACCCAAACGACATTGGACAAATTTTCAAAAACGGACAAACCCAAGCGGTGGCTTGCCCTCCCGGACAGGTCGGTTCCCAGTCTCAGTTGTGCGGATGCATTAACCTTGCTGGTCAAATTTTGGGCGCGTGGGGACCAACACAAGGCAGTTGTAGTACTAAGGCACCGACGTGCACGGACAACAGTGGAGGAAGCGTCCCTCTTCAAGGAACGCAATGGCTTCCCTGTCCTCAGGGGCAAGTAGGTACAAGCTCGTGCCCGACGGTGCCGGGGGTGGCCGGCACTGGGCCGGGGGGAACGAATTGCGCGAAAGAAACCTGCGTAGCGACTGGTGGGGGAACCAACGCCAGTTGGAGCCAACCCGATACCAGTTTTTGTCAACCACCACCAGTGCAATGCTTGGATCCAACCCCTCCAGCGGGGCAACCGTCCACCTTCAATGTTGGAGCTACGGAAATCGGGCTTCCTTGTCCTGCTCCGACCACAGTAGGCTCCGCGTCTCGGACGTGCAAACCTAATCCGGCCGGTGGCACAGTGGGCGTCTGGGGAGCCTTAAACGTAAGCGGATGCACGCTGCCGACAGCGTCCCAGGGCGGCGTTTGTTTAGACCCCTCGACCAATTTCGTTGCAAACTGTCCAAGTGGAACTTCGTGTAAGCAGCGCTGCAGTGGGGACAATCATTGTCACGATTTTTGGTGCTGCGCGACATGTTGGCTCACTGGGTGCTGCAAGAATAGACACTGCACATCGCAGAGCTTCTGCGACCCGTAGCGGTCCTTGAGCGCGTCATTAGAGCGCATTATACCAATGACCTTTGAACTAAACCGCTCTGGCTGAAGCGAGGAACGCACCCTGGGCAGTGGTCTTCAGGCAAAACAGAAGGCCACTGGTGATCGGAAACCGTAACTACGCAAACGCTAAAATTACCAACTTACCAACTGCCTTATTCCACCACCAGCTTCGCATTCATATCATCGTGGTGCGGGCCGCAGATGATGCCACAGACAACGTTGTATTCACCCTTGGCTGGCGATTTCAGCATAACGACAGCAGTTTGCCCAGGATGGACCGGCTCCTTAATCCCTAAGTCGGGTACATCAAAACCGTGCTGAACGTCAGCTGTGGTGATGTCCAGTTCCGTGGTCTGACCGGCCTTTACGTGAATGACTGAAGGTTCAAAAGAGTACTTCTTCATTACGACTTTTATACGCTCTGCTGCCTGGTCGTTCTGCTTGTGGCATCCCGCCGCAGATATAAGGAAACATAAGAGGATAAGCAAAAAAGGTCTGTTCATATATGGAAATGAG
>DASTCT010000201.1:0-6169 GCA_035710845.1 Candidatus Angelobacter sp.
TGCAGGCATCCGCGCGTACGTGTCGTCGCGCGTGAAGAAGACGCTGAGTTTGTTGAATGCCAGGAATGTGGCGACGTTTTTGAAGCCAGTGAGTTCAAAGACATGGCCATTGAAGAAAACATCAAGCCTGAAGAAGCCTGATTTTTCACCCACCGCTGGCGACTCAATGATGTTCGTTGTCAAAGAGGCGGTTTTCTGCCTTCAGTCGATTTTCAGAACCCATTCTAAAATGCGTCACTTTTTGATGATTCTTAGGGGGCACTTCGTAATTCTTTGAAAGCGTGCCCTTTGGTGAACGACGCAATGTCTATGACTACACTTAGCGCCGTTAGGCGCGCCGAGAAATTAATTTAGCCCACGATGAAAGCATCCGAGCGCGAACCGCGCTCGGTGCTGGAACCGTGGGAAAGCATGCAACAAAATTCAGAGCCCCTTTTAAGGGGCGACACAAATTACCGCAAAACCAGTGATGCCTCCGCAGAAAACTCTGCATTCGCAAAATCTTGCGCCAGCCATTTGGGATAAGCCGCTGCGGCAATCATCGCCGCATTGTCTGTAGAGAGCTTGCGAGATGGGAAATACACCGGCAGAGCTTCTTTCGCTGCCTCCCTGGTAAACGTCTCCCGCAGCTCGCTGTTGGCAGCCACGCCGCCGGTCACAAACAGCGTACGCGCTTCGCGTTCACGCGCTGCCTCAAGAGTTTTGCTTACAAGATCATTCACCACGGCCCGCTGAAACGATGCCACCAGATCGAGAGTCTTCTTATCGCAAAGCGGCAGCACATTTTCAACCGTAAGCTTGCCTATGCCTTTGAGCGCCTGCTGCCGTGCAGCAACCGACTCCTTCATCCCTTCTAATTCCACGTAACGCAGCACCGCAGTCTTGATGCCGCTGAAAGAAAAATCGTGCGGTGTCTGCTCCGCCTTGGGCGTGCCGCGATTGCTGTGCTTGATCTGTGATGGCCCAAACTTTACCGCCTTCGGATCACCGTGGCGAGCTAGTCCATCGATAATCGGCCCACCCGGGTATCCTAAACCCAGCAGCTTGGCCACCTTGTCATAGGCTTCGCCGGCAGCATCGTCGCGCGTGCGCCCGATGTTCGCATAAGCCCAGCCACGCTCACGCTGCTCCGCCAAAAACAAATGCGTGTGCCCGCCGGAGACCACCAGCGCCAGCAACGGAAACTCAATTTGCAAGTTGCCCTTCTGCTTCTCTTCCAGCAGAACAGCATGAATGTGTCCTTCAAGATGGTTTACGGTGATCAGCGGCTTTTTCAGGGCAAACGCCAGCGCCTTGGCATAGCTGATGCCCACCAGCAACGCTCCTGCCAGCCCTGGCCCCTGCGTTACAGCAATGGCGTCGATGGACTCATAACTCTGCTCTGACTCCTTAAGCGCTTGCCGCACCACGGGAACAATCGCGCGCAGATGCTCGCGCGAGGCCAGCTCCGGCACTACGCCGCCATAGGGCTGGTGCGTGGCGATCTGCGACGAAACCACGTTGGAAAGCAGCTTCTCGCCGTCTCGTACTACCGCCGCCGCAGTTTCATCGCACGAAGTCTCAATACCTAAAATGTAACTACCGGACATACTCTTAATATTATTTGTTTTCAGGAAAAAATGAGCTAATTCGCCACGCAACCAAACGTAGCCGAGCATTGCTGCTAAGTGGGGGAGAATTTTTGCAGGGTGCACCTGCCCTTAACCGCGCTTTCTGTGGCAAGGCGTACTTTCTCCATCACGGCATAAGATTGCTCCCAGGACAAGCTGCCTTCCACAACAATCTCTATGCTCAGCAAGCCTACTGTAAAAACGATTGGCACATCTTCGATCAGGAACTTGATGCAATCCCATTTTTCGCTAGGCACAATAAATTGACTAAGGCTAGGGGGAATGATTTTGTTTACATCTTTAACGCGATTGAGCCGTAAAATCCCACCTTCTTCCTGGCAAATTGAAAATTGAAGCCAGTTTCTGTTTGTTAGTCTTTGCCACTTCCTGGTCTTCAGATCGAGCGCGTAGTCTTCAAAGTTTTTGCGATACGATTGTTGACTCTGGTGCTTCTCAAAGATTTCGCCGCCACGAATAACAAGCTGTTTGTTCGTATATTCTGCTTGATGCTTGTATATCCAACCTGGCATCTCACCATGTGTTTCAATGCGGCTGATTCGATAATTCTCCAGATCAAGCATGTATACAGGAGTGTGACCCGGCCGCCGACCGTTGAGATAACCTAACCCTCCCGTGATAATGATTGCGCCCTCAACTAGGCTTGCTGTATGAAAATCTGTGGGCGGAAAGACCTCTTTGGGGTAGCCAAATATTTCAAATTCCCCAGAAGCGTCGAACACAACTACATCGTTGTAAATGCAAAAATCTGGATCATAAAAATCTTCATGTTCGCCGCCGATGCAAACCAAACGTCCATCAGGTATATCTGTGCGCGTTGCTCCCATTCGATCAAAAGTCCAGATCGGACCATCTTCCAAATTTGGTGGCACATTGAATAGGTCACGCGGGCGATAAGGACCATAAGAGGATTTAAGTTTCCCCTCGCGCATTATCAATTCAGGCTGTCCCGGCTGAGGGCCATCGCCTCTGATCATCCACTTCCAAAATGCAAGTTGCTTTTTTTCCGGATTGGAATTTCCAAAGCGAGGGCGACGCTGTTGCTCAAATATTTCTTTATTGATCTCCATTCAATGTTTTTGACGTATATGAATTGAATCTAAAATAAGGCGACCACCGCCCCATCTCATCATACGAGGTTCTCAATTCCCAGAATATAACTCTCAGTCACACGTTTAAATAATATTAGATTCGAGGCAAAAACTATTTCCAATCTTGGATAGACTGGAAAGCAAGAGCGAGGCCAGCCTCGCTGGCCCGCTGCTTTGCAAACAGAGCGATTTCAAGTAGCACAAGGCTATTTGGCGTTTAGAGCGCACTGACAAATTAAATGTATCTGTCTTCTGACAAAGCTCGTGAAGCCACCCGCATCGCGCTCGCGTTGCGAGCACAGGGCCACTCCGCCTATCTCGTAGGCGGCTGCGTGCGTGATCTGCTTCTTAATCACGAGCCAGCCGACTTTGACGTTGCTACCTCTGCCACACCGCAGCAGGTGATGCAAGTTTTTCCGCAAACCTATGCTGTAGGCGCGCAGTTTGGCGTAGTCCTGGTTCCGGCCTTCCGTGACAAGGATGGCGAACGCGCTAACTTTTCCACTGAGGTCGCAACCTTCCGCAGTGACGGCGCTTACTCTGATGGCCGCCACCCGGACGAGGTACAGTTTTCAAAGAATGCGCGTCTGGACGTGCAGCGCAGAGACTTCACCATCAACGGTCTGCTGCTCGATCCTGAAACCAACGAGATCCTGGACTATGTGGAAGGGCGCGCGGACCTGCAGCGTGGCATTGTTCGCACCATCGGCGAACCGCATCAACGCTTTGATGAAGACAAGCTGCGCATGCTGCGCGCTGTGCGCTTTGCCGCGCGCTTTGGCTATACGATTGATGACAAGACCTTCACCGCCATCCGCGAACTTGCGCCGCAGATTCATCAGGTGAGCCATGAGCGAGTCCGGGATGAGATCCTGAAAATGCTTACTGAAGGCCGTGCGCGCCGCGCCTTTGAACTGCTGGATGAGACCAATCTGCTGGAGCAGGTGCTGCCTGAGATCAAGAAGATGCAGGGTGTCGCACAGCCGCCGCAATATCATCCTGAAGGCGATGTGTGGATTCATACGCTCATGCTGCTGGAAGGCCTGCCCGCAGGCAGTTCCAAGACACTCGCGCTCGGCGCATTGCTGCACGACGTAGGCAAGCCGCCTACGTTTCGCGTAGCGCCAGACCGTATTCGCTTTGACGGGCACGCTGAGATCGGGACCAAAATGGCGGAAAAAATCTGCCGCCACTTCCGCCTGTCCAATGAAGACACCGAGCAAGTGATGGCGTTGGTGGCCAACCACATGCGCTTTGGCTCCGTGGCGCAGATGAAAGAGTCAACACTGAAACGCTTCTTCCGCCTGCCGGGATTTGAAGAGCACTTGGAGCTTCATCGTCTCGATTGCTCAAGTAGCCATCGCGACCTGAGCCTGTATGAGTTCGCCAAAGAGAAATTCCATGCGATGCCTCAGGAGCAGATCCGTCCTGAGCCGCTCATCACCGGCGATGACCTGATCGCCGCCGGCTACCAACCAGGGCCGATGTTTAAGGAACTGCTAACGGCGGTAGAAGACGCGCAGTTGGAAGGGTCAATCAATACGAAGGAAGAGGCATTGGGACTGGTTCGCGGAAGACTTGAGCAGGAGAATACATCCGCATCGAAGAGCATTCATCCGGATGGTTCATCTGTGACATAGCTCAGCAAGTGCGCGCCGGTTTGCGTTCATCGGCAAATAGATCAGGCGGGCGGTCGCTGATCCAACACACTCCATTCAGCTCAGTCCTGCAGGTTGCCTTTCCCCTGTTTGCCACCGGGTGTCATGTAAGTTACTTTATAGCCTCTGCCATAACCTGTTCCCGGCGACTGGGTAATCTCGACCACTTTCCCGCTATGCTCTTCAATATGCTTGCAAATGCGGTCCCGGTCGAACCTGGGCATCATATTCAGATTGACGATCAGGACCACAACCACACAAGAGCCAGAGCGGGAACAAAACAACGAAGAACAAAAGTATAATCCATGCATTACCTGCTCTCGACGGCTAACGAATTACTTCTGCTTCTCCCGATAGTTGAAATATCCCCACACCTGCTCGCTCATTCTGCCAATCGCGTCTTCCAGTTCCTGGTAGTAGCCGCGATGATGCGCCGAGAAGAACACCACCACAACCCGCCCCGCCGGCGTCTCGATCAGCCCAACGTCATTCGCGATGTAGGGCGGGAAATCCCCGGTTTTGTGCGGAGTGTTCACATCATCCAGCATGAAGCGCGGGATGCGCGTGCGCATCTGCTGCTGGCCCATCATGCGCAGCATCTCTTTGCATGATTTTTCGCTGGCCGCTTTGTTGGTGGCGATCATCTCCAGCAGACGGCCCATGTCGCGCGCGCTGGAAAGCCCAAAAGGATGCTTGCCGTCAAAGTGGAAGCTCTCTACCTCAGCGTCGGTCAGCTTCTCCGGAAAGCCTTTGGTGAAAAGCTCTTCCGGCGTAACGTTTGCATACGTTGGATCGCCGGCCTCAGCCAGCGCGCGGAACCAGTCAAAAGAAGTCCCTGTCGCCGTAATTGAGTTCAGCCCAAGCTCGTGCATGGTCTGCGTGACGTGTGCCGGGCCGCCGGCGCGGGCAAAAGCCATATCAGTCCCGGAGTTGTCGCTCTGAATGATCATCAGTTCCAACGCATCGCGAAAGCTCAAGTTCAGTCCCGGATCGAGAGTGCGCAGCACGCCGGTGCCAAAACGCTTGTCCGCCGTCTTCATCACGATACGATCAGCGGTGTTGATCTTGCCCGCATCCACCTGGCGATAAACATCCACCATGAGCGGAATCTTGATGGTGGACATGGTGTCCATGACCTTGTCCGCGTTGATGGCGATCTCTTCGCCTGTATCAAGCGATTTGACGTAGATACCCCAGTCAGCGCTCACGCCGGAAGAGATTTGCTCCAGTTTCTGTTTGAGCAGATCGATGGGCTTGGGCGTGGGAGCAGTTTGGGCGAACAACGGAAAAGCAGCTAGCAGAACAAAAATAATCTTAACGGGATTGAGTCTCATCATTTTTTCACCACAAAGACGTTAAAGATTAACCGAAGTAGCAGAGGATTTTACTACCTCGTATTCTTCAAATCCTTTGTGGTGATTTAGAACCCCTGCCCGCGAATCAGGCTCATTGGATCAGGCACGGCTGCGCCGCGTGCACCGGCTGCGCCGGCTTTTTCTTCAATCTTGTTGCCTTCGCCTTCACCGGGCGCAAGGAACAAGTTCTCTTCCAGGCCATGCTGGCGCGTGTAGAGATCGTAATAGCGCCCTTGCAACGCCAGCAGCTCAGCGTGCCTGCCGCGCTCCACGATTTTTCCTGCCTCCACTACCAAAATCTGGTCGGCCTGGCGAATGGTGGAGAGCCGGTGCGCGATCACAAACGTGGTGCGCCCCTGCATCAGGTATTTGAGGCCCTGCTGGATGTAAGCCTCAGATTCAGAGTCAAGGCTCGATGTGGCTTCATCAAGGATCAG
>DASTCT010000202.1:0-2349 GCA_035710845.1 Candidatus Angelobacter sp.
AAGCCTGCTGGCTGGCGGAAGTTGGGCTTATCAGTCTTGCGCTCACCTTAGTGCCGGTTGAAGAACAGCCGGTTGCAAGCGCAACAGTTACTGCAAACACTAGTGCCAGGAGGGACTGCGGTGTGAGGTAGTTCGGAAATGTGCCGAAACAATCGTTGCTGACTCGTTGACGATACCCCGAGGGGCGGACGGTGTTGTCCGTCTGTTGCTTGAGTTTCATTTGATGACTCCACAATGGAAGTACACATTTCCGTCCTTATTTATTCCTTGAGGACGAAAAGGAGTGGGCTCGGCGCGGGTTCTGCAAAACGTTCACACCAGGTGGCATCGGGCTTTGCAGTTGGTTTGCTACTCAGATGCGACGCGCTCATGAGAGATTATGGCCCAGGTGCAGAAAGGCGCGTAGCTGCTGACCAGATTTAAGCCTGGGACCTGTCGGACTTTGCCGTCGGCGGCAATTGAAGCGCGAAGCGCAGATGAGATTTAAGCCTGGGTGTGTGTCGGATTTAGAAAGAACTTCTTAGGAGAAGGTTTTTTCTGTTAAAGATTGCCGATGGCCGAACGATTTGTCGAAGTCGATCGCAATACGCCGATGTTGTTGCCCGCCGACCTGCGGGATTGGGTGCCGGAAGATGACTTGGTACATTTTGTCATTGAAGCGGTCAAGACGTTGCCCACTGGAGAGTTTGTGGTTAACGAGCGAGGCACCGGCTATGCCCAGTACCCACCCTCAATGATGTTGGCCCTAGTAATCTACTGTTATGCCAACGGGATTTTCTCCAGCCGGCGGATCGAGCGAGCGAGTTATCGGGATTTGGGAGTGCGGTTTTTGACTGGTGACACTCATCCCGATCATGACACCATCTGCAGCTTTCGTCGACAGAACGAAAAGCTCATTGCGAAGTTCTTCGTGCGGGTGTTGGAGTTGGCGCGAGAACTGAAGCTTTTGCAGGTGGGCACTATCAGCGTCGATGGCACTCGGCTCAAAGCCAATGCCAGTAAACATCGCGGGGTCAACTATCAGCGCAGCGGCCAGCTCACTAGGCAACTGGAAGGGGAGGTTAAGGAGCTTTTGCGCAAAGCCGAGCGAGCCGATAGCCAAGGGGAAGTCGATCCGGCCAGGTTGCCAGCAGAGATTGCTAAGCGCCAAGAGCTGAAAGCCAAATTACAAGCCGCACGCGAGCACCTGGAAAAACGCCATCGAGAGGAGTTTGCCGCCGAAGTGGCCCAGTATGAAAAAAAGAAAGCGGCGTGGGAAAAGAATAACCGCCGCGGTGGTCATGAACCCAAACCACCGATTTCTAGGGGCCCCGATCCGCAAGACCAAAGCAATCTGACTGATCCCGATAGCCGCATTATGCGGAAGAGTAAAAACGAGGCCTTTGCCCAAGCTTACAACGCCCAGCTCGCAGTTGATGCCGATGGGAGTCAGCTCATCTTGGGAGCCTCCGTGAGCCAGAGCTCGGCCGATAATAATGAACTGAAGCCGATGCTGGAGGCCGTTAGCCACAACTTGGGTCAAAAGCCCCGAGCGGTCTTGGCCGACAGAGGCTACATCAACGGCCCTATTATCGAGCAAATCCAAGCTCAAGGCATAGAAGCCTATGTCGCCTTAAGTGCAGAAGCTCATGAGCGCCGCCCCTACGACCTGCGCTGTGAAGAGAAGCGGCGTGAAAATCCTCGTCCCTACATCGCACCAGTGTTGGTCGCGATGGAACAAAAGCTGCGCAGTCCGGAAGGTCGCCGCCGCTATTTGCGCCGCCAAGCCAGCATCGAACCGGTCGTGGGCATTATTAAGAAGGTCCTGGGTTTTGAGCAGTTCTCTTTACGTGGGCTGCAAAAAGTTATCTTAGAGTGGAACCTGGTATGTGTTGCTTACAATCTGAAGCGGCTCCATAAGCTCTTAAAGCCTGCCAAACTACACCCCCCAAAAGGTCCGAAAACTCCCCACCTAACGCCCCCAGCGATTGGTGAGCTGCTGAGCCAATTCTTCAGTCACCATTATCCGGCGTTGCAATGATTTTCTCCGCGCAGCGGAGCTTGAGGAGCCTGTCCAGACGGCCAACGGCTTTCAGATTAGGCGAGCAAGCTACGCTTCAGCTCCGCCTTCAAACCCGACAGGCTCCTGGGTTCATGTCGCCCGTAACGGTCCACCCGGAAGGGGCGTGAGATTGAGTTGGGAAACCGAGGAAGCCGTTGAGATCCGTAACTAGCGCTGGGTGTTAGTGGCGGAAGCGTTGGGCGAGTTCGCGAATTCTTTCTTCAACTTTTCGACGATCGCGGCATCCCCCTTTTGGCGCTTTTCCTGGCTCTCTTTGGCAAGCTGTTCTTCCAGTTTCCTACGTTCTT
>DASTCT010000203.1:0-2245 GCA_035710845.1 Candidatus Angelobacter sp.
GCAACTGGACGGCGTGACCATTGTGGATATGAGCGGCCGCATCACCCTGGGAGAAGGCAGCGTGATTCTGCGCGATACCATCCGCGATCTCGTCGGCAAAGGGCAGAAAAAAATTCTGCTCAACCTGGGTGACGTCACCTACATCGATAGCTCAGGGATTGGAGAACTGGTCAGCGCTTTCACCGCGGTCCGGCGCGAAGGCGGTGAACTGAAGCTGCTCAACCTGACCAAGAAAGTCCACGATCTGCTGCAGATCACCAAGCTCTACACCGTTTTTGACATCAAAGACGACGAAACTGCAGCGATTAAGTCTTTCGCAAAGTAACCCTCATTACGGCAGGCGAGTTTCTGCTCGCCTGCCTGCGATTCCCTGCCTGGAATCTCCCATGTTGATCTTGCCGCAGCATCTCCTGAAGTGGCGAAATTATGACCACTTCAGCAAACTAAAAACCTCCTTGCACTGTAATTGAGTACAGTTTGAAGCTCAGGCGGAATAAGGTTTTGTTTTCTTTGCGTGATGAGTTGCTGCCTGCGGCCTACGCTTCTTTAAATCTGGTTTTTTCAAGCCAAGGGCAATATCAGCCAATTCGAGATATCGGTTATTGGAAGGCGCTCCGCCACGGCGGTTCTCCCAGGCGCGCTCTCCATTCGGCCCCTTCAGGCTGAATTGCGGCGCGATCCAAAGGTCGCTTTTGTCTTTCTTGGGCATGACGGGATTAGAGGTATAAGTTTAGTCCCCTCGGATCGAGGCCGAAACGCCAATATGCGCCATGCAGAATGGCTGCCTTGATTGGCTCTGAAATGCGCTCTTCTTACAAAGTCAGAAAGGGTTTGGTCAAACTGAAACCTACCGCGCTTGCGGCGTGAAACAAAAAATCTGAGGCAGCCTTTTTCCACGGCCTCGATTTTACTTATTATTTTTCGTCGGTCATTACTAGGGTATACAGCAAGGACCGTCTGGTGAGCATAGAGGTGGATGCGGAGTAGGACAACTGAAAGATGCATTCGATAATGCGCTGGGACTTGTCAAACTCAAGCTGCTGCCAGCGAACAGCGCCAACGCGGCAATGATTTGCAGTACTCGCTTTTTCATAGTTAGTCCTTTCTTGCAAAACTCAATTCCGCCCTCTCTTTAACTCTGGGTACAACTCTCCATTGATAGTAATCCTTGGGATAGAGACGAAAAAGTCTAATTTTTTTCTACCGATTTCTTTTTGGGGAAATTTTGTCAGAGATAGAAAGCGCCGGCTCGCTATTCCATTTCCAAAACAGGTTCTCTGCGAAATCTCACTGCATGGTTGGCTAGGCGATTGGCTTCCTGGTTCTGTTCGCGGGGAATGTGGGAGATGCAGAACTTCAAAGTACGGGCCAGCTTGCGGCACATCCAGTTCAGGGAATAGAGGCGCGGGCTGCGGCAGGAGTACTCGCCTGTCATCTGCTTCACGACCAGCTCAGAATCGGTATAGACGTTGAGAGAAGTAGCGTTAAGGTCAACCGCGCGTTGCAAGGCCTCAAGCAGAGCAGCATATTCGGCCACATTGTTGTCATGGTGCCCGATCCACTTGGCGATCCGGATCATCTCGCCATCGGGCTTCTCAATGAGTACGCCAATGCCAGACGGGCCCGGGCTGCCGTGGGAACCGCCGTCAACGTATGCAATGAGATCTGACAAATCCAACCTCTCTGGGTTCGTCCCGGTCTTTGCTGCCCGGTTTTCTTTCTTCCCAATTCTCTTCTCCGGGTTTTCTTTCTCCCCGGTTCTTTCTCTAAGACACACAATGAGGCACATGCGGTTGTGCCGTCAAGAGATTCATTTGGTGCGCCTGCACATCCGGTCAAGGGCATTGGGCCAGTCCCATTTGTGGAAAGCGCTGTGGAAAAGGCGTACACACAAAACAGAATGCAATCTGAGCCGCATTTTTACTGGATTTTAACCAGCTCGCAAACGCTCAAAAAAAATCTGCATTTGCACAAATCATGGGCGTTGACATTTCACCTTCCTCGTTTAGGATGGCTCACGTCGACGGTCGAAAGGCTCAGTCAAAATAAACAGTGGTTGGGCCGAAGTAGACTGGGTGATCAGGTGCAGCGAAGCGATTCGAAGCACACCAGGACCCGAAAAAACCGACAGGTTCTGCGAGGAACCGGTTGGGGTCAGGGACTGCGAAAGCAGTGATCGCATCAAAGGCTGTGACGGTACATGCGTCCGGGCTGTTGGCTCCCTCGCAGGAGTTGATGGTTGGAG
>DASTCT010000204.1:0-20284 GCA_035710845.1 Candidatus Angelobacter sp.
ATCTAAGGCTGATGCCCGATATAAGAAATGCCAATATCGAGGGAATAATTACATTCAGTATGCAGTGTAGGGGCGCCGGTATGGGGTCGCGTCACTGCGAAAAGCAGCGCCAATCCAGCAGTTCTGGAATCTGGTGCGGCCCGGGGAGTTTGGCTACATACGTGCCAATAACTTTAAATGGATATCCCTGGATACCGAAGTTAAACCAGCAGCGGCGAAAATAGCTGGCTGTGCACTGCCATTCAGAAACTTGAAAGGATGTAGTAGATGTGGAAGCCTGCTAGCACCACCAATACAAACCCCAGTCCTAACCCCAAACCCGCCACGGAACCGGAGAAACCAGTTATGAGCACAACATCGAATCTCCCCAGCGAGCCAACGCCAGTAGCGGCGCCTCGCAACGCCGTATTGAACAATCAGGAGCAAGCCACCATCGGCAAGTCTCTCGTCATTAAGGGCGAAGTCACCGGCTCCGAGTCGCTTTACATTGATGGCCGCGTGGAAGGCACCATCAATCTGCCGGGTAACCGTGTAACGGTTGGCCGCAACGGCCAGGTCCAGGCCAACATCAACGCCAAGGAAGTGGTAGTTCTGGGCAAAGTAAAAGGCAATGTCACCGCCAGCGATCGAGTTGATATAAGGAACGAGGGATCCCTTGGGGGCGATGTAATTTGCCAGAGAATTTCCATCGAAGACGGCGCATGGTTCAAGGGCTCGATTGACATAAGGAAGCCGGGTCAGAAAGAAATGAACGGCGCTGCCAAAGAAGCAACGTCCATCAGCGATGCACCGCGGATGACCACAGCAACCGCTTAATTTTTCTCCCTTGCAAGGGCGCTTCTCCGGAAGCGCCCTCAATGGGCGCTCATTGGCGAAGAAGTCATGGTAAACAAAATTCTCCAATTGCTCTCGATTCGCTGTTCGCACAAGAAGCTTTCTCAGCCCTTTGCCGCCTCCGCTCCGGTTTCCATGCGACGCGCCGTAAACTCTGACTGGGACGTTCCCGTTCCCGCTGGCCAGCACTACGTCGTTTGCCTGGATTGCGGCCACAAATTTGAGTACGACTGGGCCAATATGCGGGTGATTGATTAGGTAGGTGTAGTCCCGAGCGCCAGCGAGGGAGCCCTATCACCCTCAAAGCTTCGTCGCAAGCCAAACCTTACCACTGATAACACTGATTTACACAGATCAGCCAAAGGACTTTGCCTTTTTCAATTTCGGCGATTTTTGGCAACTTTTGGCATTCCTGGCAATTTCCGGATCTGCGTTCATCTGCGCAAATCAGCGGCTAATTGCTTTTTAGAATTCTTCTCACCAACGCTCCCGCCTGCTCCACGCCAAATAACATCGTGCATCCCAAATAAACCGCTCCATACGGGACCAATATGAGCACAGCCGCCACCTGTGGCTGCTGCGGATGTAGCGTCAGTTTAATTGCCCACGCCACTCCTGCCGCGATCACCCCTGCCAGCCAGAGCCGGAAAAAGAATGTGGTTGGAAATTCGCTGCGGCCAATCTTCCGGTTCATGCCGTGGCGTAGTAAAAGAAACTCCACCCATCCGGCAAAGCCTGCAGAAGCCGTTAAGCCTGCCACACCCCACAGCGGATCAATCCCAAGCAGCTTAGGCAGCGGAAGAGCAGAGAAATACCCTAATACCGTCGTCAGTGTCACCCGAACAATGGCGTAGCGCAGCGGCGTGCGCGTATCGCGCAAGGCGTAGTAGGCAGAAGAGTAGAGCCGCCCCACGGTTGAGGCCACCAAGCCAATGCCGGAACCGGCCAGAATTCCCCAAATGCGGACTGAATCAGAGTGGTGAAACTTCCCTGTCTGGTAAATGGCGGCGGCAATCACGTCACCCAGCGCAATAAAACCAATGGCGGAAGGCACAACAAAAAATCCGATCCGCTTTGTGCTGGTGGCGATCCTCTGCCGCAGCGTACCGGAAACTTCCTCGTCTGTGCCCAGCTCGCTCGACATCGCTGGCAACTCGGCCGCTGAGATCGACATGCCGAACAGGCTTACCGGCAGCAGGTAAAGCGCCTGCGCCACAGAAAGCGATGAGACTGCGCTGGTCGGCAAATAACTGGCCAAAAGCTGGTCTACGTAGGCGCTTACCTGGCTCACCCCGCGACTAAAAAATACCGGAACAAAATTCCGGATCACCGTCCGCACATTTTGGTTTGCCGCCGCAAAGCCAAAGCGTAGTTTCGTCGCCAGCCGGAGCACCACCGGAAGCTGCAATGCCACCTGCAACCCGCTGCCAACCACTGATCCCCAGGCTGCATAAATGGCCAACTGCCCCATTGCCACGCGATGAAACAGCAGCAGCGCCCCGATGATCGCCCCATTCCACACCACGGAAGAAACGTAGGAAAGAAAGAACCAGCGATGGCTGTTCAGTATCCCCAGGCACCAGGCTGACATCACCAGCAATCCAACGCCGGGAAAGAGGATCCGCACCAGCGTAATGGTGAGCTCACGGGTCTGCCCTTTAAATCCGGGCACAATTATGTCAATGATCCAAGGCGTCGCCGCCACGCCCACCAGCACCAGCACTGAGACAACCAGCGCCAGCAGTGAAGCAATTGCTCCTGCTACGCGGCCTGATTCTTCCTCTTCTTTCTGCGCCACCAGCCGCGCGTACACCGGTATGAACGAGGCGGAGAGTACGCCTTCACCAAAAAGATTTTGCAGGATGTTGGGAATGCGCAAGGCGCCGCGCAGTGCGTCTGCCGCAATGGACTGGTTCCCCAGAAAATAGGCGATCGCCCGTTCGCGGATCAGCCCGGCGATGCGGCTCAGGAAGATTCCCGCCGCCACCAGAAAAGCATGATGTCCCACGCCGGCATGGGCCGGTTTTGGGTTAGGAATGTCCGCCCCCTTCTCTGCTTGCGTCGCCATTGTTTCCGGCATATCAGGCATTTTCAATAAGAGAATATCCTGCCGCGAGCCAAAATATTTCCCTCTGTCAGCGCTCGTACTCTCCACTATACTGGGCTTACGCGTCGCTTTGTAGATCGTGGATCGCAGATCGAAGAACAGTAAGTGGGGAGGACCTGCAATGCGCTGCTTGAATACCCTGATCGTTCTGGCGATGCCAATGTTCTTGTGGTCTTCCGCCGCCGTTGTGGCCCAGGAATCCAATCCTCCCGGTTCTTACCAGCAGACCTGTACTGATATTTCCGTCAAAAAAGGTAATCTGTACGCCAAATGCCAGGATAAAAAAGGCAAAGCCCACTCCGCCAAGCTCTCCAACTATGAAAAGTGTTCAACGGAGATCATCAACGCAAATGGCAGCTTGAAATGTGCTCGCGCAAACGCCCCGGCACAGCCACCCGGCAGTGTTTTACCGCCCGGCTCTTATCTCGCCACTTGCAGAGACATCTGGTGGCAGGGGACTACGCTTGAAGCTAACTGCAACAACGGCAAGGATCAATGGCTGCCCGCCATCCTGCGCAACGCGCATAAGTGCCGTGGCGACATCGCCAACCATCAGGGCAAGCTGCGCTGCAGCCCCATCAAGCACGCAGAAAAGCGCTAAAGCAAATCTAGAGTTGCTGTGTCCCGATCCGTAGAAGAGCGGCTCTTTAGAGCCGCGTTAAGGTGGCAAAAGTCTTTGGGCTTTAAGTCCTGGCGCAAAAATCCGAAGCGGGGATACACCAACGCTAGAATCGCTTTAGTTCCCGCAACCAAAGCAGCGCTGCCGCTGCGGAATAGCCTAAGCAGTTCAGAGTTGCTGTATCCTGCTCCACCCCTACTATCTATCTAGTGTCCTCTTTGGCTCATTCCGGGACATCTTTCTTCAACAATTTTTTCGCTAAAATACGAGCATCCTTCCTTGATCAGTGGCCAGCGCCGGCAGGCGCGATTGAAAAATAGCCCGGCAGGAACTGCCGGGTTAGCGGTTGCCAAGAGAAGAGTCCCGCCAGGGACGGTTGAATCCACAGTATCTAGTGTCCATGAATACCAATCATTCATCACTTGCGTGATTGGCTCAGCTATCGGCGCCTCTGATCATCAGCAAAATTCGAACCGCCGATAAACTTGCTGCACAGAGTTCAAGCACGCAGAACGACGCTAGCATTTTAATGGACTTGGCTTCATGTGTTGATGGAGATTTCCCCGCGGGCCATCACGCTTACAGCCATCCCTTTATCCTTGCGATCCGCGCAGCTTCCACGCGGTTGCTGGCGCCCAGCTTGCTGATGGCTTCTGAAAGATAGTTGCGCACGGTGCCTTCTGAGAGATGCAGCGTGTTGGCGATCTCGGCGCTGGTGGCTCCATCAGCGGCATGTCGCAGTACCTGTCGCTCGCGATCGCTGAGCGGATCGGCCTCACTCCACGCTTCTGTTGCCAACTCTGGATCGATCACGCGACGGCCCGAGTGCACGCGGCGGATCGCGTCTGCCAGTGCGGCTGCGGGAGCGTCTTTCAGCAGATAACCGGAAGCGCCGGCATCGAGCGCGCGCCGCAGATAGCCAGAGCGCGCAAAAGTAGTAAGGATGATAATTCGCGCGGCTGAAGCCTGTCGCTTAAGCTCTGCCGCCACTTCCAGGCCGCTCATCTCGGGCATTTCAATATCTGTGAGAAGCAGATCGGGCTTGTGTTGCAGCGTGAGTTGCAACGCTTCTTTACCATTCCGAGCCTGGCCCACCACATGAATGTCATGCTCAATCTCCAGCAGCGCAGCCAGCGCACCCAGCACCATGCTCTGATCTTCGGCGATGACGACTCGAATGGGCATAAGAAAAGCAGTAATTAGCCATTGGCCGTTAGCAATTAGCTTTTGTTTTTAGTTCTCAGCTTTTAGAGTCGGCCTTAACTGTTCATTAGCAGCGTTGCTCGCATGGTTTTTAGCTTTTGCTAAAGGCTAAGAGCTAATGGCCAATGGCTTCCTTCACTGGTAACGTTATCACCAATCTCGTCCCGGGCTTTATGTCGCGTTGCAGCTTGCCGCCGAGCGCTTCCACGCGATAGCGCATCCCCGTCAGTCCAGCGCCTTCTGGTGACATGCTGCCGCACCCATCATCTTTCACCACCAGCTCGCAACCGCCTTCCACCGGCCGCAATCGCAGATCGCACGACTTTGCCTGTGAATGGCGAATCACGTTGGTGACGGCCTCACGCAACGCCAGCGCCAGGACACCTTCATGTGTCGGCGGAAGTTGGGCCGGAGCAAAATCGCAGGCCACCTTCATACCGGCAGCTTGCAGCGTGGCTGCTGCCTGCTCGGCCTCTGCCTGCAGACTGAGCGCCTGGTAGCCGCGTACCGTGTTTCTCACCTGGGCCAGGGCTTCGCGCGAGATACGTTCAACCTCCTTGATCTCGCTTGCTGCCCTTGCCGGATCTTTTTCCGCCAGCTTCGCCGCCAGTTCTGACTTCAACACGATGACTGAGAGTGTGTGCCCCAGGACGTCATGCAGATCGCGGGCAATGCGTTCGCGTTCAGCTACCTTGGCCAGGTGCTCAACTTCTTCCTGCGCCATCAATAGTTTCTTGTTGTCACGATCACGCTGGCGGTAAAAAATATTGACCCCGCCAATCATGATGGAAAACACCACCGCTGGTACCCAGAAATAGAGTGGCAGGTGAAAGATCCACGTCTCCACTCCAATCACCGCCAGGATCACTGGCAGGATGCGGATGGCAAATCCCGCCTCGCCCGTGTAAGCAACGAACGAGGCGGCATAAATAAAATAGACGGATGCGCTCGAATTCGTCGGCGCTGCAATTATTCCTATTAGCGTGATCGCCGCCACAATCCACAGCAACGGCTTGCCTTTTACCCAGTACCCGCGAAAATACAACGCTAGAAAAACCACCATCTCCACAATGGTGATCGCCCAGAACCTGGGCGTCTCTCTGGCCAAGTACGCGTACGCCGGAATGCCGGTCAGGTAAATGAGCCAGACATACGGTGTCCAGCCAATATCTCTGTTTTTAGGCAGAAGACGCATATTCAAAGGTTATCAGGCGTTCACGCTCACATCATCGCGCTTGAATCCACGGCGCGCAAGCAAAAGGAACACCACGGTAAACGCCGCCAGAGCCGCAACGTGCTGCCATGCAGCGCCTGTTGTTTCAAATCCAACTTGGTGCAAGGCGAGTTGTGCCAGGTGATACGGCGGCAGCAACTGAGCTGCGTGTTGCAACACCTTGGGCAACAACTGCAGTGGAAGCCACAATCCGGCACAGAATGACATGGGAAGAAAAATCACGTTCACCACAGCCGGCGCAGCGTTTGGCGCTGTATAACAGCCGATCACCAGCCCCATGGCGCAAAAAACAATGGATCCGGCAACGACGATGCCGGCAAGGCCCAGGAATTTTGCCAGCGGAAGATGAACGCCCCCAAACGCAATGCCCAGGACATACAATCCAATCACCAGGATGGCGCAGAATACCGTGCTCATCGCGCCCTTAGCGGCCAGATAAGCCAGCGGCGGCATGGGACTGGCGCGCTTCACTTGTAGCCATCCATATCCGCGCTCCATGGCTACGCCAACGGCAAAGCCAAAAAGAGACGCGCCCATCACGCCGAAAGTTGAATACGTAGCCAGCAGATAAGTGGCCAGGTTGACCGCTCCTATGGTTTGCTTCCCGC
This sequence comes from Candidatus Angelobacter sp., assembly GCA_035710845.1. Lineage (GTDB taxonomy): Bacteria > Acidobacteriota > Terriglobia > Terriglobales > Acidobacteriaceae > Angelobacter. Next base: position 6,606 of record DASTCT010000204.1, read on the forward strand.
CAAATATCACGCCAAACATCAGGTAGAAGACCATCGGGAATGTGAGAGTAGGAATCACGTAAGCAGGCTGGCGCAGTGTCTTCATGAACTCGTATTTTGCTTCTGTGCGATAGATGTGAAACGCGCTCCCGCTTGATGCGTTCGTAATTGCGCCCGCCGTTGCCGTTGCAGTGTGGCTGTTCATGCTGTCATCTCCTTTTGCGCTTCCTGATTTCCGGTTTCAACAATCTTGAGGAACGCCTCTTCCAACGTGCTGTTGGAAACTTCAAGGCCGGTGATGGCGGGATCGCGCAGGAAGAGCTCTCGCAGCACCGGCTCTACCTGCATGGTGCGGATTTCAAGGCGATCTTCGTGCGCGGAAACGCCGCTGACCTGTGCGATGCTTTCCACTTCGCTTGGCCGTAGCCGCGTGACGCAGCGGATCTTTCTCTGCGCGGTGCGTGCTTTCATCTCCGCCGAGGTTCCTTCCGCCACGATTGCGCCGTGGTTCAGCACCACCACGCGGCTGGCCAGTGCGTCTACTTCTTCCAGATAGTGCGTGGTCAGCACCACGGTGCGCCCTTGCCGCACCAGATTGCGAATCTGCTGCCAGATCAGGTGCCGCGTTGCGATGTCCAGCCCGACCGTGGGCTCATCGAGAAAAAGAAGATCGGGATTGCCACAGATCGCCAGGGCAAAGAGCACCCGCTGCTTCTGTCCGCCGGACAGCGCGCCAAAGAGACGGTTTTCCATGCCTTCAAGACCGGCGGCTTCCAGCGTTGTCCGCAGAGAAAGCGGGTTCGCGTAGTAGCTGCGGAAAAGGTCGATGTGCTCTTTTACCTTCAACGTCTCCGGCACTTTGGCCACTTGCAGCATTGCGCCAATGCGCCGCCGCGCTGAAACAATCCGCGGATCGCGGCCAAACACCTGGACTTTTCCGCAAAGCGGCTTTGACAATCCCAGCATCAGCCGCACTGAAGTTGTTTTGCCGGCGCCGTTCGGTCCCAGCAGGGCCAACAACTCGCCGGCACAAACGTTCAAACTCGCATCGCGTAGCGCCGTCACCTCGCCATATTTCTTGGTGACACCTTCCAGCGACGCCACAATTTGTCTGCCTTCACCCATCCCGCTCCTCCAATCTTTCCATCGATTGTGGGATTAGTATGAAATCAACATGCGGGGTGAGGTAAGTGGAGAGTGTCACTTTTTGCAGGTGACAATTGTCATATGTTATTAATCTTCACGCACGGCCAACAATAAACGAGGCGCCAATGGTAATCTCTATGGCTAAAATCGCTGCTCTGGGAGCGATTATCTACGTTACTTTCTTTCTCTGTCTCAGATTTGTTGCGTTGGGGATGGCCAGGACCACGGGCGGCGTTGGTTTCAATGCCAGCAGGCCAGTTTTGTTTGTTGTTTGTTTATTAATTTGGATAGGGGCCTTTGCGCTTGCCTATTTGGTAGCTCCGCCCATTCGTTAATCAATTCGGAGCCAATCACACGCTATCCAGCGTCGTTCTCAGTCTCCTCACACTGTGCTGAAACTACCATGCCCTGGCGTTAGCTGCCGGATGAGGCTGCCTGGTGATGGATTTGACAACAGATAGTTCGCGATTTTCAAGGACTCGACTTATCAACTTGCAATCGTACTTGTTCCGGTAACGGAATTTTCTCCCGGCTCACTCGCCATGGTTTTGCCTTTAGAGTGCTCTGGCATCCACATCTGCCGGTTGTGCAAAAAGGCACTATGCACCATTGTTCAATGGACATAAGGTGCTGTACTCTTGCCCAGCAATATCGACCGCTTGATCATAGCTAATAGCTAAATGGTATGGTGTTAGGTAAATAGTAGTGTCTTAGCTAAAGCTAGATTTCAACGGGAACTTTGAATTTGAACTAGCACTTGTAATCCTGGACTGTTAATCATGCACGGATAAAAATGACCAGAAAGTTATAGGAGCTGTTAGCGGTGTAGCTAAGTTTAGCTTTTAGTACAGGATGGGATTTTAGACAAACAATTCCATTATGGTATTCCAGTTTTGGAACAATGCAATATTTAGTGGATGGATAAATAATTCGCATGTATGTTTTTGTAAGGAGGCTTTCAATGTCAGAACTGGATATTGTAAAAGCATGGAAAGATGTAAGCTATCGTCGAAGCCTGTCGGCTCAACAACTCGCACAAATCCCGAATAACCCTGCCGGTGCGATTGAAATTTCGCAATCGTCAAACATGGGCAGGCTTACACCAATCTGCACGCGGATCATCAGCGACCCGTGCGGTAATTGCTAGTAAGAGTACAAGACATACCTGGTAAAACATGCAGACGGGCGATGTGCAGCCCGTCTGCACATTGTTATGTGAACAATCCCCAGTGGAGAAAAACCCTGGATGCAAATGCCCTCAAATCCCGTATGGTGCATGGCCCTTAATTTAAAAGAACGAATTTGCAATGGCATGACCCCTGCTGCTGGGCCCTTTGTCAATGAAGCTGCTCAACGCAGGTTTTCTTACTGGCGGGAACAACCACCTTTTAATCGTAATGGATTATTTGCAAAGAGGCTGGCCGCAGACAACATTACTGATCAGGATCTGCTTTATCTGCTTTCCGAATCCTGCGAGCAGCTGAAGGTGCGCTTTCCACAAGAGAAAGAGTGGGCGCTGCGCCCTGAAATTGGCACAACCACAACGCTAAGGGACTTTGATCTGGTTCCAGACAGCCTGGCAAACTTAAGCACTCATCCGTTTCTATATGTGTTCAAGCCATGGTTGCTTGTTGGACGAAGCCGGTTCCGTTCCAGCATTCAAAAGATTGTTGCTCCATATTCTGGTTTGCCTTTCGACCCTTTGCGAATAGAAGATGTTTTGTATAAAGAGCTTCCTCCACGAATTCTCAGCGTAGTGTCCCGGACAATGGTGCTTGAATTGAACGTTGCCCGAATGCGGGGCCAACTGGCGGGCGAAACTACCGCTGAGAGGTTTAACGCATTCATTGAGCGCATGCAGGCCCCTCAGGTCTTGGAAGATTTTCTCAAAGAGTATCCTGTCCTTGAGCGGCGCGTATCAGAGATCGTTGATTCCTGGCTTTCAGCCAGCGTGGAATTTGTGACGCATTTGTGCGCTGACTGGAGTGCCGTTTGCCACACGTTTTTTCCAGTCGATCCCGGTGCTCTCATTGAATTGCACGGAGGACTAGGTGATCTGCATCGCGGTGGTAGGTCCGTGCGGAAGCTGGTGTTTAGTTCCGGTGCGGCTCTTATATACAAGCCGCGATCACTTGCCATCGATTTGCATTACCAGGAACTGCTCAGGTGGATAAATTCCAGGGCTGCTGGCTTCGACTTTAAACCCCTTTCGGTACTGAATTACGGCGACCACGGCTGGATGGAATATGTGAGCGCGGGACCCTGCGCTTCTGCGCAGCAAGTCACAAGGTTCTATGAGCGCCAGGGCGCATATCTCGCGCTGCTACATGTGCTGAATGCAGCGGATTTTCACCACGAGAACCTGATTGCTGCCGGGGAACATCCGATATTGGTCGATCTGGAATCGCTTTTTCATCCGGTGCTCGCAGAGGGCAACGCGGGAGAGAGCGTGACGATCGCTAATCTCGCCATAGATGAATCAGTCTTGCGCACAGGTTTTTTGCCTTTGAGGTTTTGGGCAGAAGATGGGTCTCCGGGCATTGACCTGAGCGGCCTGGGCGCGGACCCAGGCCAGACTCTACCCCAGTCAATCCCAGGCTGGGAGCTTGCAGGAACAGATGAAATGCGCTTTGTACGGAATGCGCGATTGCTCCCAGGCAGCCATAACCGGCCGACCTTGGCAGGAAATACAACGAATGTTACGGAACATCAGGGCGCTCTGGAAAAAGGTTTCATCCGGTTCTATCGATTCCTGCTTGAATGCCGGGCTGAACTGCTTGCGCCAGGCGGCCCGCTCTCCCTCTTTAGCAATGACGAAGTGCGCGCCATCCTGCGGCCTACGCGCACTTATGGCAGCCTACTGACCGAAACATCGCACCCGGATGTGCTCCGTGACGCGCTTGATCGTGACTGCCTGCTGGATCGGCTTTGGATTGAGGTGGAACAGCTCCCCTATCTGGCTCCAGTAGTACCGCATGAGATTGCCCAGCTGCAGCGCGGCGATATTCCGCTGTTCACTAGCAAGCCAACGTCACGCGACCTCCACAGTGCCACTGGTGAATGCTTGCTGGACTTTTTTGCTTGCACTTCAATGGAAGCAGTCGGCAACCGGATCAAGAATCTTGATGAAGAGGACTTGAACAGGCAGCTCTGGTTTATTCGCGCATCTCTGGCCACGCTACGCATTGTTGGTCCCAAAAAAGCAGTCTACCGGGTAAAGGAGCCTGAACACGCACGGCCATTGGCAGAGTTGCAAAGTAGTTTTACCGCCATGGCAGCAGAGATCGGCAACCGCCTTCACACGCTGGCGCTTCGGGGAACCAGCAGTGTTGCATGGATAGGCTTGAACTATCGCGTGAGTGAAGGCTGGGGGCTGGAACCGGCAGGCCTTGATCTCTACAGCGGCCTCCCGGGCATTGCACTGTTCCTGGCTAATCTTGGTGCGATCACCGAGGATTCTCGACACACGGAGCTCGCCCGGCTGGCCGTAAGCACCATTCTTGAGCAGCTGCGGGACAATGCATCGCGCATCAATCACCCTGGATTTTGCGATGGTGTAGGTGGACTCATCTACGCGCTGTCTCATCTCAGTGTTTTATGGAACGCTCCTGAACTGATTGCTGAGAGCAAGCGACTGCTAAGCCTTCTTCCGCCGTTGATTCAGGCTGACAATGATATGGATATTGTCTATGGCTCGGCTGGATGCATTGGCGCCCTGCGGACACTCCATACCTGCTCTCCTTCAGATGAAACCAGCGCATTGATTCGCCTATGTGGCGAACATCTGCTTTCCCGGGCCATGAAGATGCCCGCTGGCATTGCGTGGCCTTGTGCCTTTTCCGCTGCGCAGCCGCTTACCGGCTTTTCACACGGTGCCGGCGGCATTTCCTGGGCCCTGATGGAAGCGGCATCACTCACTGGAGTGAGGTCATTTTGGTACGCAGCCATGGACGGAACAGCCTACGAACGAAGCACTTTCTTAAATGAAGAGAATAATTGGCCGGATTTCCGAGTCGGAGTGGACGGTAAATCGCCCGCAAGCAACGCGCCCGCCCTACCCTGCTCTCCAACGTGGTGCAACGGTGCACCCGGTATCGGCTTGTCCCGAATCGGCATGATCTCCCACAGCAACGCGCCGGAACTCATGGAAGATTTAAAACTCGCGCTTGGCATTACGCTCAAAACCGGATTAGGGCTGAATCACTCGCTCTGTCACGGGGATATGGGAAATATTGAGCTGATCATTCAGGCGAATGAGCTATACAAGACGCCTGAGTTGCTCACGCAGCTCACACGCGCGGCAAACATTGTGCATGACAGCATAAAACAAAATGGCTGGCTTAGCGGTGTGCCAAAAGGAGTGGAAACGCCAGGTTTAATGGTTGGCTTGGCCGGAATCGGTTACGGGATGCTTCGATTGGGCGTCCCAGACCGCGTCCCCTCTATTGTGAGCCTGGGTCTGCCGGTAGTGAACAAAAACGTCCCGCCTAGTTAACGGCCTTCGCACCTCGTTGAGTGCGACCTCTATACGCTATCCAGCGCCGCCCTTAACTCCCTCACGCTATGCTCGGAAACTACCGTGCGCTGGTATTCGCTGCTGGCAAGCGAGCCCATGTCGATGCGTGAATTTTTGAAGCGCATGGCGCTGGACACAGACTCGCCCAGCCCGGCATGTATCTCACCCACGCCCGTGTAATTCACCACGGCTTTCACGTTGCTGATGGAGATTTCTCCGCAAGCCATCACCTGAATTTGGCCCTCGGCATTCTGCACAAGCTGCTTGAGCGTGGGCATGGCGTCTATCGCGGAGCGCTGGCTACCGGAGGTAAGAACGCGGTCAACGCGCAGCTCAATCAGGTCTTCAAGCGCCTGCGGCAGGTCTGCCGCCATATCAAATGCGCGATGGCACGTCACCTTCAGCGGGCGCGAGAGTTCCACCAGTTGCTGCATGCGCGGCTTATCAATCCGGCCTTCAAGCGTCAGCAGACCAAAGACCACGCCGTTTGCGCCGAGCTGTTTGGCAATCAAGATATCGCGTTGCATGATGCCGAACTCATCGGCGGAGTAGCAAAAATCTCCACCGCGCGGACGGATCATCACCTGCAGTCCGATAGAGATCTTTTTTCGTACAGCGGCAATCATACCCGCGCTGGGCGTGGTGCCGCCTTCCGGGAGCCCGGCACAGAGTTCCACGCGGTCCGCGCCGCCGCGCTCGGCGTTCACTGCGGACTCAACCGAATCCAGGCATATCTCCAGCAGCCGGTGTGCCGGACGGATTTGCGGTTGCGCTACCACACGCGGCAGCGGTTCTCGCGCACCATGGGTTGGCCGGCTTTGCAGCTAAAAGCCTGCTGGAATTCCGGTATGTTTACCATGACGCCGTTCACGCGATACTTGCCCGGTGAATGCTCATTGGTAATGGCGTTGGCGCGCAGGTTTTCCGGGCGCTCGTTCTCGCACGCCCACTGCGCGTAGCCGATAAAGAAACGCTGGTCAGGCGTAAAGCCGTCGCGGTTCTCCAACTGCTGGCCCTTGGTCTGCATCTTCCAGGCCATGTAAGCCAGAATCAGCCCGCCCAGGTCGGCCACGTCTTCGCCTTCCGTAAGTTTGCTGTTGATTTTAATATCGTCCACAATCGTGTACTGCGCATACTGGTCCACAATGCATTGCGCGCGCTTTTCAAACTCAGCGCCATCTTCCTTGGTCCACCAGTCACGCAGGTTGCCCTTGGCGTCAAACTGGCGGCCTTCATCGTCAAACCCGTGCGTTAGTTCGTGGCCAATCGTGCCGCCGGTGTTACCGTAATTGGGCGCATCATCTTCCTTGGGATCATAAAGCGGAGGCTGCAACACTCCGGCAGGAAAGTTGATGTCGTTCATCTGCGAGTTGTAATACGCATTCACCGTGGGCGGCGTCATGCCCCACTCGCCACGATCCAGCGGCTTGCCGATCTTGGCCAACTCGCGCTTGGCTTCAAACAATGTTGCCCGTTGCACATTGCCCAGAAAATCTCCACGCTTGATATCCACTGAGCTGTAGTCGCGCCACTTGTCGGGATATCCAATCTTGTTCACCACCGCATGAAGCTTTTCCAGCGCCTGCTTTTTTGTTTCCGGGCTCATCCACGTAAGCTGCTCGATATCTTCCTGCATCGCCTGTTCAATCTGCTTGGTCATCCGCAGCGTGCTTTCTTTTGTCTGCTGGCTGAAGGCGCGATTCACGAATTCCTGCCCTAACGCTTCGCCAAGCTGGCGGTCGGTCAGGCGCACACATCTCTTCCAGCGCGGTGGCAGTTGCTCCACACCGCGAAGCGTATGGCTGTTGAAATCAAAGTTCTCTTTTACGAACGCCGACGAGAGGAAAGGCGCTTCCGCATTCACCATGTGCCAGCGCAGATACGTCTTCAGATCATCCAGGCTGTTGCTTTGCAGTTGATGTTCAACTTCCTGGAAGAACTTTGGCTCGGTCACATTGAAGGTATTCACCTGTCCGATGCCGCCGGCCTTCAGATAAGTATCAAAATCAAAGCTCGGCGTGAGCGCCTGGAGTTGCTTGCGGTCCATCTTGTGAAACAGGTTGTGTGGATCGCGCTGCTCCACACGCGTGAGTGACGCTTTGGCCAGCGCGGTCTCAATCTCCATGATCTTCTGCGCCTCGCTCTTGGCAGTAGCAGGCGCGTCACCCAACAGTTGCAGCATGTTCTGTACATGCTGCGCATATTTCTGGCGGATCTCCTCTGATTTTGCGTCTGTCTTGGTGTAATAATCGCGGTCTGGCAGCCCAAGCCCGCCGGCCACAGCAAAGGCAATGATCTGTGAAGAATCCGCAAAATCCTGGTCAGAACCAAAATTGAAAAGCAGGCCCTCAGTCATGGTGGTCATGTGTTCATGGGCCAGCAGCGTTGCCAGATCTTTTTTGGTTTTCATGGCTGCGATGGCCGCCAGCGCCGGCTTCAACGGCGCAGCGCCCAACTTTTCCACCGCAGCCTCATCCATGCACGCGCCAAAGTAGTCGCCAATCTTCTGCTGCGTCGGCGTGCGTCCGCTCGTCTTCTTTGACAGATCGTCCAGGATTCCCCAGAGGAAGCGCTGATTATCAACCGTCACCTTGCCGTAAACGCTCCAGGCAGCCTGATCGGCAGGGATAGGATTGTTCTTCATCCAGCCGCCGCAGGTGTACTGGTAAAAGTCAACGCACGGATCGGCTGACTTATCCATGGAAGGTACGTCCAAACTCGGTGTATAGGGCAGCGCCGTGATCGGCTTGTCATCTACTACCACTGTAGGGTTGGCGACGCCGGGCTTTTCTGCCGGTGTGGGCTGTTGTCCCGGAGTTTGAGCCGAACACATAAAAGCAGAAACAAGAAACATGGCAAAGAGATGAGCAAGAGTTTTCATAGAAATTTTTAAATCCCGATTTAGCAGGCCGCTGGCAGGCAACTGCTATTTGTCATTTTGTAAACAATTTGACGGCTCAGTGTACAGCAAGTGAGCACATGGAGAGATAGCAAGCGTCTTAATCTAAGATGTAGATTACACTTTGGCGGCCTGGGCCGTTTCCACCGGCAAGCCCGCTTTGCGCCATGCTTCAATACCTCCGGAGACGTTGATCACGTTCTCCACTCCGGCACGGCGCAGCAGGCTGCAGGCAATCATGCTGCGATATCCGCTCTGGCAATGCACCGCCAGCGGCTTTGCAGGATCGATCTCAGGCGCAGCGACCTTAAACTGGTCCAGCGGGAACAGCGTCGCTTCGGCGATGTGTCCGCCTTGCCACTCAGGTTCGCGGCGCACATCAAGCACCTGCGTCCCGTTCTTGCTCAGACGTTCTTGTAAGTCTTGAACGGTCATTTGCGGCAGTTGTGCCACCGGCAGGCCGGCTTGCTTCCACGCGGCAACGCCGCCTTTCAGAAAGCCCTGCGGATCTTCAATGCCCACTCGCGCCAGCCGCATGCGCGCCTCAGCGTATTGTTCCGGCGTGTCTGCGATCAGCACGGGCTTCGCGCCCAATCCCATAAGCGCGCCAGACCAGGAAGCAAACTGCCCCGCAAGCGCAATATTCACCGAGCCGGGCACGTGGGCTGCGGCAAACTCAGCGCCAGGCCGAACGTCCAGCGCAAATACTCCCTGGTCTAACAGCACATTCAATTCCTGTGGAGAGATTGCTGCAAGCTCCGGCAGCTCAGCCAGCGCCGGTGCGCCTGCGCGGTTGATTTGTGCGTCCTGCATGAAATATTCAGGACGCGCTGGAAGATTTTCTGTCAATTGTCGTATGAACTCGTCGCGACCCTTGATCTGCAGCGCGTAATTGGTGAGCCGCTCCGTGCCAATAGTTGACGATCTTTCCGCGCGCATGTTGCGCCCGCACAGAGAGCCTGCTCCGTGCGCCGGATAAACCAGGACATCATTGCTCAGCTTGAGCAGCTTGTTATGAAGGCTGTCATACATCATTCCGGCGAGTTGCTGCGGCGTATGCGATTTGGCGAGATCAGGCCTACCCACGTCACCAATAAATAGCGTATCTCCCGTCAACACTGCCCAGGGCTCGGCAGATTTTTCTTCATCCGTGATCACCAGGCTCACACCTTCAGGCGTGTGTCCCGGTGTTTCCAGCGCGGTAATACGAACCTTGCCCAGCTTTATCTCAGAACCATCCCGCAGGGCATCGTGTGGGTAGGTAGCGCCGGCTTTTTCACTAATGTGGATAGTTGCTCCGGTACGCTCCGCCAGTTCCAGGTGTCCGGAGACAAAATCAGCATGCAGGTGCGTCTCAAAAATGTGGCGGATTTTGAGGCCTTGCTCGCTCGCGGCTTTCAAATAAATATCGACATCGCGTTGCGGATCAACGACTGCCGCTTCGCCCTCTGAACCCAGCATGTAGGAAGCATGGGCCAGACATCCCAGATAAAACTGTTCAAAATACATCTGCACTCCTCGGAGCGTTCATTTCAATCATAGCCCGGATCGCGCTTAGGAGCCGCATTTTTGCTTATGCCAGCCTTGGCGTCCTGTCCGCCGCTCCTTTGATTGCATAAAAAACGATATAGACGTAACACAAAACAGGCAGCAAAAACGCATGATGAATACCGATGTGATCGGCCAGTACGCCCTGCAATTCAGGAATTACAGCTCCGCCGACAATCGCCGCCACCAGCAGGCCCGATCCCCTGCCCGTTAGAGGTCCGAGTCCCTCGATTGCCAGAGTAAAGATGCTGGGAAACATGGTGGAGTTAAACAGGCCAACCAGGATCAATGCCCACATTGCCACGTGGCCGAAGGTGAGCATGGAGATTGTTACCAGCACGGCTGCAATCGCTGCGCTGGCGGCCAGCAGCTTTTGCGTGCGCACGCGTTGCAGCAGCCAGGCTCCGGCAAAGCGGCCCATCATCGCGCCGCCCCAGTAAAACTGCAGGTAGCGCGCAGCGGTCGCCAGAGTCATATCGCCGATTTCTTTCTGGCTGAAATAATTCGTCATCAGGCTGCCGATGGCAACTTCAGCGCCGACATAGACAAAAATTCCCACCGCGCCCAGCACCAGCCGGCGATGCCGCCAGATACTGTCTGCAATCTCGCCGTGCGCCTCTGCGTAGCCGATCACTGGCAGCTTGAAGCTGCCCACAACCACCGCCAGAACAAACAACGCAACCCCAAGTCCGATATATGGCGCCTTGACCGTTGCCGCCTGCTGCACGCGATACGCATGCAATTGCCTGGCGCTCATGGTTTGGATAGCTGCCGCGCTCAATGGCACAATGGCAGTTCCCAGGATCAGCCAGCTCCCGAAGATCGGTGCAAGTGTGGTGCCCAGTGAGTTGAACGCTTGTGTAAGATTCAGCCTACTTGACGCCGTGCGCGGCGGACCGAGAATTGCGACATAAGGATTCGCCGAGGTCTGCAGAATTGTCATTCCAGCAGCCAACACGATCAGCGCTGTCAGGAAGAGCGGAAACGCCGGAATGGAAGCTGCGGGTACAAACAGGAGCGCTCCAACTCCCATCGTCACTAAGCCGGTGACCATGGCGCGCCTGTAGCCGATCCATTCAATGATCTTTCCTGAGGGCATGGAGAAAATGAAGTAAGAAGAAAAGAAGGCAAACTGCACCAGCATCACTTCCGCATAGTTCAGATCAAAAATATTTTTGAGATGCGGGATCAGGATGTCATTCAGGCAGGTCAGAAATCCCCAGGCAAAGAACAGCGTTGACACCATTGCCATGGCGCTGCGGTCGGTCTTTGCCGGGGCGGTCTGCTGGATGCTGGCAGCGTCGGATTGGTTGAGGGCTGTAATGGCGAAGACGTTGAAACCCTCGCGAGATATTAACCAACATTGCGCACACGATCAATCGCGAACTCGTCCTCATCTTGGGGAGCCGACTGCGTTTTTTGCCAGAGAATTTTCAGAGTTGCAGAGGAGATTTCCCCTCTTTTTGCCAAGTGCACATTGAAATTGAAGAGATTGTTCAGAGTGGCTGAGTAATCACAGATAATCCGGTCGAACTCGGCCAAGGGGATTGTTTTTTGTTCGTTACCGAGCTTATCTGTGATCGTGAAAATAAGCTTGTCTTGGGTCTCGCCCTTTATTCGAAAGGAAAGGAGCGTCTGGTCATTGCCGGGAAAAAGAAAGAAATCTTCTTTCTCATGCACAGGGGTATCGATGAGAGTGGCAACAGTTGCGCCAGCGGCTGGAGGAACAATTTTTCTCAACTGTACCCGATACTTAATGTCCGAAAGCGTGTGTCGACGCGGCAGATTTCGGATTACCAGGCGAAACCCGTATGCAGGTAAATACCATAGCTTGATCTTGCCTTCATTTTTCGACCTGTATTTCAGCCAGACGTACTGAATAATGGGAAAAATGAAAAATGCCAACAACGCCAGAAACTGGTCGATCACTCTGCTCCACAACGGTTCTGAATCGTTGAAATACACGTCTAACCGGGCCAGCCTGAACTTTGTCTATTCCTGAAAATTAAACGCTGCCTTCACCTTGCCTACTTCAATAATGTCGCCAGCCTCAAGTTCGCGCTGGCTCACAACGTCTTCACCGTTGATTTTGATTCTGGTTTTGCTCTCTGAAGGCGCGATGAAATATTTATTGTCGCGCTTGCTGATGAGCGCGGCGCTGGAAGGCGCAAAAAATCCTTTCAGCCTGATGGATGCCATGCTGGACTTGCCGATCATCGTCATCTTGCCGGTGAGCACATATTTTTCCTGGTCGGTCCGGCCTTCCAGAATATTCAGCAATCCAATGCGATCTTTCTGGGCGACAAACGGAGCAGACATCCAGGAGGGCCGTGAAATTCCCAGCGGCCCGTTGCTTGCCGCAGGCGTGGATTTGTCGGCAATCTTCTCTCGCGATTGCTTGGTATCGAGCAGCATGGTGGCTTCCAGCTTTGGCGCTGATGGGCCTGCTTTGGCCGCCACGGCAAAGTTGGGCACGGCGCCTTCATGCTTGAACTCCACCAGGTGCTTGCCGATCTTTACCTGGTCGCCATGCTTCAATGCGGCCTTGCCCACCCGCGCGTTGTTCACGTAGGTCCCGTTCAGCGAGCCAAGGTCTTCCACCACGTAATGGTCCTGCTCCCAGCTGATCTTGGCATGATGGCCGGAGACAGCAAGGTTATCTATTTGCACATTGTTGTCCGGCAGACGGCCGATGGTGGTGGCGGCCTGCGTCAACGCCACCTCTTTCAGCACCTGCTCAGATTGTTCAAACTTCAAATAGAGTTTTGCCATTGCGGCCCTCCATAAAATAGCTTGCTCACAATATTGCGATACCAAGGCCGGTCTACGATTCGCACCAGCAGGCAGGTAATGTTGTCATCGCCGCCGCGCTGTTTGGCGATCTCCACCAGTTCCGCGCAAGCCTGTTCCAGACCGGCTGCGCGTTGTACGATCTCCAAAATTTCTTCGTCTTTCACGTGGCGAGTCAAACCGTCAGAGGTCATTAATAAAAGATCGCCCGGCAGCGCAACTAGGTCTTCCACGTCCGCTTCTACTACTTCTTCTGATCCCAACGCGCGCAGAATAATGTTCTGCATCTCCGATTTCTGCGCCTGTTCCAGCGTGATATAGCCGCGCCGCACCTGCTCCATTACCAGCGAGTGGTCCTGCGTGAGCTGCTGGATTGCGCCGTGGCGAATCAGATAAATCCGGCTGTCGCCCACGTGCGCAATGGTCAGCGAGTTGCCGTGCACTAGGGCCGCTACAATCGTCGATCCCATGCCACCGTGCCCGTTTTGGTCCTGCCCTGCCTTAAAAATTGTCTGGTTCGCCAACTGGATTGCATTGGCCAACCGGCGGGAGCCACTGGAATCCGCGCCTGTAATGGAGAGCGGGTTTGAGACGGTTGGCGTTTCTTTGCGGAAATAGTCCAGCAGGATATCCACACCCATCTTGCTCGCCACTTCGCCGGCGGCCTGTCCGCCCATGCCGTCACAAACCACAAAGATGCCGTAGCGCGAATCGAAGCCGAAGTTGTCTTCGTTGTTCGCGCGCACGCACCCGACGTCGGTTTTGCCGGCCACTTCTACCGCAAACGCCATGTGTGGGTCC
>DASTCT010000205.1:0-8735 GCA_035710845.1 Candidatus Angelobacter sp.
AAGGCCCATGGAACTTCCCTATCCGCGCTATCTACTACGGTAAACGGCGACGAGCTAAGAGTCTAGCTTTGGCGGGCAAATTTATCAAAGCTTGTATCTGTTTAGGAACCAAGGCAGTAGGAACCAGCAGCGTCACCTGCCCTTTTATTTTGCGGCGCCTACAAGAAAAAACTGCAGTTGCCGCGGTCGAAACACTCCAATGGGCGTAACACTCCTGTCACCCACCACGGCCTGTACCGCATCCAGACTGCCTTGCCGGGCCACCACAATATGCTGCCCCGCGGGGATTCCCGCAGGCAGATCAGCCGGCCCCTCTTGCTCATAATGGCTGATTGGCCGATTGAGATAGAAATCCAGCCCATAAGCAATGTCACGCCTCACATTGAAGGTGGCAACCGGCAGATCACCTTCCGCGCGATGGCTCAATTCCTCAGCAATGGGCCGCGCTGATTGTGCACGATCAATGACCGGAGCCGCTGGGCGAAGCAGAAAAGCCATAGCCAGGACCGTTGGAACCAGGGTGACAAAATGCAGTATCCGCGGGCCTTCGCGGCGCACCATCAGCAACACCATCACCGCAATGACGCATGCGGTTATCACCATGATGTATTTGATCGATGAAGACAGAGGCGCTTTCATGATGGCGTACGGCGCGATGAGAGCGCCCACCAGCAGCAAGGCACAAACCAGCGCATGAAGCCAGAGCTTTAGCCGGGACACAGCCTCTGCGCCATAAAGATAGTTTGCAGTGAGCAAGGCTGCGGCAGGAATCGCAGGCAGGATGTAACCCGGCAGCTTGGAACGCGAGATGCTGAAAAAAATGATCGGCACAAGCGTCCAGATCAAAAGAAAGCTGGGCAGGCCGTCGTGTTGTCCTTCATCATCCGTTGGTTCCTGGCCCGCACGCAGATGCTTGATGGCGCTGCGTGCCGCGTCAACCAATGCAGGCAGAGTAAAGACCGTCCACGGCAGCGTGGCCAGCAGAAAAACGGGAATGTAATACCAGAATGGCTGCGAATGCTGGTACAGATTGGTGCCGAAGCGCTCCAGATTGTGTTCAATAAAGAAGACACGAAAGAACTGCGGCACTTTGTGCTGCACCGCCAGATACCACGGCAGCGCGATCACAAAAAACAGCGCGAACCCAGGAATAGAAAGTGTGCGAAGAAAAATCTTTCCATCGCGGCGCAGGACCGCGTAAGCGCCAACCACCAGGACCGCCAGCGCCGGAGCTACCGGCCCTTTGGCCAGCGCTCCAATTCCAAGCAAGGCGTAAAAGAGCAGCAGCCACAATTTCTTTGCTGTCTGCTGCCACGTCCACCAGCACAGCATTGCCATAGCAAATGGCGCAGAAACCAGCATGTCTGTCGAAGCGCCGCGGCCAAAAGCGATCATGCCGGCTGAAGAGGCCATAATCATGGCGGTATCAAGCTCGCCGGCAAAGCGGAAGCGGCGCATGAAGAAAAAGCAGGCCAACACCAGCAAAGTGGATTCAACGGCTGCAGGAACTCGCGCTGCCCAGTCATACACGCCAAAGAGCGTGTAGCTGCTCATCGCCTTCCAGTAAAAAAGCACTGGCTTTTCCAGCCATGGCGCGCCGTTCAGCGTGGGAACAATCCAGTCATGTCGCGCAAGCATTTCGCGGGCAATCTGGGCGTAGCGAGGCTCGTCCGCGCCCACCAAGCCAAACGCACCCAGACCAAAGAAGAAGAAAAAATAGCAGACACCCAGCACCAGGCCAAGTTGCATGAGCAAGAGCTTGTTGCGATTAGTCATTAGGGGAACAGTGGTTAGTACTTAGAATTTAGTATTTAGTACTTGGTATTTCCGAAGTCTCGAGCGCAGCGAGAGATCCCTATTACCACGAAATACTATTGGTTTACCTGTTCGAGTACTCGCGATCCGATCATCGAGAAAAACACCCTTGCCTAAAGTCCTTCGCGGGAATAGCGATCCCTCGCTCCACCCCACAAAGCCAAAATCGGGCTTTGTGGGAACCCGTTCGCTCGGGACTTCGGAAAAAGAACTAACTACTGACGTTCAGGCATCTTTCCGCGTAATTCCGCCAGCACACGCTCTGCAGCCGCCTGTACCGGGCCTTCCAGAGAAAATCCGCCGGCGCACTCGTGGCCGCCGCCACCGAATCTCTCCGCGATCTCTGCTACGTTGACCGCGCCTTTGCTGCGGATGCTCACGCGAACCCGCTCGTTCGCCAGCTCACGGAAAAACATGGCTACCTCGACCCCGGCAATGCCCAGCGCATAATTAACCAGGCCTTCGCAGTCTTCATCCAGCGCGCCGCAGCGTTCCATGTCGTGGCGCGAAACGGACATCCATGTGATTGCGCCGTGGCGCTGCAGACCGGAGAGCGCCGCTCCCAGCAAAAGCATCTTTGAGGTCGGGCTGGAAAAATAAACCCCTTGAGCAATCTTTCCCGGATCGGCGCCATGCTCCACCAGATACTTGGCCAGCTCAAATGTGCAGGCGTTGGTGCCTGCATAGCAGAACGAGCCGGTATCTGTGAGCAGAGCGGTGTAAAGACAGGTTGCAATTTCCGGCGTCAACTTCACCTGTGCGGCCTGCGCCAGGCGGAAGATCAACTCCGCCGTCGCTACAGCCGTAGGATCAATCCAGTTCACATGGGCAAACGGCTTGGAACTGGCATGGTGATCAATATTGATAAGAAAGTGCTTCTCCAGCCCACGCAAGCGCGTGCGCTGTACGCTGTCACACTCCAGGATGATAGCGGCATCATAGTGGCCGTTCACCTCAGATGTATGAACAATGGTGTCTGAGAACGGCAGTGGCTGATAAATGACGGGCACGCTATCACTCAGCACCACTTCAGCGTTCTTGTTCATTTTGCGCAGGACCTGAGCCAGGGCCAGCGTTGACCCAATCGCATCGCCATCAGGACGCGCGTGCGACGTAACCAGAAAATGCCGGCGCTGTTCAATCTCCTGTAAAACCCGTGCCAGGTCGTCCATAGCCCTTTATTTCCTGCGTTTCTTGATCCTGCCTAAAATGTCATCAATCCTTGATCCGTATTCCTGTGACCGGTCGAGCATAAAGTTCAGCTCGGGCACGTGGCGTACGCCCAGACGCACCAGCAACTCATGCCGGATATAACCCTTGGCCGCGTTGATGGCCTTTATCGTCTGCTCCGCCTCGCGTTCATCGCCCGCGACTTCAATGTAAACACGGGCGCTCTTGCCGTCGGGCGCAAGAACAATCTCAGTAATATTACAAAGGGCGATGCGCGGATCGCCTAATTCGCCTTCAATGATTACGCTGATCTCTTCTTTCAGCGTCTCACCCACGCGCTCCCGATGATGCTGCCTGCCCCGCTGTTCCGGCATGGTTTTTACATCCCAGCAAAAAACCTATGAGGATACCAGAGAAAATCGAGGGAAGGAATAGGCAGGATGGACAGGGGATTCCGTATATCGGGTAAATCGGCCTATGAGGATTGCCAGAATCGCCGTAATGCCAAAGATTCAAAATTGAAAGACCCTGCTTTTCAAAAATAGTGGGTATCAATTTCGGCGATCTTTGGCAGTTTTGGCACTTTTGGCAATTCCACTCAGCTTTCCAGATAATCCACGAACGAGTCCACTATCTCAGCACCGTTGTTGTTGGCCAGCTTGACGGCTTCGCGCTCAACGTTGCGCATCAGGCCGTCGAGATAGTCGCGTGAATCAGAGATGCTGACAACGCCCAGCGTGGCCCGCTGCCACAGGTCGGTGACCTCGATCTCTGCGATAGAAATATTGAAGGAGTTGCGCAGGCGGTCTTTCACGCTGCGCACCACCTGGCGTTTGTCTTTGAGCGAGTGCGCAGCTTCTATACGGATTTCCAGGGTTAAATACGCGATAGGCATTCATGAAAAGCATACCGCGGATTTGCGCGGATTCAAGAAAAGCCATCACAAGTCAATTTGCATGTCATCGTTCTCGCTTCTTCCGATGACGTGTGACGTGCGATTTCGGCGATGTCTCGCGGTTACCCAATGGCCGTCTGGCTTCGCTCCTTCACTTCTTCGGATGTCAGGCCGTAGAGCGGCGGCGTGGAAATCCCCAACATGCCCAGGTAAACATAGATCTGTGAACGATGATGCACCTCATGCTCCACCATGGCGCGCAGCCATTTCCATACCGTAATGGATGTTCCGCCTGGCGTGACGCATTTCTTTTGCAGATCATCAGCGGAGAGCCGGCCAAAAATCTCCATAGACTCTTTGTGCAGGCGATCGAAAAACGCCAGCACGTTCTCTGGCCCATCGGCCAGCTCTTTGCCGTGGCCAGGATAGCGGCTGGGCTTGAGCTGCACATTTTCCGCATACATGTAGCGCTCAATTGTGGCCAGGTGGCGAATCACATCGGCAAAGCTGAACTTGCCTTCAGCATAGCGCCAGTCAAATTTTTCCGGGGGAATGCACGCAATCACCTTCAACGTGCGCTGGCGGACTTTTTCGTAGTAGTCGAGAAATTCCTGAGGTTTAGTGATTTCCATAAATACCACTCAAGCAGCACCGGAATAAAATTTGGATTCCCAAACCGGCCTGTTGATGCAAAGGATTTCAACGCTGATGACAATGATAAGGGACGTGAGTTAACATTCTCACCGTTGAGTTTACCGAGACAGCTAAAGAACAGCCGAGAGAAGAAAGAAAATAGATGAGAAAAGCGCTTCTGACAATCGCAATTCTGAGTGCGAGCCTGGTCGCTGCCGGGACACAGGTATTACAGAGCAGTGAGAATGCGCCGCAGGAAAAGGACTTGGTTTATGGCAAAGTAAGCTCAGCCGAAAAGGATTCATTTACTGTGACGCGGAATGGAGAAACGGTCACAGTAAAAATACACGAGTATACAAAGATCCGGGAGCAGACCCAACGGCAGCCGGTGAAGCTGGAACCGCGAAACCCGGAAGACATAAAGGTGGAAGGAACGGTTCTTGCGGTTGGAGCGCTTCATGGCAAAGTGTTGGATGCCACCAGGATTGTGATTAATCCGATTCCAGATCCGACCCCGTCTGCTACGCCTGCCAGAGGATACATCAGCGGAATAGTGATCAATCCTGAAGATATTGGGGTCAGCTATATGATCGGCGAAGTCAAGGCAATTCAGGGTTCCAGGCTCACAGTCCTGCGGCAAGATGGAAAAATCCAGGAAATTGAAGTGGATGACCACACCACATTCATAAAGCAGATTCGGCGCATTACTTTGCAGGATGTGAAGGTTGGTGACCTCGTCAGTGGGCCAGGAAAGCTGAAGAACAATACGTTCGTTTTCGACGAGTTGCATGTAGATCAGCCGGGGACGCATGGCCCCGTCCATCAACCGCAGGCCAGTCCCGCGCCGCCCGCGGCCAAATGAGCTGAAGCAGTCCTACTGCATCTCTTGGATCATCTTGCGGAACTCTTCGCTCTTATATCTTTTCAGGCCTTCAGCAATCAGCCGGCCCAGCTCGGCAAAACAAGCCTCGTCTATGACCGTGAAATTAAAGCAAGCCTTGCCCTGCATGCGCTTCTTGAGCGCCGGGGGAATAGCTTGCAGCGCCGCAGGGTTGTAATAAAGAAACAACAGATGGAAGCTCACGTAATTCTTTCCCGCCCGCACGCCGGCAAAGAACAGCGGCTTTTTACGGTGCAGGATTGCGGGGCACTCCAGGTAAAAGTTGCCGGGCTTGTCGGTCTGGACTGCCAGATCCTTACCGATGAACCGTTTCAGCATCTGGCGCAACGCGGCAAAGACCGGCGCAAAATCGGGCTTTTCAGCTTTGGCGCGAGCGGCGGATGTCTTCTCTTTTGCGAGTTTTGTGGCTGGCATGGCGGCTGCAGTATAGCGCAGCCTTTATTCATCAAGAGCAAGAAAAAAGGAGCGGGCCGGTATTCCCGCTCCTTTTGCCTCTTCAGTGGCCTTAATCGATATCTCCGTCGTGATCTGGATCGCGATTTTGCGCGGGTAACGACTTGAGATACTCGACTATGTCGGACTCATCGCCCGCGCTCAAGCCGAGGTTCTTGCAGCTGTTGTAATGATCCACTACGGCCAGCAGCGTGGGGAAGCGGCCATCGTGATAGAAGCCGCCTTTGGTGTGTGTCCACAGCCCGTTTAGCGGCGTGGTGCGATAGCGGTCGTCCGGCGCACGGCTGGCCTGGAAATCGTCAATGCACACATCAGAGGCGGTGTGCATATTCCATCCCGGCTCAGTCATGAGCGGCGGCACATGGCAGGTGCTGCACTCAGCCTTGCCATCAAAAAGCGCTTTGCCGCGGGCCGCAGCCTCGTGATCAAAGCTGTTCTTCGGCGGCGCGGGCGCCG
Source organism: Candidatus Angelobacter sp. (assembly GCA_035710845.1). Taxonomy (GTDB): domain Bacteria; phylum Acidobacteriota; class Terriglobia; order Terriglobales; family Acidobacteriaceae; genus Angelobacter. The sequence continues at coordinate 6,324 of DASTCT010000205.1, forward strand.
GTAGTGAAAGCTGGTAGAACTGCAGTGCGCCCAGCTTGCCTGTAATCTCGTCCTCAGGATTGGTGACATGCCCAAAGTGATTCTTGGCTGCAATCGGGAACTTTGAAGCATCGTCCAACCGCGGATCAAAGAAGGTCCCTTTGCCGTGCATTTCCAAATTGGCAACAAAGGCATTCCAATAGGGTACCGATCCCCAGCCGGTGTAAGTGTGAAGATTGACTCCAGCCAGACCGAAGGCTGGTGGAATGAGCACCGCCGCAGTCTTGCCGTCAGGACGGAAACCTTGCCCATCCATGAACAGTTCGGCATCAAATTTTCCTGGTCCCCAAGCGGCCAACACTTTCTGTACTGTAGGAACATCTACGCCCAGCACGTCAGCGGCGGGTTGGAGGTTAGGTGCAAGGCTGATAATCGCGCCGACATTCAGATCACGATTTGCCCAGCCATCCAGCCGGTGGCCAATGCCGGGGGCAAAAGCGTTATCAACCGTGGAATGGCAAAGCGCGCACTGAATGCCAATCGTTTTGAGCGAGCCATCAGAGTTGAAAAAGCCGGTTATCCCGACCACGGCATTTAATTTCAACAAGGCTAGCGTGGTTGCAGGATCGTTCAGGTTCACTTTTCCAGCCTGAATTTCTTTCACCAGGGCTGGTGGCAATGCGTCCTGATCAACTTTAAGGCCTACGCTCAAAGCGGTTACAGGTGAAACGCCTGGGCCTACGCCGCCATGCGCCGCGCCTTCAATGGCCTTATGGAGTTGCAACGTTCCGCCCCAGAAATCCTGGTCGCCAAACGTATCAAAGCGGAAAATATTTTTGCCCTGTGCGGCCAGGGCGTTTGCATTGTGTTGTTTTTGTTCAGAGTAAAGAAGTAAAGCACCAACCGCGAGGAGGACAATCATGAGAGGGAATTTCATTTGTTTCACGGAATCTGCACCTCTGGCCTTAGGGGGATTACTTGCAGAAGAACTCCCGGAAAGCTCTTACTGACTACAGTGAGTCAGGAAGCACATTGTTGGTTTCAGCAAAATAAAAAATATTTCGTAATCCGACACAAATATTTGGACAACCCGTAATCTCTGCTGCGCATAGCCGAACAATTTTTGATCCCAGCCTTACTGCTTTCTTTGCTGCTTCAGCAGCACACAACAGACCAATGTCGATCATTTTCAGCAAGAATCGAGAAATCCTTTGCGCCGTTCCAGGTAGTAAACTCTTCCGGTGGAGGCCCGCGACGAAGCGTGCTGTCAAAACAAGTTATGACGTTCATCCCAGCCTAGCCATGTTCCAGAGTTCGCTCGCCGGATTGAAGCAGAAGACCGGACGCACGCTGGGTGAGTGGATCAAATTCGTCGAAAAAGAAGGGCCGCCAACTGAGAAAGAGCGCCGCGCATGGCTCAAGCAGAAGCACGGGCTTGGAATGAACTACGCATGGTGGATCGCCGAGCGCTCCGTGGGCAAAGGTGATGATGGCACTCCGGAGACCTATCTGAAACAAGCCGACGAGCACGTTGCAAAGATGTACTCCGGCGCGAAAGAAGCTCTGCGCCCGATCTATGACGAGTTGCTGGCTTTTGGCCGCAGTCTGGGCAAAGACGTGAAGGTGTGTCCCTGCCAGACCATGGTGCCGCTCTATCGGAAACACGTCTTTGCGCAGATCAAGCCGACTACGCGCACTCGTATCGATCTAGGCCTGGCGCTCAAAGACACCAAAGTTCCCAAACGGCTTATCGATACCGGCGGGTTCGCCAAAAAAGACCGCATCACACACCGGATTGAGATCACTTCGCTAAAAGACATCGACATTGAAGTGAAGAAATGGATCAAGACTGCTTATGAAATGGATGAGTAAAGAGGATTGCCAAAATCGCCGAAATTGCCAAAATTGGAAATTGAAAACCAAAAACCTTACCACGGATAAACACGGATAAAACTGATTTGGGATTTTAAGCAGAACAGAGATTCAGGCGATTGCGACAGAACATCTAGAGACGTAAAACATAGCAAAGAAGTAAACACCGACCACAAGGCCGATCTTCAGAATCGCAAGACAACAAAATGAGGGCGAGCCCATCCACGCGGCGAGCCCGCTATATGAGCGCAGAGCACATTTACGGCGCGAAAGGATTTCGAGCCGGTGTGGAGCAAAGCGACAAAAATAAAGCCGCGAGGCCGACCACGCGCCGAGCGGCGCTGCATCAGGAGCAATTCGTACTTAATCAAGGATTGAAAGGCAAAGCGGTTTGGAGCGAGATTCTCTCGCGACAAAAGCAAACGAGAAAGGCCGTCCGGCAACAGGACGGCCTTCTCTTTTCAAGGGAGAATAGTTCCAACGGAGTCTCAGAAAAGACCATCAGAACTTTCTGGCAAAAATCTTATTGGGCTATGAAAGTCAGTGTCAAGGAATTTATCC
>DASTCT010000206.1:0-9233 GCA_035710845.1 Candidatus Angelobacter sp.
TTTCTAATGCCTACTTTGACTCGCTAGGACTTCCACGCCTGTTCGAAGGATAGCTTAACCCAACCGAACCGCCGTATGCGGACCCGCATGTACGGTGGTGTGGCAGGGGAGAGCGGGTGACCGCTCCCCCTATGCCGATTAACGCAATAATCTTCAGTACCAAGGAAGGCAATTACAAATGAGACCCTCGACAACAGGCCCCCAGGTTGCACGCTGGGGTCAGCAATATGCTTCTGCATATATTTGGCTCTGCATCATCGTTCTTGTGTTCGCGGCATCCTTGAACGCGCAGACCACAGTCAATCCCACCACCAACACAGTTCTGTTTTCTGGCTCGGCGAACCAGGACCCGCAAGACCACAACACCAATCCACTGGGCGGGATCATCATGCAAGGTACCGCCATCAGCGATATCACAGGGTTCCCTGTACGGCATCTGTGGGTGGCAGACACTTTCGCCAGCATCTGCCGCATGGACCCTGAACTCGATGCGCCCGGCCCCTGGCACATGAACATGGCCAGCTGCTACTTTTTCGTCAACAGCGGCGGCGCGGCAATACCGGTAGGCGGACAGTTCGCCTATGATCCGGGAAGAAAATTTCTTTATTTTGCAGACAACAACGGCGTCAGCCAGGGCGTGATTCGCATTGGTTTTGATCCTTCGGCTGACAGCGGACATGGCGCGCTGGACCCGAGTACGGTCTTTGGTCTTGGTGGAGGAACTGCAGGCAGAAAAGCGACTTTTCTCGGAGGCACAGGCTGTCCTCTGCCCACAACGGGTACACAGCCGAACGGCGCGGCCTTGAGCCCGTTGGGCGATCTATATGTGGGATTTTTGGATAGCGGTGATATTGTTCGCTTCAACAGTCCCGGCACAGCAACCGATGATGGTTTTGAGAGCTGCGCACAATTCGTCCAGAAAGTGGCTACAAGTCCTGACGGCGCAACAACGGTCGGCCTGGCTTGGATTGGCCACGACCTCTGGAGCGCTGATGGCACCTCTCCTTTCATGATCGCGAATGCCGACACAACCTGCCTGGTTCCTCCATTCGATATTTGCACCACGGCCAACGGCACAGTAACGCCGACGCTGGCCCAGATTGCAGCGCCAGTCGTGGTTGAGGGCGACCAGCATTATCCCGCAGCCAACGGCAACAATCTGTATTTTGGTGTGGGAAGCCAGATTGCATGGGTTGGCAATGTTGCCGGCGGCGTCGCAGGGCAGACGTTGACGCTCACATATATTAATGATCCGAACCCCGATCCGCCGCTGGCGGCCATTAGCGGCCTTGGCGTGGATGGCACTGATCCAGCCAATATTGTGGTTTACTCTGCGGAAGATCCTGCCGCTGCAGTGGTGCCGCCGATTCTTGGTCAGGCGCGCTGGTGGCAAACCACACAGACTTCCGCAACTCCAGACGTTCCAGGAACGCCGCAACACGTGGCTGCAGTGGCCGGAAATGCGCAGATTACATTGAGTTGGAGTCCTGCGCAGGTGGCCCAGCCGGTTACAAGCTACACAGTACGGAACAGCTTTATTTCCAGCGGATCGCCATTGGCTGATATCACGGTCAATCCAGCGCCTGGCGCGGCTTTTCCGCCAACATCAATTGTTATTCCCGGACTGACGAATGGCGTTTCTTATGCCTTCGAAGTGGCGGCGAACAATGACAACGGCAGCAGCCCCTTCTCGGACCAAAGCAACATCGTTACGCCGCCGGGAGTGGTTGCGCCGAGCGCGCCAACTGGCGTAACCGCTCAGGCGGGGGACACGGAAGCGCTGGTGAGCTGGACAGTTTCCGCGAGCAATGGCGGCTCTCCGATTACCAGCTATACGGTAAGCATTATTGCCAATGGCGTCCCAACCGGGGTTACGGTGACTGTTCCGCCGCCGAAATTTGGCTCGAATACTGACAGCACATTGATCGGCGGGCTGACAAACGGCACGTCATATACCTTCACCGTGTATGCGACCAATATCGCTGGTGACAGCGCGGAGTCAGCGGCCTCGAATGCGATCATTCCATCGGCGGCAAACCTGCCGACAGTTTCGGTGAGCATCAGCGGGCCAACTTCGGTTCCCGCCACACCGGCGCAATTGAGCTACACCATCACGGTTACGAACACGTCGAATTTCGCGGCCAATGTCTCTGTTGCCAATACGCTGAGCACCGTGCCATCGAATATCTCTTCGATTTCGCGCAGCGCCAGCGGTGTTGTTACAGTTGCAGTCTCCGCGCCGGCATCCTTTGCCTTTAATCAGCAAGTGGCAATCGCGGGAGTCGCCGATCCTTCATTCAATGGCACGTTTGCAATTACGGGCGCGTCGACGAATACAACCTTCACTTACTCACAGGCTGGGGCGGCTGCAACCAGCGGGTCGGGTACGGCGACAATCGTGCCGGCCGCTAACATCGTCTCAGTGTCGGGCGGCGTAGCCACATGCACCGCAGGCGGCCCTAGTGTGGTCAGCTTCTCCTGCAATATTGGGGCAATGAATCCGGGCGCAGTCGTGCGCATCCCCTTCATTGTTCAGATGACTCAAGACCAGGCCATTACCAATACAGCTACCGTAAGCGGAACTGACGATGCAGGCACTTCTCTGGCGACCAGCAGTGCAATCGCCAGAACAGATCCGCCACCGCCGCCATCGAACAACACCGGGGTGACTACCGATCTTGCTGTCACAGGCAAGGCAGACCACGGCAGCGGCAACGTCAATTCAGCCAATGGTTACACCTGGACCATCAGCAACAAGGGAGCTGATGCGCCAAATGTGATCTTCAAGCAGGTAATACCGAACGGCCTGCGGTTCACATCAGTGACCACCAGCCTTGGAAGCTGCACCGGGCCTGCTGTCAACTCATTGGGAGGAACGGTGACTTGTACTGCTCCAACACTCCCCAACGCCGGCACCATCACGATCATCGTCAAGGTGACCATTGCCGCCAAGGGGACCTGGAACAGCACCGGAACGGTTCAGTTCGATGGAACCGAAGCCAAACCGGGTAACGAGTCCTTCACTGTAGCCATAAAAGGTCAATAACAGAAGAAAGCAATTGGGGACGCAAATCGCGTCCCCGAGTTGCCACAGTTACACCTGAGCCCATGTCAACCATCTCATCGTGGCGCTGGTGATCGGGGCATTCGCATACGGATCAACAAGGTCTCGTTCGGAAACTTGCCTTGAAAGAAAGCCAGCACCAACATGCAGTCGCTGAGGAAGTGATGGCGCGGGCGCAATGGTTAATCTCCTACAGCCAGCAGAAATTGAATTCGTGGAACGCATACCGCATGGGCGACTCAGACGTGCCAGTTTCAGGCGCTTTGCAGCCAGATCAGGCGAGAAATAAATCTACAAAATCATAGTAAACACCACTTTACTGACCGGACGCTACATTCAGTGGCCTTATAATCGGCTTCCGAATCACCATGAAGCTGCCTACAATGACACAACGATTCACACCAGAAGCAAAACATCTGGAACGCACATATATCCCGTATTGTTTGTTGTGCCGTGGTGAATTTCAACAAGGTGATACACGGCATATTGGATATTTGAGCAATGGTCGCGCCATTCAGGTAGGAGATTGCTGTGCACACGTTCTGGCTGAGACTGCGGTTCGTAGTATGGTTGCTCGGCGTGTATTTGAAACGCCACCGAATAGCACCCCATTATGGCGATACATGGATTTCAGCAAATATATTGCAATGCTGGCTTCTCAAACATTGTTTTTCAGTCGCCTAGATCAATTTCACGACCCCTTTGAGGGTGCAATGGGCAGTGAAGATACGGAAGAAGCTTGGTGTAATCACTATCTGTCGTTTTTTCGGTCAGCGACGAAGAATCCTCCTGAAGGGTTCGTGTGTAAATCTCTCAGATCAAGAAATCGAGCGAGAGGCCGAACGACTACTTCGAGACTTCCGGCAAGGAAACCTGCGAAAATCCAGGATAACTTTTGTAAACTGTTGGTATGAAAGTGAGCATGAATCTGACGCAATGTGGCGATTGTATTCAGAACAATCAAGATATGCAGTGGCCGTCCAATCAACAGTCGGTCTGCTTCGTAAGTACACAGAACAGCAAATCACAGTGGGCAGGGTCAGATACATTGATTATTGCAAGGCATTTCCAGATATAAGTTTTCCGCACTTTTTCAAACGCAATGGGTTCGAACACGAACGCGAAGTGCGTGCCGTCATCATTGATCCACATGCTGATTCGAGTATTGTCGGCAAAGCCGTTGGAATTATTCCGCAAGCATTGATTTTGGGAGTAAAAGTGTCACCTTTGTGCCCATCGTGGTTTTTGGAGATCGTTCAAGATGTGACTCGGAAGTATGAATTAAATATTGACGTCACCATTTCCTCTCTCACAAAAAAGTCATTTTGATAACCTACAAGCGCCAGCAAATGGACCAAATTGCGACGCAAGGCAGATATTCTTCGCTACGAATTACCAGCCGTATAATATGAAGACGCTCAGGGCAATTGCTGCAAAGTTGTGGAACCACAGTATGCTGTAAATTGCGTCAACGGTTTCTCTATTTTGGCGAATTCGACGGAGTCGCTACCGGTAGTGGAGTGCTCGCCGGCGCTGCGGTTGTATTCGGACGATTCGATTGCACAGCGCCTGGAGGCAGTATGCGGGCAGGCTGCCGGGGTGGTTGTACTCCGCCATTTACACGGGGATTGAAATACTGCTCATTCAGATCAGGATGGACGCCGCTTGTGGCCGATTTCAGCGCCGCGTCCACCTTCTGCTGGGAAATCTCGCGCACAATCTGTATTTTGGCCTGGTCCAGCGTGAGCGTAGTGCGTCCGCGCAGCTTGTAGATATTGAAACCGGAAGGCTCGATCTCTACTTTGGTGACTTCGCCCGGTTTCAGGGCCTTGATGTCCTGCTCCACGTTGGCCAAAAAGGTGGGCCTTGGGCTGACCGGTAATTCTGTTTGCGGAGGCTGCATCGCCAATCCCAGCGAGACATAAGCGGTCATGTCCTCACCGTGGGCCGCGCGCTCGCGTAAGTCGGTGGCAAGCTGCTGGGCTTTTTTCTCGAATTCCGGGCGCTTTTCCTGCGGCCGCTTGGGGTTTACCCTGGGAATCTGGATTCGCTCGATCCTCACTTGCTCAAACTTGCTCAAATTTTTCTGGTAATACTGCTCGATCTCCTCCGGTGGAGGATTGCCAAACTTTTCCTGCAAAAAGCGGCGATATGATTCTGCCAGCGCGCGCGTGCGCGCCATTTGCATGAGCTCCTGAAAGCGCGGGTCTTTATCCACGCCCTCTTTTTCACCTGCCTCAGCCAGCGCCAGCAATGTCGCGTAGCCGCTGGCAAATCCCCTGAGGGCCGGTGGCGTATAAGGCTGGTTGGTCATGTTCATGGATGAAACCATGCTTTCAAACTGCGTGCGTGTCAGCACCAGCGAACATGAATCCAATTTCTCCAGTGTCGCAGCGTCGCTCTTTGGGCAAATGCCGTGAATCGTAATCACAGGGGCGTCTGGCGCCACTGGTTGTGTAGCCTGAGGTGGAAGAATAACCGGAGGATGAGGTGTCTGAATCGGCGCAGCAGCTTGCGTGTTAGGTGTGCCGGCTTGCGCCTGCAGGAACGCTGGAACAGCAGCTAAGGCAAAGATCGTTAACAGAAGATTACGAAACATAGGATTGAAAACATTCCTCGGCTTGGTGTGACTGCTGTGAAAGACGCCAAAAATTAGTGGTCAAACTGGAGTCCTGAGCACTGCAAGCTTTCACTTCAAAAAACGCAAGTGAGGAATCTGTAAAAAGGCCGGCGCTTGCCCACGCCGGCCTGGGTTGAGGGTTGTTGGTTTATTGGACGAGGTAAACGTGCCCTTGTCCGGTTGATCCCGTTCCGGGAGGTCCATCCTTCCTGATAACGCCTCTCTGGCGGGTTTGCGTCGGGATGGTCACGGAAGGATCATCACCGATTGCCAGAACAGCGTTGGCATCCATGCCGCTGAATCCGAGCGCGGTAACGGATCCAACCGGCGTGCTGGAGCTCAGGAGCGGATCGAGTGCTCCATCAGTGACCCATACGATTTGCGTGTTGCAGATAAAATCGTATTGGTCGAGCTCAGGAAATTCAGCCAAGCCGCCTGTAACGCCGCCATCAGGCGAGACGGTACCAGCGGGCAAGCCCAGAGTTCCCATGTAGAACGCTGGAGTGGTTGCAGGATCTGCGGGCACGCTGGGTGACAACTTCACGCCAGCAGGTGGCAAGCAGAACGGCCGCGATCCAGTTGGGCCCATGGTGAAGCCGCCTGGGTTCTCCACAATGATCTGCGGAGTTTGCAGGCGGGCAATCGCACGCTTTACCGGCGAGGCGCTGCCTTGCGACATACTCGGTGAAGCCTTGAGCAGATTCGTGACTACGCCTTTCTTGATGAACTGTCCTGCGATCGGCGGCGGTCCCAACTCAGAGAGATACAGGTCATTACCGTTGAAAGCCATGCTGATCACGCCAATACCATTGAAGAGCCTGGCGATCTGTACAGGCGAGCTCGGCGCAGTTGCAGGATTAGTGATCTTCTCAAGGAAGCCGCTATCGGAATAACCGAGATACAAAGCTCCATCATTGAAGGGGCCGGTCGGCAGAGCAACAGTCTGGACGGTTACGCCCTTGCGGCTGCCGGTGCCGTTGAGAACTCCGTTCAGGGAAAGCGTCCCACCCGTCGCGCTGGGCGTGAAGATAAACCTGAAAATGTTTGAGGTGAAGCCAGAGGAATCCGGTACGTAGACAATCTGCCTCCCGCTTGCATCAGGAGCAGAAGCAGCTGTCTGGCCGGGAAAGAAGTTGATGTTGTTGACATCTTTGAAGCAGTTGCTGAGCGAGCCAGAGCCGGTGACAGGGTTCTGGTCAATACGGCAGAAGCCAAGCGCTTCGTCCGATACCCACCAATTGCTGTGCAGCCAGAGGAGACCTCTTGGGTGAGTGATGCCGGAGACCAGCAGAAGGCCACGCTTGGATGCGATGGGGTTCTGATTGGGTTCCTGTCCCGGTGAACCAATGGAGCTGATGGCGCAACCCGGAGGATTCTGAACCGTGGCGGTCGTAGATCTGCCGTCGCAAACAGCTTCAGGCGAGAGCGTGGGCGAAGCAGCCAGGAGCCATGCTTTGCCGGCATCGTTGCGCGGGGGGATCAGAGTAGCCGGCGGAAAGAGGGCGTTGACGAAAGGATCGTTTACCACCGTCATGTCCTCAATGAAGCTTCCGTCGGACAAGAGCGTTGGAGTAAGGGTCTGAATGAAGTTGATGCCTAGAATCAACGTATAGTGTTGCAGCGTACCCGCAGGAGGAATCGTACCCTGCTGGTTCCACACTTCCATGAAGCCGGCTGTCGTAGTGTCATACCGGACCACGCGGCTGCCGTTGCCGAAATAAAGGTAACGACCGTTAAGACCAGTTGAGATGAACTGGTCAGACGCCATGCCGGCATGGCCAAACAGATTGCGGAACTGGATCACGCCCTGGCACTTGGGGAAGGTGTAATTGCACAAATCTGCGTTCTGGATGCGATTGATAAAGTCTACGTCGAGCATCCACAAGTCGTGGCCGATCCAGGCCATGCTGGTGGGACGTCCGCCGGTTCCTTCGGTGGTACCAACCCGCTCGATCTTATTGCCCTGCGGAGTAAAGGTAGGAGAAAGCGGATTGAGCACGCGCCAGATATCAATGTTGCCGACAAAGCCCAGGTACAGCTTGCCATCCGGACCCAAAAGAGCGGTGGAGGGCAGGTTGCGGCCACTGATCGGCACATTGTTTGTGAACAGCGATCCGGCGCCCGCAAGAATTACGGTGTTGGCCGTATCGATTTTAGTTTTTCCAGGACTGGCAGGATCGGGAATGAAGCTGATGCGCCTCACGCCGTCAATGCTAGCCACAAAGACGTAACCATTTGAGCCGTTTACTCCCCTGGTCTCCGCCTGGTAGTCATGCACTTCAAAAGTGCCATTGATATCGCACGTCGTAATGTTCAGCCGTCCATTATCAAGGCGGCAAAACCCGTTGACGCTGTCTGTTACCCAGTAATCTTGCAGGGCCGGGCCGCCAACCACCGGATTGGGCACGTTGCTGCGAATCATGCCGCGGGGCCCGTTAATGCCCTGGCTGCCAATCAGCACGCTGTTATTTGCGTACGCGCTGAGAGCGGCCAGCAGGGTCATGAGTGCCACCGCGAAGGTCAGTTTCCACGAGCGGGTGGGCAAGGAATTCTCGTCTGAGTTCCGAGCCTTGCTAAAAGCCCGCGTAGGTTTGAAATTCATTTTTCGGTTCCTCTCTTCTTTGTTCTCTTCTGCTGATTCCCTGCCACCCTGCTCGACCGATGAAGTCGCAGGCTGGAAGCTTGTATGAAGGCTGCCGGAACATGTCCGGCAGCCCTCGGTTTAACCACCTATCGCAGAACTGTGATACCCGTGGTGGTTACTCCTCCACCGCTGGAGGTGATGGTGATGAAGTTTGGCGACGGTATGTTCGCGATGATGATGTCGAACACGCCCGGACCACCCGGAATTGCGGGGCCCATTACAGCCGTATAAGGCTGGCCGGTTGCCTGGTTAATAATGTCCAGAGTGACAGTCAGCGTCACTCCTGGAGTAAAGTCGGTAGCCGTTACGTCAAGACGGGCTTTCTTAGTGCGATACGCCGCTCCGACGATAGTCACAATGTCCGTTTGCGGGTTCACAACCACCGTTACAGTTGTTGTCCCGGCAAGACTGCTTGCGGCGCTGGTCGCCGTCACTTGGAAAGTGAGAGGCGCCGGAGCCGTGAGGTCAGGAATGATCGGCGCGGTAAAGGTCTGCACCGAGCCATCAGCTGCTGCAGGCGTCAACACCACCGCAGGGCCAGCAGTTTGCAACCACGTGAAGGTCAGCGCTCCACTCGCAGGATCAACTGCTGTGGCAGTCAGAGTTACAGGTGCGCCGCTGGCAACTGGGTTCGCCGGAGACGAAGTAGCAGTCACAGTCGGAGGTGTATTCGCCGGCGGCACCACAATCGGCACAATCACAGTGGCCGGAGCGGAAGCTGGAATGAATCCATCTCCACCCACAATCAACTGGAAGGTCAGGTTCTGTGAGCCGGCAACAGTCGGCGCAAGGAATGTAGCTTTGGCGCTGTTCGGGTTGTTGATGGTTACAACCGGATCGCCAGGATTGATGATCTGCGACCAGGTGAACGGACCAGTCGTCGGCGTGCTGGCGGTGCCATCGAG
>DASTCT010000207.1:0-29286 GCA_035710845.1 Candidatus Angelobacter sp.
ATGCGAATCGGGATGAGGATGAGATTGGAAGCAATTAGGAAGCCGACAGCTAAGGCAATGTCGAGTAAAAAGGATTCAACTGTAGTCCATCGGCCGCCAATCAGCTCGCGCATAGAAACGCCGCGACTGCGAATTCCGAACCAGATGACCAGCACGATGATCAGCTCAAACAGAAAAGTGCCGCCATAGACAATGAACCGGGCGTACGGACCGGAGGAGACTTCCTTCTGCGGGGAAGCACCAAGGAAAGAGAAAGTCACCAGGACGGCCACTACCAGGATCGTGTGCCAAATGGGCGCGATCGGACTTTGCTGAGTTGGAGTTGCGGGTTGAGGGGCCGCTTCAACGGAAACAGGCAAGGGTGCGTCAGGTGTTGGTTGCTGATCAATAGACATGGTTTTGGAAGCGCAAAGGCGCTTTGCTTCATCTTATAATGAAGGGTTTGGATTTCCTAAGGAGATGTTTATGGAAGATGTGGTGATCATCAGCGGAGTGCGCACGCCGATCGGGAAGTTTCAGGGATCGCTGGAGCCGTTTTCTGCGCCGCAACTCGGCGCTATCGCGGTGCGTGAAGCGGTAAAGCGGGCCAATGTGGATCCGGCGCAGGTGGATGAGTGCATTATGGGATTGGTGGTCGCTGCTGGATTAGGGCAGAACCCCGCACGCCAGGCAGCGCTGAACGGCGGGCTGGCGAATACTGTGGGCGCCATGACCATCAATAAAGTCTGTGGCTCGGGATTGAAGGCTGTGGCGTTGGCGGCACAGGCCATCCAAACAGGAAATTCTGAGATCGTGGTTGCGGGCGGCATGGAATCGATGACGAATGCACCCTACCTGCTGCCGCAAGCGCGCAAAGGCTACCGGCTGGGAAATTCCCAGATTATCGATTCTGTGGTGAATGACGGCCTGTGGGACATCTACAACAACTACCACATGGGGATGACGGGCGAGAACGTAGCGGAGAAATATGGCGTTACGCGCGAACAGCAGGACGAGTACGCCGTAGGATCGCACCAAAAGGCGGTGCAGGCATGGGAAGAGTGCCGCTTCAAGAGCCAGGTTGTCCCGGTAGAATTGCCGGCCAAGAAGAAAGGTGAAGCGCCGACACTTTTTGATAAAGATGAAGGCCCGCGCGAGGACACGTCAGCTGTGACCCTGGCCAAGCTGAAGCCTGTGTTCAAGAAAGATGGAACGGTGACAGCGGGCAACGCTTCCACCATGAATGATGGAGCAGCGGCTGTGGTGGTAACTTCCGCTTCACGCGCCAAGCAATTGGGCGCGCAGCCGATGGTGCGTATTGTGGCGCAGGCTACCAGCGGCATTGCCCCGGAGTGGGTAATGATGGCCCCGGTGGATGGAATAAGAAAAATTTGGGCCAAGACCGGATGGAAGCCTGAAGACGTTGACCTTTATGAGATCAATGAGGCTTTCTCTGTGCAGTCAGTGGCGGTGATCAAGGAGTTGGGAATCGATCCGGCGCGAGTGAACGTGAACGGCGGCGCTGTGGCATTGGGACATCCGATTGGCGCCAGCGGAACACGCGTGCTGGTAACGCTGATCTATGAACTGATCCGTCGCAATGGCAAACGCGGAATCGCAGCGTTGTGCTTGGGCGGCGGAAATTCAGTTGCAATGGCAGTGGAACGGGGCTAGTCACGAAGCCGCTCGAGAAAAATTCAGCCGCGAATTTGCGCGAATAGATACGAATCGAAAAGTATTCGTGTTTATCCGCGTGCATTCGCGGCTAATTTTTTCAGAAAATAAAAGCTACTTCTCTTCCGCCGAATCAATCACAATCTTTCTCAGTCCGCGGTAGAGTGCCTGCACGACTTCATAAACATCAGAGATGCCTTCAGTAAAGCGGTTGAGGCTGCCGGAATCGAGATCGGCAGTAACGTTGTGGGCCAGCTTGCGCAGCATGTGCACGCGCTCGGCCTCCAATTGCGGCAGGACTTCAAAAGGATCGCCTCCGGCGGAGTTCAATTCCACCCACTGCACGGCAGACCACGCCGTCTGACGGATGTGCTCCACGGCATCATGAAATTGCGCGATGATGCGCGGGTCAACGCGGTCAACCACCAGCCCTTGTTCCACCTGATTAAGTTCAGAAATAGTGCGTGTGATCTGAATGGACATTTCGCTGGTATCTCCTTTGGCGGCGGGGCGGCTGGAAAACGGCTGCGGACGACGGAGAGGATCTTCCGGCACGGTCCGGCGCTGGTCTTCAGGACGCAGCTGCTGCGATCCCTCAAGCGCGCCGATCAGAAACTCAAGCTTCTGCTGATCTTCCGGGCTCATGTGCAGGAACTCAAGGCCAACGCCAACCGCATGGTGTGAGGTCTTGACCAAGGCGCGGCCGCGCAAAACCGTGTCGCGTGCGCGGATCATATAAAGAACTTCAGTGCCCGTAGGCAGGCTGGCGACGGTCTCAACATAGCAGCCGGTCAGGCTGATGTCGCTCAGATTGGCAAAGGCAGGAGGAGCACCCTCATTGCGGCGCAACTCCACTCCGCCGGTGCAATGAAAACGTTGCTGGCTTCTCCTGGTTCCTGGCGCTTCCTGCATAATGCTCCTTGCGATGTGCGGCTGCCGGGCCGCTTTTATTCTTCCGGCAAAGTTTGAAGGGGGAGCAGACGCTTTTCCTGCGGCGCGAAGGCTTGTTCCAAAGAGGCTGTTGCGCAAATCCAGGTTCTGGATTCCAATCTGCCTGGCTTTGGCCGCGTCGTGTCCCACCCAGACCACCCTGCAGCGCGATTGTTGCGCGCCGTGCTGCAGAGAGATCACCTCTCCTTCTCGAACACAGTCGATTCCAATAAGTCGCGCGCCTCCAGTAGAGGCGTTGACGGTTCGTGCGTGCTGCACAAACGGTTTGCCGTACAGGTCCAAGCCCCACACTTTAACGTCAAGGCTGATCTGCACGCGTGGCTCTGGTGGTTGCCGAATCATATAACTGCCGGAAAGTGTGGGTTGATGGTACTTTCAAATAGCCTTGAAATTCAATGGAAACATGCACTTCCGTAACTATCAAGCTGGCGGTTAACAAATGGAAAACCAATCAAAACCGGTTATCAGTCTCGGCGGCTTTCATGGAGTTGGATTGATCATCGCGCGGCCATCCGGCGTCTTGTATGGAAACCAGGCAGAGGGATATGCCTGTTCTCATCCTCAGGCAGAAGGCGTGTTCTTGCCGCTCCCCGTTCAGCCCGGAGCATCAGAGCTGTGGAGTCTGCAGCAGCATTTCCGTGGGGAATGGGGGCCTATCGATGAAGAGTCGGCCAGGATTGTGGACAGAATTCTTCGGCGCAACGGCCATAACTATCTCAAGGTGAACCGTGCGCGATTGGCGGAATCTTATGAAGCCTGGATTCATGTCCTTATCGATGAACCGGAAATGTATTCCATCGCAAGCAGGGCGATCGCTGGATTCGGAAAGTGCGAAGGGGTTTTGACCTGGCCTAATAGCGACTGAGGTTTGCAGTCCTGGCCCTGAACTTTGCTCATCTCTTGTAGAATGGCTTCCCCAGCACAGGAGAACGCCCGCAACATGCTCTTTAAGACCCAGAGTGCCGCAGTCTATGGCATTGACGCCAACATTATCGAAGTGGAAGTTGACGTAAGCCCATCGCGAGACCCCAAAGAAAATTTTCTCACAGTGGGCCTGCCTGATACGGCGGTGAAGGAAAGCCGCCAGCGAATTACCGCCGCATTGAGAAATTGTGGGTACGAAATACCGCAGACCAAGATCACCATCAACTTGGCGCCGGCTGACATCAAGAAAGAAGGCTCCGGCTTTGACCTGCCCATGGCGATGGGAATTCTGGGCGCGTACGGCGGACTGATAAAGAAAGAGTTGGCTGAGTACGTGATGGTGGGCGAACTCTCGCTAGATGGGGGCATTCGCGGAGTGCGCGGCGCGTTGCCGATTGCCATTGCGGCGCGGGCAAAGAAGATTCCTAACCTGATTGTGCCTGAGGTCAACGCGCGCGAAGCCGCGGTTGTGAACGGCGTAAACGTTTATCCGGTGAAGTCGCTGATTGACGTGGTGAACCTGCTCAACAGCGGCAACGGAGTTTCTCCGGTCAAGGTCAATCCCTCACAGATGTTGGGAACCACGGAGCCAAGCGGCGTGGCCGATTTCAAGGAAGTACGTGGGCAGTTCACGGCCAAGCGTGCTCTGGAGATTGCCTGTGCCGGCGGACACAACATCTTGATGATCGGCCCGCCCGGATCAGGCAAGACCATGCTGGCCAAGCGTATCTCCGGCATTCTTCCGCCGCTTACGTTTGAAGAGGCGCTGGAGACAACAAAGATCCACAGCGTAGCCGGCGTGCTGGATGCTACGGCAGGGCTGGTGAATGCGCGTCCATTCCGCGCGCCGCATCACACGATCTCTGATGCCGGGCTGATCGGCGGCGGAATCATTCCGCGTCCAGGAGAGGTTTCGCTTTCGCACAACGGCGTACTTTTTTTGGATGAGTTGCCGGAGTTTCCCCGCAACGTCCTTGAAGTCCTAAGACAGCCTCTGGAAGACGCTACGGTGACCATCGCGCGTGCAGCCATGTCACTGACTTTTCCTGCGCGCTTCATGCTGGCAGCCGCTATGAATCCGTGTCCAAGCGGTTTCGCTCATCGCCCCGCCCCAGATTTACATCCCGCTTAGGCTTTAGCCTAAAAAACTAGGCCGTTCCAAGCCATTCACCGGCTAGACGGCCCGTTATACGCCGATTCTGGCATATCTACGGCCATGCCAGCCGACAATTCCAAAGCTGGTCTCAACCCCGCCCCGATCTTTCCCCGAACACAGAATTCCAGAAAGGAGAACCAAATTTCGGCACTATATGGCATCTGCGTCCCTCTATGCAGTCCAGCACATCAGGCGGATGCGCGGCGGATCGCAAGCCCATTTGCTCCGTGCATCCGACAATTTCTACTACATCGTTAAATTTCAGAACAATCCGCAGCATATCCGGATTCTGTTCAACGAATACTTCGCAACGAAACTTGGAATCCACCTTGGACTGCCAATGCCTGACGTTCAGATCATTGATGTCCCAGAGTGGCTCATCGATAACACACCAGAGCTCAAGATCGACAATGCCGGCTTATCAGTGCCTTGCGCCGCAGGCCTGCAATGTGGCTCGGAGTATGCTGCCGATCCTGAGCAGAGTCACATTTTCGACTACTTGCCGGAAGCAATGCTCAAAAGGGTGAGTAACCTCAAATCCTTCGCAAGTGTTCTGGCTTTCGACAAATGGACTGGCAATAGCGACGGGCGGCAAGCCATTTTCGTCAAAGCTCGCCATGCGCGCTCTTACCGGGTCATGTTCATCGACCAGGGCTACAGCTTCAACGCCGGAGAATGGGATTTTTCAGACCGTGCCTTGCGCGGAGTTTATGTCCACAACTCCGTTTACGAAACTGTGACCGGGTGGAATTCGTTCGAGCCCGTGCTTTCACGCCTAGAACAAATCGAGCTTTCTGATTTGTGGGGCTTTACCTCGGACATTCCCAAGCAGTGGTACGAAAACGACTCCGAGGGTCTATCCGAGCTACTAAGCAACCTCATCAAGCGCCGGACTTTCGTCCGCGACTTGATCAACCAATTCCGACTGTCGTCCCGCAATCCCTTCCCTAACTGGACGACCGCATAAAGGAGTGTCAGATGGACGAAATCCAGAAAAACCAACTGATTGAAGCATTAACACAGGCTGCTTTGATCGAGGCTAAAGAGCTTTCAATTCGCTTTGCCGAGATCATCGCTTACCTGCAAAAGCAACAGCACCTTCCTGCTTTAGGGGCATTATCCGGCCTTGAAGACCAATTCAATTTCATTGAAAGCGTTCTCAAGGCGGCTTCGAAAATCAGCCAGAGATAACCGAAACGAAAGGAGGGAAAGTGACTGGACAAAAGGACGTCCCGACTGAAAACCACTCACCTAAACCCGCAATTCTTCCCAAGGCAACAGCCGCGGCGGCAAGCAACAAAATTCCAGTTGAAACTCCAGAGATCACCTTCGGCGCATTCAGCCCGTTTCACTAAGGGTGCCATTGGAACTTCTGCCGGGAAGAGCCGCGCAAAAACCTACCCCGCTATATAGCCGAGCTGCGACTAACACACGACACTGAAAAAGAGCCCACAAAACAAACACCCAAAAACTTAAACACCACAACCGAATAGGAGGAAAATTACATGGTTGCCGAAAAGAAGCAAACCGGTCAGTCCAAAGGGGCTGCACCTCAATCGCCACCCGTACCGCCTGCTGAGCCACCTGCCGGAGAAAAAACCGGTGGGGCGGAACAGCAGGGCCAGCCGCCTGCTGAGGGCGGCTCGGTAAAACGCAAACCTTGGATCAAGCGAACGCCGACCGAGATCGTCATGGAGCAGGTTCGGAAACAGGAGCAAAAAGTTGAAGAACTAAAAAAAGAACTTACGAAGGAAGAAGGCGAACTTCAGAAGTTACGCAAGGCAACTGAACTTCTTGGGGGAAGTTAAAAACCCCGCGCTGGAGTCATCCGCAAGGACGGCTCCTTTTTTAATTCCGACAACTCCCCAGTTTGACTCAAAAAAATGGGGATTTACCTTTCGGCTGCCCTTCAGTCTGTGACTTTTCAAGGAGAATTACCCACAATTATTTGGTTGTTTTGTAGAGGATTAATGGAAAAAACGGCTTATTCCAGGCTACGTGATCATGCCAGCAGAGGCGTTTTGCAAATATTCCTCAATGACGTTCTGAAGTAGAGTAATGGGCAAGAATGTGTAAAAGGGAGGAGACATTAGCGAACATGAAGAGTACTGGGCGAGTAAAACAGCGACTGCCTGACGCCCCTGTTGACACCGGCAAAATTGAACAAATCTGGCAAACAACTCGGGAAGGTAAGCGCAAATTGTCGGGCTCTCAACCAAGCCGATTGGCGATCATGCTAAACACCAGTGCATTTAGTCTCTCAACCCGCTTTGAATGTTTGGCAAATCTGGCGAAGTCTGGTCATCCTGACCATGCGAGCAGGCGGCTGCTTCACGAGATTGCTGACATAAGAAAAGAGCTCGGGGTTTGCCGTGAGGTCGGCTATTACGCTCTTTGCAAAATTAGGGAGAGTACGGCTAAATGAATGAAAGCAGATGCCACTCCGCGAAGGCGGGGTGGCACATTTTTTTAACGAAGTCGGGCAGCCAGGCGGTAGAGCCATATACCGCCGATTTTTTTTGCTTGAAACACATTCTTGCCAACTACATTGACTCCAGCTTCACGCCGGTTCGCATTGTATATGCCGCGCAGACGCTTGATATACATGTTAGTTTGACTTAACGGAATGTCAGCTCGTTTTGCTATATATTTTTTGCGCCTCCATTTATGGTCAAGTGCTTGCAAAACATCCAAGAGCCTCCCACTGTACGGGAGATAAACTTCTGCCCGTTTTCCCACTAACGTGACGACTGCCTCGGTTGAGCGTGAATATGAAATGTTTATAGTCGGCCAAACCCGGTAGCTGTCCCCAAGTTCCCACGTCAGTAAATTTACAAATTCTTGCTCCGTGCTATGCACGGGTTTTAGCGACATCGCTTCCGCTCCGAACCCCCGGAATTCGGCCACAAGGCTCGGTGGTGCAAAATCAAGCAGGAGTACAAGAGTTCTTACAGCGCAGTACTCTTGGCTGTTAACGAACCGCTCGACCTCGCGAAGATGTCCAATAACGGTTGGTCTTTCGCTCTCTGTGGCGAAAATGACAGTGAGTACGCCACCGGCGATTCTTCGCATTTCATGCTCAAGTTCGGGGATTGTTCCAAACCATTGAATCTCTTTTCCCGTTTGCTTTGATACGGCCTCAAAATCTGGGTCGGGCCCTAAACTCCTGCGGTATAGAATCGTCACACTCCGTTCGGAGGGCAGGCAAACAACTTGATCCTGGTCTTGACAGATCGGCGTCGATTCTGCACGATTAGCAGGCTCGGTGGAAGAATCGAGTACTGGTTTTTCGTCGGCTGTGGGCATAAATTACCTTATGTCCTTGGCCGCTCGCGAAAGCGAGTGTAGCCAGGGAGTCCTCTAAACTCCCTGGCTTATTCATTTCTCCCGCAACAGCGAGGAGTGGCCGGGTTCCACAGTAAAGAAAGCGGAGGGGAACACCAGTACGTCATTTCAAGCAACTTTTCCGGCAACCTTTCCTGTTAGCCGAAACATTATGAAAAACAAGGAGCGAACTCGCGCCTATCCAAGTCTCGAAGCGATTGACGGCCAGGAGATCGCTCGGTTGAGGGTTCAACTGGACTTGAGTCAGGAGAGGTTTGCCGAGATGTTTAGAATGAGTGTGAGAACCCTCCGGGATGCAGAGCGCGGCCGCAGGGTCAGGGAGGACTATGCTCAAGCAATTGCGAGAGGACTCAGGAAGCGCCTTGAAGAACTTTTCGTCATTCCACAGATTCTAAGAGAAACTTTGACTCTGGAACCTCCGCCCGGAAAGACGGCGCTTGGATCTTCGTCTGCGTTTGTGTCCAGTCATTCTGATGGCGCGCCGGCTTCGATCCCGATTTCGCGCGCAGATGTTATTCATAACATTCGATTTTTTAAACGTGCTGACCGAATTGAAAGAACAGATTTGCTGGATTTCATTGATGAAAAGTTTCTGGATGAGCGGCCTGGCAATCTAATCGCGCTTGTGGGGCTTGGAGGAATTGGAAAAACGCAGACGGCGGTCCAGTACTCCTATCGTGCAATTGATCGCCAACGGTTTCGTCTCATTTGGTGGATTCGAGCGACGACCCCCACCGAACTCGCTCAAGATTTAGATCAACTTAAGCAGCAACTTGGGACACCGGGAACCGCTGAGCTGTCTCAAAAGCTACGTGCTATCGGATCATCGCTTCTCGTTTTTGATGATGCGGCTGAACCTTCAGAGCTATTGCCGTTCATCATCCACGATCCAACAGTCCGGATCTTGGTGACTTCGCGCAATCCGAACTGGGGAGAAATTGGGATTTCGAAAGAGATGCCATTGCCAGACCGCAAGGAAGTAGTTGCATACATCTGTCGGGCTACATCAAGCGACGACTTAAAGAATGCGGAACGGCTTGCCCCGCTTGTTGGTGATTTGCCCTTGGCGCTTGGGCAGGCGGCTGCGTATATCCAGAGTGCAAGATTGACCATATCGGACTACGTTCTCCTCTTTGAGAGTCATCAAAGCGCGGTGCTTAAACGAGGCAGTCCGCTTGCTGAGTATGGAGCTAATGTCGCTACGGCTTGGCAATTGTCTTTTGAAAGAATTCGGGAAAGCAGCGCTGCTGCAACCTTGCTTGAGATGCTTGCATTTTTCGACACGAGCAATGTCTTCAAGTCGGTCTTGGATGAGTGTCCTAACGAGCTACCTGAAGAATTAAGGGGACCACAGTTTGAACTGGTCTACGCAGATGCAATATCAGTGTTGCGTAGATACTCGATGATTGAGATTGATCGCTTGTCTGGCATTTATATTCATCCGCTGGTAGCAGCAGTTACGAGAGATCGTCTATTGCCAGAGAGACGCCGCCGCATTTTAGAAGACACTCTAAGCTATTTTGCCTCCGCTTTCATAACCCTATTGCCTTCCCATACAGGAGACGCGGTGATCGCGCGCTTTTTCGTTCCACACGTCCTCGCGGTATGTGAATGGGCCGAAAAGGATAATGTCAACATCAAGCTCGTGGCCAGACTCTTAGATCACGTGGCCCTTGTTTACTATCATGAAGAATGCTTTGTCCAAGGTGAATCTCCAGCTAGAAAGGCTTTGCATCTGTATGACCAATGTTCTGACGTGGAAAACGACAATGCTGTTTTAGCCAACATAATCCTCGCCCATATCCTTTACAATCTGGGCAGGTTTGCCGAAGCCCGTAGACACTACCTTAAAGGGATTCAGTTGGAAACGAGTTCAAAGACACCCAACCGCCGGGAACTTATTGCCGGAGCTTACCGTGTGGCGGAAACATACCTTGAAGAAAAAAACATCAGTGAAGCTCTTGCCGGAATCAAACAAATTGTAGAGATGGAGAAAGATCTCCACGGCGAAGAGAGCCAAGATTTCGCGGGTGCGCTCGAAATCTTGGGATTTGTGCTAGAAAAATCGGGAGATACATCAGCTGCCGAGCAATATAGACATCGAGCCAAGCAGATATGGCAACGAGTTGCTAAACCAGGATGGTGTTGGTGGGACCAGACAATTGTCGCAAGTGATAAATTCAAGCCGATTTTTGATCAACAGGGAAAGGAACTCGCTGCATCGGTGGGACTCGATCTCAGCAAAGAGTGATAGGTTCATAAGAATTTTTCCCCCGGAGGAGCGGGCGTGGGTGGTCAGTGATGTGCTACAAGCTCGCAACTTCTACTAACAGATTGCACTCTCATCGACATGCTCCGACCGGGCAAATATTCAGACCGGTAATTCCAATCGCAATCCCGATTCATAAGTACGGCATCCACCGCATAGACTGCGAGGGCTCCGACGAGTTGAAGGACATCTGAAATGGCCGGAGTGCCTGGGCAAGGATAAGTTTGATCGTCTGCGATGTCGGGAAATAAGCAGCCGATGCAGGCGCCAGTCGGGCGCTGGATGAAGCAGTAGCCGTGGTCTGCTTTTTCCGAGACTGCGACGAAAATAATCGAAACGCCTTTGTCGCGGAAGAACCGCGAGGCCGCCACTCGGCCAGGGTTGTTGTCGATTCCGCAGATGGCAAGGTCGCAGTCGAGGTTTATTTTTCGTTCCATCGCTGTCTCGAGAGATACCGAATGGCCGACCAGCTTGGTGTCATGGATGCATTCACGCTGCAAGTTTTTCGCAAATGCAATGGCTTTGTTTTTCCCGAGATCGCGACGGTAAAAGCGTTGGCGGTTGAGATTGCTGAGTTCGACCACATCCGGGTCGAGAATGATGAGGCCGCCAATGCCTTTGCGTACCAAAGCTGGCGCGATGTTGCTTATCAGCCCTCCGGCCCCGATGCAGAGGACATGGCTTTGGGAGTAAATCTTCTGGTCAAATCCGGAGATTTTCTGCTGCCGGTCCTCAGCGCCCGGAATTTTCCTACCGCGCAGCTCAATCGAGGTTGGTGAGCCGGTAAAGTGTATCTGAAACATGTTCTACTCCTGCCCCATAAATTTTTAGGTCGAATTTAGAATCGAGCCGGAAGAACCGGATATATCCGTCACGCGAAAAGATCGCCCCAACGGCGTTGCAACCTGCCCCCTCAAGACGGGCCTGGTATTGGGTATCGATTCCTGATGGCCCGACGGACTGAGGACCTTTACCCGGATGGCTATGGAAGTGAGCAAGCAGTCTGTGGCCAAACTTTTCAAAGCGCCCAAGCAGGCGATGTGTTGACTTGGGATCGCCGACGACGCCGAGCTCTGTTCTGCTTAAGTGTTCAAACATGCAAAGCTTGCTGAGCACCATCACGCCGTCCACCTCGGGCCCGGTGATGTAGACGAACTGCTCTTTTGGATCAGCGGTCAACGGCTTAAAGCATTCGTGCAGGAAAAGGCTGCTGACCACGAAGCGGTCACATGGCGGAGGCGCGCTCAGCTCTGCCTCTATTGTCGTCAACGAAGTCAAAAACGAATTTGTGTCCTGAAGCCTGCGGTTTAAGTAATTCATCCGTACTGCTTGTTGCCTTTCGACTGCCGCGGAATATGCGGAAAGCAAGCGCTGTCGAGCCCGCAGCAAATTTGCCGTCGCTTCCAGGAGCTTTTTGGAGTTACGAAGATTGTTAATGGCTGACATTGCGTCCTCCTGTCCTGAAGTAGTCCGTAAGGAGGTGCTCGATGGTGATGATGCCGGAACTAACGTCCTTAGGACGGCGGTACATGTGGACGAAAAACCAATCCTTGCCGCGCGCCTGAAAGCAGGCAGCATGGGAAGAATTGAATATCCACTCTGGCGGGTGCTGGATATAGAACTCGATTTCGGCAAAGCCCGACTGGACAATTCGGCCAGTGAAGGCTCCGTAAGGAGTGACAAAATGTCCCCGGTACGTCCAGCCAGTCCGCTTCCAGCCGCGTTCCTGCCAATATGGAATTTCCTGGCGTTGAACAATGGTTCTCGGGCGGCGGCTCGCGCCGCCCGGCATGGTGAGAACCTCACTTGGTCTTGGAAAGTATTTCCCCTCGAATTTCTCCATTGCCTTGCTGATGAGATTTTCAAAGAAAGATGAACCTACTGAAGCTGGTGTAGAAGCAAAGAGTTTCTGTCCGTCAGTGATTTTGTCGTAGACCGTATCCGCGTTTGCCAAGAACTCCCCATCCCGGCTCTTGCTCAAAAGTCCATTTGGAAGTCCTATGTCCCGCAGCAAATCCGCGGCTGTGGTGCCGGGTGCGATGGTGCGGTCCAAGAGCTTGCCGCTTTCCGACATGCATACTGTCACTTGTTTCATTTTTTGCTCCAATGCGCGAAGGGTTCGCGCTTGTTTCTATTGGAGCAAGCCGACCTGACAAGATCAGTAACAGGAGGGCGCTTGGGCGGGAAAGAACCGATTATTTCTTTTTTCGCTGTGCCCAACGCTTTTTCATTGCTTCTGAAATCCTGCGCTTGGCAGTTGAGCTCATCCGCCTGCGTCCGCGGCGTCGTCCATTGCGTGTTAAACCTTTATGGCTCGAACCGCCAAGCGCCGCCAGCGCCTTATTGATACGGATTAATTGTTCGCGCAAACTGTTGAGAATTTCCGAAGTATTCATGTGTTTCTCCTGTTGGTTCACGCAATCAAACTCCCTTGAACAATTCAGAGAGGGAGATTTTCAGGGCCTTGGCGACCCGGGTCTGCATCGCGAGCGTGATGTTTTTCTCGCCACGCTCGACTGCACCCATGTAACTGCGATGAAATCCGCACTCATGGGCAAATCCCTCCTGGGAGAACCCTTGCTTCCGGCGTAATTCCGCAATTCTTTTTCCGAGTTTTTTCTGAGCCTCTTGCATTCACGGAATTGTCCGTGTATGCTCTCCGGCCAGTCTACCACTTATAGGGAGACCGCTTATAAGTGGTAACACCTACGGACGGAAACAAGCAGGAAATGGGCAGGGCAGTCAGGTGCTTTCAGGTTTGCACATTGGCCTTTTTGCTCTTGAGTGCAAAGGCAAGCCTTCCTGCGGCCCCAAAGGGAGCACTTCAAGTTCCTTTCGAGTATGCAGCGGGAAGAGAGTCAATCCTGCTCCACGTTCGGATCAACGACAAACCGGCTGTTGTGATTTTTGACACCGGCTCTGCTCACACGATAGTCCGGCCTGAACTCGTCGGCGTCACCCCCCAAGAACTGATTCCAACGCAAATGGGACGTGGCGGCGGATTCATGGGCGATGCCATTGGCCGGGAAGTATCGCTTGAGGTAGGCAGTTCGATATGGAAGAAACGCAGGGTCGCAGTGATGGACCTTTCGCTAGTCCTGTCCGTTTACGAAGAGAAAATCGACGGAATCCTGGGCCTGGACTTCATCAAGGAATTTCGGCAGGTCACCATAAACGTAAAGGAGAAAACGATCACTTTCGCTTATTAACACGTTTGTCCCTCGGCAAATCTCGGGACATTTTCAATCAGCAAACGGGACTCGCCGGTGCTTGTAACACCAAGCGAGCCCCTAACCAAAGTGCCTATTGGGAGGCAACAAATGGCTGCAATTGACGTTACCAAAAAACTGCTCATTTATCACACTCTCTATCGTCTCAATCTCTCATTTTCAAACATTGTCACTCGCTGCCGCGAATTGCAGGACGCCGGAGCCTTTACAGCACGTTCCACCAAGCTTTTTCAGGGATATACCCAAGAATTGCAAGCCGAGATCAATCAGGAACTACTTGAGACGATGCATACGACCGAACTAGAAGACTGGGGCCGGTTCGGTAGGATCAGGCAAGCCGAAGAAAAGCGGCTCCGGGATCCTGACGATGTGTTCATTCATGCTGAGGAGCGAAAAAAAGAGGTCGCTAAAAAGCGCAAGAAAGCCAAAAAACAAAAATGACATGAAGAACTTGGAGATGATTCAGTTGACTAACCAAGTACTTTACTCAATGAGAGCCAAGATCAACCTGAATTTGACCGTGAGAAAATGGGCGCATGCCCTTGATCCTCCCGCCGCCGCTCGCAGATTCGCCGCACCGACTTCTGGTGCCGTTCAGCGACCTTCCGATTCAGAGATGATTGCCGGACTTCAGGCCGGGCTGCCTCTTGTTTTAGCTGCGAATGGCACCGAATAGAGGGTGCGTATCGAACACGGTCAAATTCATTGTTGCTAGATGCTGGTCCATAAATTCCGCAATCTGGTATGCCTGAGCCAAAGTCGTTCCTGGGAACAAATCAAAGCCTATGAAGGCATCATTCTCTAGCATCGAAATCCTTCCGCTGCTTGGCTCGGCGATTAGCCAAGGCGTACCGTCTGCTTTTTCCTTCACCTTGAACACATAGCGCCCTGCCTCAGTTCTTGCATTATTGCTCACATGACACCGCTTTCTCGGAACTCTAATTATCCCGATAATGCAGACAATACCATCATGTGGGCCACGCCATAAAGGGCAATTCTCGTATCGCCCCACGATGGTGCATTTCTTTTTCCAGTCGCAATCGATCACCGAGGCGAGTTATACGACGACAGACATACGGGCTACGCCGGTGCCGGTTATTTGATCTTCTTGGTGCTCTTCTTCGCCTTAGCAGTCTTGCTGAACAACTCTTCAACTTCAATCTTGGCTTTTGCGACTCTGTAACCGTACGCCTCAAGACGTTTAGCCGCATGTTTGAAATTCAGGCGGGAAAAGAACGGAATCCGTAGTGGCCCCTTCCTGTCACTCACAATCCCAAACACTATGCGATATTCATCCTGCTTTGGTGCCTGTGTATAATCCGCCAGCTTGTATGAAGTTGGAAGTTTCTCATCCACCTTCTGCCTGAATTTAATGTCAGACCTGAATAACTCGCCAGACACAGCGCCTTGAGCAAACAGATGGCTCAGTACGCCTGCTTGTCCGTATTTCTTTATGTGACAGATATCCTTGTTAACAGTGTATAAATCGCAGAACTCCATTTTGCTTGGGTGCATGATCCACTTCTGATCCATAAGTGCGTATTTTGTAGTGTCACTCTTGGCTACAGCATCCAAATAAACCCCTTCTGTTGCATGTTGGTATTCCGGGAACGTTCCGTCGTAATCCTTAATCGCGTCATACTCGGCGTTCACATCATCCACAAAGTTCTTGTCAACGCCGTACCACTTAGCGCCGCTCAAAACGTAGGAACTTCCACCATGATCCAGCTCGGCATACAGGCATTTATACACAGGCCATTGGTCGAGCTTCTCACCGTTTTCATCAATAGTGATGACGTGCTTTCTCTTGAGTAAATCAACGGTCACTGGTGTTGAGCCAATCGCCTTAATGAAATTCTCTAGATGAATGTCGGGATACTCTAACTTAGGGCCGGCGGCAATGAATCTGAACCGACTGATTTTGACCCAATTAACGATTTCAGGAACTGCCAGCCAGACACTGCTTGTTTGTCCCGATGCGATCTCCTTGGCGAGTGTTTCATCTAGTTCAGCCTGCAGTGTTGGATTCGTGACTTCTGAAATGTGATCGATCCATGGAAATTTGCTCTTGTAAGATTTATCCAGAAACTTGTCTGCGAGTTGGTCGAGCAGGTCAGGAAGGCCATTCATCTGGATAGGAATCGCGAGATGAAGTGATTCTGACCCAGAGATGCGACTGCCGAAATGTTTCTCAGTTGGACTCCCTGTCACACCACCGAGCAAATCCTGTTCAATATCAAATCCAAACTCCAGCGGCGTGGCATCCCGACTTGCTTGTTCCTGGCTAATTCTAAGAATTTGGTCAAGAGATCTTTTTTGTAGGCTTCGGACTGATCCCTCGCCGATGCAATTCAGGGCGACCTTGAGTCCGAATTTCTCCTCAAGAAAATCATCATTGAGGATGAACCGCCCGTGGCCGAACGTCAGAGCGAAAAGTTTCTGCCTCGCCTCCACAATCAGTGCAGCCTTCGTTGAGCTATTTTTCCCAAAGACTTCAGGAGAAACGAACCCATCGAAAAAGGATACCCACTCAGGCGGCTCCGGGTCTGTCTGGTCCACATACAAATGTGCCGGTGTGGATTGGTCGATCATAATGTCGAGGACGTGGCTGGATGCGTAATTTGGGTTGATCAAATCCTTCAGCGTTGCTCCTGAACGGGCCAAATAGATCGTAAGTGACTGAATCGCTAGGTCGGTCATGGATGGCAGCCAGTATCTTTCAATTGTGGGGGTGTATAGGGACGGATTTTATCGCAACTTGACAACAGCAGCGCGGTGTTTCTTGGTAGGTATCTAAGGCAATAACCAACGGGTTGGGCCGCTTTTCTTAACAAGTCCAGTGAGCACGGATCGCGGTATTATCAGAGTTACATGCCTGCATATGACAATGATCCCATCATCCTGGTACAGAATGAGGTAAGGGTAAATAAGAACTTCGATTTCTGGGTAGGAATCACCGGGGAGTCGTATCAGTTCCCCAATCAGATGAACCGGCTTATTCGCGAAGGCCGCCGTTTTATTTATTACAAGGGAACGCGCCGGAAGAGCGGCAAGCGAGGACTAGCTCATTATTTCGGTACCGGTGTAATCGGGGCGGTGGA
Organism: Candidatus Angelobacter sp.; assembly: GCA_035710845.1. Taxonomy (GTDB): domain Bacteria; phylum Acidobacteriota; class Terriglobia; order Terriglobales; family Acidobacteriaceae; genus Angelobacter. Next base: position 16,630 of record DASTCT010000207.1, read on the forward strand.
GCAAATCAGCATCCCCGGCTACAACCCAAAACATCCTCCCAGGCGGTGCGACATCGAAGAGTATGTGCCGTTTCCAACTCCGGTTCCTGCAATCATTAATGGCGAGTACCTGGAAAAGATTCATAAGAACCAATGGGCTAAAGTCAGGCGCACGTCACCTGCTCTGTTCGAGAAGATAATCCAGCTTGCCGGAGTTACCCTTACCGCGCCGTCGCCGTCCATCGCCACGGAACCTGGACCGCCGCTTTTCCCCTCGCTTGATATCACTACGCCATCATTAGTCCAAGCAGGCAATCTTTTACTCAAGCCCAAGCCGCACCCAGGTAGCTTCAACAGCGGCAGTGTTAAAGGGAACCTCCGGCGATCAAAGTACTCGAAGGCTCTCGGGGACAGGGCGGAGGAGATAGCTCTCAAGCACTTGCGGCAGGTCTTATCACCTGAGCTTGCTGACACCCTTAAACATCTCCCAACCCTTGGGCAAACGCCTGGGTGGGACATCCAATATGGGCCAGATAAGGGCTTCATTGCCGTAGAAGTAAAGGGGACTACAGGTCGACACTTCTCTTGCGTTGAAATGACCACAGGGGAATGGACTGCCGCAAAGCTGTTGCGCTCGCGATTTCACTTGATGCTTGTTTCTGAGTGCGACTCAACTTCTCCTCAGATTGAAGTCATTAAGGACCCATATGGGCAGTACGAAGTTGGCCTTATCACGCCGGAGCCTCTTACCTGGCGATTGCAGCGGAACGCCTGCGAAGACTCATAAGGTCAGTTAAATACCCTATAGCTTGTATCAGCTATAACCAGGAACACTGGATAATGCGGTGTTTCCTCTGATGCTACTGGTCATCTTGCGTATGCACCAGGTTAGGTGCACAATGCTGACCTTCTATGAATCAACTCTTTTGTGGAGACAATCTGGAGATACTTCAGCAGTATTTCCCGGATGAGTGTGTCGACCTCATCTACCTCGATCCTCCATTCAAGAGCAATCAAAACTACAATCTGCTGTTTGAACAGAAGGAAGACACCCGCGCTAAATCACAGAAGCTTGCCTTTGAGGATACTTGGGAGTGGACGAAGGAAGCACACGAGTTTGTTGAGGAAGCGATTAATACTCCCGGAAAGCTGGCCGATGCATTCGTTGCTTTCCGTGCGCTGTTGGGGCCTAGCGATATGTTGGCATATCTGGCGATGATGGCTCCACGTCTACGCGAACTGCACAGAGTGCTGAAGCGCTCGGGGTCACTGTTTCTGCATTGCGATCCAACAGCAAGCCATTATTTGAAGGTCTTAGCTGACGCTATTTTTAATGGTGGCAACTTCCGCAATGAGATCGTCTGGAAACGGTCAGACGCACATAACGATTCAAAGCAAGGCGCAAAACACTACGGCAGAGTTCACGATACATTGCTCTTTTACACCAAATCAGACGATCCATATTTCCGCACCCTCTACCGACCATTACCTCAATCCACTGTCGACAAGTGGTACAGACATGTGGAGGAAGGTACAGGCAGACGATACAACAAAGCAGATGTTACCGGACCGGGCGGCGCAGCAAAGGGCAATGCCTTTTACGACTGGAAAGGTAACAAGAGATATTGGCGCTATAAACGGGAGAAAATGGAGGCCCTGGAAGCTATCGGGAAGCTCGTTTATACCAAGAGCGGCATGGTGTACGAGAAACGCTATCTCGATGAGAGCAAGGGTGTCCCTATTCAGGATTGGTGGGATGACATTTCCATGTTGCGGGGAATATCAGGTAAAAAGGAGCGCGTCGGCTATCCCACACAAAAACCCCGAGTGCTCCTGGAACGTATCATTGAGGCGGCGAGTGAACCGGGTGCAATCGTTCTAGACGCATTTTGCGGTTGTGGCACGGCCATTGAGGCCGCTCAAAAGCTCCAACGGCAATGGATAGGCATCGACTGCTCCGATCTGGCGATCAAAGTTGTTCGTGAGAGGTTGAAGAAGAACTTTCCACAAGGAATAGAGCGCGAATACGAACTGATCTATGAGCCTCGCGATCTGGCGACCGCAGAGACGCTGGCAGTGGAGGACCCATTTCAATTCCAGCAGTGGGCTGTACGTAAGCTCGGCGGTGGTGAAGTTCGCAGAGGGGCTGACAAGGGGGTTGACGGGCGGCTCTATTTCGCTGACGATCCGACGCACAAGCTGAAACACATCCTGGTTTCTGTCAAAGCTGGAAAACGCATTACACCGGCGTTCGTGCGTGAGCTGCGTGGCACTCTTGAGCGTGAGAAAGGTGCAATGGGGATACTCATTGCAGCAACTGAGCCTACAAAGAGCATGAAACAAGAGGCTGTGGCAGCCGGAACGTATCGTTCATTGCTGGGCAATTTCCCGAAGATTCAGATTATCACTGCTGCCCAGCTTCTCGACGGTGCCGGGTACTCTATCCCGCCGCTCATGAAGATTCCGCTGACAAAGAAGAACATGGCATCGGTAGCCTTAAGGCAGATGAACCTTCCGGGCATTTCTGAAGGCTCGTGAAAATCATTGGGTAACGGCGTGGACAATGATTAGAGGCTTCTAAGGGTGAACTTCGTCCGTTGAGTCAGCCATCCTTTTCCGCGAGCTATCGCATCATCCGGACTATCTGATGAGCCGGGCCACAGCGCCTGCTGGCCGTAGGTCGTTTGATGCAATTGAGGGCGGTTCTTACCATCGACAAGCGATCATAGTTAGGAAGCGCGATGGCACGGTCGTGGATGCCGTGACGTACGTTGTTATAAATCCGCAAAACAATTTGCAAACGAATCTGGATTACGTCGGGCACATCATTCAGGGACTCCGGGATCATGGAGCCGACGCTGCTTATCTCCAAAAAATCAAAGATATTGCTGCCAGAAATAACCCTACCATTGCGCAGCAGGTACAAAACCTGTGATTTCCTTCGAAGGCCACAGGGGATTCGTTCAGGAACCATGACATTTTCATTTATTTTTATCCGTTTCTGAATTTGAACTTTCGCGGAGGAAGAGGCAGGGTAAGTTCGAATTTGAGGCCCGCATCGCTGCGATTATGGGTCGTTGGCGTGAAATGCGCAGCCGTGGAGTCGCTCACGCCCGCATCGCTGCGATTTGGGGTCGCTAGCGTGAAATGCGCAGCCGTAGAGTCCCCCATAGTTGATGCTTTAGAGCTGGACATTGCAATCGCACCTTGTATCGTGAAGAATTGCTTGCCAACGACCACCCTCGTGATTACGTGACGCAGTATGCGCTCCTTCATGCCGAAATCAGCATGTTGTAACTCCTGCTTGAGTTGCTCGCAATACTCTCTGACTGCAAAATGAGGGGTCTCAGTGTCTAGATCCGAAGGCTTACTTTTCAGGAGTTTAGCTTTCTGACGTTGTAGGCGGTCCAGAGCAACTTGCAGCTGCTCTGCCGAAACCCCGGTCGCCTGATACCGCTTGAATAATTCCAGCTCGGCTTTTTCAATCTCGCCCAGGGACCATTCCTTCTTTTGCTGTTGAACTTGAAGTTTTTGCTCTTGAGTCTTGTTATGAGCTGACGTAACCCTGGATTCCAATTTATCGGGATCGAGCAATAATTGTTTGACGGCATTCCAAACGGCGACTTCAAGGAGCGATCTCGGAACCCAAGGAATTTTGCCGCATTTCCCCGTACAGCAGTAATAGACATAGACCTTGTATTGATCTCGACAGTAAACGCCGCGCAAAGCTCGCGAGCATGAGGCACATCGCAACAAGCCCCGCAATAAATACTTAAATTTGACATTTCGTGGAGAGAGTCGTGGATTACTATCCACTTGTCTCCGCGCCGCAGCCCAGAGGTTTTTATCCACGATTTGCAGCTCTGGAGGCAATGACACCTCAATCCATTCACTTCGCGGTCGAAGTCTCCTGCTCGATTTATCTTTCTTGTATGGCGTTGTGGTCCGTGGCCGCGAAGCTTTAGATGGCATGGTTTTGCTGTACAGCCACTTACCTGTATAGGTCTCATTTCGCAAAATGCCTGAAATCACACTTGGATGCCATACGAGACCGCCGGCTTTAGTTGGCATCCGCATCGAGGTCAGCCGTCTTGCAATCTTGGCACTGGTCAATTGGTCATACGCCGTCCATTCGAAGATTTGCCTCACTACTTTTGCTTCAGCTTCGTTGATTTTTAATATGCCTTCGCCATTGTTCAATATTTTCTTTATATACGTGTAGCCGTAAGGAGGAGTCGTTCCGAGATATTGCTGGCGAACTTCGACCTTGTGGCGGATTCCTCGGCGAGTTCGATCCGCGATCATCTCCCGCTCAAACTCAGCAAAACTCCCAAGAATGTTAATCATGAAATTACTCATTGGGCCTGTGCCGGTTGGCAGTTTGCGGAAGATTAGGCGAACGCCTTTTCGTTCCAGGTCACGCTTTATTACTCCCAAATGACTAACGTCCCTTGCGAGTCGGTCAACGTCATTGAGTAAGACCGCGCTGAAAAGTCCACGACCAGCTTCATCGCGGAGACGGTCAAGCTCAGGTCGAGCGAGTAAAGCCCCGCTCCACCCCTCGTCTAAATAGCGATCATGAATTTGCCACCCGTTCTGCTTGGCGAACCTTTCGAGTTCAGTAACCTGTGATTGGATCTTATTGCCTTCGCGCTGTTCGTCTGTGGAAACACGAGCATACAGAGCAACTTTGTTTTGTGCCCCTGCAAATGGTTGCATGTATAGTGGGATAGGTGATTACAATTTGATCCTACTCAATCAGGCGAAACTGTCAATCCAGCCTGTTCTACGCTTCGATCCTTACTGTTTGTCAGCAGCCATACGAACACGTCAATAATTCGCTGCTCGGCATCTCGAAGTTCGCCTTTAGCTTGGTTGGAAAATACGTCCATGTACCGAACATCAAAGCAGAAAAACGGACGAAAAAAAAGACGTGAAAAGGTCAAGGAAGGCAGACACTCACAGACACTCTGTAGATAACTTCGTGGAGAGCGCAGATAAAAATTTTCTAAAAACTTTTACTCGGCTGTATCTGTCTCCGACTGTTCACTGTGGAACATTACAGTCACCCACAAGTTATCCCCGAGAATGTCCGCTTTTCATAACCTTTTCACGTCTTTTTTTATTTCCCAACCTTGCCACAATGGAAATGGATCAACACAAAAATAATTAAATGGAAATGCGAAAGGAGGTCGAGATGCTCTCCGAGCACTCAACCAACCGGCTCGCGTTGCTGCGCAGGCAACTCGGGCTGTCTCAAAAACAATTAGCTGCGCTAATCGGACAAGCTCGCACCGTAATTTCGGCGTATGAGCGCGGACATGTCCTGCCGAACCTCGCTGCCGCCGGAATGTTTCAGCTTCTCTTCCGTGTCAATGTCGCGGACCTTTTTCCGGGACTATTTGAACAGCTGCAAAGAGAACTGGAAGCAAACCGCGTGAAGCTCACACACTCATTGGAAAGGACGGCTGCGCTGATATGAACAACATCTTAAACACGATAGCCGACCAAGCCGCACATTTCATCCCCGCAAGCCCCACTGAATATCTTGCGCTGCAAGTCGCAAGAAAACTTTACGACTTGGGCGCATTCCGCCAGTATCTCGTGCTTTTTGAACACTACCCGGAAGACTTGCTCCTCAGAATCTTTAGGCGCTGCTCAGAAAGCGAAACCTTGAGCGGCGAGCATTACATGCGTACTTTTCGTGAATTAACTTTGCAATCCTGAATGCATTCAAAACTTATCGCCCTCAAAATCCGCAGACGCGTTGTCGCTGCTGCGGTCTTTTCTGGTCGAACCTTAGAACACATTGAAGCCTTGCAACTTTGCAACGAGCCGGAGGCAGTAAATGATGCCGTCGCACGATTCCTTGCCAACCTGCTTGAAAGATTTCACCCGGACAGCGCCGCCATCGGCATAAGCAGGGGAAGGATTGGGCAGCGCGTTGTCACACTCACTGAAACCGCAGAAGCAATGCTTCGAGCAGATGCCATTCCTTTTTGGAGAATAGAGGATCGGGTTGTGCTTGAGACTTACGCTGTTCCAGGACTCAATGGGAGGTTGTATCTGCGCCCAATTGTCAGATCATTCTGGCCGCATCTTGCGGAGAAGCAGCTTACCGGGTATGAGGCTGCGGCTCTTGGTCTCCATGTTCAAGTTGAGCGATTACTTTCTCACTATTAAATCCAATTCATGGTCGGCCCACTTGCGTACCTCGGCGGCAAGAACCGAGTCGCGCCAAAAATCATTTCCTTCATCCCAGAACATCAGTGCTATATCGAGCCGTTCTGCGGCGGCGCTCAGGTCTTTTTTCACAAAGAGCCTTCCAAAGTCGAAGTCCTAAATGATCTCGATGAGGAAATCTTCAATTTCCTGCGGGTCTGCCAATTGCATCACCATGAGCTTGTCAGATACCTGCAATTCTGTGTTGCCAGCAGGAAATGGTTTGAGCTTTTTGAAGCGCAGGAACCAAGAACACTTTCTGACATCCAGCGCGCAGCCCGTTTCTTTTACTTGCAGAAAAATTGCTTTGGCGGTCTCATCAACCGCAAAAATTTTAGAGTCTGCGTCCAGGGCGGCTCGAATTACAACCCGCATAGGATTCCAATGATTCTGCACATGGCCCACGAGCGCCTGCTTGGAGTGCAACTCGAATCCCGGCCCTATCAAGACGTCATCGCTCGCTATGACCGGCCTGACACTTTTTTCTATCTCGACCCGCCATACTTTGGGCTGCCGCATTACAAATTCAACTTGAGTGAAAAAGATTATGTTGAACTCGCAGCTCTGCTCGAAGACATTAAAGGGCGTTTTCTGCTGTCACTCAATGACAAGCCTGAAGTCAGAAGGATCTTCGGTGACTTCAAAATCCACGGCCTGAGCTTTTCATATAGCACTCAGCGCAAAGCCGGAAAGACTTACGGCGAGCTGCTCATTTCCAATTACAGCCTGCCTGTCCCGACCGTCGCCTAAAGCCATTCCTTTAACCCTGTTACCGATCTTGGCGGCCCCGCTTGGGAACATAAATATATGAAGAGTATTCAGATTGGACGCTTTCGCATTCGATTTGGCCGCTTCATGCGAGGCGGACTCTGTCCTTGGAATGTCATCGGCAAACACTGGAGCCTCATTCCAGAGTTTTCAAAGGACGAAGTCCCGCACTCAGCCGATCTTTCTCCCGCAGGTGTTGGAAAGACGCTGCTCTCTTTTTTGCTCAGAGTGTTTGAAAGGAAAGGGGACAAATGAGTTTTCTTGAAAGCCTAGCTGCCGGAATCTGGAATTCGCTGCAAAGGAAAGCTGCTGAACCGCGTCCCAAAGGACTCCTGTTAGGCCGCGAGATTATTGAAGAGCATCTGACCCCGGTTCCAATCGTTCTTCTTGATTCTGCTTTACTTGAGCACATCTGGGTTGTCGGCACCACTGGCAGCGGCAAGACGACGCTCATTAGAATGAGCGCCCAGGAAAACATCCGGCGCAGGCGCGGAATAGTGTATTTCGATCTTCACGGCGACAGTGTCCCGGTCCTGCTTTCCACCATTGCTGAAGAAGAAAGCAGAACAGGTGAAGACCTAAGTAGCCGCCTAATTCTCATTCAACCTGCTGACTACGAATTCTCTATCGGCTGGAACTTTCTTGAGCAGACTACCGGACAAGACGCGTTCATGCAGATTGCAGAAATTACGGCAATCCTCAAAAAGCGTTGGGCACTTGAAACGAGCGGCCCAAGAACTGAAGAACTGACCCGAAACTCGCTTTACACACTTGCCGCAAACGGATTAACTCTGACTGAAATTCGCCCGTTCCTCACTGACCCGGTATTCAGAGCTGTTTGTTTAGAAAAAGTCTTGGATGCTGAAATCCGGGCATACTTTGAGACCCGCTACAACCAAGCATCGGACGGAATGCAGGCTGCGATCCGCGATCCACTACTTAGCCGGGCTGCCGCTCTCACCGTTGACCCGAGATTTCGCCACATTGTCGGCCAGCAAAGATCGACGTTCAATTTGCTTTCCGCTCTCGACGCAGGCTCATGGATCATTGTCGATCTCAACAAAGGAAGGCTCGGTGAGCAGGCCTCAACGCTTGGAAGCCTGCTTCTCACAAAAATCAAGAACGCGCTTTTTGCCAGAAGAACCAGAGCCATAGTCAGCCTCTATGCTGACGAGCTTCAGAATTTGGTGACGCTCGATAACAGCCTTGAGACCTTTCTTTCAGAGTCTCGAAAGTTCGGCATCTCAGTTTGGGCCGGACACCAATACATTGACCAGCTCGCGCCTGACATGCGGGCAGCACTCCAGGCAGTCTCAACTCAAATTTTCTTCCATCTCTCGCCGCCGGACGCAGAGAGGGTTGCTGGATTCTTGGACGGCGGAAAGCAGCTTGCCCATCTTCTCAAAAATCTTCCGCACCGGGAAATTGTGACCAAATCTAGAACCGAGGCTTGGAAACATGCACAGGTAGTCAATGTCAGAAGCCCGCAGGCTGATTTTTCAGACTTATACCGCAGGGCGAGGAGTCGCTTCGCAAGACCCCGAAAACAGATTGAAGCCGAGATTTCCGGCAGGGTAGTGAGGCCGGGTAAGACCCAGGGGAACCTGAATGAATGGGAATAACCACATCATTGTTCAGCACCGGGACGTTGAAATTCTTCGCGCTGTATCGGTGCTTCGCGCCATTGACCGGATGCAGGCAATGAAGATCGGGGGCTTTGGATCGGTTTGTCGGGTGAATGCCACGATGCTGAGGCTCGTTAGAGCCGGGCTTCTCAACCGCTTTTTCCTGGGAGTCGGCGTTGGGAGTAAGAAAGCGATTTATACCCTGAGCCAAAAAGGCGCGGCTGTTGCCGGAGTTCCTCACCGACGGTTCCGCCGAAAGCAGGATGCACTTTACAGTGGCGATCTGTTCCTAGAGCACCAGCTCCTTTTGAATGACATTTATCTCTCACTTCATAAGAACGGTAATTCGGTCAGCATTCAGAACTGGAAAACGTTCGAGAGCACTCTTCCCAGTTCGTCCGTTATTCCCGACGCATATTTTGAGTTCAAAACGGCAGATGCCATTAAGCCTGTGTTCCTTGAGGTCGACAAGAGCACAGAATCAAAAAAGATTTGGAAGAAGAAAGCGGCTAGCTATCTTTCCTTTGCTCTGTCAGGAAGCTTTGAAAAGCACTTTGGTCACGCTCAATTCAGGGTTGCCGTCGTGACCACCGGACAAGTCCAGCTCAAGCGGATTTGGGCGGCAGTCTCAGAGCAGACCAGCAAAGTTTTTTGGCTAACCACATTCGATGACATTAAGAGATTGGGATTTTTGTCTGCCATTTGGCTCAGGCCTAAAGAGCAGGGAAAGGTCTCATTCTTCTAGAGGATCTTCATGCGCTACTGTCACAACTGCGGCAAGGTGACGACCGGAGAGCCGTTCTACTGCCAGTTTTGCGGCAGAACTTATGACGTGAAGCTCTGCCCGAGGATGCACCCGAATGGCAGGAATGCCACGGTTTGCTCACAGTGCGGATCAAGAGAACTTAGTATGCCCGCTCCACGCGTTCCATTCTGGCTGAAGCCTTTTCTGTTTCTTTTAACTCTGGTTCCCGGCATTGTCCTGCTTGTGCTTTCGGTTCTTTTCTTCATCGCATTTCTGCGCCATCTTCTGACCAATCCGAACACGCTCTTTCAAATGATGCTGGTTGGTCTTGTTCTTGGTCTTGCTTGGTATGTCTGGATGCATCTACCGGGCTTTGTGCGGAAGGCTTTGCATAAGGCCATTTCTAGGAAAGGAAAATCCGACCGTTCTAAGCATTAGTTCAGTAAAAACCGGGTCCGATTTTGAACGGACCTAAACCCTATGAGGAGGAAATATGGCAAGCAACAAACAAAACTTCGGAAAGTACGCTTCACGGAAAATCAAGCGGGAAGGAAAGACCATTGCAAAAGAAGTCGCCAGAGAGGGTAAGAAGATCGTCGCCGGAACGGTGAAGGGATTTCTCAATGTCTTCAATCCGTTCCGCTAAAGGCAGTGCAAGCCTCGGCCAGAACCGTAAGGATGCCGAGGCTTAGGCATCAGGCCGAAGGCCAATATGGAGGGCATGCAAATGCCCACATAGTCATGCCAGCGGAAATTCAGAAGCGGCGGATTTTATTGAAGTTTTTTGGATTTGCCTAGAGCAGTGCTACTCGGGCCGCTACTCGTAGTGAAATTTTTTATGGACAGCAGCAACAACAGAAGTGAAATCGGGGATATCATGCGCGCGGCACTTGCCATAGCCGCAAAGCGCCGAGGTCTGCTTCTCAAGCTGCGGGAGGCGCTTCAAAAAGACAATCTTTCGGAAGTGGTAAAAATTGCAAAGGAGCTGTGCGGAATAGATGAGCAAGGAAGTAATCGAACTGATTCGCGTATCAACTGAGGGGCAGGCGGCAGAGGATCGTGCCGGCATTCCGGCGCAGCGGGCAGTCAATCGTAAGACCGCCGCGCAAAATGACCTGAGCATCGTCCGATCAATCGAGATATCCGACGTGTCGGGTGCTGCTGTCTTGAGAACCCCTGAAATCCAGGAGCTACTCCGTTTGATCGAATCGCCCCAGATTAACGGAGTGGTCGCCAAAGAGTTTTCAAGGCTAATGCGGCCTGAGAACTTTTCAGACTATGTGCTGCTTCAGGCTTTTGCCGACAGCAACACTGTCCTTTACCTTCCAGAAGGGCCGATTGACCTGAGCTCAAAATCCGGTCGCTTGCTCGGCACCATCCGGGCGGCAATGGCAGGGCTTGAGCGAAGCGAAATCTTGGAGCGAATGTGGCTTGCAAAAGAGGAGAAACGCCGCCGCGGTGAAAATCCCCAAAGCTACGTCTGCTTACCCAAAGGCGTTACCTTTGACCGGACTTCCGGCAAATGGTCTTACACAGCGGAAGCCGAAAAAGTCAAAGAAGCCTTTCGGATGTTTCTTTCGGGGAACACGAGCTACACGGATATAGGGACAAAGCTTGGTATTGACGCGCCGAGCCTCAAAGTCATGCTCAGAAACCCGATCTACTGCGGCTGGCGGGTCATCTCGCAGAAGCGCGATCCGTCGCCTTCAGCGCACAAGGCAAAGCCCGATGGCAGGCAAGCCGATCGGCCAAAGATCAACAGAAGCCCTGATGAGGTGATCAGGATCAAAGTGTTTGATGAGCCGCTTGTCTCTGAGCAAAATTTCCAACGAGCACAGGAAATAATGGCGACAAAAAGGCTCAAGCATTGGCGTGCGCACCCTGACATCCACCAGCGCTGGACCTACAACGGCTTTCTGACCTGCGGGTTGTGCCAGAATCTTGTCTACACTAAGTTCTACCACGGCCGGGATTACTACATATGTAAGAGCAGGAGGAATGGCAACGGTTGCCCTGGTGCCTACATGAAAAGGCTTCCGCTCGAAGAAAAGCTCGATGACATTTTCGAGCACCGCTTCACTGATAAAGGCTTTCTCACCGAGCTTGCAGCAGGCCAGCTTGGAGCAACGGTTGTCGAGGAGCACACTCTTAGACTCCAAAAGGCGCGCTCTGAAATCCAAAGGCTTACAAAAAAACGCGACCGCGTTCTCGAAAGCTATTTCGAGGGTATACTGACCCGCGAAGAACGCGACCAGAAGCTCCATGAGGTTGACCGGGACTTGGGCATGTACCGGCAGTGGCTTTCGGAAGAGGCGCCCTTAAGCAGCTTTTCGCCCGATATGCTTGCGGACACATTCTCGGTTTTCTCTGAGTGGAAACTCTTGGATCGAGCTGATAAAAGACGACTGCTATCCTGCCTCGTTCCAGAGATCAGGGTTGCAAACTATGAAATCTACGGCATCTCTCTGCTGAGTGCCGCAATCCGAGGCGACGAAAAAAGCCATGCCCTTGTGGCTACCATGGATCAGGGCAACGGCAATGCCAGTGCACGGAGATGATGATCCAGCGCTATGTCTCAAAAATCTCCGGGCCGCTGATGGACCGCATCGACATTCATATTGACGTTCCAGCGGTGAACTACAAAGAACTGCGCGGAAGCGACAGCAAGAGTGAGAGTTCAGCACAAATCCGCGAGCGTGTAGAGCGTGCCCGAGAGGTGCAGCTTAACCGTTTTGCCGCTGCCGGAGAACGCAACTATTCCAATGCTCAGATGACTTCGCGCCAAATCAGGGCTTATTGCGATTTGGGGACCGATAGCGAGCGCATGCTGGAGCGCGCCATGCAGCAGCAAGGTCTGAGCGCTCGCGCCCATGACCGGATATTGAAGGTCGCCCGCACAATCGCCGATATGGAAGGCGCAGCGCAGATCGAGAGCAAGCACATTGCGGAAGCAATCCAGTACCGGACATTGGATAGAACCTACTGGATGTAGAAGATGTGGTTGCTAGGTTAATAGAGATGGCCCGTAATCGCTGAAACTCACTGATTCTGCTGGGGAATGCCAAGAGTAAAAGCTCCCAATGCACAAGCCCGCGCAAAAGAAGCAAACGCGAAGATCACCGGTTATTAACAAGCGAGGTTACCGAGGTCCAATGCTCTTCTGGTTTTTGCCGGGAGGGGGACTAAGGTTGCAGTAATATAGCGGATACTGGCCGAAGGTTCTATAGTTTTCCTTAAATTCTGAACGTGTCGTGAAAGACATATGGTGCAGATGATCGCAAGTGAACGCGGTCGTAGAAGCTCACGTGTCCTGGTTTC
>DASTCT010000208.1:0-51504 GCA_035710845.1 Candidatus Angelobacter sp.
GATTGCGTCGCCCGGCTCTACCGTGAACGGGCCCAGGCTCATATCTGTCTCCGCATCCAGCAGCAGAGAAGCTTGCTGCTGCTCAGTCCATGAAAGCCCGCCCCAGCAATCCACTTTGTATCCAGCTTGCTCCAGCGCCCACTTCACCGGCGCGGTGTGGTTCTCTTTTGCGTATGCGAAAATGACGACTTTCATTGGAAAATGCTTCCTTTCTTCATCAATGTATCTGTAAGCTGCGCGGCCTGCCATGCCCGCGAATTTAAAAGCACAGGCAAAGCCATACTGAAACAAAAGGCCGCCGTCACCAGGACAGCGGCCGGTTGTTGTTTAGTCATCGTCTCCATCTGAGGCAATAGTGCAGAATGTAGTGGTTACATCTCTGTTCGGATTCGTGAAGAATCCGCCAGTAATGGTTTCAAGCTCTTGCGGGCTTAAATCCCGAGCGAGTTGACGGCTAAGTACTCGATTATCAGACATCATTAATTCTCCTTTCTGAATTTATGATTCTTTGTTGCTGTTAAAAATCCCCCGCTGGTTTGCGAGGGAATACTGTCCAAATACTTGCTTCGCCAGAAATTGCCCCAAAACGGTGTTTGTGTAATCGGTTCGTGCTTTACTGCCCAGTGGGATCGCAACGCACATCAACAATGGGACCGCCTTTGAACAACGACGTTCCCGTGCATCCGGTTGTTCCACCTGCAATGTGCTCAACTTCTTCAGGCTTTAACTCACGGGCCCCTATACGGCTCAATACTCCGGTTCGACATAAGTTTTGCTCCTCTTCAGTGAAATGAATTTTCTATTTCGTGATCGGATCAGGCTGAAAATCAGCGCTGTTGAATCGAACTCAAAGTAAGGCAAAGGGTGTGGATCGCTGGCCAAACACCGCCATCGTCACACTTCCTTTTGTTGTTCATCCACAAGGGCCGTACGAATCGGCTCTGGCGTTTTATTTCGGTCTTTGCTGCAATGTCCTTATGAAGGAACCGGCTCACAGCCGATGAATCGAGCTTAAAAAGAATTGATCTCTGATTCAATGTCTCACGCGAATTTTCACAATTCCGAGTCCCAGAATGGGAGCGCCCAAACTGAATTAGACTTTATGGAAAGGAGCTACGAGTCATGGCGCAGTCTGACATCCGGCAATATGAGGCACATGCAGCGTCAACCAATACCTTTGGGCGCGTCCAGTGCAGTGTGAGAAACCATCACTTTGTTATCGATGGACCGGAGCAAAACGGATGTCCCGGCGAAGAAGTCACTCCCTCAGAGTTGTTTCTCTCCGCTGTGGCGTCTTGTGGAGTGGAACTTGTCCAGGTGCTGGCGAAGTCATCGAACATTCCGGTGCAAAGCATTGCCGTGAAGATTCGCGGATTCATGGACCGCTCCAAGCCGGTGCGCCCGGATGTCTCGCTCTTCAATTCCGTAAGCCTTCAGTTCCAGTTCAGCGGCGTCAGCGATGCCGCCGCTAAAGAGTTGGTTGAGAAATTCAAGACCAGGTGACCGCTCTACGGCACAGTCGCGGTCGCGACTCCTGAAGTTCATGTTGAGTACGTTGTTCAGAGTTGAAATTGCAACCCAGAGGGACGTAGTCTGCTGCGGACACATCTCCGACTTTAATTCCCGATACGGGAAAATAATTCCCAAAAAATTATGGTGAATTTTGGCTCTGATGAGTGGGCTAATCGTGCTCAAGTCTCTATACTTTTAATAATAAGAAAACCTTAATGACGAGAGAAGCAAGAAATATCAGATCAATTCTCCATAACGAAAGAAAGCATTACATCAAAGGGGCTTTATTTATGACTTCACCGAGTTTATTCGGTGCTTTGGAGCAAGCATATCCTGACGTTGCATGGGAGAGTTCGGTACATTCATCTCCCACGCCGGCAATTCTCGACAAGTTGTTTTCCGGGCAGATAGCTGGGATATGTGTTCCAGGTTTTTTGACCAGAAAAGAATGCGAGGACTTAAGCCAGAGAGCAGAAGATCTCGAATTTAAAGACTACTTAAATGTCACGCCACGTATTGGACGCGTAGGTATTACGGTTTTTGAATATGACATCATTGGTAAACCGGCTTACTTTGGAGCTGTTCAGCAAGCCAACCGCAGGATCGCTCAGCTCACGAATGGCATATGCAATCCTCTTGAGCGGGTCATTGATTGGTTTAAAACAATGTCACCGCGCGAGCAAGTGGGCGTTGCGCATGAACAAGGCTTCGGACCCTATTTTGCCGGTCTCTTCCGCCGGATTGAAGAAGGCACTCCGGTTCATGTCGATTTTGCGCCTGCCGAGCACCCCAATTGGGGAGTGGCCCAGGTTACATCACAATTAGCGTTCAACATTTATATCAAGTGTCCTGATGCCGAACCGGGCCTTGTCCATATCTGGAAAAAGCAGTGGGAGTCTCAGGACGAAGCGCAAAGAATTGCAGGAAGCTATGGCTACCTGCCGAATATAGTCGAAAATATTTCTTCTGCTGAAATCGTGCCGCAGCTCGGAATGCTCATGGTGATTAACACGAGGAATTTCCACCAGGTCTCGCCGGCAACCGGAACGAGAATTGCAATTTCAGCGGCAGTCGGCCGGATGCCCAACGGTAACGTTGTTCTCTGGTCATGAGAGTTATTGAAACTCGTACGTTTTCTTTAACAGTTAAAAAGAGAATGGATGAGAGTCGCTACTCTCATCCATTCGATTCTTGCCCTAAAACGCGAGTGCGAAATGGTCCGCCGGGACTCAATTTGCCAGGGGAGCGCTGGATTTCGCCGTAATATCGTCTGTCTGCCAGACCGAATTGCTGTAGATATGGTGAATGTGCTGGTCAGTCCCCACGTAAAATATATCCTGGCCGCCCACCAATTCTGTGGCAAATCCTATGGTATCCAGAAAACCGGCGAGCGAACCAGAGGATACCGCCAGCGCAGCACTCGATTTCGCCGTAATATCCTCTGTCTGCCAAACCGAATTGCTGTAAATATGGTGAACGTGCTGATCAGTGCCCACGTAGAACACATCTAGGCCACCCACCAATCCTGTGGCAACTCCCACTGTATCCAGAAAGGCTGCTATGGAACTTCCGGACGCAGCAAGCGCAGCACCCGATTTCACCGTAATATCATCTGTGTGCCAAGCCGTGTCGCTGTAAATATGGTGGATATGCTGGTCGGTGCCCACATAGAATACATTCTGGCCACCAACGAATGCTTTATCCGCTCCCACTGTATCCAGAAAGGCTGCTACGGAACTCCCGGGCGCAGCAAGCGGAGCATCCGATGCCGCCGTAATATCATTTGTATGCCAGGCCGAATTACTGAAAATATTATGGATATGCTGGTCAGTGCTCACGTAAAACACATCCGGGCCACCCACTAATCCTGTAGCCGCTCCCACCGTATCCAGAAAGGCCGCTACGGAACTCCCGGATGCAGCAAGCGGAGCACCCGATGCCACCGTAATATCATTTGTATGCCAGGCCGAATTACTGAAAATATTATGGATATGCTGATCGGCGCCCACGTAGAACACGTCTTGGCCACCCAGCAACCCTGTCGCTGTTCCAATTATGTCCAGAAACCCCGCCACCGACTCGCCGGAGACGGCCGGAGCAGCGCCTGAAGCAGCCGTAATATCATCTGTATGCCAGGCGGTGTTGCTGACGGTGTTGCTGAAAATATGATGGATGTGTAGATCGGCTGCCACATAAAACAAGTCCTGGCCGCCTACGAACATGGTTGCAGCTCCGATTGTATCCAGAAGGCCCGCCACAGCATTGCCAGATGCAACGTTGGGAGCGCCTGACGCTGTTGTAACGTCATTTGTATGCCAAGCGGTATTGCTGAAGATGCGATGCACGTGTAAATCGGTCCCGGCGTAGAACACATCCTGGCCGCCTATGAACCCTGTAGCGCTTCCAATGGAATCCAGGAAAGCCATCTGCGCGAGCGTGCCGCTGGCTGTTCTGTGCGTACTCGGAGCTGGAGGAGGCAGCACGCAATTGTTGGCCGCATTCGAAAACTCGAACTGAATCGTGTAGACAGTGCCATTGGCTGTATAAGAGCCCTGCTGGTGATTGCAAATGTCGCCGATCTCGCCATTATTCGGGTCGTACCAGGCAAGCGGTTTAGCGATGCCAGTAGCAATCCCGACATCGGCATCGGTAATCGTCTCGGAAAGTTCGTGGCTCGTCACGGTTGTGTAATTACCGAAGACACTGGACGTACCGCATCCGGTCGAGCAGCCGCTACCGGCCTGCATATCGGGCATAACACCGTAAAGAAGGTGTTTGGTGTTGAGGGTGTTTGATGTGGTGCCGTGATAAGCGCAGAAGCCACCGTTCACGCAGCTAGTGAGACCCTGGGAGCTGATAATGGTTTTGCCTAGCGGAAAATAGATCATGTAGGTCGTGTTGACGTTGCCCGCGAGGTCGAGAAGCGGCGCAGGGAGGTGACCAGCGTTGATCTGGGCCAGAAGCTCAGCCTGGATGTTGGAGTCATTGATGGTCGAGCCATTGTTGGTTGTCGACGGAGTGATCCGAAAAATTCCACCAAATGCGCCGTAGCCGATAATCTGGTTGCCACTTCCAGAAAAATCCGGGCTGTATTGGCTCAACAGATTGACATAGCCGCTGTTAGTTCCCAGGAAGTCGCCGAAGAAGTTGCCTATGGTCGGACTGGAAGTTCCCGCCACCTGCGGGTTATATGAGCCGGCTCCGTAAAGGACTTGGATCACGACCGCATTGGAAACGACCGGCCCGCCGAAATAAGAAACATGCGCACCTGCTGGTGCGGAAGCACCCTGCACACTGGCATCCTGCCATGGAACACCGTTTTGGATCTGCGCGGTCTGCGCAGAAATTGGCAGGGCTGATAAGATCAGGATAAGACACACTAATGAGAAACTACGCGATAATTCAGGCATTCTCTTACCTCTTTTGGAATTCGAAATAGTATCTCTGCCCTAAGGCCGGCCTCCTGCGAATGCGATTGGGCAATAAACCAAATCGCACGTTCCAGAAGGTCGGGCAGGTGATTCAATAAGTCTCAGGTTCGAGTGAATCAGATCTTATGGGCACACGCATTTTCCATTGGAGCAGAAAGCATGTTCCCCATCCGCACAAAATATATGGAAACAAATCGTCGGGCATGTTGACCCGGTCGTTGTTGCTGGTGTCGCTGCCTGTCCATAGAGAGACAAGGCCGCCACAATGATAAACACGAGCTTAAGCAACGTAAGTTTCTTCATGGATTGATCTCCTTTGTTCTTGAATAAAAGAAGGCAATTCTTGACATGTATGCCCAGAAGGACCCGGGGATTGGATAGGACGAAGAGATCCCGTTGAACTCCGCGTCGAGCAACGTCAGAAGACCTCTGCGTTAAAAAATTGTACGAGATATTGAGAAATCCACGACGGCAAATCAGGATTTGTAAAAGGCAAGCTGTTCCATTTTGGAAGGCTAATCTGCTAACTGCTTCTCCAATTCCTTGAGCTGAGCAAGTGTGGCCGCATAAACTTTATAGAGTGCTCCGGCGCGCTTGGACCTTGCGCGTGAGTTAGTTCAGCGGGCTGGTGCAGTCCAAACCACCGTTTGCACGGTGCCATTGTCCACTTGTTACCGTCGCCGGTTTTCGCCGATGGCGATAGCCGCAGTGATACCAATCACTCGCTATCTTAATGAGAAGTGCCGCATCCAGCGGCCAATCAAATTACGCACCAAAGAAAGGAAAAGACCATGAAGGAAAATAGAGTCCTGAGCCGCCAGAACGCACGCGAGCTGACCCCGGCAGAAGTTGAGCATGTCAGCGGCAACATCAACACTTTGACGATCTGTTCCTCGGGACCCACTCCCGGAACCAAGGACTGCGACACGGTTGGCTAACTTTAACCACGGCTGACACGAAAGGAAAAAGCACATGAACAATGACAAAAGAGTACTGGGCCGCAAGGGCGCGAAAGAGTTGACGCTTAGCGAAGCCGACCTTGTGAACGGCGGTATCTCGACGCTGCTCAGCGTATGCACTATTCCCCGCCCTGGAACGGTCGGCTGCGACGGTGATACGACAACTTAATCCGAAGCACGTGACCGTATGCTCGTTCGATCTTGAATGAGCAAAGACGGTTGACATTGGCGATCTTAATCCAATCCTGCGCGGACGGTGTCCAATCACACCGTCCGCCGCAGCTTGAGAGGCTTTGCTCAAAAATAAATTCACCACTGATGACCACTGATGACAATGATAAAAGCGCAAAATCTTATCTGTCCGGAATGGTGAGCATGCATTTTCGATCAGTGTTATCAGTGTGAATCAGTGGTGAAGGGTTCAGTTTTTGGACCAAAGCGAGCTTGAGAGGAAAAAAGGCATCCGATGAAGATCTTGATCACCACCCCGGAGAATGAAAATCACACCGCCCCGTTGAAGTGGGCGCTGGAGCAAGCCGGATACTCCGTGGCCTGCTGGGCGGGCCTGGGATGGACGGAGGACAGACAGGGATCCATCTCTTTGCTCCCAGGCTTGCAGATCGAAGATTTGCAAATCAAAGATACGCAAATTAAAGATACGCAGCTCAAACTTGGCCGTCATCTGGTTGAGCCCGGCGACGTAATTTGGATCCGCCGGCCGGTGGACCCCAGGCCCAATCCGCAAACGTCCCCTGAAGACGCGAGGTTTGCCGCCAATGAATACCGCTCGTTTAATCACTCTCTGATGTATCTTCTGGAAAACTTGCCGGTGCGCGTGGTCAACAAATACACGGCTTCGCGCTTCATCAACAATAAATCTGTCCAGCTCCTGCTGGCCCGCGACTGCGGCATGAACGTACCCAGAACGTTGATGACCAATTCGCCACAAGCTGTGCGAGAGCATTTTCGCGACAATCCTGAACGGATGATCTGCAAGACTTTCTCCACGCACATCTGGGAGAAGGAGCAGGGCGGCCCGATTGTGGTTACGGAGACCTTTGAACTCAGCGCGGACATGCTGCCAGAGGACGAAGTGCTCACCTATGCGCCTGCCATTTACCAAGAGATGGTCGTCAAGAAGTTTGACGTACGCATGGTGCTGCTGGGGGAAGCAGTGTATTCCTATTCTCTCCACAATCCCAAGGGAGCACTCGACTGGCGCGCGGACGCCACGCAAGGCTTAGTGAGAGTAGAACCCATCATCACGCCGCCTGAGGTTGAAAAATCCGTGCTGGCGTTTGCAGCCAGGTCTGGCATTGCCTGCGGCAGCTTTGACTTCGCCATTGACAATCAGGACCGGTGGTGGTTTCTTGAAGTCAATGAAGGTGGACAGTTTCTCTGGCTTGACGCGGCCAACGCTGGTCTTCATGTGCAGGAGAAATTCCTGGCTTTTCTGACCGGTCCGGCCGGATCGTCACGGCAGATGCTTGAAGCAAGGCAGTCAGAATTTCCCTCCTGGAGTGACTACCTAGCATCGCCAGCCAAAAACCAGCAGTTGCCGGAAGAAGCTGATCCAGATGCCAGCTTTGTTTCCATGGAGGCGTAAAAGTGGATGATGTTCGGTATAACGGTAGGTCATTCTTGATTAGTATTTTTTAATATATCAATAGCATTCCCATAAAATGCTTCCATAGTTCCATAATGGAACTCTTTCGGTACCAAGGTAACAGCGACTTAGAACCCACCTATATATATATCTTCTATAAGCTGCCAATAATGCAGTGGCTGTGGGAAGTTTCAGAACCCACAACGGAAGAGGAAAGACAAACTGCATGAACGCATTGACTCGCTCTTTAGCTGTCCTATTGGTCTCTCTCGCTGCTGTGTCGGCTTTTGGAGGAGACAATAGCATCACCGTGGCGCTAACGCCGGATGGATTGTCGCCGGAACAAAGGATACCGCTGCAAAACTATCTGAAACAACATATGGGACGAGATGTGAAGTTAATCACGTTCGATTCATATACGGCCACAATAGATGGCCTGGCCAGCGGATCTGTCGATTTTGCATGCCTGGGAGGAGTCTCATATGTACGTGGCCGGGCGAAGATTGGGGTTGTGCCCCTGGTACAACGAACCAGCGACTTGCAGTTTCACTCGGTGATCATTGCCAATAGCAGCACAGCGATCCATTCCCTGGCCGATCTCAAGGGGAAGCGGTTTGCTTTTGGTGATATGAACTCAACGAGCGGGCATGTCATACCCTACCTCGAAATGAAACGCGCAGGAATCAACGCGGACACCGACCTTGATGTCCGCTATAGCGGAGAGCACCCGGCAACGGTAAAGCTGGTGGAAATGGGGATTGCGGATGCAGGAGCCGTTGATGAAAGTGTTCTCAATGCCATGCTCAAAGACGGCCGGGCAGACCGGAGTAAGCTGCGCGTGATCTATACTTCCAAGCCGTTCATGGACTACGTATATGTCTCCCGCCGCGGTGTATCCGATGCCGAGCGGGAAAAATTTGCGACAGCATTGCTGGCACTACAAGAAGGAAAAAATGATGATGTGTTGAAAATTCTGCGTGCCACCAAATTCGTGAGAGCGAATGACGAGGAATACGCCACTATTCGTGAGGCGGCGCAGGAGCTGAAAATGGTCGAAACAGCTCGCCGCTAGTTATCGCTGGGCCAGCAGTTCGGCAACCATGACCGCTGGGTTCTTGGAGCGGTCATTGCGCAGGGTGCGCAGGAATTGCGCCTGGCTAAATCCAGCCTGGAGAAATTCGCGAAGGAAGGCCCCGCCTTCCTTGGCGCCTGCAATTCAAGCAAACCAATTGCTTTCATTGGCGTGATCGGCTTCAGGCAGCGGTTTGGTTAGGATCAACTCAGCCACATACGCACGCCCACGGGGACGAAGCACGCGTGCAAGCTCAGAAAGGACTTCTTTTCGTTTTGGATTTAAATTGAAGATCCCATTCACCAGGACCACGTCCATACTTTTATCTGCCAGGGGAAGGTATTCCGCATCGCCTTGCTGAAACTGAAGATGAGGGAGATTCACCAGCTCTTTAGCAGCGCGCGCACGAACTAACATAGCTTCACTAAAGTCGATTCCTATGACACGTCCTTTTGGTCCTACTCGCCGCGCAGCAATGATCGAATCCATGCCTGCGCCGCATCCGAGATCAAGAACAGTGGCGCCAGCAGGCAAGTCTGCAAACAAAGAGACATTGGATATGCCCGCAAACGCTTCTACTGAAGACGGCGGCACGCCATCCAGCACTTCAGATGGATATCCCAGGTTTTCTGCCAATTTCCGGCCTATCGGAAAAGGATGCTTCTGCTCTGGATGAGTAGCTGCCGCCGAATAAGCTTCATTGACTTTATCTCTAAGGGTATCTGCTTTTGTGAGTAGTGACTGAGAAGCGCCCATACTGCAATTTCCTTTTATGTAACAACTATAGGCCTGGCACTTGCTAAATAATGGCAAATAGTATGTTGTGCAACCTTGTGGGTCAATCTATTTCCGCATGGTCATCCTGAACCAAGAGGAACCGTTCCGAAATGGAACAGATGGGTAAGGTTATCTTCCTAGAAAATTACTATGGGTTGCTAATCATAAGAAATTCTAAGATTAGTTTCTGATTTCGTAAATTTTATTTGTTAATGCACATTATGGAACATGAACACCTATACTTAGCCTCCTTAGTGGGAGGAAAAAGGCTAGATGCTCAAGAACCCTCGGGTTGTGTTTGGATTCATAGCGCTGTTTTTCTTGTTTCAGGTAGCTGGTGAAGCCCAGAATGGTGCGATCAATGTAGGCATGGTTCCTGATGCCGGTGCAACACAGGTTTCAGTAAAGGAAAAGGCGCCACTCAAAGCGTATCTGGAGCAGAAACTAGGGCGGCCCGTCAACCTTGTCATCCCCACAAGTTACAACGCCACCGTTGAAGCCCTGGGCAATGGCTCACTGGATTTTGCCTATCTTGGCGGCCTTACCTATATCAAGGCGCATGCCCGGTACGGAGTAGTGCCGCTGGTACAACGCACTGCCGATTTGCAGTTCCGTGCCTTATTTATCACCTCTCGCCAATCCGGTATCCATTCGCTGGCCGACCTGAAAGGAAAGACCTTTGCTTTTGGCGACATTAATTCCACAAGCGGTCATTTGATGCCGTATATGGAGATGCGTCAGGCGGGCATTGATCCTAATACCAACTTGAAGTTTCGCTATACAGGCAGTCATCCTGCCACGGCCAAGGCGGTTGAATCGGGTGCGGTTGATGCCGGCGCTCTGGATGAGACGGTCTATAACTCAATGGTGTCTGAAGGCAAGCTCGATCCTACCAAGGTGCGTGTCTTTTATACGTCAAAACCTTTTGTGGATTATGTGTGGGTAGCCCGTAAGGATGTAGGCGAAGCCGTGCAGGAAAAGTTTGCGCAAGCCTTCACCGATCTTAAAGAAGGCCAGGACGATGAAATCCTCAAAATTGTTCGCGGCAAGAATTTTGTTCGAGCCAACAATGAGGAATATACGGTTCTGCGGCTGGTTGCCCAGGATCTGCAGATGTTTTAGGTACGGCAGCAGTAGGCTTTTTGGGCAGTAGCTTGATTTCTATTAATCCCCCATGCTTGAGATACGTGACCTTGTTGTATCCCGGGACCGCAAAAGCCCACCTGTGCTTAATGAAATTTCTTTAAGCATTCGCCGCGGCGAAAAGATTGCCATTCTTGGCCCCAGCGGCGCGGGCAAGACAACTCTCTTTCGTACCATCAGCGGGTTCCTTCCCATTCTGTCGGGAAGCATTATCGTGGATGGAGTTGAAGTGAATGGTCTACGTGGCCGGCAGTTACGAAACTTGCGTTCAAGGGTAGGCGTGGTTTCTCAGAGGCACGATTTGGTGGACAGGCTGGGCGTGCACCAGAACGTGATGGCTGGAGCGCTGGGACGCTGGACAACGATCCACGCCTTGAGATTCCTCTTATGGCCAAAACCTGCCGAACTGGAGGAAGCCAGGGATGCGCTTTCCCGCGTTGACCTGGAACGCAAGCTGCGCTCCCGCACCTCTGATCTTTCCGGAGGTGAACACCAGCGAGTCGCGATTGCCCGTGCTCTTGTCCAACAGCCTCTGGTATTGCTCGCAGATGAGCCTGTGGCCTCTCTGGATCCCATTTTGAGCGGGCAAATCCTTTCTCTTCTTTGCAGCCTCGCCAACGAGAACGGCTTTACTTTCTTGTGTTCGCTGCACCAGACTGACCTTGCCTATGAATACTTTGATCGTGTGGTGAGAATTGAAGCGGGCACGATTGCTTTTGACGAACTGCGGCAGCCTGCAACTACCTCTGCAGTAGCAATAGGGGCCTGATGCCTGGACTGGAAAGCGTCATCTCCCTGTTGCGTCAGTTTTTCCCGCCTGATCTATCTCTTTCCTATCTCAAAGCGGAGAGTGTTCCTTTATTTGAAACTCTGGAGATCGCGGCGGGAGCCATGTTCCTGGCCCTCATTATCGGATTGCTGTTTTCTCTAATCATCGGCGCGCGATTACCGGGCTCACGGGCGCTCTATGCCTTGCTTACCACATTTCGCTCCATCCCTGACCTGACCCTGGCCATCTTGTGTGTCGTCCTGGTAGGTCTTGGGCCGGCGGCTGGAATCCTGGCGCTGGCACTCTTCTATTCTGCTGCTATTGGCAAGATCTTTGCTGATCTTTTTTCTTCGGCCGATCCTGGTCCCATTGAGGCACTGCGCGCAACCGGCGCTACTCGCAGCATGATCGCGTTCTATGGACTCTTGCCTTTGCGCTTGAAGGACCTGCTCACCTATGGTGGCTACGAATTTGAAAGCGCCGTTCGCGCTTCAGTCATTGTGGGCGCAGTCGGCGCCGGAGGCATTGGAACGGAGCTCGTCGGATCTCTTAATATGACCGACTACCATCGCGCTACCACCTTGATCATCATGCTGGTGGCACTGGTTGCGTCCGTTGACCAATTTGTCTGGTATGTGCGCAAGCATCCAAGGCTCTTGTTGGTGGTGGCAGCATTTGGTGCTGCCGCTGCCTGGCACCATTGGCCTCACCTGATCGTAGTGGCGCATGCCTTGGAGACCTTCGGAACCATGGTTCCCCCGCAGCTCCCGGCAGAAGCTCTGCGCCAGGTTCCTGCTCTGATTGGTGAAACGCTTTTGATTGCACTCGGCGGAACTTTCCTGGCGATGATTTGCGCCCTGCCGCTGGGAGTGGCTGCTGCCAGAAATGTTTCGCCCACATTCATCTCTTTTCCTGTTCGTCGCATGCTTGAGATACTGCGCGCCGTGCCCGAGGTAGTTTGGGGCCTGGTACTGGTGGGTATTGCCGGCCTGGGGCCGCGAGTGGGCATTCTGGCGCTTGGTCTTCACGGCGCCGGCTCTCTGGGAAAGCTCTACGCCGAGTCGCTGGAAAATGTTGCTTCTGAACCAGTCATTGCTATGGCCTCTACGGGTGGCTCGACCTTGTCAATCGCCGGTTTTGCGGTGCTGCCGCTCGCATTTGCGCCGATGACTGTTCATACTCTTTTTCGTTTTGAATGGAACATGCGCGTAGCGACGATTGTGGGCATGATCGGCGCCGGTGGAATTGGCGAAGCTCTCTTTAATGCACAACAGCTCTTTTTCTATCCCCAGATGATGGCCTATGTGCTGATCACATGGGGCATGATCATGATTACCGACGCAGTCAATGTTCGCCTTCGCAAATATTGGCGTGTTTCTGAGGTGTGATTGTGGCGCATAGCCAGACAGCGTTCTGACTATGCTGCAGGATAGGCGAAGCGCAAAACCTGAGCGGCCTTTTGTAATGCACGGCTCATTGACTATAAAGGGACAAAGACTGCATGACTACGCACGCTTCTTCTTCCAAAATAATCGTTGCCAGCCATCGTGTTTTTCCAGAGACTTTGGCCGGGCTTGAAAAAATAGGAAACGCGTACGCGCCCAACCCCCAGCAACGGTTTACGAAGCCCCGGCTTTGTAAACTGGTGAAGGCAACCGATGCTCTTCTTGCTTTCATGCCCGATAAAATTGATGACGCCTGGTTATTACAGGCTCCCAAATTGCGGATGATCGCCGCTGCCCTCAAAGGCCATGACAATTTTGACCTGGATGCCTGCACGCGGCGTGGCATATGGGTATCAAATGTTCCAGATCTGCTGACCGCTCCGACTAGCGAACTCACCATTGGTCTGATGATCAGCCTGGCTCGAAAAATCAGGGATGGAGACAGCCGCATTCGAAAATCCGGACAATCAAAGTGGCAGCCCGACCTGTATGGCAAAGGCATCTATGGGAGCACGGTCGGTCTTATCGGAATGGGTATGATCGGGACCGCAATCGCTGAGCGATTGCAAGGCTTTGGCGCCACGCTGCTCTACTTCGAGAAGAATCCCCTCCAGAAGGATTTGGAGACGCGACTCAAACTTACTTGTTGCGCTCTGCCAAAATTGCTTGCCAAATGTGATTTCCTGATCGTAGCCGTGCCTTTGACTGAGAGCACATATCATCTGCTGAATGATGAGACACTGGCTGCTTGCAAGCAGGGCGCTCTGCTTATTAATCCCGCGCGCGGCTCAGTTGTGAATGAAGCTGCTGTAATCCGCGCTCTAGAGAGCGGACGGCTGGGCGGATACGCTGCGGATGTTTTCGCATGTGAAGACTTGTCCGTGCCAGGACATCCGAAACGCATTCCATCACGCCTGCTGAAACATCCGGCAACGTTGTTCACCCCACATCTGGGATCAGCCGTAGAGTCCGCCCGCCGGGACATTGAACTGCGTGCGGTTGCGAACATCACGGATTGGGCCCACGGGCGTCCGCCACGTGATGCAGTAAATCATCCTAAGCAACGGACGCAAATCGCTGGAAATTGATAATGTAGTGCGCCAGTTCCCACTATGCCCTGAACTCGTCTGCAGCCAATCACGACCTTGAGCCAAAAGCGGGATTGGTGAAAGGCATTGATCTGCGATCGCAACCCACAAAACAAGGGACACCTAAAAGTTTGGTTCGCCTCACTGGATTTTGACGACAAATGAGACCGTCCCAGTCTGGCTGGGATTGAGCGTACCCGTGAACGTCCACTGAATGTTTCCCGTCTGACCGGCTGCGGGCGCAATGACGGAGCACCCTGTCAGACTGGCTGGCAACGGAGCACCGCAGGCGGCGCTGACAAAAACTGTGTACGCGGGAGTGGCATCATTGATGACTATATTGGAGATGGCGCCGCTGCTGTCATTGGTAAATGTTAGTGTGTAGGTAAGGTTCGCGCCCGGCAGAGCAGTTGCCTTATCGACAGCCTTCTCCAGACGCAAGCCCGCAGTGGTTGGCGTGCCCACCGTGGTCAGGTCTTTCACTGTATATTTAGCGTTGAGTGCCGGGTTGGCATTGGTATAAGAGAAGCTGGCAGTCACCACCGTTGCATCGCTCGAGTTCATGGGTGCGCCGCTCGGAACTGTGACCTTCATCAGGATACAGAGATTCGTTCCGGCAACCGTGGTAACTGGACCGGAAATCACAGGATCGCTGGCAGCGATAACACCGCTGCAACCGGTGTCCTGATAAAGAACATGGCTGAACTGAACATTACTAGGAGACGATGCCGACGCAATGGTAAAAGTGACCTGCCCTGCTGTTCCGGGACTGAAAGTATGTGCGTAGAAGAGCGTCGTGTTCGGAAGCGCCTGCTGCGCGCCGTCCGCCTGGAAAGTATTTACCGGAACCACGCCGAAATTCACGCCGGTAAAGAAACCTTCCGTCGATTTGGTAAAGGTGATGGTGTCAGTGGCGCGATTGTAGCTGCCTCCCGTGGTGCCGACCGACGCGCCCGTGGCAATGTAATTTGCTGGATTAGTTTTGACGATCGCCACCGTAGTAGCACCGGCAGTGATAAAGAGCGAATAAGAACCGTCGCTGCCGGAGACCTCTGTATCAAAGACCGTGCTGCCGCCGTCGGTGGCTTTGATTGACACGCCGGAGAGTCCTGCCTCAGCGCCATCAAAAATTCCATTGTTGGCCGTGCCGCCACCTGCGCCGTTGTCCTTAAAAATCTTTCCGGTCACCATGCTGCCTTTGAAGAGCCCGAAATTTTCATTGTTGATGGCGGCGCTGGAAACTGTGATCTGCAACTGTCCATCGCTGGGCGTCACGAAAGCAAATCCACTGGGCGCAGCGGCAACGGTTGCCGTTGCTGAATTCGTCAGCACGATCGAATAAGTTCCAGCCGTTACGCTGCTAAAGGAAAAAGCGCCGGCTCCTGCAGGAACAGTAAGCGATTGAATAACGCTGCCGCTCGAAACCAGGTTCACGAAAACTGAAACGCCGCTGATCCAGGTCTCGCCGCTATCGAGCACGCCGTTGTGATTGGCATCGAGATAAACGGTCCCGTTGACCGCAAAGCCTCCGACGCTCAAGCTGACCGTTGCGGGCGAGTTGTCCGTGGTTGAAAGCGTGGTGTCAATCTGTGTAGTTCCAATGTGCGCGACTGCAGAGTTTGTGTAGGTACCGGCTGTATTGGGTACGCTCGCAGTAAAGGTGAGGTCCGCAGTGCCATTTGCAGGAACGTTGAAGACCCCCGACCAGGTAAGAGTGCCTCCTGAGATCGTTGGGTTGGGAATCGGACTCCCGGCAAATTTTGAACTTCCTGAGACATAAGACACGGCAGCGGGCGTGCCAGGAAGCGTATCCACGAAGTTATCGAGGCTGGTGCTCGATGAACTCGTATTGGTAATCCGCAAGGTGTATGTCGTGGTGCCTCCGGTTGGAAGCGATGACGCGCTGCTCAGCTTGGACAACGTAAGGGCATTGCTAGTAGTGCCGATGGGCGGAAACGATGACGCGAACTTACTGGTGTCAGTGTGCTTGATCTGAGTACCGCTGCCGATGAATGCTACCGGGCTCACAGGAGTCGGCACAGAAGTAGAACCCTGCACCAGATACGTGGCCACCTCAGTGTAGTCCGAGGCAGAGGTAGGAAGGGCCGAGTTGGGTACCAGGAGTTGGTTGGTAACGCTGCCGCCGCTGGCAAATGTGATGCTCGTGCTGAACAGACGGAAACTCGAAGCCTGCCAGTCAAAATAGGTGGCCGGGCTGTAATAGAAAATATTATTGCTGCCAATTGTGCCCGTATTGCCGGTGGTAGTAACCGTCACGATAGCGCCCAGCACGGGATTGTTGGAGGACGCTACGACTGATGTGACTTTGTTCGCCAATGCCGCTGTGGTATCCACTACTGTTACGGAGAACGCCTGCGAGCCGAGCAGATTCGTCGTGGGCGGTCCCGAATACAGGCTCACGGTAAAGCTTTGCGGAGTAGCGACGTTGCACTTGCCCGCCTGGAAACTTGAGCAGTTTACGTCGAGATAAAAGAACACCGTCCTGGTGGCGCCGGCGGCCAGGGCTCCCACATGATAAATTCCATTTTCGTTGAGGCCCAAGGATACAAACGTGCCGCTAAAATTTCCGATTGTTACCCACGCATCCGCGATGGGAGCGCCTGTGTCGTTGGTCACATTGTAACTGACGTAGTTGCCGAAGAGGTTAGGGTTTACATTCCCGGCGGAATCCACGTACATCACATTGCCTGCTGTAGAGGTGATCGATACGGCGCTACAGACCGGCGCACTCACGATGAGCAGGGCCATGAGAAAAAGAGCTGCCCTCGCGCTTCCAGCGAAGCGCCACCTGGCCGATGCTGTTTGCGGATTCGGCATCATTATGGATTTACCTTCGCCCGTGGGCTGAAGATGTTTTCATCGAACTTGAAGCGCATGCGCACAAACGCGCCGCGGCGTGTTACGTTCTCGCCAGCCAGATCGTCATTGCGGAAGCCGGTGAAGTTGTAGCCGGTGGAAACCCACATGTTGGATATCACGCGGTATCCGAACTCAGGCCCCATTTCATACTGCCGCGAGTTGGCGGCCCCGCTGAACATGGTACTGAAGGTTGCTCCCACGTCCCAGCGCTTGCCCACATCCCAGGTCTCGCGCACGCCGACAAGCTGCGTTGTGGCCGAGGTTGAGAGACCGCTAGTGTTGTCCAGGTTCCACTCCGCCGCATAACGGGCCGAAAATGTGAACGGCGCAGCCACCTGATAGTTGGCAGTCGTTGAGAAAATGGCGACGCGGGTGTTTACCAGGTTTGTCGGTTGCGAATTGTCATTGTCATTCTTCAATTCCATCATGGCCAGTGCGTTCCAGCGGTTGCGCTCAAAGTCGCGCAATGCGAAGCCGGTTTGAAGACGATCTTGAATGTGTCTGGTTTCCGTTGTACCTTTCGTGGTGATATCTGAAATGATGTTGCGGCCCAGGAATGACCACGCATCAGACAGGCGCGCAGCGAAACCGACAGTACCGAGGATGCTGTCACCATTGGTTGAGCCGCGCCACTCAGACCGCGCAGACGCTTTCCAATTCTCATGGGCGGTATATTCCAGCGCTCCCGTGAGAGCCAAAGAATTGATACTGACCCCGTCTATAACATTGTTCAGCGTGCGCACGCTCTCCACGGTGGTGTTGCCCGTGAGTCCTTTGGCGATGTGCCAGTTGTTGCGCAGGCCAATAGCGGCTTCGGCATCGCGGCCGTTGATGTCGTCATGAATGCGGTACTCGCTGAAAACGCGGGCATCTTTGAAGTAGGCGCTCTCAACTCCGATTTGGGTGGTGTTGCGGCGCTGCAGCGGATTCAACGCGTAGATATCGCCCAGCGATGAGATCACTTCCTGCCGGAAATACACGCGGCCCTTCTCCCAGAACCTATAGTTGGCACCAAAGGCAAGGACACGTTTGCTGCTGTCGGAAACATCTTGCTCATAATCTGAAGTTGCGGTGAGGCGATCGAAATGCGGGACTGGAAAACTCAGCTTGCCCTCCAATGTATTCAGGGAGTTCGGAGTGGTGCCGGTCTGGTCTGGAGTCGCAGGGATCGCTGTGGTCTCTGCGTGACGAAAACCAAATTGCGTTTGTATGTTGCCCGAAAAACTCTTTTCAATGCCCGCAAAGCCACCCTGCTGAACGCCGCCCAGGGTTACGTCTTCAGTCCTTATGTATTCGCCCAGCAAGCGCATGCCCTGACCTAAGGTGTAGCTGGTCTTCAGCCCGTCTTCGCCTCTACCTTTATTCACGATGGAAGTCGGATTGTCGAAATCCTGATCTGTGCGGCTGACGTAGGCCTTGGTCTTCAACTTTTCACCGTCATGCTGCATTTCCATGCGATACCCGAAGCCCATCCCTTCAGTTACTGAATGGTCTGTGCCGGCAAACTCCGCATTAAACATGGTCTTGCCGGGCAGAGTCACCTTGCTGCTTACTCCAAACAGCTTGTTGGGATCCGCAGGATTGGAATCATCTACAAGGGTTCCGCCGAGCTGCAGGAAGTTATTCAGCTTAACCGTGCCGGTGCCGCCGCCGACCCAGAAGCGCTCGCTGCCTTGATTGACTTCGTAGGTAATGCGCAATGAAATCAGATTGAGACTCGAATCGAGCGAAGGCAGAGGAGCTTTCAGGAGCAACTCGCCTGACAGCGGCTCGAATTCATAGTCGGCAAACCGCGTGAGCTCACGAATATCCAGAATCACGGAAGGCTGGTTCCGGTCACGAGTGAGCACCTCGACCTTCTCACTGTTCTCTACGCCGTTGGGGTTCAACAGGATAAACGGACCCGAAGTTCCGTTCGCCGGCAGCTCATCGACCACCTGGGTCAGCGAATCATAGCTCGCGAAGCCGGTCACGTTCACACGGCTGTTGCTGTAGTGTTCCTGCAGGCCGGTCATGCTGCGGCTGTAGTTGCTCAAGCTGTTGGCAGTGGAAGGGTCTGCTGTCAGAAAGTCGCCATAGACAACGTAGCTGGTTCCGTGATCGATGCGGAGGTACGCCTTGCTGGTAGATTGCGCATCAAAGCCACGCACCGACGAGTCGCCATAGATCGGATAGAACTGGTCCGGCTGGATATCGCGGAACATCTGGCTTTGCGTGGTCTTATCGGAATCGTAGGCCAGCGTAAGAAGATTGCCGCCCTTGATCTTGCCTTTCAAGAACAAGGCAGCGTGGCCCGACGCACCGAATGAACCATCGGCATTCTGCATGGAAAACAAATTGAGTTGTTGTTCGAATCCGTCATTGAACGAGGGTTGCACTGCGCTCCGCGCCAGGCCGCCAAAGTTGAGCTGATATTCAACCACGCCGGCTGCCAGCATCGGGCGCAGCTCCGGCACGAATTCGAGTTTGGCTTCACTGCTGACTCCGCCGCTGCTGACGCGGACGACTGCCGAACCGGGCTGGATTGGCGGCTGCAGATCGAATTCCGCTTTGCCGCCCTCAATAAAGACTTGCGTTCCCGGCTCATTGGGATTCAGGTCCTTGACCATCCACGAACCAGTAGTGGTTTCCAACGTGATGGGTGTGCGGACGGTGACGGGAACATTGGCCGCATCGGTCAAGCTGATCGCGATCTTAACCAGCGTCTTTCCGTCGGCAGGATATGTTTTGGCGCGTCCCTCAATCTTTAATTTTCCCAGCTTGCTTGGCGCGATGACCGTAATCAACTCGGCGCCACGGTTGTTGCCCCAGGGATCAAACTGCAGCGCCTGGACCGTGTTTCGTCCGGGCTGAAGATTGATGCCGATGAATTCCCACACTTCCAACAGTTTGTCTTTGACCACGGTCTTGGTGCCGACCTGCTTCGCCGATGCCTCTTTGCCGTTCACCAGCAGCCGGAATGTATTGCCTGCCATGCCCTTGATGCGCACATTGGTCTGAGTGAAGGGCAGCACATCATTGTCATGAAGGTCCACAAAGCCGAGTTCGTTGCTGAGATTGATCAGCTCCGCTCCCGGCGCTGGGGCCGGTGCAGAAGCCGTCGATGCGATGGAAGCCGGAGCAGGAGAAAGCACGTCTTTCTCAAGGGGCTTCGCAGACATCGCGTTCGCGCTGCCCTGGGCAGATGTGGCTGGATCCATGACGCCGCTTGCCGGCATCGCTTTCAGTAGTGTCGGGTCCTTTTGAATTTCCTGAACGTTGAATGTCGCTTTTACCGCCTTCCCTACCTCGCTATCCTCGCCGGCTTTCTTTTGCCGCGTTTCAATCTCCTTGGCCATCTCCGGTGAGCAGTTGCCGATGGCGAAATCTGCTTTGTGCATTTCTCCAAAGCGCAGATCGACGAAACGGCTGCCGCCGTCGCCCGCGTTCCGGCTGGAAATTGCAAGCAGCCTTGCGCCGGGTGGCAGGCTCTGCGTATCGACCTTCACAATGTGAGTGCGAGAAGCCACGCCATAGATGCTGTACTTGCCCTGTCCATCGGTGATAGCAAAGGTGCCGTCTTCAAGATAGATCCGCACGCCGGGCACGCCCGGTTCGCCCGCATCCTGCATGTGATTGCCGTTGCAATCCTCAAAGACCTTGCCCACGATGAAACCTTGGTCGCTGAACGCGCCTCCGGTGACTACGACTGCGGCGCTCGACGTGTTGGAACGCAGCGTGCCGCTGGCTGCGGAAGCATGATTCACAGCCACACCGATGTTTGCGCCTGGCCCGACCAGGACCCGGTATGTGAGGTTTACGTCAGCATTGGGAGGCAGAGTGCCTATATTAAAGACCAGCACCGGGTCCTTGCTGGGCGGATCAGTGATGGGCGCAGCATTCAATCTGGCGCTGCGCGACTGGTAAACAAATCCCGGCGGCAGATTGTCCGTCACCTGTACGTTCGTGACCGGCGTGGCGAGCAGGTTCTTAATCTCCACGTTGTAATCAACAAAAGTACCGATCTCAGCCTGGGGCTGCGCCGCGGTTTTCTGCACAAACAGCGGCGTCGTTGCCGTGGCATCGAGCGGTACATCAAAGATTGCGGACGCGCTGCTTGCCGAAACCGTGAATGTCCCGTTGTAGGAAGCAGAGGGATCGATGTTGCGTCCTGGAGGCAACTGCGCCGGCGGCACAGTAGATGGGAAGCTGAAGTTTGGCGGCGGCGTAACTGAAATGCGGTAAGTGCTGGGTGCAACCTGAGGGAACTGGAACTGGCCGTTCGCGCCGGTAACTACGTTGCTGGGCGCAGACGTGACTCCATCGAACTGCAACACCGTGGCAGGCGCATTCGGATGGCCGCCGTTGCCGTTACCCGTAACATCAATCAGTGTGACCGAAGCAGCCGCGATGGTGGCGTTGGTGTGGCTGTCAAAGACCGTGCCCGCCGGATCAATCAGAATGGCAACACTCACAGTGCCTGCGCCGCATCCGGTCAGCGACGCAATCACCTGGTCGTTCCTGAGAACTTCCATGATCTTGTCGCCGGAGGCAACGGGGTTGCTGGCGGCATCGCGCGTTGGGACCGAGGGCAGCACTCGAAATACGCCTGTGTTGGGGCCAGTTTCGGTCGCAATAAAGCTTTCCGTGTCGCCGGTGAGCAGTGATTTGAGAGTAATGGGTTTGGTCTCAACGGTGCTCGGATCAAGGTTGCAGGCTGCGGCATCGACCTGAATAAACAGAGGCGAGCCCATGGCCGTGGCCTGAATAGTACGTGCGAAGTTGGAATCAAGATAGTAGGCAATGCTTGGCGGCGGCCCAGTAACGGGAATATCGACGGCATTGGACTGAACGGCCGTGTCTACTCCGTTGTTGAAAGCAACCTGGCTGATGTTATGAATGGTCCCGCTGGCATTGCTGTCAACGGCAACGCTGAAGCTGAACGAGGCGCTGGTGCCCGCTGCAAGGGATGTCAAAGCGAAGGCCACGGAGTCAACCGTCGAGAGATCCGCTGGCGCAGTGCTCACATAGGTCTGCGCGGCAGATCCAAAAATGTGATAGAGCGGTGTTGCTCCGCCAGCACTTACGATCGCAGAAAAACGTGTGTTGTTGGGAATGGCATCGCTGGTCACGATTCGCGAAGCGGAAGCGCCATCGATCGTGATCGTCACACCAGCGGCATCTGCGTTGCCGGAATTGGAAACGTTGAGAGTAAAGGCCGGATGATCGCCCGGCTTGGCGCTGGTTTGCGAGGAAGATTTGGTAATCGTCACCGCCGCTGCTGCTGCCTGGGTAATGACGTGAACAACGTTAGAACCGGCCGTGGTGGAGATCCCGGAAGACGCTGTATAGGAAGCACTTGCCTGATTGTCAATGGAGGTACCGGCAGGGACACTTCCGCGCGATGCTGTGCTGAGAAACACCAGCAGCAACATCCACAGTACGGACGTGGACCGAGTTAATTTCACCGCAGCACTCCTGACAAGCGGAAGAAAATCTCAAAGCCCGTCCCCGTGAGGGAGGCGGGCCGAGACTTACAGATGCAGGAGGCATGCATCGCATGCCTCCTCACACGCGCTTGCTACTGGATCTTCACCGCGAAGACGACCACTGCTGACTGTCCTGGAGTCAGAGTGCCGACTGTTGCGCTGATGGTTCCAGCCGTTCCGTTTGCCGGAGCAGTGATGGTGCCTACGGTGGTGCTTGCTGCCGGGTTGTTGTTGTACACGGTGAACGCCGGCGTCGCATCACTTACTACTACGCTGGTGATGTTAGCGGTGCCGGAGTTGGTGGCCGTGATCTGGTAGATGACGCATGCGCCGGGAACAGCCCCGGTGGTGATGTTGCCTTGTGTAAAGGGACCGGGCACGCCGCTGCAGGTAGCATCAAGCGCCTGTGCTTTCACCAGCCTGAGCTGTCCTGCAATGACCGTGGTCTGGTCCTGTGCTGTAGCAAACGTGGCGTTATAGCCCGCGCGCGCAGTTGTGGTATCAATCGCGCCAATAGCCGCGCCAGCAGGAGCAGTGACCTTCACGAACATGGTCACACTCTGTCCGGGGTTGAGCGTGAAGGTAGTCGATGTTGAAACCGCCTGGTCCGCAGCGTCCAGCACGCCATTGGTGTTGGTGTCCTGAAACAGCACTGAACTCCAGCCGGCCTGATTGTCGGCAGTGATCGGTGCGGTAAAGGTGATGGCCTCAGCAACGTTGCCGTTGTTGGTTAGGTTGTGCGTGTACACCACCGAGCCGCCCGGGAAGATCTGGTTCGATCCGTTGGGCGTCAAGGTTACGTTGTGAATCGTGTTCACGGTCACTTGATCGTGAATCTGGTCCAGGGCGCCCGACGTCGGCGATTTTGCCTGGAAGAACACGGCTTGCGTGCCGGCGGCAAAGTTGTTGGGAATGCTGATGACGGCGCAGATGAGCTTTGCGGTTCCGCCATTCACCACGCCGGTGTTGGTAACAACCGTTCCAAGATTGGCGGCTGTACAATCCGTTCCATTGCTGAAGCGGAATGTTGCCGACCAACCTGCCGGAAGCGTATTGCTGCTGCCGAAGGTGGCCGTCGTAGACGCCAACAGATCGTAAGAATCCGCTACGCTAGCGCCGCTGGTGTTATTAACAAACAGGGTAAAGGTTGTGGTCGTGCCCGGATTGGTGGCATTCGTCACCACGGCTGAAGCTTCCGGTCCAGGTCCCACGCCCAACACGCCGGGATTGCCGAGAGCCGCGTTGTTCGTGAGGTCAACGGTATTGGTTGTGATGGCAACCAGGCGATCAATCATGCTCGCATTGGCTCCGGCATTCAGAGCGCCCACTACAGTGGAGGTCGCTGTTGCGGTAGCGTTGAAAGGACCACCGGTTGCACCGGCCGGCAATGCAGCCTTCACAATCACCGTGTAACTTGCTCCCGCTGCGAGCGGGCCAGTGTCAGGAACGCTGTCGCCGTTCGTGTCGATGAGCGGTGTGACTCCATCACTCTTATAAAGAGTAAAGACCGTTCCCGCCGGGAATGTATTGGAAGGAATGGTGATGTTGAATGAATCCGTGCCGTTGCCGGTATTGGTGACAATATCGGTAAAGGTGACCGTAGCGCCCTGCGCGGCGGAGTTGATGGTGTCGATCCCGTTGATCGTTCCGTCGTTATCATTCGCTGCTACGCCGGTATCGCTGATAGTTACGGATGCGCTTTGGCGCACTGTGAAGTTGAAGGTGTTGCTGGAGCCATTCACAGTGGTGCCTGAGCCATCGTTATAGGAATCAGTCGCGGTGTTCGATAGAACACCGGGCGCTGTTCCCGCAGCAATATTTACCTGGAAGGTCAACTGTCCGGAAACGCCAGCACCAACCTGATCGACGATTGCCGTAACGGTATTCGCCGTCACGCTGTAGTCGATGTGCGGCGAGCCGGCTGCCGGTTGCACGTCGCCTGTTGCGTCGGTCAGCACGGTTGCGCCAGTAACGCTCCAGCGGCCGCTGCCGGCCACGTAGACCATGCCTGCAGGCAATGCATCACTGATGTTTACGGTGGTCGCCGTGTTGTTGCCGTTGTTCGTGTAAGTCAACGTAACGGTATACGGACCGCTTCCCGCTGCGCCCGAGTTCGAACTCATCGACTTCGTCACGTTGATGACCGCATTCGAAGTCGCCGTCGTCGTATCGGTATTGCTGGCCGCTTTGGTGTTATCGAACACCGAAGTAGCGGACACGGAGAAGTTATTCGTCTGTCCGGCGGTCGCGCTCGGCGGCACGGTGCCGGTGATCACGAACTTGAATGCATTCGCTGCGCCCGGCGCTACCGTAACTTGTGTGCCTGTAAGATCGGTAAAGTTGTCCGGCACTCCATCGCCGTTGGCATCGATATAAATGTGCGTATTAGTTAGCGTGAATGCGCCCGACTGCGCCGGTGCGAGCGTCAGAGTAAAGCTGTCGCTGCCATTGCCGGTGTTCGTGAGTGTGTGGGGATAGAACACTGCTGCGCCCGGTGAGGCGGTTTTGGCTCCATTGGCGGTCAGCGTGAGGCTCGCGACCTGTTGCACGATCGTGGTTACCACGTTCGATGTGGCCGTCCTGGAAACGGACGAACTGTCTGTGTATGTGGCCGATGCTTGGTTCCCGATCGATGTTCCCGCCGCGGTTTGCGCTGAAGCCACTTGTGACCCGAAGGTCAACGTCAAGAGGCATACGCATGTGACGAACAGAATGAATCGGGCAAAGCACACTCTTCCCCCACTTGAATGTGTTTGCATACTTTCTTCCTCTCCTTATTTCTGAGTATTGCGTTGTTTTTGGATTTTGTTACTTCCCTGACTTAACTTTCATTCTTGCTTTCACGCTCTTGCTGGATTGGCCCTGGATGTCTCCGAGCTTCCAGCGAAGCGACCGGTACTCCGAAAACGGAACCAGTTGCTCGACCATTTTTCCGTCTGCTCCTCGGACACTTCGTTTCAGAGGAACAGGCGAATAGTTATGGTCATCCGTGCTGGCCATCACCTGCGCCGGCTCGGCTGTATCGGGTAGATATTCCATTCCAGAAGGGACGGGGAGGGTGGCAACTACATTGGAAACTGAAGCCTTGGCGGTATTCTTGTATTCTGCGGCGTACTCAATGATCGCGCCTGGTGCAGCTTTGTCTGCGGATTGTCTCTGCTCCGTGCCATTGACAACCACGATCTTGCTGGCTTTCAGTTCAACCTTCACTTCCGCCAGCAATGACATCGAGAGCGCAAACACCAACAGGGAGACCCCAGCGGATCTCGTGAATCTAATTCTCAGCATCTGGTTCTTCCTTTTTCCCGGGCAAAATCCATTAAGAGCCTTTGGATTTAAGGGGAAGTCTCAATACGAGGCAGATTAACTGAGGTGCTTCTATATGAACCACGGATATTTAGTAACAATGTATTAATTCGTAACGTTACTTTGGTTTGCTGACCTGCCGAATGCGGGTGACGGCCTTGGTGGTGAAGCAGCACGGATGAAGTATTAAAGTAAGCCGTGCAAAAAAAATTGGTTCACCGGCAGGATTGAGAGCATTGCTGTGGTGGCCCAGATCAGCGCTTTTCCGGGAAGGCCCCGGACTCTTATCGTGCTCTTCTCCATATAATGGTACCGACGCAAAGTTGATGCCGGACCTCTCCGCCTCTGTTGACATTCAATTGGATGGCCAGCCCGGTGCGCTGGCCAAGCCCAAGCTGATTCCGGCATTGGCCACGCCGTAGTTCAATACGAAATGTGCAAGAACTGACGCGAGGCTTAGAACGCAAAAGACGGGGACAGTAAGGCGATACGATGAATTTCTTGTTTCTCCCCAGTAGATTGAGAAATGCCAGAACGGGCTATTTCACAGAGAAACAGAGAGCCGTTTTCTATCTGCAGGCTGTCTGGCGGAGAGAGTGGGATTCGAACCCACGATACCCGTTAAGGTATACACGCTTTCCAAGCGTGCGCCTTCAGCCACTCGGCCATCTCTCCGGCGCAAGGTTGGGACAGCTTCATTATACAGGCTGATCCAGATGTGGGTTCAGGACGGGTAATAGCAGGTTATTTTAACGTTGCATTAACTAAGTACCAGGCCGCGTCTTTGTCTGCGCATGCTCAATTCGGGGCGTGCTGCTGCGCTGCTCTTCTGTTCGTAACTTTGCGAATGAACACCACACACTAAAGATGTTCACCATCTTTCGCGTTCATTCGCAGCAGAAGCCTGAAACAAAAGTGATTGAGGTTTAAAACAAAAAAAGCGGCCTTGCGGCCGCGAGCGTTTGGAAAGAACTTAATTTTCATTGGAAAGAACTTTGATTTCTAGAAATGCTGCGCCGTTGAGTTGAGCGCCACATTGCTGTCGCCACACTTACTGCCTAGCAGGTTGCTGCCATGCTGGCGAAGATGCGTTCAAAGCAGTATTCGTCAATCACTGCTGCCACCGCTTTCTTGCCTTTTTCGTCCAATGACCGCACCACGCGTCCGGTGCAATTTACCTGGACATCGGTATCAGTCCCCAGAACAGAAGCAGGCAACACAATGCGAAAGCGGATCACGGTGCCCACATCGAGCGCGTCTTTGGTATGAAAAAGCACTCCGCCTGCGGAGATGTCCGCAGTTTCCGCAAAGTGTTCATGCGCGTCCGCCGTGCGTACCGTGATGGGAAGTCTGAGGGGAAAGCGTACTGAGCTTCTGGTGTCTGCCGGCCCGGAGCCAGCCACTGGAATCTTGGTCTCTTTCACTCCTGCACCTCTTGTGTGAGGCTACACCGCGCATGAAAAAGACCCAAGATTACTTTGGTATTCGCGCGGCACCAAAGGACATGCGCTTGCGCCGTTGGCCAAAATCCAGCTCAGAATCTGGTCACTTCAGTAAAGTTAAAGCCACCAACTTTCATCGCCGGCACAACCATATCAAACGATTCTTCGCCGCTGGCGCGCACCGCGTGGCCCATGGCTCCAACGTTGTTCAGCATTTCAATCAGGCTCTGGTTGAAGCGGAAATTCCTGAGGCCATGCTGCACTTTGCCTTGCTCAACCAGGAATGTGCCGTCGCGTGTCATGCCCGTTAATATCTTCTCGTATGGATCTACTTCGCGGATATACCACAAGCGCGTGATCAGAATGCCGCGCTCCGTTCCGGCGATCATCTCCTCTACGGTCTGATCACCGCCCGGCGTGATGAAAACAATGTTTGCAGGCATTTCGCCCATCTCGCTGGGCAGAGGAAAGCCGTGTCCGGTTACGCGGATCTCTCCCGCTTTGTCTTTGAACTCTGATTTACGCATCTTCTCCGCTGTGCCGCGCGCGTAAACAACGTTGCGAACCACGCCTTTTTCCACCAGGTTCACGCGGCTGCGCCATACGCCTTCACCATCAAACGGAGCATTTGATTGCAGCGGATGGCCAACATCATCGACGATGGTGATGTTTTCACCAAACAGCTTTGTCCCAATCCGATTATTGAGGAATGAGCGCTGGTCCAGGATCGCCATGCCGCCAAAATCCCAAAACATAAACCCCACCAGATCAAGCACAGCAGCCGGCTCCAGGATCACCGTGTACTTCCCCGGAGGAAGTTCCTGGGGATTGCGCGAGTCGCGCGCTTTTTGCGCAGCAATCTCAGCCAGCCGCACCGGATCAATATTTCTGACGTCTGGCGAGTTTGCTTTCTGCCAGCCGGAAGAGCTATCTGCCAGCATGGTGATGGAAACTTCCGCTCCCGTTTGTTTGTGATAAACACTCAAGCCGTTGGAATTCACAATCGCATCAGCGCTTTGTGAGCTGGAAAAAATTCCCGCGGTTACCAGCTTGTTCTTTTTGGCGGCGGCAACAATCTTGGCCACGCCCTCAGCGCGATCTGCTGGTGTAAGTTCAGCGGTTTGGTCAAACCATCGCGAAGGCGGCGCAGCGCCTTTGCCCTCTCCGGCGTTCGCCATCGGCAGCAACTCCGGGTCCGTTTCCTGCGCTTTGGCAATCGATTCTGCGGACTGTACCGCGCGTTTCAGGCTGTCATCGTCAAAACGATTCGTTTTTGCTCGCGCCGTTTTGCCATCAAAAGCTACCCGGATGGATGCCATTTCATTTACTTCAGCAACGTTCTGATGGATGGTGTTGTTGGCAAAACGCGTGAGCGAGAAGTTGGTCGAGGAAAAAATGACCTCGACTTCCGGGGCGGAAGAATATTTTTTCACTTTTTCAAAAACTTGTTCGGCGCGGACTTGATCTAGCATTCTGTCTCCAGCAATTGGCAATCAACATTCAGCAATCAGCACTCAGCATTCAGCCCTTGAACTTACTTCTCTCATCATCGACCTTTCTAGCCAGTGAAGAAAGCATGCGTTTTATTTCTTCAACGCGATCATTCAAAGGACGATAAACCTGTTCATCAAGGAATTTGAGATCACGTGAAAGCAGCAAATGATATTCGAGCTCACTGGCTGATCCCATTGCAATTTGCAGAAAGCGGTGAAATTCGCCATTCCCGCGTCTGCCACATCCCTTCCGCAATGTTAGCGGGAATAGAAGACGCACAACGTCGAATTTGTGAAACCAATCCAAACATTTCCTGCTCAGGAAAATTGGCGGTTGCTTCATAAGCCGCAAGAGTTAGTTCGTGCGATTTTTCCCAAACCTTCAAATCACGAAAATTTTTCATCGTCCCATCCGGTTTCAGGGCTGAATGCTAATTGCTGACTGCTGAGTGCTAACCGCTAATTCCCCTTATACGCTGTCCCAATCTTCACTCCCTTAAACCTAGCCGGCGATGCTCCATGTCCCGTGCCCATGGTCTGCATGGGCTGGCCTTTGCCGCAGTTGGGCGTGCCCCAGAGCGTCCATTGATCGCGGGAGCAAATAGCATCCATCGAGTTCCAGAACTCCGTTGTGATTCCCGAATAAGAAGGATTCTTGAACATGCGCCCAAGTTTGCCACCTTTGATTTCCCAGCCAATCTCGCAGCCAAACTGGAAGTTATAGCGCTTGTCATCAATTGACCAGGAACGATTCGTTTGCATGTAGATTCCGTCATCGGTTCCGGCAATGAGCTGGTCAAACGTGAGCGGCTTTTCTCCAGGCAGAATACTGATGTTGGTCATGCGGACAAGAGGAATCCGGTTCCAGCCCTCAGCCCGCATGGCGCCATTGGAACGATTCTCGCCAATGGCATGCGCTGTTTCACGCGAAGAAATATATCCGGTGAAAAGACCGTTGGTGATAATCGGTGTGCACTGCGCCTGGACGCCTTCATCGTCATAAGCAAACGTCCCCAGTCCGGGGCCGTGCTGCTCGGTGGCATCAGCCACCACGTTTACAATGTCACTGCCGTAGCGCAGCGTGCGCAGCTTTTCCAAGGTCAGGAATGACATGCCGGCAAAATTCGCCTCATAGCCCAGCACGCGATCCAGCTCAATTGGGTGCCCAATTGACTCATGAATCTGCAGCCCAAGCTGCGAGGAATCCAGCACCAGGTTCATCTTGCCTTCAGGACAGCGCTCCGCCTTGTGCAGCGCTACGGCTTCTTCTCCAATGCGCCGCGCGTTTTCCAGCAGCTTAAGCTCGTCAATCAGCTCGTATCCTTTATTCTGGTATTGGCCGCCAAAAGAATTAGGATACGAACGCTTCATGATCTCTGTGCCCTGAAAGGCCAGCGCACTGAATCCTGCTCCGGTAATCACGCGCGTCTGATGAATATCTGAACCGTCAGTGTTATAAAACCACTGTTCGTAGCGCCCAAGGCTCATGCTGCTCTCCGCCAGCGTCACGCCCTTCACCGCCAGCAGCTCGGCATCAACACGCGTCAGCAGATCAAGGTTCTGGTCAACTGAAGTTGAAAATGGATCAATCTTGCAAGGCGTCGCCCACTCAATCTTCACTGCCGGCTCCGGCGTCAGGCGTACCGGCTCCTCTTTCACGTGCGCAGAAGCCTTGGCAATCTCCAGCGCCTGCGCAGCGCATTTTTCCACGGCATTGCGACTCAGATCGTCAGTAGAAGAAAAGCCCCAGGCACCATTCACCAGCACGCGGATGCCAACACCCAATGTTTCTGCGCTGCCCGCATGGCCAATCTTGCCATTTTTTGTGGCCAGCGTGCGCTGCCGGTGGTCCACAATGCGGATGTCGGCATAACCTGCACCCCGCTGGGTAACAGTGTTCAAAGCCCAATCAGCAATCTGTTTCATGCTCATAACAAAATTTCGCCTCTTCAGAATATTCAATATTAAATGATGTGGGGTGATTCCTGGCTTGATGCGCCAAAGCTCTGGCCTTTGAGTGGTTCGATTGGCACTCAGCCGGTTCTACCGTGCTATCAGCGCTTATCAGTGGTAAGGTTTGCTTATGTCGCGCAAACCCGCGGCCATCAAAATCATCAACCTCGAAGAGGGCAAGCCAAAAGTTGAGACGGCCCGGCTGCGCATGCAGCATGAGCTGCACACGGCCCGTCAGCAGGGATATGCAGCTGTGAAACTAATCCACGGATACGGTTCCAGCGGCGTAGGTGGAGTGTTGCGAATTGAGTTGCAGAAAGAGCTGCGCCGCCTGGCAGACGCGGGCAACATTAGCGCTTTCATCGCCGGCGAAGAGTGGCGAATCTCAAACGAAGCTACGTGGACGCTGCTCAAGCGCTTTCCTGAATGGAAGCAGGATGCCAACCTTGGCAAAGGCAACAAAGGAATAACGATTGTTCTTTTAAAAGATACACACAATTGATCACGCCGGAGCTGCCGCAACTCATTCTTAAAGCGCGTTTTATCTAAAAAAGCGGCGGAATGTCAAAGCCGCAAATTGAGGCTGATCAACTACCCCTTCCATCTTGTCTGCATCTAACCGGAGTGCACCAGCAGTTCTGAATAACTATGGGAAAAGCGCCATGCCAAAGTGCATCCTGGGATTTCTAACCGCTCTGCTGCTCATCTGTGGAATTAGTCCGGTCTGCCGTGGGTATTCCATCCTGACCCATGAAGAGATTGTTGACCTGCTTTGGGGGGGAGAAATTAAGCCGCTTCTGTTAGCAAGATATCCCCAGGCAACTGAGGAAGATCTGCGCAAGGCCCATGCTTATGCTTACGGAGGATGCCTGATCCAAGACATGGGCTACTATCCGTTTGGCAATAAAGTTTTCAGTGACATGGTGCACTATGTGCGCAGCGGAGATTTTGTGCAGGCGCTGCTGGATGAATCAACAGACATTAATGAATATGCTTTTGCTCTTGGCGCGCTGTCTCACTACATCTCTGATACCGTAGGTCATCCCGTGGTGAATGCCTCTGTGGCGCGCGAATTTCCCAAGCTCAGGGCCAAGTATGGGCCGTCAGTGACTTACGCCGAGGATCACAAGGCCCACATTCGCACTGAATTCGGCTTTGACGTTGTGCAGGTAGCCAAGCAGCGTTATACGTCAGACTCTTATCATGACTTCATCGGCTTTGAAGTCGCCAAGCCGGTATTGCAACGAGCATTTCTTAAAACCTATGGCATCAAGCTGGAAGATATTTTTACCAATCTTGACTTGTCGATCGGCAGCTTTCGCTGGGCGGTGAGCCGCGCTATTCCGGAGATGACCAAAGTCGCCCTGTTGACCAAGAAAGACGAACTGGTCAAGGAAAATCCCAGCTTCCAGAAAAAGAAATTTCTTTATAACCTTAAACGCTCAGATTATGAAAGAGAGTGGGGCAAGAACTATCACAAGCCGGGGTTCGGCGCGAAGTTGATGGCTGTGATTTTTAAAATCATTCCTAAAATCGGGCCATTCAGAAACATCGATTTCAAAATGCCCTACCCGGACACGGAAACGCTCTACCTGAAGAGCGTGAATGACACAGTGGACCGCTACAAAGCTTATCTGCGCGCTCTGGACAGCAAAGACAATCTTGCCCTGGTGAATAAAGACTTTGATACCGGCAAGATCACTCAATCCGGTGAATACAGCCTGGCCGATGAAACCTATGGCAAGCTGTTGGACAAGCTTGCTGATGCCAAGTTTGTTGGGGTGCCCCCGGATTTGCGTAAAAACATTCTGTTTTTTTACCAGGACCCCAATGCACCCAATACCACCAAGAAGAAGCGCGAGCGCTGGAACAAAACCATGGCTGAGATAGAGCAGCTAAGGGCC
Organism: Candidatus Angelobacter sp.; assembly: GCA_035710845.1. Classification (GTDB taxonomy): domain Bacteria; phylum Acidobacteriota; class Terriglobia; order Terriglobales; family Acidobacteriaceae; genus Angelobacter. The sequence continues at coordinate 32,249 of DASTCT010000208.1, forward strand.
ACGCAGATCGCGGGGATTCCGCTTGATTAGAGCTTCCGGCGCTATCGATCATCCGCGCAAAAGGATCTTGAGATCAATTCTGCTGAGGCCTCAAACTTGCCGATCTACTGAGGAATCACCGGCGCAACTGTTCCGGCGGCGCTATCACCTAACATGCCAAGCACCTGGATCGGAGCATTGCCTGAGGTTACCGTCATCTTCACTTTGGCGGCGCCGACAGGCACTGCTCCTCCGAACCAGTCTTGTATCACGTCGCGAGCAATCTTATGGCCTGCAGGAAGAATGAATGAAAATGTAGCGGCTGGAGCCAGCGAAGCGCCGTTCGCATCCAGCAACTCCACTTTAATCCCATCATCTATTCCTGACGTGTTTTGCAATGCAAGCCCGGTAAACTGCGTTCCGGCGTTGACCAGTGGGATGGTGGCTGCCAGATAAGTCTGGCGGGAGAACATGGGATGCACCTCAGTCACCAGGGAGTTTCCACTGGAGCCCGGCGCATCGTCTGCACGCAGGTAGGTGTAATACTCAATCACAAAATTCGTGCTCTGGTCTTTTACACGCACGCGCTCGCCATCAAGCTGAAGAGTGGCTCCGGTATCTGGACAGGTAGTTGCGCCATCCGCCACCGTGCCATTGCAGATTTTTACGTCAATCTCGCCGGAATTCACAAAAGTTGAGTCGGCGGGCACAATCGTGGTGCCCTCAATAGTAACGCGCGTGTTCGCATTGAAATTCGCACCGAGAACGCGAATGGTCGTGCGGTCCGGCAGCAATCCTCCGCCTGGAATCACGTCGCTGATGTACGGACTTCCGTTGGGAGCAATGGTCAGCGTTCCCGGAGCAAATTCCAGCGTGTATATAGTATTGTCATCCTGAAACATGCTGGTATTTGAGGTATCGATGCCGATGGTAGATGTTGTCCCTGGCGTAAGGCTGGCGCTCAAAGGCTTGGAAATGGTCACAACCGGATAGTCGAGACTTGTCCCGAACAAATTGTCTGGCGATGTAACCTGGATGCCTATACCAGACGGAGCTACCACTGCTATTCCGGCTGCCTGTCCTGCGGGATCATTGATCGCCACTCCGCGCACCGGGCCCGGCGGCATCTGGGGACGCGTGCTGCCATGGCCAATGGGCTTAGGCTCAGTGTTAGAAAGCTGCCACTGGAAAATGCCACCAGGCGGAACACTGGTATCGAGCACTTTCATGCCAATGGTTCCAGCCGGCAATGGCGTAGGTGTGGGTGAAACCGATGGGGAAGTAGGCGTAGGAGTAGGGGTAGGGCCAGAGGCAGAAACACCACCGCCGCCACAACCTACAGCTCCAACCAGAGCAATAGCAAATAAAACGATGCACAGCCTTCCCAGTGGGGAACGCCTTTGACTCCCAAAATTTCGCATAGCTTACTCCTACCGGGATCCACTGAAGGGGGCACGCCTGAATGGCAGTCTGGGAAGGTCAGAAACATCAATAACCAGCGATGATGGTTACTCCATCAGCTCCCAGTCTATAAACCCAATCAGAAAATCTTATTAAAACGCTTCAAATAGATCAATCTGGCTTACCTACTATATAAGTGCCAACGAACCGCGAAAAAAATTGGGAAGGGCCATGGCTTCCGGGTCCATGACCCTTCTTTAGCAGTCGACGGATGAGCCTGCTATTGAACTGAGACAACCAGAACAGAGCCTCTGGAACAGAATTTTTTAAAATCTTGGTGCCATTCGTAATGATTCTAAGGAAAATGGCTAACCTCTTGATTTCTCAACACGTCCTATACTTATTGAGGATCTCCGGGGAGGCCCAATGAACGTTCGCGCCAAGGTCGGATTGTCTGTATTAGCCGTCTTTTGCGCATTTGTTGTGCTGGCAGTTACCACCACAACCTCAACTACGCCCGGGCAATTGGTTCCCGCAGGAAACACGATGGTAGCCAGGTTCTCCCATACAGCTACCCTGCTGCGTAACGGCAAAGTTTTGATCGCCGGAGGCATGGCGCGTAACGGCGTCTGGCTGGATTCAGCAGAGCTTTACGATCCGGCAAGCGGGCAGTTCATTCCCACAAACAGGCTACACTGTCCTCGGGCTGGAGCAACAGCTACGCTGCTCGGAAACGTTAAAGTTCTCATCGCCGGTGGCACTGATGGCTCAGGCAAAAGTCTGGCTTCCGCGGAGCTTTACGATCCTGAAACCGGCACCTTCTCTGAAACTGGAAGCATGAACACGCCGCGAGGTCACGCGATTGCCGTTTTGCTGAAGACGGGCCGAGTTCTCATCGCCGGCGGCAATGCCTCTGGAGACAATGACCAGCTAACCACGGCAGAGATTTATGATCCTGCAACCGGCCTGTTTACCCCCACGGGCAGTATGCACACCCGGCGCAGCACTTTTACCGCTGTCATGCTGAAAGATGGACGAGTTTTGGTGGCAGGCGGGCTGAGCGGCGGCCAATATCCTTATCACGTGGTGGAAGCCACGGCTGAGATTTACGATCCAGAAAGCGGACGTTTTTCTGAAACCGGCAGCATGGAGTTTCCGCGTTACAAGCAAGGCGCTGCGCTGCTGCCGAATGGCAAAGTCCTGATAGCCGGCGGCTCCAACGAGATTGGCCGGCAGATCACCTATTCCAGCACGGAAATCTTCGATCCTCAGATGGGGAAATTTTCTCCGGGGCCGCGCATGAGGTTTCCGCGATACAAGCTCCTCTCTGGCGTTGTCACCCTCAACGATGGTCGCATTTTGCTGGCAGGCGGAGCGGAGAGGCCGGAAATTTACGATCCAGCCCGTGACACTTTCACCCAACCCAGCGGGGAACCACTCGACGGCTTTTTATTTTCCACCGCAACCCTTCTCCGCGATGGACGCGTCTTGCTGGTGGATGGTTACGGCCATCACCCAACTGACGGAGCCGTGAATCAGGCGCTGATCTGGGAGCCGTGATCGCCAACTGAAGCCAACTCACTCTGCTGGCTTCGGCTCCGCCACCCAGTAGCTGCGACGGGCAATGATGGTCATATTTTTTCCCTGCCTCAGCTTCACTTTCACTTGATGCAATCCGCACCGAGGATCTTTTGGCTGAAAGCGCAGCAGATAACGGCTATGCAGGTGGTTGGCAAACTCCGTCATAAATCGCTCAAAGCTTTTTTGCGAAGTAAACAGGTCGTACTCGCCTCCGGTCATGGCGGCCACGCTCTTTGGAGCATTTTTGCGCATAGCTTCCCGGGCCATTTTCAGCAGGCGCAAAATATCCAGATTGCCTCCCGCTGGATCGGTGCGCGCGTCCCACTCACCGCGTAACGTATCCAGCGCGGTTGAGCCGACGGGAGAAAATGCCAGTGAATAGATCACCGCATTGCTGTCACCAATGGCTGCGATGGCATCATCGAATTTCACAGCATGGCTGCCGTGGTCCCGGATTTCACTGATCAGAAGAAGAATCCGGCGGCTATCTTCCGGCTGCTTTTTCAGCAACTCTACTGAATAGCGGACTGCATCATAGATCGCGGCCCCGCCCGAGTCTTCTGCGTCTCCCATGTCGCGCAAAGGACCCGCCATCATCTTCTTGAGATAAGTTTCCGTCTGGGCCGACTCAAAGGTGAAATCCTGCAGCAGGTTGATTTCGTTATCGAATGTGACAATAGCGGTCTGCACCTGCGGCTGGCCTACCACCTGGTCCAGCATGGAGCTGATGGTCTTCATGCGCTGAAACTCAGCTAATGCCATGCGGCCCGTCTGGATCGCGATAACCAGCGAGACCGGCTCTTCTGGCTCAGCCTCATCCATGTTGATCTGCTGGGGAACACCGTCATCTTCAATAATGAAGTCGCTGGCCTTCAGGCCAAAAACAAGCTTGCCCGTGTTTGTCTGTAACCAGCGTCGGCACAAATACCACGTTGGACTGAGTGCGCAGCGTGGGGACATTTTGCTTGCCGGTATCTTGCGCCACGCAAACGTCCGGCATGAGGCAGAGCATGGCGCTCATCACCGAGGCGAACAAGAGCAGCTTAGTGATTGCCGTTTTGATCCTCATGGCTGCATCTCGCCCGGCTTTCGTTCGCCTTGGCCAAAAATTTGCTTCCGCTGCCTTCACGGCAACATCCAACCAAATGCTATGCAGACTAACGACCCTCTTCGCCAGCACCTTGCCAACCTGCTCACCAAAGCTGAGGCCCACGTTGATCTTGCTGGCTCGCTCAAAGACTTTCCGCGTGAGCTTCGCGGCAAAAAACCTGGGGGCTCACCGCACACGCCCTGGCAACTGCTGGAGCACATCCGCATTGCACAGTGGGACATCCTTGAATTCAGCAAAGATGCCCGGCATAAATCCCCCAAGTGGCCAGACGATTACTGGCCCAAAACCGAAACGCCGCCCGATGACAAAGCGTGGGACAGAAGCGTGCTGCAGATCCTGGCCGATCTGAGAGCGATGTCCGATCTGGTCAGCGATCCTAAGCGCGACCTGCTTGCGCCAATCCCCCACGGCGACGGGCAGACACTACTGCGCGAAGCTTTGCTGGTGGCCGACCACAATGCTTACCATCTGGGACAACTTGTGCTGGTCCGCCGTATATTGGAACGGAAATAGGAACAATTTCTTGCAACGGGAATGTGTCCAGTCGCAGGGATCGAGATTCTCCGGCTGGTTAATACCGGCTAAGCGGAGGAAATTGCTCAAGGAAGGGATCGTAAAAACCTGAGAACTCAGCACTAAAGTTATCAATGGACTGTGGGCGGATAGGATTGCTCGCTACAGCCCAAATAATCAGTCCCGTAAGAACACAAACCACCACAATCAGACCAATCCAACCTGGATCCAAATCAAACAACCGGGGCAACACAAAACCGTCGGCAATCCCGATCAAGGGGAGCACCCACGCCAGCGTGACCCAAACGCTACGACGTTGCTTGTGCTGGGCGCAGAGAGGCACAGCTACGCGAATGGTCTTGCGGACGATTAAAGCCACAATCACATAGATCAACACTCCTACTAAGATCAGAAGATAGAAACCGGGATGATGCCAGGAAAAAGTTTTAACTATAGGCTTTTCCATGGCTGGCTGACCGCATTTAACACACATCGGCGGCAAATCCACCACCTGTCCCTGTGGCGGCAGGGAAATGAAAAGATGCGAGCCGGAGCGTACGATCTGCGGCGCATTCGGCTGCGGTACGAAAGTGGCCATTCAACCTCTTTTCCAGGGAAAGAGCGATCATATCTAGAGGTCATTATTTTGGAAAGTAGAAAAAGGCGGCCTTGCAGCAGCCGCCTTTGTAATATTCCGCTTTGGCTTTAGATTCCTTCTGACCAGCTTGCCAGATACCCTTGCTGCTCGGCTGAAAGATTACCGAAATAGCAGCGGATTCTTGCATGGAATCAACGCTGGATTGTTTCAGGTAAGCTGTTCAACTTAAGCTATACTCTTCCGGCTTTGGGTGAAGAAAACGTACACCTCCGCTGGCAGTCAATCGCGATTGTTCTCGTCGCATCTCTCGCTCTGACCGCATGGTTCGTGCTCCATTCGCGGCTGCACACTCTGCAGCTTAAAGCATATTTTTCTGATGTTCATAGCTTGCACGCTGGCGCTCCTGTAAGCATTGCTGGAGTTACTGTCGGAAGCGTCGCGAGCGTTCGCATCCGGCCTGAACTGCGAGACAATCCGGCAGAAGTTATCCTGTCGCTGAACACTCCTTACGAGCTAACAATTCCCAGTGATGCCACTGTCTCTGTTGCGAGTGCAGGGTTGTTGGGAGAGCAATATGCGGTCATCGACATCAGAAATGCGAGCGGCCCGACGGCCCGCGACGGTGCAACACTAAAGACCGTTCCTTCGCAGGAGATTACCGCCCAACAACTGGCTGACTGTCTGAACAAACTTGCAAACCATCAATCCTGTGATCTGGTTCGTACCAGGAACGACGTAACGGGTCCAGAAAGAAAATAGTCCGCAGCGATCTTACCAAGCAAAAACGGCGACTCATTGTGAGCCGCCGCCGCAAATTGCTTTCGCTATTCGCTAGTTGCCAATGCTTCTTACGTTCCTTCGCTCCAACTCGCCAGATACTCTTCCTGCTCTGCCGTGAGCTTGTCGATCTTCACGCCCATTGATTCCAGTTTGAGCCGCGCCACGCGCTTATCCAGCTCTTCCGGCACGGCGTAAACTTTTTTCTCAAGCGACTGATGGTTCTTTACCAGATACTCGGCAGAAAGGGCCTGGTTGGCAAAGCTCATATCCATCACTGAAGCTGGATGGCCTTCAGCGGCGGCCAGGTTGATCAAGCGGCCTTCGCCCAGCAGATAGATCTTGCGGCCATCTTTCATGGCGTATTCGTCCACAAAGTCGCGGGTCTGGCGCTTGGTGGAAGACATTTTTTCCAGCGCGGGAATGTCGATCTCCACATTGAAGTGGCCGGAGTTCGCCACCACTGCGCCATTCTTCATCAGGTCAAAGTGTTCGCGGCTGATCACGTTTTTGTTGCCGGTAACGGTCACAAAAATATCGCCGATCTTTGCCGCTTCCGGCATTGTCATCACGCGGTAGCCGTCCATCACCGCTTCAATCGCCTTAGTGGGATCAATCTCGGTCACGATCACGTCTGCGCCCATGCCGCGTGCGCGAGAGGCCAGACCGCGTCCGCACCAGCCGTAGCCGGCGATTACGAACTTGGAGCCGGCAACCAGCGAGTTGGTGCAGCGGATCACGCCATCCATGGTGGATTGGCCGGTGCCGTAGCGATTGTCAAACATGTGCTTGGTGAGCGCGTCATTGACAGCGATGATCGGGTAGCGAAGCTGGCCGTCTTTGGCCATAGCGCGCAGGCGAATCACGCCTGTCGTTGTCTCTTCCGTTCCGGCAATGATTCCATCCACCACATCCTGCCGCTTGGTAAGCGCCGTGGAAACCAGGTCAGCGCCATCATCCATGGTCATGTGCGGCTTGTGGTCTAGCGCTGAAAGAATATGCTTGTAGTAGCTATCGTTGTCCTCGCCCTTGATGGCATGGACAGAGATGTTGTAGTCGCGAACCAGCGAAGCTGCGACGTCATCCTGCGTGGAGAGCGGGTTGGAGGCACACAGCACCACGTCAGCGCCGCCATCGCGCAGCGTGATGGCAAGATTGGCGGTTTCGGTGGTGACGTGCAGGCACGCCGAAACGCGGATGCCCTTCAACGGCTGGTTCTTGATGAAATCCTTGCGGATGCTTTGCAAGACAGGCATGGACTGGTTGGCCCACTCAATGCGGCGCTTGCCCAGATCAGCCAGTTCAAGGCTCTTGATATCAAATGAAGTTTGCGTAACGGTCGTAGTTGCCATGTTCTCCTAATGCCGCGAAGGCTTGAGAATTTTAACTCAGATATGCGATTACCTTATCCAGGTGGTCAACGTAGAGACGTAGCATGCTACGTCTCTACAGAATGATCCTATTTACCGGCTTGCGCCGACATTGGCCTTGGACTCGCTCTTGCCCTGTGCCTGGTCGCGCAGTGCGGCGGCTTTGTCCGTGGCTTCCCAGGTAAAGTCAGGATCTTTGCGTCCAAAGTGCCCATAGGCTGCGGTCTTCTTATAGATCGGGCGGCGCAGCTTCAGCGAATCAATGATCCCTCTGGGCGTGAGCTGGAAGTTCTCCCGGACAAGCTGTTCGAGTTTCTCTTCACTCACTTTGCCTGTGCCAAAGGTATCCACCAGCACGCTGACAGGCTCGGCCACGCCAATCGCGTAAGCCAACTGCACTTCGCAACGGTCAGCCAGGCCTGAAGCAACAATGTTCTTGGCGATGTAGCGGCACATGTAGCAGGCAGAGCGGTCAACCTTGGTCGGATCTTTGCCGCTGAAAGCGCCACCGCCGTGCCGTCCCATACCTCCGTAAGAATCAACAATAATCTTGCGTCCGGTCAGCCCGGTATCACCCATGGGACCGCCAATCACAAAACGTCCAGTTGGATTGATGTGATATTTAGTGTCGGCATCGAGCAGGTTGGCGGGAAGAGCGGCCTGAATCACATGCCGCATGATGTCTGCGCGCAGCGTTTCGTTATCCACTGAATCGGCATGTTGCGTGGAGATCACCACTGCATCCACGCGGCGCGGCTTGTGATTGGCGCCGTATTCAACTGTAACCTGGGATTTTCCGTCAGGCCGGAGGTAAGGAAGCGATCCATTCTTGCGGACTTCAGTGAGTCGAAGGCAAAGCTTGTGCGCCAGATCAATGGCAGCCGGCATGTAGTTTTCGGTCTCGTTTGACGCATAGCCAAACATCATGCCCTGGTCGCCGGCTCCGCCTGTGTCCACACCCATGGCGATATCGCCAGACTGCTTGTTGATGCTGGAGATCACGGCGCAGGTATTGGAATCAAAACCATAAAGCGCATTGTCATAGCCGATGGATTGCACAACACCGCGCACAACCTTTTGGAAATCGACATAAGTCTTGGTGGTAATTTCACCGGCGATCACCACCAGGCCGGTCGCGGTGAGCGTTTCACAGGCCACACGGCTGTAAGGATCTTCTGCGATGCAGGCGTCAAGAATCGCATCTGAGATCTGGTCGGCAATTTTGTCCGGATGCCCTTCCGTGACTGACTCGGACGTAAACAAAAATTTCTCGCGTGAGGCCACTGGATTTTCCTCCTGAATATCGTTAAACCCGTCTAGAACCTTTTAGGATATCGTCCTAAGAAGATTAATTAAGGAATCCGTCCGGGAACAACGGTTTGGCGTTACAACCGGCGAAACCGCAACCGAATGGAGTGTTTTGCAATGTGAAGTGGGCCGATAACTATGTTATCGGCCAGCCATGATTGCCTATTGGTTATTGTACTAGGCCAGCGGCAGTAAAGGTGAGGGTTCGCGGCTCATTTTCATTGCCAAGAGCGCCCAGCGGTTTCCCATTAAAGGAAACATCAATTCCGCCGGCATTTCCTGTTCTAAGAACAACTTCTTTTCCGGCTTTCACTTTTTTCTTACGATCAGCGCTCAGGACTTTTTCCATTACGGATTTTCCATCTGCCACAATTGAAACCCAGGCGTCTTCCTTCGCTTTTACCAGAATGACGAACGTTTTTTCTGCAGGTTTGGTCTCCGCAGCAGGAGGAGTCTGGGTCGATGTTACGGGCGCTTCTGGTGTTGGAGCAGCGGCTGCATTCTCAGCCGAAACGGGAGTTGTCGCCTGCGCAGGCGCTGGCGGAACTTCCGCCGGAGTTGTCTCTGAAGCAGCTGCGGCTTGATGCGTGGACTGCGCGACCTCAATACCATGCGGCTTAGACTTAAGCCAGAAAAAGTAGCCCACAAGGACACCCACCAACGCCGCAATCGCGAAGACCAATGGCGCCTTGGAGCGCCGCTGATTCAGTTCACGCTTTGGCTCCTCATGGATCTCCAGCGGAAATTTGTCTTCAGGCTCTGGCTGTTCATTGCTGGCGGCTGAGTAGTCTGCTACTGCCTGGTCTTCATCGATCCCCAGAAAGTGGGCATACGCCCGTACAAACCCTTTGGCGAAAACTCCGCCCGGCAGTTGATCGAACCGTTCGTTCTCCAGCGCCTCAAGATGGCGGCGGGAAATCTTGGTGGATTCAGTGATTTCATCCAGGGTGATGCCGCGCATCTCCCTTTCGCGCCGCAACCGGTCACCAAATGCGCCCATGGCCAGCCCATTTTCCTTGGTTGGTAAGTCAGTTAATTGACCCATAGTAAGGGACCGTACTCGGTCTTTACCAAAATACCCCGTAACTGTTGGTTTAACAACCAGTTTCAGGGTACGTAAGGGCTATTACTCGCAGGTTTCAGGTCAATTGTCTGGTTGCCGATTTACCTAAATCAAGCGATAATACGCAAAAAGTTAGAGCTTTCTGTTCATTTAAGAAGGAACAACCCTGGACATGAACGAGGCCACTGGTCCTGAGAAAAAAAATAAGAGACAACTGCAGGAAGTCGCCATCTTCAATGATGTTGCGAAGGCGCTGACCTCATCACTGAATCTTGATTCAATCCTGCAAACCATCATGGACAAGATGGCGGAATTCTTCCGTCCGGACACATGGTCACTCCTGATGGTCGATGAACAGAAGGACGAGCTCTATTTCGCCATTGCCGTAGGGGACGCTGCCGAAACGCTCAAGACCGTTCGGCTTAAGGTGGGTGAGGGTATCGCTGGCTGGGTAGCCAGGCATGGCGAATCGCTGATCGTGCCCGACGTTTACAACGATCCCCGCTTTGCCAAGCGCATTGATGAGATGACCAAATGGAAGACGCGGTCTATCATCTGCGTGCCGCTGCAATCCAAGCACCGCGTGCTGGGCGTGATCCAGCTTATCAACTGCGCTATGGAGAGCTTTGGCGAGCAGGAGATGTTCTTCCTCCATGCGCTTTGCGATTATGCCGCCATCGCCATTGATAACGCCCGCGCCGTAGAGAAGATTCAAGAGCTTACCATTACCGACGATTGCACCGGCCTCTACAACGCGCGCCATCTTTATAAGACGCTGGAAGCCGAGGTCTATCGCTCCGCGCGCTTTGGCTATGAGTTCAGCGTAATCTTTCTTGATCTCGACCATTTCAAGCACGTGAACGATACCTATGGTCACTTAGTCGGGAGTAAGCTGCTGCAGGAGATCGGCTTCAAGATCAAGTCCCAGCTACGCTTGATCGACTACGCCTTCCGCTACGGCGGCGACGAATTTGTGATCCTGCTGCCACAAACGGACAAGCACTCCGCGCTAGTAGTGGCAAAACGTATCCAGGACATGATGCGCAAGACCGTATTCCTCGCGGAAGACGGGCTCAACCTGAACGTCCGCTGCAGCATGGGGCTGGCCACTTATCCTGAGGACGCCAAGAGTTCGCACGAGATCATCCGTCAGGCTGACGAAATGATGTATATGGTGAAGAACTCCAGCCGCGACAATATTGCGGTGGCGCAGCAAGGAATTCTGAAGTAGAGGGTGTAATCCCGAGTGTAGCGAGGGAACCCTACAATCTTATTTACCGCTGATTTCGCAGATGAGCGCTGATCAATCAGTCTGGCCGCTAATGCACGCGGACAAACGCGAAAATCTCTGATTGATTCCAGGATATTTTGAACGTCTTCGTAACTTATAGACTTTTTTGTAGGTATATGGATCCCTCACCCGCTACGCGGGATTCGGGATTTCAGAAAAAAATCAGCCAGGCTGACGAAATGATGTATATGGTGAAAAATTCCAGCCGCGACAATAGCGCGGTCGCTCAGCAGGGGATACTGAAGTAAGCCTCTTCATTAAGTTCCGAATCGAAACTTAATCAATCAAATTCATTCAAGCTGAACCAATTAGCTCGACGCAGAGGTGTATCCTGCAAAAATGGATCAACAAGCTGCGCAACCAACTGAGATCGTAGTTCGTGTTATTGCCAAAGACGGGAAATTTCTGGGTGATGATATCGGCGGTGCGCTGGTGACATTGCGAGACGTTCACACCGGTGAGTTATTGGCTTCAGGCCCCACCAGCGGAGGTTCTGGCCCGGTTGAGGTAATGTGCCAGTCGCGCCAGCGTGGGACTCCAATCCCAACTGGCTCAGGGACTACAGCCGCTTCCCTGTTCAAGGTCACCCTAAATATGGAAAAGCCTCGCCTGATTGAGTTCACTGCTCTGGGACCGCTGGCTGCCCAAGGTTCTGCAAACCGGGTCTCAGCCACGCAGTGGGTTTATCCAGGAAAAAATCTCAACCAGGGCGATGGGCTGTTATTGGAAATTCCCGGCCTGGTCGTCCAGATCATCGAGCCGCCCACGCATTTCCTTCCCAAACTTCCTTTTGCCACAATCACGATCCGTGCCAATGTCACCATGATGTGCGGCTGCCCGATTGGCGCCAAGCCGCTTTGTGATAAATCGGTTCCTTCTCCATGGCGTCCGGATGAGTTTGATGTGATTGCAGATATTCTTACCCCAGAAAAGTTGCGCGAGCGCTTGCCAATGGCTTTTGACAGTAATGCGCCTGATCATGCTCCCAGTCAGTTCATTGTCCGCTATAGCCCTAAACGCATAGGCATCTATGACATCACCGTATGCGCTTATCAGAAAAAGAATGGGAATACTGGCGTAGCGAGAGCCACCGTGATCCTCTCTTCGTAGTACACAATGACTCGAAAGATGGCTTACTTCGGCCTCGTCTCCAACGCTGGAGTCTCAGTCGTTCCCTTGGCTGGTTCCTTCGGCGTCCATGCGCTGGGGTTGGCAGGCGCAGAGGGATTCACGCCAAAGTCCCACACAAAAAGATTGATCTGCTTTTTCTCCAGCAACTCCACCACTGCATACTCGCCCGGCGGCAGCGGTTCAGTCGGCGTCAGCTTTACCCATTCGCCCAGGGATGAAGTAGTCACCGGAACCCATGCTTCTTTCTGACTGACTTTGCCATACACGGCCACATTGAGCTTTCCCACAACACGCAGATCTTTCTTCTGCTCCACTTTCACAATGCCGTAATGGTTTGTGGGCTGGTCTTTGTCTGTAGGCTTCTGCGTGAACACGGGCTGCGTGTTGTCGCTGGTATCGATATCAATAAAGATCGTCGGCTGTCCCGTGTGCGCCTGCACTCGCGCATGCTCGCCCTTAAGCTCAATGGTCTGGCTGGAAGAAAGCGCCAGAGGATTGACAGCGGCGCGCAGGATGTTGCGGCCGGTGTGCTTGTTGAGTTCGCTTCCGTTCTGGATCAGCTCATTCAATTGCGACTGGCTTTTGAAATCGTCCAGCAGAAATACTCCACCGGTATTGGGCAGCCGCAGGCCGGGCGAGACCAGCGGAGCCTCGCGTTCATCGGCTTCATCCGCCTTGGCAATTTCCTTGATGGTTTCATCACGCTGGCCTGCACGCTCACTGTTGTACTTTTCAGTGGCCGGCCAGTCCACCAAATCTTTTGGAAGTTCCTCCCAGCCATAACGCTCAGCGCTGTAGTAGCGCACGCGATCGCCTTTGATCTCATATTGAGTCACTGACTGGTAGGAACCATCTTTCATGATGAGCCGCTTGGGGTTCTGCTGGGCCCAGGCAAAAGTGCATACGAAGACGATCACTGCTGCCGCAGCAAGGGGAATGCTCTTGATATACCGCGCCATAACAAACCCTGTATTAGATAAAGAGTGCTTCTTTATTTTATAACTCTAGAGTTACAGCTGCTAGTCGCTAGCTTCTGGCCGCTAGCCAATCGAGAATCTCTGGAAATGAGAGTTCTTTGTGACGATAAAGCGCAGTTCCGTGGCAGGCGTCTTCTTCCAGATCCTGCTAACAGCGAATGGCTAGTGGCTCAAGGCTGTCTTTTCTGCTATCTTGCAACGTTCCCCACAATGCGCGGAGGCGCTTCCATGAAGCTGCTCGCTTCAGTTTTATTGCTCGGGCTCTCATTTTCTCTCATACCTGTAAAGACTCATGCTCAATCGCCAACTGCTTCTCCATCGCCGGCTGTCACACAGAGCGCGCCGCAGACTCAAACCACCGAATACACTCTTCCGCCGGACAAGCTGGCAAAATCAAAGGCGCTTTACGATCTGCGCGTCAAGATGCTGATTGTCGGAACCATCTATGGGTTGATCGTGTTGCTGGCCATTCTCTATTTGGGCATTGTGGCCCGCTTCCGCGATTGGGCAGAAAAGGCGACAAAATACAGCTTCCTGCAGGCGCTGATTGTCGTTCCTCTTTTCCTCTTGCTTACTACCATTCTGAATTTGCCTCTGGATGCCTACGGGCACAGCATCAGCCGGCAATACGGGCTTTCCGTGCAAGGCTGGGGTTCGTGGTTTGGTGATATGGGCAAAGGTTTTTTTGTCAGCGCAGTGATCGGTGTTGTACTGCTGTGGCTGATGGTCCTCATTATCCGCAAAAGCCCGCGGCGCTGGTGGTTCTATTCCTGGTTCCCTGTCTATGCAATCTCTCTTCTGGTGGTCTATGGCAGTCCCTGGGTCATTGATCCGCTGTTCAACAAATTTGAGCCCCTGGAAAAACACAACCCAGAGCTAGTGCGCCACATTGAGGAACTTACTGCCCGCAGTGGCCTCGCTATTCCGCGTGACCGGATGTATGCCATGCTCGCCAGCGAGAAGACCACCGAACTGAACGCTTATGTAACCGGATTTGGCGCTTCCAAGCGAATCGTGGTCTGGGATACGACGATCAAGAAAATGTCTCCGCCCGAAACCCTATTCGTTGTTGGACATGAAATGGGCCACTACGTACTTAATCACATTGTCTATGGAGTGGCCCTGCTGGCGATTGGCCTTTTTGTTGCGCTTTACATAATTTATCTGATTGCAAACTGGATGTTGCGGCGGTTCGGGGAGCGCTGGCATATACGTGAAATGGGCGATTGGGCGGTCTTGCCTATGATTTTTCTAATCCTGAGCATTGTCTCATTTTTCTCCTCGCCCATAGGCAATGCCATCAGCCGCCAGATGGAGCACAACGCCGATATTTATGGCATGGAAATCACTCATGGAATCAACCCAGATGACCAGGAAAATGCTGCGCATGCCTTTCAGGTTCTGGGGGAAGTTTCGCTCGATTATCCGTATCCCAGCCGCTTTCTAAATTTTTGGTATGGGAACCATCCTTCCATTCCCGACCGCGTGCGCTTTGCCCACAACTACGATCCGTGGAGCAAAGGCGAGCAGCCGAAGTATGTAAAATAAAAAGCTGGCCGCGAATCAACACGAGTAAACGCGAATAGGATTTTGATTCGCGATCTTCGATTTTGCGCTCATTCGCGGCCTGGTCTCTATCGTGATTTCACCTCGCTCTTGTAGTTGAACGTCACCTTTGTCTCTTCGTCCAGGACCAACGCGCGGGCAAAGCGATACGAATTCCCTGCTCGCGGCACGTCAATCCGCACCGGCAGCACTCCGGCAACGCGTTTTTGTAGATTGAGAACGTTGGAAGAAGCAGCATTCTGTTGCTTCATTTCTGCCTTCTTAGCATCGCGATCGTCTTTCTCATACTGATATTCAGCGCTGGCTTGTGAGGCAGCAGACGTTACCTCGACTGTTGAAGTTGTCGCGCCTACGTTTAGCCGTGAACTCAGCCGGAATGGCTGGTTCGCATCATAGTTGATGGGGTTCTGTATATCTGTTTGAAAACCCCGCATCCTGGTTTCAACCTTGATTGTTCCCGTGGGGACTCCGGAAACAACCCAGTGCCCTACGGAATCCGTGATTGTCGTCCTTTTCGTCCCGCGTTCAAGACTGGTGACTGTGACATGGGCTCCCGCTACAACAGCGCCAGTGTGATCTGTCACTATCCCGCCGATCTGCCCCGGCAGAAGCGAATCAAGGTTGACTAAGCCTGGAGCTATCTGCACCAGACTGCCAGGGGTGCCGTTCGCCTGAATCGTTGTCATGTCCTCTTCCATCGCTGCAGGCAGAAGATTGGCTGCGATTGCATCTCCGCCAAAATCTTTCACCTTGTATTGCTCGGGCAGGAAAAGCTCCCATTCCAGCAGGCTAATGGGGACATCCATGCTGGGCAGCACAAGCTCTGAACCGCCCTTCTTCGCAAACGGCGTGCCCGAGTCCATGAACACAAATGAAACCTCATACGGCCCCGCAGGACGGAAGCCCGCGCGCAGAAGCGGAACACGGTTGCCGTCTGGCCCTTGCACCGGCTTTACTCTTTCTCCGGCAACGTCAGCGGAAACAATGGTGGCTCCTTTGGGCAAGCCCACTTTCAGGAAAGGCTGGGCCTGGTTTTTGATGGTCAGCTTGATCTCGGTGAGTATGCGGCCTTCTACCGTCACCAACGTTGTGACCACCGCCTGTTCTGCCACTGCCGCGAGCACGTTGCTGTCTGGGAAACGCGTCCAATCCAGGGCCAGCGTGGGAGTTTCCGTCGGCTGGCGATGATAACGGAACGCGGCTTGCAGCGGGAACCGGGAGAGCGATCGCAGATACGGATTCACTTCTTTCAGGTCCATGCGTTTCAGGCCGCCGCCTTCTGTGGCGGTGAGTTCCATTGCGCCGGTGCCTTCCACCAGCACCTCGCCGGTTTCTCGCTGGGTATCTTTGAATGTAAGAAAAGGCGCGTCAGCCTTGGCGCCATTGAGCGGCCGCTCCATAGAGATGAGGAGCTCATGCGTACGCGGCGAAGAAGAGTTCAGGTACAGCACCAGCTTTCCATTCTCCACTTCACTGGACTCCACCGTAACGCCGGATGCTCCAGTGATCTCATAGCCTGCCGGGAACTCGACCGTAAATTCCGTTGGATCGCCCTGCACCACGTTAATATCGGCCAGCGCAGCAACGCGCAGCTCTTCATCATTGATGGTGACCAGCGTCTTCACATCGGAAAGAAAACGCACTTCATGCTTTACCACCGGAGTCTGTGCTACTACTCCTGTTATCCACCACACACTTGCGGGCTGGCCGGGCACCAGCGTAGCTTCCACCAGGGTCTGGCCTTTTTCTGTTGTGCGAGATGTGATTAGTCCGGGGCTGATGCGCACAATGCTATGGTCACCAGGAATCGCCAGCGAAAGACGCACGCTTCCCGCCGCAGGAACGGGCAGAGTAAACGCCGCACGACCGGCTTCAATCACCAGCGGCAAGCCAGTATCCAGCGACACGGAAAATTCTGCTGCGCCGGGAAGGATCGCGGTTGCGGTTGAGCCTTCCTGCTCCAGCGGCAGGCTCTTGCCTTCTTCCTTCGCATTCAAGATGGTGAGGCCGGAGGTGAGCGGGACCTTGGTTTCGTTCTTGCTGAACACCTCGCCATCCATCTGCACGGTCCCCAACACGTTGTTATTCGTCACGCTCAACTTAAGATCAGCGCGCTTGATGGCATAAGGCAGCGGCGGTTTCTCATGCTGCTTGGTTGATTTTGAGGCAAGCTCCACCAGCCGGTTGTACTCCGCCAGAGTCAGCGTAACGTTGCCGGTAGTGGGCAGCGGTAATGAGGCGCTTTCACCGCCCATTGCATACACAGAGAACGCCATAAGAATTGCAAGCAGCTTCTTCATTTTGAACCTTCCTTCTTCTCGCGCTGATAGCTGAGCTCAAGCAAGGGCGCGTGGTTTTCCTCAGTAAGCTCGGAGACAAAAAACAGGCTTGGCCCAAACGCCGGAAATTCCGGCCGGATGGGCAGGACTTTGGCGCTGCGTCCGCCAAGCGATTTCGTCTTGTAGTTATCGACTAGCGTTTGCGTGGCCGACTGCGGCAGGTTGCCATTGGTATTCTGGCTAAAACGATCTGCCTTGTTCGCCATACCCATAGACTCCACATCGATAGGCGTTGATTCGGGCCCTGCCGTTATGCGGAACACGTCAGATGCGGGCGCTTCGTATGTCTCCACGCGAAAGGCGCCGGGCTCAGCCGTGAGTTTGAACAGCGGCGGATGATAGAGCAGCACTCCAGTGCGAGAGACCGGCAGGTCGAGCGCCGGTAGCGCGAGCGTGGCTTTGCCTTTCTCCACCCAGGCGGAGTCACGCACAAGGTAAAAGACTTCCACCGTGAATAACGGTGCCTCTTCGCCGGCGCGGGCTTTTTCCAGCGGCAAAAGCAGGCTGCCATCCGGCGACTGGCCTGGGCGCACCGGGTTTCCCGCCAGTGAGGCGCTCCACACAGCCGCGTTGGCAGGCAATGTGACCTTGAGAAAATTTCTCTGGTTGTTGCGGATGGCGTACTGCGCTTCCACCAGCGTCTTGCCTTCCTTGCTGAGCAGCACGTGATATCGCGCCTCTTCTACGTTGGCCATCAGCACGGCCTGCTGCGCATAGCGCGCCACATCGACCGCGAGTGAACGAGCGACCTTGGAATCGCCGGAGCGGAGGCGGAACACCACCATCGAGGGTGATTGACGGCTGGCAAAATAATCGCCAAGATCAGTGGCATCGGCGTTTTCCAGCCCTTGCGATTTGAGGTCCTTGATCTCTCCTGCGCCTAGGACCTCTACGGCAACGCCGCCGCCGGTATCGCGCTCAATGTTGAGCAGGCGCATCAGCGCGATTTCAATGTGGCCGTCGCGTGGCGTTTTGCTCTCGCCGGTAATCACAAAGCGTGCTGACTGCTCCACCGGCTCAAGGAAGGTCACAACCAGTTCGCCGGCTTTAACTTCCCAATCCGCCACCATGGCGCCGGAAACTTGGTTGACGGTGATGTTTTCCGGAAGCTGGATGCGGGCCTCTTTGGCCGCACCTTGCGTCACCTGAAGATTTACTTCGGCATAGATTGAGGTGGCATCTTCTCCCAGGCTGGTAAGCTGGGCAAGCGATCCGCGCTGGCGCAACGGCAGCGTTACGTGGTGGTCTTCCATCTTGCGCCGCCAAGTGAAGGTCAAGGGTTCATTGCCGCGAGCATAAGCCAGCCATCGGCTTTCGGTTCCGGTCTCAGTGTTTTCCGCCAGCAGGCCGCCGGTGAGCTTTACATCAACACCCTGGCGAGGCAGTTGCACTTGAGCGCGCGTGACGCCGGAAGAAGTTGAGGGCAGCGCGATCCGCTCTTCACCGGCAGAAACGTTTACCGGCAAAGCGATATCCAACTGCAGCACGGCACGTCCGGCGTGGGCCAAAACAGCAGTAGGCTCAGAGCCGCCCTTACCCGGCATTTCAGGGACAAGCGAGACCAGTTTGCCATCAAGCCGGGCTTCGCGCACCAGCAATCCGGGAGGAATCGGCACGCGCACCCAGCCATCTTTCAGCACGTCAACTGTGAGGCTGGCGCGGCCTGTGGCCAGTTCACCGGCAATACGCAAGTCATAGTCAACGCGGGTGAGCGTGGCATCAACCGGCGGAGGTTCAGGACCATGCTCCGCCGGATAAGCATGCGACCGCAGGTTCTGGTATTCATCCACGGTAATCACCACCCAGCCGGGTGAGTGCGAAAGATCTGCGGTGAGCTGCGACGAGGATGATGGCGCCTGGGCAAACGCGCTCGAACTCACCAGAAAGAGCGCCAACAAGATCGCCCCGTTCATCGCGGCACAGCGAAACAGAGAAATATGAAATATGCGGAGCACAGCCGCGTTCGGCTGCGGACCAGAAGACTGTTGCGTAAGTTGTTTTGGCCTGGATGACCATGCAATAGAAAAAAGTTTTGACCTTCTCATAGAGAACGCCTCGCATTCGTTCGAAAATTCAAAAATGGGGAGTGCCATTGCGCAGCCGGTGGGGAATCGGCTAATTCGGTGTGAGCGAACAGAAAGTCAGAGAAAGCGAATCAATACCTGGACACTGGCTCTCCAGCCTTCGGCCCACTGGTGGTCGCTAAGGTAAGAACGAAGCAGCTGGATTTCTTGCAGGAAAAATTGCGATG
>DASTCT010000209.1:0-14428 GCA_035710845.1 Candidatus Angelobacter sp.
GGCGCATTTCAGGGTCACCACATGCGGTTCATCGTCGACGCAAAGGATCCTGGCCATATTATGGATGTCCTGAACGCTGACGCGCTTTTCGGCTACAGGGCGCGCCCACGGAGAATATTAGCTGCGGCACATAAGCAGCTAAGCGAAACTGCCTTATTCTCAGCTACGCATCATCCTTAAGTCAAATAAATGCGCGCTTGCGCTCTGCACCCCCTCATTTCTCCGTCTCTGCTCCCCCGGGAGCAGATCTCCGATTAAAGCACGGTGTACTACCGGCCACCGTTCCGGTCTGGTCCGATGGCCGATAGTATTGTCACTGGTTAGAACCTCCAAACCAGCCCAACGGATGGCTGGGCTAAGTGTGTAAAGTTGTCCGTGGCAAGGCCAGGGATATGGAAGTCAGGAATCTTATACAGATAGCCGCGATATTCGGCCCGCAGAGCGACGTAATGCGTAAGATCAAAATCCACGCCGCCGCCATAGACAAACGCTGCTTTCGTCTGATTATTACCGCTGTTATTGCTGACTCCGAAAAATTGATTGTTCAGCGAGTTAGTGGGCCGGAAGAACAGCCCGCCGATGCCGGCCAAAGCGTAAGGACGTACACGGCTGCTGGAAGGCGCGGTAATCACTGCTTCTCCGGTAAGCTGGTGCAGATTGGCCTGAATATCCGTCTCGCCAAAGAACGGATCAAAGTATTTCTGCGTATCGCGGGTATAGCCGTAATCGCCCTGCACGGCAAACCACGGTTTGAAATGATAGCGATAGCCCAGCAAAAGGCCGCCGCTCTTGGTGGCTTCATGCGGGATATCAAGGTTGTCCTGGTTTCTGGGAACGTTCGCCGTCCCTTGAATGCTGATTTCTGACCTGAAGTCTTCCTGCGCCAAGCCTGAGGCCATAAAAAATATAATGACTGCAAATGCGGATAAGACAGTACTTCTCCTCATCGCGTACAAACTCCCCGTAACATGGATTTTTTGATCAGCTGTTTAGATAAGACGCTGTTTCCCGCTCTGTGGCTTTATCGCAGCTAAAGACTTAAATATTCTTAACGCCGAGTGTTAGCACTTTGGAACTAAGAACTATGCAGATAACATTTTAGAAAACCAAGTCAGAAAAGATTTGGGGTCTGTAAGGATGGATGGGGGACGACTGCTTTCCAGTCCAGACGAAAGCACAAAAAAGTTTGTGGGGCTTGCGGCTCTCGTTGACCGTTATTGGCTGCGCGAACTAAAATCGCGCCATCCTGAGAAGCCGGTTCGCTCGCCGATTTCCCAAGGAAAACCGCAGCTTACAAACCGACGAGTTGGCACAATTCGCAAACTGACAAAGTGAGGTCCTCATTACCATGACGCCCAGGAAAATCACGCTGCTGTCTCTGCTCTCTTTATTCCTTTTACTTTTTCCGCTCGCGGTCAGCATTGCGGCATTAGAAAACCCTCGTGGCGCCAGCGCTATTGCTGCGCCGCCAAAGACTGCCGTTCATGAAGTAAAAGAGTTGGTGCAGGGCACGGAAATCGTGGACCCTTATCGGTGGCTTGAGGACCAGAACAGTCCTGAGACGCGGGCGTGGATTGGCGAGGAGAACGCGTACACAGATTCGCTGATCTCTAAGATCGCCGGACGTGAAGAGTTGCAGCGGCAGGTAACTGCGCTAATCAAGATCGACACCATGACTGCGCCGCAGGTGAGGAGCAATCGTTATTTCTTTAGTAAGCGCAGCGCAGACCAGGACCAGAGTTCGCTCTACATGCGCAAGGGGCTGAGCGGCCAGGATGAATTGCTGGTGGACCCGCTGCCGTTGAGTCCAAGCCACACAGACACCGTGGGGATAAACTCGATCACCAAAGATGGCAAGCTGATGGCATATTTTGTGCGTCACGGCGGCGCAGACGAAACCACGCCGCACCTGTTTGATGTGGATGCGCATAAAGACCTGCCTGATGTTTTTCCCAAAGCGCGTTACTCCGGGGTTGCAGTGCTCAACGATAAGAGTGGCGTGTACCTGACGCGCGATACGGCAGAAGGCCCGCGTGTTTATTTCCATAAAATCGGCACGGATAGCGCGAATGATACGGAGATCTTTGGCAAGGGTTATGGCCCAGAGAAGATCATTACCAGCTCAGTGACGGAAGATAATCACTATCTCCAGATCACTGTGCTTCACGGATCGGCCGCGAACCATACCGAGCTTTACATAAAAGACCTGGCGAGCAATGGGCCGATAGTGACCATTGTGAAAGACGTGGATGCGTCTTTCAGCGGGCAGATCGCTGGCGACCGCATGTACGGGCGCACCAACTGGAAAGCGCCAAAGTGGCGCATCATGGAAGTCGATCTTAAGAACCCAGCCATGGATAAGTGGCATGAAGTGGTGCCTGAGGGCGATAACGTCCTGGAAGGCTTCTCACTGGCAGGCGGCAAGCTGGCCGTGCGCATCTCTGAGAACGTGGTCCCGCACCTGAAATTGTTTGATACCACCGGCAAGCTGTTGCGCGAGGTGCCAACGCCCACGCTGGGCTCCATTTCCGGCCTGAACGGACACTGGGATTCAAACGAAGCGTTCTATTCTTTTACCTCGTATCACATTCCGCAGACCATTTATCGCTATGACGTGGCCACGGGCAAGCAGACGGTCTGGTTTGAATCAAAAGTCCCCATTGATAGCGCGAAGTATGAAGTGCAGCAGGTCTGGTACGCGTCAAAAGACGGAACCAAGATTCCCATGTTCCTGGCGCACGCCAAAGGGCTGAAGCTGGATGGTTCACATCCTGTTCTGCTCACCGGCTACGGCGGGTTCGATCTCACTGAGACGCCAGGATTCAGCTCTTTTAGCGCGGCCTGGATGGCGAACGGCGGTGTCTATGCCGTGGCCAACCTGCGCGGCGGCGGCGAGTTTGGCGAGGCATGGCATCATGCCGGAATGCTGGAGAAAAAGCAGAACGTATTTGACGATTTTATTGCCGCAGCCGAGTGGCTCATTCAAAACAAATACACCACGCCGGTGCGGCTGGCCATTCGCGGCACCAGCAATGGTGGATTGCTTGTCGGTGCGGCTCTCACGCAACGTCCAGACCTTTTTGGCGCGGTTATCTGCGGCTATCCGCTGCTTGACATGGTGCGTTACCAGAACTTCCTGGTAGCAAAATATTGGGTGCCGGAATACGGATCTTCTGACAATCCTGAACAGTTCAAATACATCTACGCTTACTCGCCTTATCATCACGTAAAGGCAGGGATCAAATATCCATCAGTCCTTTTCATCTCCGGCGACTCTGACACGCGTGTGGCTCCCCTGCACGCCCGTAAGATGACTGCGCTCATGCAGGCTGCAACCACCGGATCAGACCGCCCAATCCTGCTGCACTATGACACCACTGCAGGGCACTCCGGCGGCACTCCGGTCAGCAAACAGATAGAAAACAACGTGAATGAGCTGAGCTACCTTTTCTGGCAGTTGGGCGTAGGAGCGCAGACGAAAGCCGGAGCCGCTGGAGGAAAGTAAAAATCGAGCGCTGAGGCGCACGGCCAATGGCAAAAATAGTGCGGCCTTTACGCCTCAGCGACTCTCTCTTAGAATAGATACACAGTCCTCATGGCCGACGTAGCTCAGTTGGTAGAGCAGTCGATTCGTAATCGACAGGTCATCGGTTCAAGTCCGATCGTCGGCTCCATTACCACCCGGCGACATACGCCGTAAAGCAAAACCTGACGCGAAAGCAGCGGCAAGGCAAATTCGCTTTATCCAGACAGCGCACGTCGTTTGCGGGACTGCCGATGAGTTGGAAGGAATATCCAGAAACGAATCGCACGGTAGAAAAATTATTTGCACAGCGGCGTTTCTTGACGCTATGCGAGTCCGGCAGTTTGATTTTAGAATCCTTGCCAATGAAGCACCTTGTCAACCGTTCGCGCAAGCTGCAACAACAAGCAAAGCTCCTTTGCGATAGGGCCAGAAAGAACATCGAGCGATCAGAACAGATTGCTGAACATTTTTCCCGCTTTCTGAAAAATTTCGATGAATCATCCCCCCCTTCCAACGTGGTAAAAAAAAATCAACCGGCACGCTTTCTAAGGTGGAGCAGGATCTGTAGAGCACAACGACAAAACTAAAGTTAACTAACAAGGTGAGTTTTCCACAATTTAGAGCGACTTCGCTCTTGCCATTTCGGCCTGATGTTTCGCATAATGTTCTGTAGCTCAGTTAGAAAGACCGCGTACTTCCAAAGGCCACGAGTGGAACGATACGATCGAACGGACGTCCTGCGGATCCTTCGCATTACAGCGCGGCAGTTGGCGGGCTGGGAAAAAGCCGGATTGCTGCCAGCGTCGGATTCCTATTCTTTCTTTGATCTCCTGCAAATCAAGAAACTGCGTGATCTGCGCGCCAAACGCGTGCGCTCTGCCGTGATTCTTGAATCGCTGCAGGCCATGCGGCAGGCTGCGGGCATGGAAAATCCTTTGATGGAAGCAGGCACGTTCGCCAGCCAGTCACGCGTAGTTTTTCGCCATCAGGGCGCGGCCGTTGAGCCGCTGGCCGGGCAATTTGTGATGGATTTCACTGAGCGTAACGTGGTTGAGTCGCACAAAATTCACGCCATGCGCTCTGCTGAATCAGCCTCTGACTACTTTGCCCGCGGCGTGGCCCTGGAAGAAGATCCCGGCACGCAGCCTGAAGCAATCGACAATTACAAGAAGTGCGTGGAGCTTGACCCGACGCACGCTGCCGCTTACATCAACCTGGGCACGCTCTATTACAACCGGCATGACTATGTTCTGGCGGAGCGCTATTATCGCAAGGCCATTGAGGTTGATCCGCGCTATGCGCTGGCCTATTTTGACCTGGGCAATGTGCTGGACGAGACCGGACGACTGCCTGATGCGATTCGCGCTTACCAATCCGCTATTTCACTGGCCCCCACCTATGCCGACGCGCACTACAATCTGGCTTTGGCGCTGGAAAAAGCCCGCCAACCCCGCAAAGCATTGCATCACTGGGAAGCTTATGCCCGCCTCGATACGGTTGGCCCGTGGTCTATCCACGCAAGAAATCAGATCAAGAAAATCCTGGCTGCTGACCAATTGAAAGTCATATCAAAAAAGAAGTAGTTTTCTGAAATCCTGAGTAGAGCGAGCAAGGCATCCCTATTCTTAAGAAGGAATATTCAAGAGCGCGCTGTCCTCTTTTTCTGACGATTTCTAAATTAACGTCCATGCCTTTTTCTGTAGCAGAATAATTCCATGGCCAGTGCCAACGCATCCCGTCTCCAACGCTGTGAAACACAGTTGCAGGATTTCCTGGCTGAAGCTCTGCGTGGAGTCCAGCCAGATTCACTGTCGACAGCAATGATTCCCGGCAAGTGGTCGGCGCGCCAGAATCTTGCTCATCTCGCCCGCTATCACCAGATCTTTCTTGAGCGCATCAATCGTATTCTTGCCGAAGAAGCTCCGGTCTTTCCCCGCTATCATGCGGAAGAAGATCCGGAGTGGCCATCGTGGTCGGATTTGCCGCCGCAGCAAGTGCTGGTCAGGCTTTCATCCATGCGTACTAAGCTCATGGCGCGGTTGCAATCTTTGAGCGAAGAAGACTTTCAACGCACCGGTGTTCATCCCAAGCTCGGCGCGATGAGCCTCTCATTATGGCTGGAATTTTTCCTGGTGCATGAAGGACACCATTTGAATACAGTGCTGGGGCTGGTGAGATCAAGTACTTGAGTGGTAATTGGGTAAGTTGGTAACTTGGTAAATTCGAAAACCACTTACCGACTTACAAAATTACCAACTTACCAACTTCAATAAGCCATCAGCACTCTCAGGTCTCTTACATTATTTCCGGTTGGTCCGGTCTGAATGGTATCACCCAGCTTCTCAAAAAAAGGAAAAGCATTGAAGCCGCTGAAATGTTCAGCCACGTTGAGCCCGGCTTTTTGTGCTCGTTCTAAAGTTGTGCCGTCAGCGACTGCGCCGGCGGCTGGGCTCACGCCGTCAATCCCATCAGTGCCGGCGCTTAACACCACGATATTTTCACCGGCGATCTTTTGCGCGCAGTAAAGCGCAAAATGTTGGTTGCGTCCGCCTGCGCCTGCGTTGGCAGGAACTTTCACCGTGACCTCGCCGCCAGAAATGATGCAACCCCTGCTGACGCCGCGCTTCATCGCGCGCACCCGCTCAAGCAGATAATCAGCCGCTTTCGCGTAGTCCCAGTCATCACAACTGTGGTCGATCTCCACGGCAAAGCCCTGCTTGGTGGCAACCGCGGCCGCTGCTTTCTCCGCAGTCTCATTGGAAAGAATCTTCCACCAGCGTGATCGCGCAAAAGCAGGATCGTCTTTCTTTGGCGTTTCTTCCAGAGCACGCCGTTCGAAAAGCTCGCGCACAGACGGCGGAAAACTCTCCAGCATTTCATGCTCATGCACAATGCGATAACAATCTTCCACCGTGCTTGTATCGGGCATGGTGGGCCCGGAAGAAAGCGAATCCAGCGCGTTCTCCGGCACGTCAGACACCAGGATTGAGACCTGCTGTGCGCCCTGCGCCGCCTTGGTTAAGCGTCCGCCTTTTACCGCGGAAAGATGCTTGCGCACCGCATTGATCTGCGCGATGGGCGCGCCTGAATTTACCAGAGTTTTGTATGTGGCAATCAGGTCTGGCAGTGAGATTTCAGAGTCCGCAGGTTTTTCCAGCGCTGCTGAACCACCGCCGCTGATCAGGTAAATCACCAACGCCTGCTCGTTCAACACGCCCAGTGATTTCAAAACAGCCTCAGCTCCGCGTACTGATTCTTCATTCGGCTGAGGATGGCCGCCGGCAAAATAACGATAACCGGGAAGCTGGTAAGAATGAGGATTGGGATCAACTACGATTCCTTCGATGGTTGTGCCCACCTGGCGGGCCAGGATTTCCGCCATGCGGTGCGCCGCCTTGCCCACTGCGACGCAAAGCACGCGTGGATGTGAATTCAGATCATAAAGATCGTCACACACCCGGAGAACGCCGCGTTGGTAGTTCACATGACGATCAAAGGCCTTTTCAATGCTGGCTTCAGCCAGGGCGGCAAGAAAAATCTCCCGCGCCGTGGAGCGCATGCTGTGTGCAATGGACATCAGCTTGCTTCTACCTGCTTGCCTGGTTTAAAAAATTTCTCGATCCAACTGCGAATGGCTGCCTGCATCTCCGGCAGATGTCCTTCAAAGAAATGGTCTGCGCCCTCCACCACCACCAGTTCCCTCGGCTCTGGAGACAGGTCAACTACTTTTCTTACGTTCTCTGTCGCGCCGTACTGATCGCGCGAGCCGCTCACAAACAGCTTGGGCTGGGCACAGTTCTGCATGAAATGATAAGTGTATACGCGCCCTTCAGCGCTCACCGGCGTGCCCAGTGAGATCAGACCGGCGATCTGTTTATTGCCGCAGGCTACGCGCAGCCCCGTAGCCGCGCCAAAAGAAAAGCCGCAAAAAATCACAGGCAGCCGGTACTCGGCCTCAAGCCACTCCAGCGCCGTGCGAATATCGCCTTGCTCGCCCTGTCCTTTGTCATGCTCGCCTTCGCTCAGGCCAGCGCCGCGAAAATTGAAGCGCAATACCGGAAAGCCAAACCCATTCAGGGCTTTCATTGCGTGATACACAACTTTGTTGTGCATAGTGCCGCCGTATAAAGGATGCGGATGGCACACTAGCGCGGCATACTTCGTCTCCGGCTGGCCTTCATTGAGCAGTGCCTCCAGCTTGCCCGCCGAGCCTCTGAGGAAGAAGGATTTGATCTCGTTGGCCACAAGTCTTTTTTACCACAGAGGTCACAGAGAACACTGAGGTCGATCTTTAACCTGCATTCTTTCTGCGCTCTGTGTTCCTCTGTGCCCTCGGTGATGAAGCAATGATTTATCCTGTTAGTTCGCATGGACCCCATCAAGCTAACTCGCAGGCTCGTCGATATTGAATCCATCACCGCCAATGAAGGCGCCGTGGGCGCGGAGCTTTATGAAGAGCTCGTCCGCCTGGGTTATACCACGCACAAGATGCCGGTGGCGCATGAGCGCTTCAACGTGGTAGCCACGCTCGATGATGTTCCTCCGCAAATTGTTTTCTCCACGCACATGGATACAGTCCCGCCGTTCATCCCTTCCTCAGAGGACAGCGACAACATTTACGGCCGTGGCTCTTGCGACGCCAAAGGGATCATCGCTGCGCAAGTCGCCGCCTGCCAGCGCCTGCGCAAAGAGGGCGCTGCTGTTGGAATGCTCTTCGTTGTCGGCGAAGAGCGCGATGCCATAGGGGCAAAAATGGCTAATCAAAATCCGCTCCCCAGCCGTTTTCTGATCAATGGGGAGCCCACGGAGAACAAGATTGCCATCGCTTCCAAAGGCTCACTTCGCGTGCGGCTCACCGCTCGCGGCAGGATGGCGCACTCGGCATATCCGGAGCTGGGCGAGTCTGCGATTGAGAAGCTGCTCACGGCCCTGGAGCGGCTGCGCGCCATAGAGCTGCCGCACAATCCAGAGGTCGGCCCGTGCACTCTCAATATCGGAATCATTGAAGGAGGCCGCGCCATCAACGTGATTCCTGATCAGGCACGCGCTGAGTTGCTTTACCGGCTCGTGGGCCCGTCAGAAACACTGCGGGCGCAGATCATGCAACAGATTGAAGGTCTGGCAGAATCGGAGTTCGCCCCGGAGACGCTCTTCATGAAGTTGCGCACCGTTCCTGGAATTGAAACTATGGTCGCCAGATTCACCACTGACATTCCCTGGCTGAGCAACTGGGGAACGCCGGTGCTGATTGGCCCCGGCTCAATTCACGTAGCGCACACCGACCGGGAATTTATCTCAAAAAAGCAGCTTCATGAGGCGGTGGATCTGTACTGCTCAATTGCGCGCCAGTTGCTGAAAAACTAAAAAGGTATCGCTGGGATTCTCACGACAGTCGCAAAGGCCGCTCTGTCCACTGCACGTCCCAATAACGCCCGAATTTGCAACCAACTTCGCGGAATACACCAACATTCCTGAAGCCGAAAAGCTCGTGCAGCTTTGCTGAAGCCGGATTTGGCAGCGTGTATCCACCAACAATGCGATTTACATTCTCATCTGCAATGGCTTCAAACAGCGCCGCATAGAGCTTGCGTCCAATTCCTTTTCCCACCGTTTCCGGGCTGCTGTACACCGTGGTTTCCACAGTCGTATCATAGGCAGCCTTCGGACACCAACGCGTTGTTCCTGCATATCCCTCAACCCGCCCGTCGACCTCCGCCACCAGCAGGCGGTAGCGGCCGGTGATCGCGAACTGATCAAACCACGCTGCGCGTCGCCCCACAGTGTACGGCTCAATATCAAATGTGACCGGAGTATTGATTACGTAGTAGTTGTAGATTTCCGTCAGCCTGGGCAGGTCAGCACGGTTCGCAGGACGAACTTCGATAGCCATCTACCATGTTCCTCTTAAGCAGATCCGATCATAGGCCACCTTTAAGCCGGCCGACGGCTGCTGCCCGTAATCGCCTCAACTTCCACCAGGCAAGAGTAAAACGTTGCTCCGCCGCCGATGTCGGTAAGCGTTTCTGAGGTCAGGCTGTTGATGCTCTTGCCATCTGGGGTGAAACGGTTGGCGTTGAGCCTTGCGGCAACCACTCCCGGCTGTACCGCACCGTTTACGTGGGCACGCAGGCGGACCTCGCCGCGCTGATTGAAGACCCTGACCCAGTCGCCTTCATGAATATCGCGCTTTTGTGCGTCAGCGGTATGGATCTCAAGCAGTTCCGGCTTTTCCATTTTCTGAATGGATGGGATATTGGTGAATGAGCTGTTAAGGAAGTTGTCTGCCTTGCGTGCAAGCAACTCGAGCGGAAATTGCCGCGCTCGTTCGGAGAGACGCGACTCTTCCGGCGGCACAAAAGAAACAACCGGATCCAGGCCCTGTTCTTCCAGGCTTTTGCTGTACAGCTCAGCTTTGCCGCTGGCGGTGGCAAACCCGCCTTGTGCAAACGGTAAAAATGGCCCATCGCCTAGGTTCAGACGAATGTGCCCTTCAGCTTCCAGTCGCTCGCGAGTGATGCCATCCATCCACTTTTCCCAACCCGCAGGCCTGGAAATCGGCGCAGGTGATAGTGTTGCGTCAATCATGGCGTCAGCATCCTGCTGAAAGCAATCCTCAGTGAAGCCCATGCGCTTTGCCAATGCAGCAAACATAGCGGTGTTTGAGCGGCTCTCTCCCAGCGGCTCAATTGCCTGGCTGGATAACTGCAGATAGGTGTGGCCATAGGCCTTGTTCAGCTCTTTGTGTTCCAGAAACGTGGTGGCTGGAAAGACAATGTCGGCATATCTGGTGGTGTCAGTGAAGAACTGCTCATGCACCACGGTAAAAAGATCGGGACGCAAAAAGCCGCGTATTACGTCATGATGGTTCGGCGCAACCACTGCAGGATTTGAGTTGTAAACAAATACCGCTTTCACCGGTGGATCAGCGAGCTGCGTCAGGGCTTTGCCCAGCTCTGACATGTTGACGATTCGCGAAGGCCGCCCGAGCGGGCTTTTGGCCATCAGGTCAGGCTGCTCCAGCGCATGGACGTTCATATAAAACGCGCCGCTGGTGGAAAGCTGCAAGCCGCCGCCCACTTCAGCCCACGATCCGGTAATGCAGGGCAGCATGGCAACAGCGCGTATGGCGGAGCCGCCATTCTGTGAGCGTTGTACACCATAATTTACGCGTATCGCCGCAGGACGCACCGTCGCGTATTCGCGTGCCAGCTTCGTGATGTCGCTCGCGCTGATTCCTGTCCAGGGGGCAACGTGCTCCGGCGAATAGTCCTGCACCCGCTTCTTTAGCTCGTCGAAGCCAAGCGTGTACTTGCTGACATAGTCGGTATCGTAGAGATTCTCATTGATGATCACATGCATCATCGCCAGGGCCAGAGCCACGTCTGTGCCCGGATTGATGGGCAAATACCAGTCAGCGCAGCGCGCCGTCCGCGTCTTATAAGGATCAATCACCACCAGCTTTGCGCCCTTGCGCCGGGCTTCTTCAATAAACGGCCACAAGTGGACATTGGTGGCATGGATATTGGCGCCCCAGGCAATGATGTATTTTGAATCGCGAAAAGCCTGCGGCTCCATGCCCACGTTGCGGCCGATGACGGTTTGCATTCCGGCGCCGCCGGCAGAGGCGCAGATGGTACGGTCCAACTGCGAAGCGCCCAGGCGATAGAAGAAACGATGCGCCATGCCGGAATAGCTCAGCAAGCCCATATTGCCAGCATATGAATAAGGAAGAATGGCTTCCGGGCCAAAGTCGTCTGAGATTTTCTGGAATCGCCGGGAGATCTCCTCCAGAGCTTCATCCCAGGAGATGCGCGTGAAGTCGCTGGCATCACCCTTGCCCTGCCCCTTCGGCGCGTTACGCCGCATGGGATAGAGCAAGCGGTCAGGTGAGTATACGCGGTCCAGGTACTTGGTTACCTTGGCGCACAAAAAACCGCGCGTTACCGGATGCGTAGGATCGCCCTGCACCCGCGTGGCCCGGCCATCTTCCACCGTCACCAAAATTCCGCAGGCATCTGGACAATCATGCGAACAGACGGCATGAACAACCTTCTTCATGGATTCATTATATGACTTCAGGCTGGGAAGGAGATCAGCTTTTGCTGCACAAAAGGTTAGGGGAGAATCAACACCTCAAGCAGAAACAGAGCGGGTCATGGAGTTGGCGCAGATTTTCAGGGCGCGCAAATCAAGTTTGCCCGTACCCAGGAAAGGCAGGGCGTCCACGCGGAAGAACTGGTCCTTCCGTGGCTTCCACAACGGTGGAAGGTCGGCAGCGGCAAGCTTTATCAGGACAGGCGAGAGCTGTTCACTAGTGAGGGTGTGCAGCACCACAAGCCGCTCTCCTCTTTTTTCGTCTGGCACTGACGAAACCACAAATACCTGCTCCGTTATCTCCGCCAACTCGTGCAGCTTTTCTTCTACCCTGACATGAGGGACCATCTCTCCCCCAATTTTGCTGAAGCGGCTCAGGCGGTCTGTGATAGTAAGAAAGCCATCGTCCGCCACGGCGGCAATGTCACCTGTGGTGTACCAGCCATCCTGCAGAACTTCGCGTGTCTTGTCAGGACGTCCAAGGTAACCCTGCATTACATTGGGTCCTCGCACCACAAGCATGCCCGGAGTGTCCGGCGGCAGAGGCTGGCCTGTCTCAGGATCAACAATACGCACGCTCATGCCCGGCAATGGATGGCCAATAGTGCCCTGGCGTGCGCCACGCTGCACAAGGCCCGGAGCACGATAGTCGAAGATATTTACGGCCACCACTGGAGCGCATTCCGTGCAGCCGTAACCTTCAAGGGGACGGACGCCAAACTGGTCTTCAAAGGCGCAAGCCACGCGCTCAGAAAGTTTTTCTGCACCCACCAGCACGCAACGCAGGCTGGCAAAATCCTCTTTGGGGACACGCCGCGTGTAAGACTGCAAAAATGTCGGCGTGGTGATCATGAAGGTTACGCGGTATTTGCGGGTCAACTCACCAATCATTTGCGCATCCAGCGGGCTGGGGTGAAACACCACGCCCACGCCGTAGGTGGCGGTAAGCCAAAGCGTCACGGTGAAGCCGAAGGCGTGAAAGAATGGCAGCACACCCATCAGCTTGTCGTCACTGGAGAAAGAGAATACCTGTGTCATCTGCCGGATATTGGCAAGAATATTATGGTGCGTCAGCATCACGCCTTTGGGCTCGCCGGTGCTGCCGCTGGAAAAAATAATGGTGGCCAGATCATTGGTAGTGCGCTTCTGCGCACCCACAGCCCGTTTGATCAGCCTGTATGGCAGAAAAACCGCCATCAGCAAGGCAAGCAATTTTTCAGTGGATTTAGGCTTGGCCAGCACATCTTCCAGATAGATTGAGCGCCCAGGAACGTCAATCTTATTGACAGCGGCAAGTTTTTCCAGAAAGAGTTTTGACGTGACCACGGTTTGCAGGCCGCACTGTTGCGCGCAGGCCGCCAGCGTCTCAGTGCTGGCTGTGTAATTCAGGTTCACCGGGACCTTGCCCAGCAAAACAGCGGCAAAATTCACCAAAGCTCCGCCAGCGGAAGGAGGCATGAGCACGCCCACCATCTCCTGGTCTTTCCATTGTGAGCGCATGCGCCGCGTAACGAAGATGAGCTTGATCAACATGCTGGCAAAGCTGACCTTGGGAAAGCGGGCGTCGCCCATGCAGAAGCGCAAGGGATGGCGTCGCGCGGTACGGACAAGAGCGCGGTCCAGCGTGAGAGAGTCAACACGGTCAGCTTCAAAAGCGGCGGCCTGCAATGCCTGCACGGCGCACCGGACCTCAACGACGCTTGCCGTTGAGGGCAGCCATTTGCCAAAGCTCACCGTCACGCGATACGGCATGCGGCGTGGCATCTTCCATAAGAACCGCTCACGTTCATAACTGAAGATGCTTCCCCACACGCCATGCAAATTTACCGGAACAATGGGTGCGTCCAGGCCGCGAATGATCCGCTCCATGCCCTTGCGGAATGGCAACATGGAGCCTGTGCGGGTAATATGCCCTTCCGCAAACACGCAGACCAGCTCGCCTGCGCGGATTGCGTCACTGGCCACGCGAAAAGAGCTGACAATATCCCGAGGGCGCATCTCCGTAGGAATAGGGATGGCGCGCATGAGGAGCGCAAATGGCTTGATGAAAGGGATGTTATAGACATCGCGGAAAATCAGAAACCGTATGGGACGGTTGGCCGCTGCGCTGATCAGTACCACATCGATAAAAGACATGTGGTTGGAAACCAGCAGAGCTCCACCTTTGCGCGGAATGTTTTCCTTGCCCAGCACCTTGACGCGATAGATGATCCGATGCAGGAACCACAACAGAACACGGAGCCCCCAGTTCGGTAATGCGGTGACCATGCGCACCAGCAGGGATTGCCGGGGTTGTGTCTCTTCGTGAGTGGTGTCCGTGGTGAGCATGAGCCACGAAAAAAGAGATCAGAGCGATCATTCTGGCATTTAAGACCAGCAAAAGTAAAGAACCCGTAATAAAGGCATGGCACCATTTTGGGAAAGCAATACACGCCAAAAACGGCGCTTATCCCACCTTCCGCATAATTGACGTTATAGTTTCATTGTGCAATTCGCTGAGCACATTACGCGCGGGGCAAAACAAGAAAGCGCCGGAGAATTCCCGGCGCTTCTTGTGAATCAGTTTGATGTGGTTACGGCAGCACGTATTTCAAGCTGACATAGCCCATCATCAAATGAGCGTTCTTGGGCGCGCCCGCTGCCACAAACCACGGTGCACGCGTAACGTAAGAGGTCTGCGTGACCAATTGCACAGCGCCGTACTGCGGGTTCTTCCAGAAGGTCTGCGTCCAATCGAACGAACCTTCCTGAATAGCCCGATTGTTTGTATTGGGAGAGTTGAGGCCGCCAAAGCCGATGAACGGCTTG
>DASTCT010000210.1:0-11050 GCA_035710845.1 Candidatus Angelobacter sp.
AGGCCCGACCGGCGCAGATGAACTGCTGATTGATCCACACCCTATGAGTGGAGACCACACCACCACTGTTGGGTTCGAGGACATTACAGAAGATGCCAGCCTGATGCTTTATTTCGTGCGCCACGGCGGTGAAGACGAAATTGAGCTACACATCATGGATTTGAAGACCCACCATGACCTGCCTGACTTCTTTCCGCGCGCTCTGTATCAGGGCACTTCATGGAAAAAAGACAACAGCGGCTTTTATTACACGCTGGGCCGTCGCGATGTGGGCCGACGCATCTACTTTCACGCTCTCGGAACTGATCCTGGTAAAGATCAGATGATTTTCGGCGAGGGCTATGGACTGGACACATGGCTAAATGCTGACGTGTCAGAAGACGGTAAGTATCTGCTCATTAGTGTTCAGGCCGGCTGGGCCAAGAATGATCTGTTCATTCAGCGGTTGGACGGCAAGAGCGATATCCAGCCGCTTATTACCGGCAAAGACGCGCATTTTACCGCGCAATTCGCGGGCGATTTCCTGATCGTCGAAACCAACTGGCAGGCGCAGCGCAGTCGTATTCTCAAAATCGACCTGCGTGATCCCCGACCGGAGAAGTGGCAGCAAATCGTCGATGCGCCACAAGACTCCATCGAGAACTTCTCTGTGATCGGCGGCAAACTCTTTGTCAACATCCTGCACAACGTGACGTCGCGTATCGCCATCTTGTCTCTGGATGGTATGCCGCTGGGAGAACTCGCGCTGCCTTCCGCCGGTTCAGCTTCCATCTTCGGCCGCTATGATCGTGACGAAGGTATTCTTACTTTCTCTTCCTACACCACGCCTGGCTCCATCTATCGTTACTCCGCTTCTACTGGAAAGCGCGACTTGTGGTTTCGCAATCCCATACCATTTAATTCAGATCGCTATGAGATGGAGCAGGTTTGGTATTCATCCAAAGACGGTACGCGCGTGCCGATGTTTCTGGTGCATCGCAAAGGCTATAAGCCTGATGGAAACACGCCAACCATCCTTTATGGTTACGGTGGATTCAACATAAGCCTGCTACCGGGATTCAATACCACCGCGGCCTGGTGGATTGAACACGGCGGAGTTTACGCTGTGGCAAATCTACGCGGCGGCGGCGAATTTGGTGAAGCCTGGCACAAAGCAGGCATGCTGGAGCACAAGCAAAACGTCTTTGATGATTTCATCGCCGCGGCTGAATGGCTGATCAAAAACAAATACACCAACCCATCGAAGCTTGCGATCTGGGGCGGAAGCAACGGCGGCCTGCTAGTTGGTTCTGTGATGACGCAACGGCCAGAGCTGTTCCGGGCCGTAATCTGCGAGCATCCTGATCTCGACATGGTCCGCTATTACAAGTTCACCAAAAATAATAATCCGCCAGCGCTGCTGGAGTATGGAAACGCCGCTGATCCTGCCCAATTCAAGTATCTTTACGCCTATTCGCCTTACCAGCATGTGCAGGCAGGAACCAGGTATCCTGCGGTCTTGATCACCAGCGGCGACGCCGATACGCGCGTTCCGCCAGAGCAGGCACGCAAGATGGCAGCACGGCTTCAGGCTGCCACAAGCTCTGGTTTGCCGGTGATGCTGCTCTATGACACCAAAGCCGGGCACTCCGGAGGCCGTCCATTTAGTCAGGTGGTGGATGAGCTTTCACTCAAACTCAGCTTCCTGGCATGGGAACTTGGCTTGAATTCTAATGAGTAACCCCGCGTCAGAGTATGCGCCTGCCCCGCCCGCAACCCGGCAGGACAATGTTAAAGACGTGATTCACGGCGTGGAGATCGTCGATCCGTATCGTTGGCTTGAGGATGGTGACAGCGCAGAAACCAAGAACTGGGTAGCGGCCCAAAATTCCTACATGCACTCATTGCTCAATGGTCTTCCCATGCGCCAGAGCATTCATAAGCGCATGAAAGATATATACAACCGCGATTTTGTCAGCAGCCCTTTCCAGGAGGGCGGCTACTATTTTTTTTATAAGATGAGCGCCGGTCAGGACTTGTGGAGTATCTATCGGCGCAAGGCCAGCGGCGGGCCAGATGAACTCTTGTTAGACCCGCTCCCAATGAGCCCTGATCACACCACTGTGGTCAGCATGCGGGACGTAACTTCTGACGGCAACCTGCTGATGTATGCTGTGCGGCACGGCGGTGAGGATGAAACTGAAATCCATGTGCTGGACATCAATGGCCGCCGCGATCTGCCTGATGTGATGCCGCGCGCGATTTATACCTCTCTTAACTGGAAAGCGGACAATAGCGGTTTCTATTACGGAATCCGGCAACGCGATCACGAGCCGCGCATTTATTTTCATGCGGTGGGAACTGATCCCGCCAAAGACGCCGTTGTCTTTGCGAATGGATACAGGCCTGATATCTGGGTAACACCTTATGCTCCTGCTGACGGCCACTATTTGTTTTCAATCGCATGGTTTGGCTGGAGCAAAACCGAAATCTATTTTAAGGACCTCGCGAAAGACAGCAAATTTGTTCCTCTTATTACCGGAATCGACGCAAGTTTTCACGTCCGATATGCCGGCGACACGCTCATTGTGCAAACCGATTGGAAAGCGCCCAACGGGCGGCTGCTAAAAATTGATTTGCATCATCCGGAGCAAGATAAATGGCAGGATATTGTGCCAGAGAGAAAAGACGCCATGCAGGATTTCTCTGTGATTGGCGGCAAGATTTTCGTCAATTACCTGCACAACGTGAGCTCACGCAGTGAGATTTTCTCGTTGCAAGGCAAGCCGGTTGGTGACGTGGAGTTGCCTTCAATGGGTTCAGCCTCAATAAGCGGACGATGGGACCGCGATGAAGGGTTCTTGTATTTTTGTTCTTTTACCACGCCAGATACCATTTATCGGTATTCGTCTGCCAACGGCAAACGTGACATCTGGTTCCGGTCTCCCATACCAATTGAGCCAGATGGTTTTCAAGCCGATCAGGTCTGGTATTCCTCAAAAGACGGAACGCGCATTCCCATGTTTCTTGTTCACCGCAAAGGATTGAAGCCTGATGAACACACTCCAGTGCTGCTATACGGCTATGGCGGGTTCAATACCAGCTTGACTCCGGATTTCAATCCTACCGCGGTGTGGTGGGCGGAGCAGGGAGGGATCTACGCTGTAGCCAACATTCGCGGCGGAGGCGAGTTTGGTGAAGCCTGGCACAGAGCCGGTATGCTGGAACATAAGCAAAACGTTTTTGACGATTTCATTGCCGCGGCTGAGTGGCTGATCAAGAACAAATACACCAGCCCGCAAAAGCTGGCCATCTGGGGCGGGAGCAATGGTGGCCTGCTGGTTGGGGCGGTTACAACGCAGCGTCCGGAATTGTTCGGCGCTGTGATCTGCGAGCATCCTGATCTGGATATTGTCCGCTATCCCAAATTGAAGAATCACAACAGTGCTTTCATGTTGGAATATGGCAATGCGGATGATCCAGAGCAGTTTAAATTCGTTTATGCTTATTCGCCTTACCAGCATGTGGTCTCGGGTACAAAATATCCTGCCATGTTGTTTACCAGCGGCGATGAAGATACGCGAGTCCCACCGGAGCAGGCCCGCAAAATGACAGCGCGCATGCAATCCGCCACGAGTTCCGGTCTTCCTGTAATGCTCATGTATGGCATAAAAGCCGGGCATTCTGGCGGGCGTCCATTTAGCCAGGCGATAGAAGAAGCGGCTTTGAAGCTATCTTTTCTTGTGTGGCAATTAGATATGAAAGTGGACCAGCAACCAACAATTGCTCAAGAGATGAGCACATCACATGAATGAGCAGTTGCAGGATGGGAACCGTGCTGGCTAATATCCAGGGAATGAAAGCTGCGACTCGATTGTTGATTATTGTCGGCGTGTGCGTAGCAGCTTATGCCGTGGTGGCGATGCTGGCGCCAATCTCGCAGCCGCAGAGCTACCACAACTTTGCCGACCAGCGGACGATCTTTGGAGTCGCCCATGCCATGGACGTGCTCTCTAACCTAGCGTTTCTTGTCGCTGGTTTGCCTGGGCTCTGGTTTGTATTGCGGGCAGGAAAGACCCTGGACACGGGCACGCGCTGGGCCTTTGCCATTCTGTTCTTCGGTCTTATTCTCACCAGCGCCGGCTCGGCTTACTACCATTTAGATCCTGACAACCAGCGACTGGTGTTTGATCGTTTGCCAATGATCATTGCCATGGCTGGATGTGTTGGCGCGATCGTGGCAGATCGTTTTGGCGGCGCCTCAGCATGGGGCATTACCGCGCTTCTGGCGATTGGGCTATGGACTGTGCATCACTGGAGCGTTACTGAAGAGTTAGGTCAGGGCGATTTACGATGGTATGCGCTCTATCAAGGGTTGATCATCCTGGTTGGAGTGCTGTTGCTGGTTTTATTTCCATCGCGCAACGCGGCTACGCCTGCATTTGTGCTTGCCGTCGTGGGGAACATTGCTGCCAAAGTCTTTGAACTGCTGGATAAACCGATTTACAGCTTGGGAGGGATTGTGAGCGGGCATACTCTCAAGCATTTGAGTGCTGGGTTGGCGTTTCTGCCGCTGGTATTCCTGATTCGACGAATAGGGCAGCAGCGCATGGTGGATGACTCGCTGCGGCCAGATCTCATGTCAGTAGGATCTGGCAGTTAGGAGAATCCTTTTTCTCAAAACAATCCTGCGCGTTGGTAGCTGGCGCGGCGTGAGCGAGCGCCAATGAAAAATACAGCTTAGCGCGTCTGCGGGAACAGTCGATAAAAATTTTCTGCCGTTTGCTTGCCGATTTCTTCTTTGCTGTCTCCGCGCAGCTGAGCGATGGCCTCGGCGGTATTCACCACAAATCCCGGCTCATTGCGCTTGCCACGATGCGGCACCGGCGCAAGATAAGGTGAGTCGGTCTCAATCAACATGCGATCGAGCGGTACTTGCTTCGCGGCTGCTCGGATGTTTTCTGCTTTGGGAAAGCTGACGTTCCCAGCAAACGAGATATAGAAACCAATCTCCAATGCTGCCTGCGCGTGTTTCCATTCGCCGGTGAAGCAGTGCAGGATTCCGGGCAAGCCGGAAGGAGCCCAGTAGTCGCGCAGCATTTGCAGTGTGTCATCCCAGGCATTTTCGCTGTTGTTGCTGGGGCGGCAATGAATGATGATGGGCAGCTTTGCTTCAGCCGCCAACTCCATTTGCCGGCGAAAGACTTCTTTCTGCACCTCGCGCGGCGAGTGATCGTAAAAATAGTCGAGGCCGATTTCTCCCCAGGCAATCAACTTTGGGTGCTTTGCCAGCCGTGACATCTCGTCATAATCGGCGGCTGTGGCCACGCTGGCTTCATGCGGATGTAAACCAGTGCTAGCAAAAATCCAGTCATGCTGTTCAGCGATTTTCAGCGCGCAGTCGTATGTTCCCGGTCCAGTTCCGCTGCCGATAGCGAGAATCCGCTCCAGGCCAGCTTCACGCGCGCGCGTAAGCAACTCGGCGCGATCAGAGTCAAATTTGTGCCCTTCAAGATGGGCGTGAGAGTCGATGTACATCAGCTTTTTCTGAAATCCCGAATCCGCGTTTTTGGCGGGTGAGGGATCGCTATGTTCTTCTAAGCTCTTATTGTTTAGCCCAAAAATTCCCGCGGCGATAGGGATCCCTCGCTACGCTCGGGATTTCAGAAACCCTATCACTTCAGCTTTGCCCCAATCGGTACATCTTCCAGAAATCCAGCCAGCACCGGCTTGCCGTCTTCGCCGACAGAAGCCGCGACGATCATGCCATTGGACTCCAATCCCCGCAGCTTGCGTGGTTGAAGATTGGCCACGATTACGACTTTGCGTCCTATAAGATCTTCAGGTTTGTAAGCCAGAGCAATTCCAGCGACAAGCTGACGGACTTCCGTTCCTATATCGACTTCAAGACGCAGCAGCTTGTCTGCGCCCTTTACTTTTTCCGCGACCTTCACCTGGCCCACGCGCAGCTCGACTTTCAGAAAATCGTCGATAGAGATTTTGCCGTCAGCGATAGCCGAGGCTGCCGGTGCAGCTTTGGCAGCAGGCGCAGCTTCTGTTGGACCATGGGCAGACTGCGTGGCTGGCTGTCCGGGGCGAGCGCCTTCGCCGGCAGGAGCCGGTGCTGCACCAGTTGATGTTGTGGTGGAGACAGCCTGAGCAGCACGCTCCTGTTCCATCTGTTGCATCCTCTCAATATGTGTTTTGTCGGCGCGGGGAAACACGGGTTCTACTTTTCCCAGCTTGCCGCCTAACGGCAGTTGTCCCCATTTAAGATCGGCCAACTTAAATTTGCTGATCTCTCCCAATCCAAGCTGGTTCCAAATTTTGGTGGTTGATTCCGGCAGCACCGGGTATGCCAGCGCAGTCACAATACGCAGCGCCTCCGCTGCCGTATAAAGAATGGTCGCCAGGCGTGCCTTGTTCTCTTCACCCTCTTTTTCGGCGACAATCCACGGCTCTTCATCCACCAGATATTTGTTCACCGCGCCCACCAGGCTCCATGCTGACTCCAGTGCGCGCGAGAACTGATAATCGTCAAATAGCTGGCCAAATTCTTCAATAGTAGAAAGCGAGTGCTCCTTGATTGCGTCATCCGTGCCGCGGCGCGCCACCGTGGGCGATGGATAAGGCACCGAGCCGTTGAAATAACGGTTGATCATGGTCAGCGTGCGGCTGGCCAGGTTGCCATAATCGTTGGCGAGATCAGAGTTGTAGCGCTGCACCAGCGCGTCAAAGCTGAAAGAGCCATCGCTGCCAAAGACAACTTCGCGCAGCAGGAAATAACGCAGCGTGTCATTACCCATCACGTCGATCACTGAGTCTGCGCGCACAATATTGCCGCGGGTCTTGGACATCTTGCTCTCTTCAAAGAGCAGCCAGCCATGCGCAATCACGGACTTTGGCAGCGGCAACTCTGCGGCCATCAGGAAAGCCGGCCAATAGACGCAGTGGAAGCGGATGATCTCCTTGCCGATCATGTGCACGTCTGCGGGCCAATAGTGCTCGAACTTTTTCTGCTCGTCTTCTTCCTTCGCGCCCAGGCCAACGGCTGTGCAGTAGTTGCTGAGCGCATCAAGCCAAACGTACATCACGTGCTTTGGATCGCCGGGAACTGGAATGCCCCACTTAAAAGTGCTGCGGCTGATGGAGAGATCGCGCAGCCCGCTCTTGACGAAAGCGATGACCTCATTGCGCCGCGTCTCAGGACGGATGAAGCCGGGGTTCTGCTGATAGTGCGCCAGCAACTTGTCGGCAAAGGCGGAGAGCTTGAAGTAATAGTTCTCTTCGCTTACGGTTTCCGTAGGACGGCCGCACTCTGGGCAAGGCGCGCCGGGACCAACAGAATCGACATAAAGTTCGTCGAAGACACAATATTGGCCGGTATACGTACCCTTATAAATGAAGCCTTTTTCCTGGATGCGCTTCCACAGCTCCTGCGCGCCGCGCTTGTGGCGGGGTTCCGTGGTGCGGATGTAGTCATCGTAGGAGATGCCCATCTTGTCAAACAGTGCGCGGAATTCGGCGGAAATCTTGTCCACCCACTTCTGTGGAGGCGTCTGCGCTTCACTGGCGGAGCGCTCAATCTTTACGCCATGCTCGTCAGTGCCGGTTAAGAAACGCGTGTCAAAGCCCAGCATGCGCTTGCGACGCGCAATGGCATCGCAAACCAGCGTGGTGTAAGCGTGGCCAATGTGGGGCCGCGCGTTCACGTAATAAATGGGCGTTGTGATGTAGAACTTGTTGCCCTTATCCATTGTTCCGTTCCAGATAAACTTTAATGGCTTCCTGCATGACCGTTTTCAGCGGCACATTCTGTTCCTGCGCAATGCGGCGGCAATCCTCGTACTCAGGAGCGTAGTTGCTGATACTGCCGTTGAGGTTGGCCAGCTTCATGCGAACTTTTCCCCATTTTGTGCTG
The DNA here is from genome assembly GCA_035710845.1 of Candidatus Angelobacter sp. Taxonomy (GTDB): domain Bacteria; phylum Acidobacteriota; class Terriglobia; order Terriglobales; family Acidobacteriaceae; genus Angelobacter. The sequence goes on from DASTCT010000210.1 coordinate 7,901, forward strand.
ATGCTGATATGGCGGCGAGCCAGCGCAGCGCGGGTCTCTTGCCTCATGCGGACGCCGAGCGTAGTAGTTTCGGCCAGGATCATCTTTGTCAATCGCCGGCTGTCTTCCGGGCGGCACAGGACGGTCAGCAGCATGCCAGGACGATTTTTCTTCATCTGTACCGGTGTGCCAAACACGTCCAGCGCTCCTTGCTGGAGTGCCTGCTCCATCACATAACCGAAGACCTGCGGTGACATATCGTCAACATTAGCTTCCAGCACAGTGATTTCTTCGACCGGAAATGCCGGCTCATGTTGCGTCGCGGTTTCACCCACGGATATGCGAAGGACGTTGGGAGAATTCTTGAAATCGCGAGTGCCCGCGCCGTAGCCGATCTTTTCAGTCTTCATGGCAGGGAACTGTGAGAAGCGCGAAGCCAGCACGCTTACGATTGCCGCGCCCGTAGGCGTGACCAGTTCTTTTTGAATTTCACCGGAATAGACGGGAGCGTTTTTCAACAGTTCAAGCGTGGCAGGCGCGGGGATAGGAAATGCTCCGTGCGCACAAACCACCGTTCCGCCGCCGACGTTCAGCGGCGAACAGATCCATTCATCCACTCCCAGCGCTTCCGCGCCGACCGATGCGCAGACAATATCGACAATGGCATCAATCGCGCCGACTTCGTGGAAATGGATTTCTTCGATGTCCGAGTTGTGGACTTTGGCTTCCGCTGCGCCCAGCGCTTCAAAGATCTTGATGGCACGATCTTTGGCCGATTGGCTGATCGCCGCCTGATTAATGATCTGGCGGATTTCTTTCAAGCCGCGATGTTCATGACTGTGTTCGTGCGGATGGCTTCCCTCATGCGAGTGGCTGTGCTGGTGCGAATGTGAATGGCTGTGCGAGTGCGCATGACTATGCTCATGTGGCACCGCCGCCCCCGGCGGTGTCTGGGAATGCGTATGCTCATGGTCATGGCTATAGGAACCATGCGAATGTGCGTGTTCCCGTTCGTGGCCATGAGAGAGCGTCGCAGGCAATGGTCTTGCCGGACTGAATGCTGACTGCTGATTGCTGAGTGCTTCTGTGCTGAGTGCTCCTGCCCAGAACTCCTCCCGAGGTAGCTCTTTTTCACCGGCAGCGATCACATCGACTTTGGTGGCGCTGATGCCACTGCGATTGACGCGGGAAATCTCTAGGCGCGCATCGACACCCAGGGCTTCCACCGTCCGGGTAAGGACCTCAGGCGGAACTCCGGCGTCCAGCAGGGCGCCAAGAAACATGTCGCCACTGATCCCGGAAAAGCACTCTAGGTAGGCAATGCGCATAAACTAAATGACTTAAGCAGAACTTAAGGTTGGCGCCCGCAAAGAAGGCGCAAACATTCATCATAGGTTCAGCCGTGAGCCTCGTCAAACCAGCAGAAGATGGTAATGCGCCGGTCGGGTGGAATGACGAACCATGTTTCTGTCAGGGCTGCGACCCTCTGCTTGTCTGCCAATATCACGTGTGATTTAGGATAATTTTCAGCGGAATATTGGGTTGGTTTTCACGCTACCCAAACGTTAAAGCCTGCAGCTTCAACGATTCTTGCCAAAACCCCTCTGCCCCCTCCCCTACCCCCGATTTCACCCAATTCCACCCAAGGTCACCCAATCCCACCAAGGATCAGCAGAGGGGCGCAATCCTCTTTCTATGCATCCGTTCGGTTTTCAAACACTCATGACCTGCGGACACCCAGGCAATGAAAATGCCAGAGTGTGTAAGACCCAATATTCAGTTATGAAAGATTCCAACCCGCCAACCATCGACGGCCTCCTTGGAGGCATTTTCGAAGCAAAGAACTCGCCCTTTTGCCTGCAAGGTACGGTAGGTTTTTGTATCGTATTTTATTCGCCAACGTCAAGTGCTTTTTAGCCTGGGGGCAGCTCATTCCAATGGAAGAGTCACGTCCGCTCTGCCGCGCTTTGCCGCTGGTCGCATCTGTAAACAACAGGAATAATCTGACCATGCTACGGTTTACCAGATTGCTCTCCGCCGTACTTAACTTGCTTTCTCTTCCTGCCGTCCTGTGTGTTCCTGTTCTAGCCGTCGCGTGTAGCGCGCAGACGAAAGAATACAATATCTTGGTCGACGGGCGGACAATTGGACGCGAGATTCTCACTGCGAATCAGGATGGAACTCGGTTGGACACCAAAATGGAGGTGACGGACTCTGCTGGGAACACTCTGAAGTCAGATCTCGAGGAGCAGTTTAGCCCAGGCGGCTCTAACAAATGGCTTCTATATTCCACCTTGATCAAAGGAAAGAAAGCAACCGTGGAGATGGTCTGGATCGGCGACAAGGTCGCAAAAATAGAGTTGGTCGATGTGAACGGTCAGAAATCTTCTCCCGCGGGGGAAAACGACAGTGGAATAACTTCATCCACGGCAATGGGACTGGATCTGAGCGTCAGCGCGTACAGGATTGCCACACAGCGGGCACTCAAAAGCGGAATCCCTGCGAAGATCGGGATAATGACTATCCCAGCTGGAGGGCAGGCTGGAGTGGTACCTGTGAGGGTTGAAAAAATGGGAGTGATACAGACATTTATGATTTCAAAAAAACCGATCCAGACGCAGGAATACACGTTCACAGAGATACCGGATCCCGGACAGTTAACCGATCCACCAGTGAAGGTGTGGGTTGAAGTGGAGAGCGGCGAGGTTGTTGCGGTTCGCATGCCAGAAAAATTTTCTATTGTCCAGCGCGGGCTAAGTCCATCCGATTTGTTGCGGTTGAAATAGGCGGAAGAGCGCCAACAAACAGCGCCCACAAAATAACTCTCGAATCGAGTAGCAAAAGCTGGCCTGTCCAAGCATGGTGCCCAAACAGCCTGTACTCGCCCCGGCCGGGTGCGGTGAGCAGGGCATTGTTGGCGTAACACCGCGATTTCGCTCATTGACCTCACAGTACCCATGCGTCTCGGAATTGCGCAGCGACAGAGATCCACGCTTTCTGGAGTGCACCCCGAAAGTGAGACAGTGAAAGAATGCACACTTAGCAGAAAAGGAGCTGCGAGTGGCAAACACGAAGGGTAATAGGAAACGAGGCGTGGAGTTCTGGCGCGCGGCAGTGGAACGGCTGCAGGCGGGAGAGAGCTCTGCGGATTTGGCGGCGGAGTTGGGAATC
>DASTCT010000211.1:0-10741 GCA_035710845.1 Candidatus Angelobacter sp.
AATCTCTTCCAGCAGGTGTTCCCGCGTTCGCTCCACCCGCGGGTCGCGCAATTCTGCAAAATACTTTAGGGGATTCTCCATCTCCCCATCTCATCTCCCTAAACCTTTCGTGCATATAGCATTTAAGATGCGTCGCCCCTGCGCCAAAATGCCACTGATTCTTGAGCATAGCAAATCCAGCTTTCGCACCTGCTGCCCCGATCAATATCGTTGCGGCCTGCGGAATTTAAGTCCTCACCTACTTGCGCATCGCCAGATCAGAACGCGCAGCTTCCGTCTGTGGCTCGTACTCTACAATGTATCCTGCAACAGCGCTGGCAGCCACCGTGTAAGGGCTGGCCAGATACATAAGTCCGGGGCCGCTGCGGCCAGGGAAATTGCGGTTCTGCGCGCTTATCACCACCTGGTCAGGCCGCGTGGAAACACCGGGGCCGGCATTGATGCACGCGCCGCAACTCGGCTCAATCACCGTTGCGCCCACGCGCTTGAAAATATCGAGATAGCCCTTGCGCACGCAGTATTCGCGCGTCTCCTGCGAACCAAATTGAATATAGAATTTGCAGGAATCCGCTACGCGCTTGCCCTGCTGCAGCGCCTCGGACAACACCTGCGCGTACATATCCATGTCAGCGTTCTTGCCTGCAGTGCAGGTGCCACCGTAAGCGATCTCAACCGGGACCGGCGTGTTCAGGTCGCGGATGAACTTCCCATTGCCGGGATCGCCCGGTGTGGCGACCATCGGAGTAATGTCGTCGGCATTCAGTTCGATCACATGCGCATACTGCGCGTCAGGATCGCTGAAGAGTCCTTCACAGAGCTTTTCTGCCTGCGCTCGCGACATGCCGCGCCGCTCCATCAAAAACTCCACGGTCTTCTCATCTGGCGCAACAATGCCGGTAAAGCCGCCAATCTCCGCCGCCATGTTCGTCATGGTGGCGCGCTCGTCCACGCTCAGCGCTTCAATGGCCTCACCGGAATACTCCATAACTTTGGCCAGCGCTTTGCCGCTGCGGATGTACTCCATGCTCAACAAAAGCAAAATGTAATCCTTGGCCGTAACGTTAGGTCGCCGCTTGCCGCGCACAATCACCTTCACTGACTCTGGAACTTTTACCCGCACGTCTTTGGTGATCCATGAGTTAAAAACGTCCGTGGTGCCGATGCCAAACGCGATACAGCCCACCGCGCCCACGTGCGGCGTGTGCGAATCAGAGCCCACGTTGAGCTGTCCCGGCAGCGCATAAGTCTCAGCCACAATGGAGTGACAGATGCCCTCAGAACCTTTGCGGTCTTTCAACTCGCCATGCAGCTTAATGCCCTGCTTCTTGCCAAAATCTTCTTGCTTGTACTTGAGCTGGCCGGCCAAATCCAGCAGCCCCATCTTCTTCTTCTCTTCTGAAATTACCTCGTCAAGAAAAGTCAGGTGATCGCGGAAAAAGAGGATCGTCGCAGGATCGTTGACCTTCGCATCCTTGCCCACAAAATGTTCAAAGAAGATTGCCGACATCGGCGTCACATATTCATGGCTAAAACGCAGATCGGTGCGGGCAAAGCCTGAGTCACCCGGCTTCACATAGCCGACTCCGGGCTCATTCTGCTCATTCAGCATGTGCCGGGCAAAAATCTTTTCAGCGATAGTCATCGGCCGCTTGCCGGTTGCGATCGGCGGCAAAAAAACTTTCTTTTGCATCCGCGCCACGTTAAACGGGAACAGCCCGCCATACTCAATCACCTGGCGCGTAATGTCGTCTTCACCCTCGGTAAATTTGCTCAGCGGAATCTCTTCCCCGGCACGCACCTTATCAATCAGGCTGAAGTCGGTTGAGGTCAGCACGCCCAGGTTCTGGCAATTCTGCTTGTAAATGCGCTCAATGTTTTCGGCAATCACCAGCTTGATGCCGGCACTCAGCTCAGCATAAGGCGATTGCTCCCTGCTCGATCCCTTGCCGCGGCGCTTCCCACTCACGGCGGCCACAAAGCCGCCTTTTTTCACATCGCCGCGTTTGATAGGGACATCTTTCCCGCACTTTAGGCCCGTATAAGGCCACTCACCCAGCTTTTCATCGAAGAAAAAGCAGATGTGCGCCGGCGTGATCTCGTCGGTAGAGATGTCATCGCGCAGCTTGGGATTGTTCTGCGGGTTCTTGGTGTCCCAGGGCAGGTCTTCGCCCTCAAGCTGGCGGCGGATCAGCTCTGGATCTTCAGTCAAAAACAGGATTCGGCCCTCAAACTTGCACTTATCAGGGCGCTTCTGGATGTCGCGGCTCAGCAAAGAAGGTTCCACAAGAAAATTCTAACAAGATTAGAGGAGGTTTGCAGGGCGCATTGCGGTTAGAATAGGCAGCAACTCACCCCCAGAAAGCTGAGGACTTCAAAATTGGCCAACTGCCGCCAGTGTGGCGCTGAACTGCCATCATTCACCTTTGGTGAGGCATCATCTTTCTGCAAGACCTGCCAGTCGCAACTGGCAGCGGAGATCCAGCCGCAGAAAGTGGACTCTCTTCCCGTCCAGTCCAGCCTTGCCAACAAAGCAACGCCGGCGACCTTTGCACTGTTAGGCATCAACATTGCCGTCTTCATTGCTATGGTAGCGCTGGGAGTTTCCATATTTGAGCCAGAGACGCAGCAGGTGCTCCACTGGGGCGCCGACTATGGTCCGTACACGCTGGGCGGACAGTATTGGCGGCTGATTACCTCCATGTTCGTGCATTTTGGCATCATTCACATTTTCGGCAACATGTGGTGCCTGTGGTCGCTGGGACGGCTGGCGGAAAGGCTCCTGGGATCGCTCAGCGTGATTGGCATTTATCTGCTGACCGGCGTTGGAGCTTCTCTGTCGAGCTTGAGTTGGGATCCCATGCGCGTCAGCGCTGGCGCTTCCGGCGCAATCTTTGGGATCGCTGGAGCATTGATTACCACGCTCTATTACGGCAAACACAATTTGCCGCCAGAGTCGGTCCGCCGCATGCTGGGATACGTTGTTAAGTTTTCTTTATTGAATCTGCTCTTCGGATTAAAAGCCCATGTTGATAATATGGCGCATCTGGGAGGCTTGGTTACCGGTCTCCTGATCGGATTTTTTCTGGCGCGGACTTTCACCTCTTCTGTGGAAGAACAAAGCACGCAGCGCCGGACGATCATGGCTGTCAGCGCCCTTGTGATCCTTGTGCTGTGCGTTCCCATCGCCAAAGCCAAGTCATATGCGGTTGAGTATGGCAAAGGGCAATTAGCTTTTGATCAAAAAGATTACAAAGCAACCATTGAGCACATGCAAAAATACACAGCTGAACGGCCTGACGATGAATATGGCCACGCTGTGCTTGGCACCTCATTCCAGGCTCTGGGCCGCTTTGACGATGCTACTCGCGAGTATGAGCACGGCCTGGCCCTCAACCCTGAGTACCACTACATTCAGATCAATCTTGCCGAGATTTATCTTTGGCAGAAGCATCCGGAAAAGGCTGTGCCTCTCTTCAGACAAGCCACTGCTACCATGGATGACGACGCAGAAGCCATGTATTCCTATGGAGACGCCTTAGCGCAGATGGGCAATTTCGCTGAAGCGGAAGCAGCGCTACGCAAGTCGATTACCCTGAATGACAAAGCAATCGAAAGCCATCAATTGTTGTCTGCGGTCCTGAAATCTGAAGGCAAAACAACTGAGTCCCGCAAAGAACAGCACCTTGCCGATTTACTGAATCAGAATCCATCGCCCAGTACCGGCACTGATACCAAAAAGAACTAAAAGCAGTGATCAGCGCTCACTCAATCCTTGTTCCGATTGAGAAGCCTTTTTGCATGGCGGTGGGTTATGAACGCCAGAGAATGACAGCACGGGCCAACATGCAAACTCCGATAAAGGCAAGCCAAAGAAGCAGGCGTCTTCCCCGGGTAGTCAGATTCGGATTTCGGTACTGCTTGATCGGCACAAACAGAAAATAACTTGCCAGTACAAGGCTAGCGCCCACGGCAAGCCATTTGTTGTCCGCCAGGACCGAAACGGCAAACAACAGCAACATCGCGGCAATTATTAGATAACTGCGCAGCCACGCCTGCGATTTGCTGGTGATCTCCACCCCCGGTAAAGCAAGGATATCTGCTTTTAATTGCTCATAGCCATCCAGTTCACATGGCACCCAGATAGTTCTTTGCGAATCATTTGTACATATCCTGAACCCTTTGCCTTGATGTTCTTCAATCCGTTTGACCTCGGCTCGGGCCAGTTGTACGTCAGGCGTATCTTTTTGCTTCTTAGTCAGGGTGTTCTCATCAGCGGTAATTTCAAAACTGGAATATGCTTCGGAGAGAAACTTGCTGGTTCGCCGCAATGATTGCCAAAGAATAAAGGTGAGTAAAATGGCGAATATCGAAATCCAGATAAATAAAACTTGCGGATTTTTTTCGTAAAAAATAAACCTGCCACCTAGCAGGATGCCAACCAACGCTGAAATTGCGGTTAAGTACCCTGAACGTTTGATAGCCCTGGATTTTTCACCTTGGGCATTGGCCGCTGAAATCTTATATATAGTCATTGGGGATAGGAGATTTTATCTCAGTGCGGCTTTTTAAATGACAGCTTTTCCCTTCATTTCTTTGTATGATCACCGTACTTTTGCCCCGAATTGGCATCTGGAGTCCAAAATAATCAATCGCATGAACCCTGGCGCGGCGGCCTTGGCATTTTTTGCCGTCTTGGAGACAACTTGATCATCAACCAGCCCAAACTTTTGACTTCCTTGTTATCCTAGCCAATATGCCTAATTGCTTGAAATGTGGCGCTGAACTGCCCCTAAACGAAGAGGGAGTTGCGCCAGTCTTATGTGACCGCTGTGCCGGGGTGGCCTCCGGCCGGGCGCGGCGCACGATCGCCACCGGGACCATGCGCGACTACCCCGTAACGACTGCGCTGACCGCCATCAATGTGGCGGTATTTGTTGGCATGGTTGCCACGGGCGCTGGGTTCCTTGACTTCAGCGGGCAAGCGTTGGTGGCGTGGGGTGCAAACGTGGGGCCATACACCCTCAATGGTGAATGGTGGCGTTTGGTTACCGCCGGGTTCGTTCATGGCGGGCTCATGCATATCGCCTTCAACATGTGGTGCCTTGTGAGCCTGGGGCAGCTCTCCGAGCGGCTGTTTGGACGGTTCCAGACCTTATTCATCTATTTGCTTACCGGAGTTGGCGGCGCTTTGCTCAGCATTGCGCACAATTCCAGAACCTTTGAAGTCGGCGCTTCAGGGGCCATATTTGGAATTGCAGGCGCCGTGTTGGCCGGCGTGAAGTTTGGCAACCTTTCCATCTCTGCGGCGCAGAAGCGCAGCTTGGTGAGCAGCATGGTGTTCTTTGTTGGCATTAACTTCGCTTTAGGCGCTGGCTTAATGGGCGGGATTTTCGGGGCTAACATCGATAATTTCTGCCATCTCGGCGGCTTCATCACGGGATTGCTGATGGGCCTTCCTATGGGAGGGTTTGCGCAGCATCACAAGGTTTACCAGTGGTCTACGGTTGTGGTGATGGCCGTTGTGCTCGTCTTTGGCTATAAAGAACTCGCGCAAAAATACGGTATGCCGCCGGAATTAAGGCAAGCGCAGCTTGCGATTAACAACAAAGACTATGCACAGGCGATTTACCTGCTGGAACACTATACAAAAAGCAATCCAGCCAATGATGACATTTGGAACACCTTGGGAAGTCTATACGCAGTAAACAACGAGCATGATAAAGCTGTGGCCGCATTTCAGCAGGCTTTAAAGGTCAATCCTGACTCTGAAGAAGCCAAACAGGCGCTGCAAGAGCTTAACGCTCCTGCTGCTCCGCAGGACAAATAAGCATCACATCACTGCTAATTGCTACAGTTGCTCGCCGCTGTGATCAATGGCCCGCCAGGTGAGAGCCATGAAAGATACGGCAATAGTGGCATAAACAGCCAGGCAAATCAGCCATTCTCCGCGGCTGATATTGGCCGCCACGCCAAAACCCATCGTGAGAAAGTAATACGGGTTCAAATACAGAGGTATACGGAGCACCCTTGGTATTTGCGACTCAGGAACACCCGGATGTGTGGAATTCCAATGAGAATAAAGCAAAAGAAACACAATAAGTGTGATCACTGAGAGCAGTATCACCGCTGCATAGCTGACAGCAGTGGAATGCACACTGCGCCGAAAGGTAGCGGAGCAGTACAACCCTAGTGCGGAGATGGTTGCGATAATCAGCAGGGTGGTGAGAACTGTGAACAGTAATTCCACCAATCCCACGCCGCCCAAAGAAAGCGCAAGCGCCATGATCGGCAGCCCGGTACAGAGCAGGAGACCCACAAACAACAAGGAAGCGGAAAGCTTGCCAAACCAGATTTCCCGCGGACGAAGCAGACTCGTAATCAATGCCGCTAATGTCCGCTGTTCCTTCTCAATGGTAAGCGAACCAGCGCTGAAGACCGGCACCAGCAGCAATAAAAGCGTGAGTTGAGCATAGCTTAGTGTAAGAAACGTTGTAGCTCCAACCGTGGCGCCCTGGAGTCCCTCGCGCGCCGTTCGCTCCGAGGTCACTATGTAATAAGCAAAGACTACGGTTGCGCCCATGGCGATCAGGTAGAGTGTGGGCAGAATCCAGCCGCGCCGTTCGCGCATGCGGAGGTTCAATTCCTTGCGCACCATCGGGTTCATTACTTGCCCCCAAACAACTGCTGGTATTGGCTCTCCAGTTCGCTCACCGGCTGCACTCTTGTGATCCCCACACCCGCGGCGGCCAGAGCACTAACGATCTTTGCCGTCTGCTCTCGCCCTCCGGTTACCGACAAACGCAGCATTGCTTCTGACGCAGCTAACACCTGCATGCCGACTATGCCTTCCGCAATTTCCTGCGCCTGCGTCGATGGCAGAAACTCAATTTCATAGATCACAGGTGCGGGTGGAGGCGGTGCGTCGGAAACCGCAGCCTGTCCGGTCTGCCCCATATTCTGGCCATCGGCGATGAAAACGATCCGCGTACAAATATCTTCGAGGTCGCTCAGGATATGCGATGAGATCAGAATGGTGACGCCGCGATGGTGCAGTTCCTTGAGCTGGCGCCGCAACTCCAGACGCGCCAGGGGATCAAGCCCTGTAGCGGGCTCATCCAACAAGAGCAGTGCGGGACTGTGCAACAGGGTCTTGGCCAGAACAAGCCGCTGCTTCCATCCCAGGGAAAGATGCTCCACATCACCATCGGCGCGGTCTTCAAGTCCCGACCATTGCAGGATGTCCCCCACAACTTTGTGCCTGGTTGCGCTGGGGATATGAAAAGCGGCGGCAAAAAATAGAAGGAACTCGCGTACCTTCATGTCCTGATACACCCCTGGAACATCCGGCATGTGTCCAACGATTTTGCGCACGGGGCGTTTCTCAAGAATTACGTCAAGCCCCTTCACCTGCGCCACACCGCGATCTGGCGTGAGTAAGGTGGCAAGGATCTTGATCAGAGTGGTCTTACCGGCTCCGTTTGGACCCACCAGGCCAATGAGTTCCCCCTGCGCCACGTCAAGATCAAAGGAGCGCAGGCCCCGGCCACCTGAGTACAACTTCTGCAAGCCGGCTACATGGATCATTGGCCATTCTCCATGGTCACTTCAAACAGCGTATACGTCTTCGCGTCTGGAGTAATACCTTCCAGTTGTCCGGTGAGAAGAGGTTGCGTAGTGAAACCGATAAACATTAACCGGCGCGTGGAGAGATTTGAGGAAAATGTTTCTGACTCCAAAAACTCCCGTAGCGTGAAAGCTCCCTGCATGTGATAGTCAGGAGAGAATGACCGCAAATGGTTGGAATAGCTTAAGTCCCCGGTTGGCCTGCTGAATGGCTGAATTTTGTTTCCGGCAGGCAATGGACCAAGTTCGTAGAACTTCCGGTTGCGGAAATCGACCAGCGCTGCCTGGGAGAAGTCATGGCCAGTATTATTCATGAGAATGCCATCCTTCATTGTTACTGTGCCTGCGAACTGGTGCACGGTGCGGAACTCCAGATCATGAAAGGAAAGTCGCAGCATCTCCAGCGGGACATGCTGGGCCGAATCCACAAACATTTCAGGAATTTTCGTGCGCTGTCGAGTGTCGTCATCCCAGATGCCGGCTGCTACATCGCTGGCGCGGAACAGCGGGTCCTGCCCCGCAGAAGAGATGACCGCTGAGGAAGGGACCTGAAAGACCAGATCGCGTACCTGTGGCGAGGCAACACGGAAACCATGCTCCGCCACGCCCACGGGGCTTTTGTCATCCATGTAGCAGACTGTGGCCTGGTCCAGGGTGAAATGAGTCATCTTGCCGCGACCGCCCATAAAGTAAAACAGCGCTGCAAAAACAATGGCAATCGCGGGCACGGTAAGCCATCCCAGTTCAACCCTGCCAATCCGGCGCAATATAAAGAAATTGAGCAGTCCAATCAGCAGGATATAAACCAGCATCCAGCCAATCATCCAGCGCAGCCGTGGAAAAACAAATTGTTTCCCTACCCATTGCAATAACGTGCCGCTGTCAATCTCCTTTGAAAACACCAGGTTAATCAGGTTTGCGGTATCCGGAGTGTGAGTGTTCTCCCCGGGCGAAAAAAGCTGGCGTAGTTGTGGCCCTGTAGCTGAGTTGACTGACCTGAGAGTGCCTCGGCCTATGCCAACCTCTCGCGGATCAGCCACGCGATAAGGAGCAAGAAAATCGCGCGGCGCCTGATCGGCAGCAATGATCAAGTGTCCACCAAAACGGGTAAAGTTTTCGATCGCGTCCCGCGCCGCTTGGTCCTTCACTGGTCCAGCTACGATGAGGGTATGGACAGGAGCATAAGCAAACCAGTTTTGCGGGGGCTCGGTGAGCAACAAAACTTTCAGTTGTCGCTCTTTAATATTCCGGTCCTCAACCGTAGCGGCTGACCGGATGGCATCTGAAACGGCGCTGCATATCTCTTGTGTAGCGCACACAACCGCCACCAGGTCCAATGGGGCCCTAGGCGTATTCTGCTCATCCTTGCTGATAACAGCTCCGTTGGAAGCTATCTGCTCGACTGTTAGCTTTCCGTCACTTACAAACATCAGAGCCAGGGCGAGCAAACGGGACTCGTGGCCTTGCAGGTCAACCTTGTAATCCAGAGCAGATTTTTCGCGGCCTGAGTATTTCTGTCTGATGTGCAGAACAAATGATTCTGGTCCTGCCGAGGGGTTGGACACTTCAATGCGTAACTGTTGCGGATTGCCTGAGAAATCAATATAGCCCTGCAACCCAATTTCACGAATGTGAACTTCAGCCGCTGAACTAAGCGCGGCTAAAAACAAGCAACAGCCCAGGAGATAACGGAATAGTTTCACTGAAGGTGCAGCTATTCTGCCTTACCATCAGATAAACGTCCAGTAACTATTGTCGTAATCTGAAGTACTCTGTGGCTGAGGGTATGCCTTCCACCCGGCCTTCCATGATCGCCTGAAATTCCCGGAGCACTTCCTCATGCAGCACGGTGTTGCTGGCCAGCACCTCGCGGCTGGCGATCTCAAATGGCCCGCCGCTGAAATTTGTTACTTTGCCGCCGGCCTCTTCCACCAGCAACACTCCTGCGGCGGTGTCCCAGGAATTGAGGTTGAACTCCCAATAAGCATCAAAGCGGCCGCAAGCGGTGTAGCAGAGATCAAGGGCCGCTGAGCCGGCGCGGCGCACACCGTGCGAGCGCAATGTGATCTGGTGATAAAAGTTGATGTTCGGATTTTTGTGGCGCTTGTGACTGGGAAACCCCGTGGCCACCAGGCTCTCCTTGAGCCGTGGTGTAGAAGAAACATGAGTGGGCTGGCCATTCAATTGCGCGCCGCTTCCCTTCTCTGCGGCAAACATCTCATCCCGCGTGGGATCAAAGACCACTCCTGCAATCCGCTCACCTTTATATTCCAGCGCCATGGATACACAGAAAACAGGATAGCGATGAGCAAAATTTGTGGTGCCGTCCAGCGGGTCAACATACCAGCGGAAGTCGCTCCCGGTTTCTCGGCGGCTGCCTTCCTCACCAATCAGGTCATGCTCCGGCCACTGCTTGCGGATGCGCTCCACAATCATCTTTTCTGAAGCGCGGTCAGCCTTGGTCACCAGGTCAACCTCGCCCTTGTATTCAATGGAGACCTTGCCGAAAAACGACATGAGCAGAACGCCCGCTTCACGGGCCAGGTCCTGCATGGGTGTAAGGAAGTCTTCTTTGTGGGCCATTGCGGCCATCAGCGGGAGCGGCGTCCGTTATCTTCCGCGATATACATGATTTCGTGCTTAAAGATGAAAAGATTCGGCTCGCCTTCGCGGGTCAGGCGAATCATGCCGATATCGTAGTATTCAATCCAGCCGTGAAAAACCTCGCCGGAAAGCAGCTTTACGGTCACGGGCGTCTGCTTCTCGCCCAGCGCCTTCAGGTAAGAAGACTCCATTCCTGTATCTTCAGGAGGAGGTGTTTTGGTCGTTTTTTTGGCAAAAGCTGGCGCAGGCGCACGGAAGGACATGGAAAGTATTTTAGCTTAAAAACAGTCTGAGCAAGTGGAAAAAGCAATCAATCACTGGTTCACTCCCGAGCGCAGCGAGGGAACCCTGCCAGCGTGAAAATCTGCAGGTCAGAATCAGGCGTGTAGTGTTCAGTAAATCGGCGCTTGCATGACTTCCCAAACATGATCTTCAGGATAGCGTTCCCTCCGCCTGCGGCGTCGGGGTAAACCAAAAAGTTATTTCGCCGCCGATGTGTAATATCCCGCGCGAT
>DASTCT010000212.1:0-14957 GCA_035710845.1 Candidatus Angelobacter sp.
TATGAAAAGCAGCAGCAAAAAATAGAAGGAACTCGCGCACCTTCATGTCCTGATACACCCCAGGAATGTCTGGCATGTGCCCAACGATTTTGCGCACAGCTCGCTTTTCAAGGACTACGTCAAGTCCCTTCACCTGCGCCACACCGCGATCTGGCATAAGCAAGGTGGCAAGGATCTTGATAAGAGTGGTTTTGCCGGCTCCGTTTGGACCCACCAGGCCAACGAGTTCCCCCTGCGCCACGTCAAGATCAAAGGAGCGCAGGCCCCGGCCACCCGAGTACAACTTCTGCAAACCGGCTACATGGATCATTGGCCATTCTCCATGGTCACTTCAAACAGCGTATATGTCTTCGCATCTGGGGTAATACCTTCCAGTTGTCCCGTGAGAAGAGGTTGCGTGGTGAAACCGATAAACATGAATCGGCGCGTGGAGAGACTTGAGGAAAATGTTTCTGACTGCAGAAACCCCCGTAGCGTAAAAGCCCCTTGCATGTGATAGTCAGGAGAGAATGACCGCAAACGGGTGGCATAGCTTAAGTCTCCGGTTGGCCTGCTGAATGGCTGGATTTTGTTTCCAGCAGGCAATGGACCAAGTTCGTAGAACTTCCGGTTACGAAAATCGACCAGCGCGGCCTGGGAGAAATCCTGGCCGGTGCTATTGATGAGAATGCCATCCTTCATTGTTACTGTGCCTGCGAACTGGTGCACGCTGCGGAATTCCAGATCGTGAAAGGAAAGCCGCAGCATCTCCAATGGCACATGCTGGGCCGAATCCACAAACATTTCAGGGATTTTTGTACGGCGGCGGTCGTCATCATCCCAGATGCCGGCTGCTACATCGCTGGCGCGGAACGGAGCGTCCTGCCCCGCCGAAGAGATGACCGCTGAGGAAGGGGCCTGAAAGACCAGATCGCGCACCTGCGGCGAGGCAACACGAAAATTGTGCTCCGCCACGCCCACGGAACTCTTGTCATCCATGTAGCAGACTGTGGCCTGGTCCAGGGTGAAATGAGTCATTTTGCCGCGACCGCCCATAAAGTAAAACAGCACTGCAAAAACCATGGCAATCGCGGGCACGGTAAGCCATCCCAGTTCAACCCTGCCAATTCGGCGCAGAATAAAAAAATTGAGCAGTCCGATCAGCAGGATGTAAACCAGCATCCAGCCAATCATCCAGCGCAGCCGGGGAAAAACAAATTGCTTCCCTACCCATTGCAATAACGTGCCGCTGTCAATCTCCTTCGAAAACACCAGGTGAATCGTGTCTGTGATATCCGGAGTGTGAGTGTTCTCCTCGGGCGAAAAAAGCTGGCGCAGTTGCGGCCCTGTAGCTGAGTTCACTAACCTGAGAGTGCCTCGGCCTATGCCAACTTCTCGCGGATCAGCAACGCGATAAGGAGCAAGAAAATCGCGCGGCACCTGATCGGCAGCGATGATCAAGTGTCCACCAAAGCGGGTAAAGTTCTCGATCGCGTCTCTGGCCGCCTGGTCTTTTACTGGCCCAGCTACGATGAGGGTATGCACAGGAGCATAAGCAAACCAGTTTTGTGGGGGCTCGGTGAGCAACAAAACTTTCAGTTGTCGCTCTTTAATGTTCCGTTCCTCAACCGTAGCGGCTGACCGGATGGCATCTGAAACGGCGCTGCATACCTCTTGCGTAGCGCACACCACCGCCACCAAGTCCAATGGGGCCGTGGGCGTATTCTGCTCATCCTTGCTGATGACAGTCCCGTTGGAAGCTATCTGCTCGACTGTTAACTTTCCATCACTTACAAACATCAAAGCCAAGGCGAGCAAACGGGACTCGTGGCCTTGCAGGTCAATTTTGTAGTCCAGAACAGATTTTTCCCGGCCTGAGTATTTCTGGCTGATGTGCAGAACAAATGATTCTGGTCCTGCCGAAGGGTTGGACACTTCCATGCGTAACTGTTGCGGACCTGAGAAATCAATATAGCCCTGCAACCCAATTTCACGAATGTGAACTTCAGCCGCTGAACTAAGCGCGGCTAAAAACAAGCAACAGCCCAGGAGGTAACGGAATAGTTTCACTGAAGGTGCAGCTATTCTGCCCTACCATCAGATAAACGTCCAGTAACTATTGTCGTAATCTGAAGTACTCTGTGACTGAGGGTATGCCTTCCACCCTGCCGTCCATGATCGCCTGAAATTCCCTGAGCACTTCCTCATGCAGCACTGTATTGCTGGCCAGAACCTCGCGGCTTGCGATCTCAAACGGCCCGCCGCTAAAGTTTGTTACCTTGCCGCCGGCCTCTTCCACCAGCAGCACTCCTGCGGCAGTGTCCCAGGGATTGAGGTTGAATTCCCAATATGCGTCAAAGCGGCCGCAAGCGGTGTAACAGAGATCAAGTGCCGCTGATCCAGCGCGGCGCACACCATGCGAGCGGAGGGTGATCTGGTGATAAAAGTTGATGTTTGGATTTTTGTGGCGTTTGTGGCTGGGGAACCCAGTGGCCACAAGGCTTTCTTTGAGCCGCGGCGTGGAAGAGACGTGAGCGGGCTGTCCGTTTAATTGCGCGCCGCTTCCCTTCTCTGCGGCAAACATCTCATCCCGCGTGGGATCAAAGACCACTCCTGCTATCCGTTCACCTTTGTATTCCAGCGCGATGGAAACGCAGAAAACAGGATAGCCATGAGCGAAGTTCGTTGTGCCGTCCAGCGGATCAACATACCAGCGGAAATCGCTGTCGGTTTCACGGCGGCTGCCTTCTTCGCCAATCAAATCATGGTTCGGCCACCGCTTGCGGATGCGCTCCACAATCATTTTTTCTGAAGCGCGGTCAGCCTTGGTCACCAGGTCAACCTCTCCCTTGTATTCAATGGAGACCTTGCCGAAAAATGACATACGCAGAACGCCCGCTTCACGGGCCAAGTCCTGCATGGGTGTAAGGAAGTCTTCTTGGCGGCCCATTGCGGCCATCAGCGGACGCGGCGTCCATTATCTTCCGCGATATACATGATTTCGTGCTTGAAGATGAAAAGATTCGGCTCGCCTTCGCGGGTCAGGCGGATCATGCCGATATCGTAATATTCAATCCAGCCGTGAAAGACCTCGCCGGAAAGCAGCTTCACGGTTACCGGCGTCTGCTTCTCACCCAGCGCCTTCAGGTAGGAAGACTCCATTCCTGTATCTTCAGGAGGAGGCGTTTTGGTCGTTTTTTTGGCAAAAGCTGGCGCAGGCGCACGGAAGGACATGCGTTGTATTGTAGCGCAAAAATAGCAATTAGCACTCAGCAATCAGCATTCAGCCCTTAAATAGATAGGTAGGACAAGGAAATTCTTTCACTCTTGGAGGAACAGCGCAGGACCTTGGGATCGCTGAGATCGCTTCTGATAACGTTTCATGGCTGAATGCTGACTGCTAAGTGCTGATGGCTATTTCGCCGCTGATGTGTAATATCCCGCGCGATGGCGAACCTGATAGTCATGGCCCTGCGGGTCCTTTTTAAGTACATCCACTGAGATGCGCCGGAAGGAAGAGTCTGATACGCGGCGCTTGGGATAAAAAGCCAGCAGATATTGTGTGCGCAACTCATCACTGATCTGCCGGAAAGCGCTCTCTATCTGCTCCGGGCCTTCAGCGTAATAATATTTGCCGCCGGTATCATCGGAAATCTGGATCAAAGCATGTTCCCCGCCGATATTGCGCCCCGCATCCGCCATCACCGGAACAATAATGATGCTATACACAATCGCTTCTGCCTGCTGCGCGCGACGCAATGCGCTGTTGTAGTCGGTTTTGCTGGTGGTATCGCCGCCATCAGTAATCAGCACCAGCACCTTGCGGCCTTCCCGGCCAATCAACGCTTCAGAGCAAAGAAAAATCCCGTCATACAATGACGTTCCCGCGCCCGGCGTCAGGTGATCGATGCCGTGCTCAATGTCTTTTTCGTTCGAGCTGAAGCGGGTGACCTGGTCAACATCTTCAGAAATCTGGAACACTGATAGATGGTCCACCGGGCGCAGGATGGAATGCACAAACTTCTTGGCCGCTGATGTTTCCAGCGCCATGTCGCGGCGCGTGCTTCCGCTGGTATCAATAGCCAGAGCGATGCTCAGCGGCATGGCTGATTCTTTTTCAAAAATCCTGATGTCCTGCGGGACTCCATCTTCCAGAAGCCGGAAGTCATCTTTAGTTAGATTGGCCACCGGAGCGCCACGCGAGTCCGTCACGGTGGTAAAAACGTTCACCAGCCGCACATCCACCCGAAACGTAGGTTCTTCCTTTTGGGTTGGAGAGCCCGCCTCTGAGCGGGTTCCCGGCGGAATCTGATCGCCTTTTTGGGGGTCTTGGGCTTGCAGATCTGGGGCAAGCGCAAGTATGCCCAGCAGCGGCAGGCACAAGGCCAAATAGAACCACAGCGAAACAGCGCGAGTCCGTTTCATAGTTTTAGGTCAACGGGTATTCTGCAATGCTTAGATGCAAACGGCGGTAAAGAGTTATTTGTTAATGTGAATTTCTTACTTGCTCCCTGGCTTAGAGGTTAGATCTTCCGGAAACGGCTCACCATCGGCCCAGACAGCGCCGTCTTCAAAATATTCCTTCTTCCAGATTGGCACGGTCTTCTTGAGCGTATCAATCAACCAGCGGCAGGCCTCAAAAGCCGCTGCGCGATGCGCCGAGGCCACGCCGATGAGCACGCTAGTCTCCCCAATCTGGAGCCGTCCAAGCCGATGGACTAGGCACACATTCCGCACCTTAAAACGTTCAAGTGCTGCTTGAGCAAGCTTCTCCATCTCGCTAAGTGCCATAGATTCATAGGCTTCATAATCAAGATACAAAGTGCGCCGTCCGCGAGTATTATTGCGTACTACGCCGTCAAAGAACACCGCCGCGCCATCTTCAGGATGTTCAAGCTCTTCTTTCATTCCCTTTAGATCGATTGGCTCCCGCACAATAGCGCAATGTTCAGATCGCAGCTCCTCAACTTTTTGCTTGCCTCCGCTGACCGGCGGCAAAAGTCCGACTTCATCCCCTTCTTTAAGGGTCGTGGTGGCCGCCGCGTACTCCTGATTGATAGAGCAGGCGATAGAGCTGCTAAGCCCCCCGAACTTTGGATATCGTTCCGCGTAGTGTGACATCACGGCTGCAAGCTGAGCTCCTGGTTGCAGATCCAGTGACTCCTCTGCCCTGCCGACGATATCTTTGAGCTGCCCAAACAGCAGCACTTTGATCCGCATGGATATAAGGATAGCGGAAACCTCAGCCGGGCCAAAACGGCACAGTCTGATGGCTGCGCGCGGCTCTCGTTTACTAAGCCACTTATTTTTTCATCGCGGCTTCCACTTCGTCCGCTGTTCTTGGCAGATCGTGGGTAAGCATAATGAGCTTTCCGTCCTGGCCCACAGTAAACATATCTTCAATACGCACGCCCAGCTTTTCTTCAGGGATATAAATCCCCGGCTCCAGCGTGAAGACCATGTTTTTATCCAGCGGCGCTGAAGGATCGCTTGCATCGTGGACGTTAAGCCCTACGTGATGCCCCAAGCCGTGAATAAAATATTTGCCGAGCGGCTCGCCGTGCAGATCTTTGCCATGCGTGTTCAAGTAGTCAAATGCGACCTTGTAGAGTGAATCAGGATCGGTGCGGCTGGTGGCCAGCTTTGACTTCCCTGCCCGGAAGGCCTGCATGGCTGCTTCCTGTGCTCCCAAAACGATGTTGTAGATTTCGCGCTGGCGTGCGGTGAACTTGCCATTCACCGGGGCGGTGCGCGTGATGTCGGACGCGTACATGGAAAATTCGCCCGCTACGTCCATTACGACCAAATCGCCGTCTTGCATCACGCGATCATCGTTCGAGTAATGAAGCACGGTAGAGTAGAAGCCGGAGCCAACGATAGGAGCATAAGCCGGACGTTCACAGCCACGCTTACCAAACTCATATTGCATGAGCGCAGAGATTTCGCGCTCATTCACTCCCGGATGAATGGTTTTGAGCGCAGCCCGATGCGCAGCTTCTGAAGCTTCCACGGCGCTGGTGATCAATTTCAGTTCGCCTGCATCTTTCACCATGCGCAGGCGGGCGAGCAGCGGCTTGGCGTCGCGAAACGCAATGTAATTGGGGAATGAGTTGCCCCGGCGCAGCCACTCCAGCGGGCCGATGGAAGGCGTAGCCTGACCGTTGAAGCCAAGATCGGAGTACACCACAGCGCGGGGCTGAGGCAGCAGCTTAAGCAGTTCGTCATGCATCTTGTCCAGGCTCTCAACTTTTTCAAAGCCTGTTTTCTGCGGCGCCTGCGGATCTTCCGGGCCTAGCTTGGGGCCAGTCCACTTTTCCTGGGTCGCATTGTGCTCGGCCAGAAAAAGAATCTCCACGTAAGGATTGGCGTTGATGAGCAGGGCCGCGCCCGGTTCGCCCCAGCCGGTGAGATAGTAAAAATTGTCGTCCTGGCGAAAGCCATAGAGATCGTTTGGCCCTTCAGCTTCAGTGGGCGCAAACAAGACCAGCGCTCCGCCTTCCATGGCTTTGGTCAGCGCGACGCGGCGAGCATGATAATCGGCATTCGGCTGCCGTTCCGTCGCACTCGCGGCGGTACCAAGCGCAAAGATCAAAGATAAGATTAGGAAAAGTCGATTTCTCATGGGCGCAGCGGATTCTAACACGTCCAATAGTGACGGCATGGTCGCCAGAGAGCATCCTGTAATTTAAATTGCGACGAGCTGATCAGAGCCAGCATTCACGGTGCAGGATTTGTCGGAAAGCCAAAATAACTCAAGAGGTAGGTAGCTTTTCAGTGGATCTAATCGGGATCGATTTGGTTTTCGGATTTGTTTTAACGGAGGCCAATATTTTTGAGGGCAGGTAAACAATGTTCTGCGTTCCATTTTTGTAATTAGCACTTTTCAATAATCGCTTATTTTGGCCTGGAAAATCGGCAGCGTATCACAATCCAAAATTATTTTTGAATTGCTGTTTGTGGTCATTAGTACGTGCTTCGGACGACACAGCGTGTCATCAGACGGGCCGGATTTCTTCAATTTAGCGAAGAGGACACACGTGATCTTTTTCTCGGAAACGTTTCACAATAAATAAAACTTTCTGATTCGATCATTATCCTCCGTAATTCAGAAAACCGGAAAAATGGGATTCCTGTGCTGGTGTTAAGTATTTTCTTCTATATCGTGCCACGCAACATGTGCGACTCGTTTTTGAAACGAGTGGCTATGGAACAAATCCTCAGGAACTTGGTGTCAATATTTCCAGCCGTTCCCCCCTTCGGCCAACTGCAGAGCGGTCCACCGGCCCTTTGCCGAATGAATCAAGAAGTTCTTCCCGATCATGAAAGGAAAAGAAGTGAAGAAACATCTCTTGCTGGGAATTCTCATGTGTGTGTTTTCAGTGCAGTTTCTGTCTGCACAAACCTGCCAACAGCCGGCAAAAGTGCTGCCCTCGCCGGGAGTTAAACCCTCCTCTGGGCTGACCTCCGGTCCAACGGGACAGGCAATATCGGGCGGGTGTACTCCGTCGCCTACGCCTGACCCCAATCCCACGCCGACGCCCACGCCGACACCAACGCCTGTGACTGGATTTGTAGGGCCGAAATACGTGGTCCTGGCTGTGACCTACGCGCCGCCGGGCTCGGGCAGCTCCGTTGTGTATAGCAACAGCAACCTGCTGGGAACAAGCATTGCCCTCACCAACACTTTCACCAGTACAACGACCCAGAACACCATGGTGGGCGGGGGCATCAAAATAAATCTTGTGATTTTCACCATTAACATCGGCGGCTCCAGCACCTCTTCCAATCAATTCACGCAAGAGGCGGATACTTCCTCTTCCGTTGAGGTGAAGGAAACCACTACCCTGAGCACGACGATCCCTGGCCCATCCAGCTCCGCTGTGGGACTGAATCATGATGTGGATATCATCTGGGTGTGGCTCAATCCGCTCATGAACTTCACCGTCAACTCATCCAATTCGCTTACCTGGACCGGATTCAGTTCTGACGGGCGCGATCCAGCAGGTTCTGGTGAAATGGACATCATCGGAATTTCAGTGGCTTATCTGAATGGGCACCAGGCCATGCCTGCCAATATTGCTGACGTTTTGGCGCGCCGCTGGTCGCCCAGGATCCCCTGCGATTCCACGGACCCCTTTTGCGGGGCTGACGGCACAGAAGACCCGGGACTCAACGCCAATGATCTGGCGGCGATTCTCCAAGCCGATCCTTTCGCTAATCCCAACTACGTCATCAACATTCCTTCCGGCTCCAACTGCACGGCGGACGGGCGGTTCTGCCGCACCACCAACCAAACCCTCCAGTATGTGCCTCCGCCCGCGGGAGGACAGCCCGTCACACAATCCTATTCCATGATGCACCAGACAACGGACACCGCCGGACAAAGCGCGAGCGATAGCCGCCAAGTCGGCTTTGGGAGCGATCTGAATGCTTCTGCGAATCCTCCTCAGGGTTCTACTGACCTTTTCACCATTTCTTTCAATGCCGATTTGAAGAAATCGAAGACTCTTACCACCACCAACAAGTGGAGCGCCACAAGCACCGATCAGGTTGGGCAGACCGCGATGGTGACGGTAAAAGGCCCAGCTTCCACCGACAATTACACCGGCCCTGTGGAGTTTGAAGTGTTCCAGGACAACATCTATGGGACTTTCATGTTCGGCTTTATTCCTGCGCCGACCTTTAGCCTGTTTGCCAGCCCGGCTTCGCAGAGCGTAGTGCAGGGCAATTGCACCAGCTATACGGCGTCGGTTTCAGCGCTGGTAAGCGGCTTCAGCAGCACCGTCAACTTCAGCCTGGGCAGTGCGCTGCCAGCCAATGCGACCGCCAGCTTCAGCCCGGCTTCGGTGACCGGCGCCGGATCTTCTACGCTGACGGTGTGCACGGCTGCCTCAACCCCATTAGCAACGAGCAATATCACCATCAACGCAACCAGCGGCATTGAGGTGCATACCACGAGTGTTTCCCTGACCGTGAATGCTCCTCCACCGCCACCTGATTTCAGCCTGTCGGCTTCTCCGGCGTCCCTGGCGATTACGACTATTCCTGGCAGCGCCACTTCCACCATTACCGTTTCTCCTGTCAGCGGGTTTACCAGTCCGGTCAGCCTCAGCGTGAATGGAGGCGGCTTGGCCGCTAGCCTTTCAGCCACCTCCGTGAACGGCTCTGGTTCAGTAACGTTGACGGTGCAAGCCGGAACGACGATTGCCGCCGGAAGCTATACGGTAACTGTCACCGGCACAAGCGGGACCCTATCACATAGTGTCCAGATCCCGGTTTCCGTGAGTAGCGGCGGAGGCGGCGGCGGAGGCGGCGGCGGTGGATGCCGGACATGCCCAATCCCATAACCATTGCCATAACGCCTGGCATGACAAAATAAAAATTAACCAGGGGCGGCGCAAGCCGCCCCGCGATGATTATTGCAGCTTCCCGCCAACACAGATCGTGCGCCAACAGTGCGGGGGAACGGCACGAGTAAAACTCGTGCCGTGACACTTGTTCGCCTAAGGACGGCAGGGCGGTT
The DNA here is from genome assembly GCA_035710845.1 of Candidatus Angelobacter sp. Lineage (GTDB taxonomy): Bacteria > Acidobacteriota > Terriglobia > Terriglobales > Acidobacteriaceae > Angelobacter. Next base: position 9,503 of record DASTCT010000212.1, read on the forward strand.
TGGTCGATATCCCCCGCCGTGTTTGTACATTCACTGCTCAACAAATCTATGGCCGAGCCTCATAGACGATGTTGAAGGGTGTTTCAGCAGCGCGCCGAAAGCGAGTGAATCCCGCTGCGGTTACAACATCACGAATGCGTTTCTCGCCCGCCTGGGCACCCAAGCACAGTCCAACTTCCTGTGATCGTGAGCAAGGCGTGCACAGCAAGGTTGAAAAAGAGTAATAAACCCGGCCTACCGGATTCAGATTGTCTTTCAATTGATCGTTGGCATACGGTTCAACAATCATCCATGTGCCGTCTTTGGCCAGCGACTGGCGAACGTGCTTGGCAGCGCCTATCGGATCGCCCATGTCATGCAAGCAATCGAAGACGGTCACCAGATCGTAATTCTGACCGGGATATCCACTCGCGCCTGAAACTTCAAAGCTGGTACGGTCGATGACTCCGGCTCTTCTGGCTGACTCGCGGGCTCCTTCAATCGATTTGTCATGGTAGTCAAACCCAAAGAACTTTGACTTGGGGAATGCCTGTGCCATTAAAAGAGTTGAAGCACCTTTTCCGCAACCAACATCAGCTACTCTTGCACCTGCTTCAAGTTTTCCCTTCACGTCGTGCAAAGCGGGAATCCACGCGCTCACCAGATTGGCGGCGTAGCCTGGGCGGAAGAACTTCTCACATCCGTGAAAGACGCCATCAACATGCTCACCCCAGCCCATACCCGCGCCGGTGCGGAAGGAGTCTGCAATGCGTGGAACTGCTGCCAGCGAACCTAAAGCCAGCTCAAATGCCCCGGGCAAATAGGCAGGGCTGTCTTCATTGGCCAGCGTGAAAGCCTGTTCCTGGCTCAGGCTGAATTTGTTTGTGGCCTCATCGTAGGTAACGTAACCACCAGCCGCTTGTGAAGACAGCCATTCGCGCACATAGCGCTCATCCGTCTGGGTCTTGGCGGCAAGCTCCGCAGAACTCAGCGGGCCGCTGGCCAGGGCTTTATAAAGTCCCAGCTTTTCTCCGATTACGACCATGCCGCTGTGAACTGCAGCACCAAGGTCGGTTACAAACTTGCCGATAAAAGCATTCAGTTTATCCATGTCTAGAGCGGGAGCCTGGGCGGTACTCATTTTGATCGGTCTCCTTTTTATGGAATTTGTCTTTATTTAATAGTCATGGTACTCGGATTTCAGAGCTGGTCATAGAATTTCAGCGCCATGGCGCCATGCGTTGCCGCTCCACCCGCGCGTAAGGCCGCCGCAAGCAGTGAGCTTTCGGCAATTTCCTCACGCGACGCGCCTGCGGTTTTCGCGCCTTTTACATGCACTTCAATGCAGTAAGGGCATTGCGTGGTGCAGGCAACAGCCAATGCGATCAGCTCGCGATATTTCCTGGGAATAGCGCCGTCTTCGCGGCGAACAATGTTATCAAGGCCAAGCCAGGCGTGGAAGTCTGTGGGTGCGAGTTTCCCCATCTCTTTGATAAACCGCAGATCAGCGGGATCATGGTAGTGTTCACTCATTGCATCCTCCTGTGTTGGGCACAGTTCTTAAATCTTCTACTTGCGATGTACTGAGAATAGACTCTACACCAGCCTGCAGGGTGGTGGCAGATATGACATTGACAATTGTCGATAGGTGATTATGCCATCATGGGATGAAATATGCCGAGCGAACGTTAGCTCTTCTTCCTCGGCTTCATCATCTGCCATTGCTCTTCGGTTAATAGATCGCCAAGGTGACTGAATTCGCTGGCGCCCTTGAGCTGTTCGCCGCCATCCATCACAATCTGCTCGCCGTTCACATAGCCAGATTGGTCGCTCATCAGGAAAGCTGCCAGGTCGGCAAGTTCATCATGAGTGCCAAAGCGTCCCAGCGGATTTTTCTTTTTGGCCGCCTCTTCCAGCGACTTCACCGGCATGAGCCGTGAGAAAGCGCCCTCTGTCGGCACCGGGCCGGGAGCGATGGCATTGAACCGGATTCCATATTTTCCCCACTCGACAGCGAGGCTACGCGTCATGTTCAGGACGCCCGCCTTCGCCACCGAGGACGGCACAACGTAGGGTGAGCCCCACTGCGCATAGGTCGTCGTAATGTTCAGGACTGTGGCTTTGCGTTTCTCTTTGATCCAGCGCTTGCCGCAGGCCATGGTGCAGTGGATCGAGCCCATCAGCACAATGCCGATTACCGCTTCAAACGCACCAATGGAAAGCTCTTCTGTCCGGCAAAGAAAATTTCCGGCCGCATTGTTCACCAGCCCATCCAGCGGGCCATCCTGCCAGAAGCTTTCGATCATCGCCTCAGCGCGCTGGTTATCGCGTACATCACAGGAGAAAGTTTTCACTGTACCGCCCGTAGCTTTGCTCAACTCATCGGCAGCTTCGCGCAAGACATCTTCACGACGTCCGCAGATGTAAAGTGAAGCGCCAAGCTCCAGAAATCGTTTGCCCATGCTCTTGCCCAGACCGGTGGCGCCGCCGGTGACCAGGATTCTCTTGCCGGAAAGTAAATTCTTTTGGAACACGGTAATCCCTTTCGCTCGTAGAGGAGTGACCGAACATCCTACACGCCCAGGCTTGTCTCATCCAGCTTGCTTTACAGCTACCAACGGCAAATCTCTTTCTGCCGCCCAGCGCTCCCATTCTTCAGCGGTGCGCTGAAGAAAAATCTTTTCCAGTTCGGACCGATCAGCTTGTTTAAGCTTGAGTTCGGCCAGCAGGCGTTCAGCAAAGTGCGGCTCCAGCGCCGCAATCGCCACCCAGCCATCGCTTGCTCGATAAAACCCATAGAGCGCATAGCCTCCGCCCAGCCACCCGCCGGACTTAGTCAGGCCAGCATTCATAGGTTCGGCAAGATCTCGCGCACACTCATGCAAAGAGACCCAGGCATATCCAGCTTCCCCTGTTCTGGCCGCTTTATTCAAGAGAGCCAGCGCCATGCTCACAGCTCGCTCCGCTCCCGCTAGATCAATAAAGAGCGATGGCGGCATCTGCGGCGGCCGCAGCAAGCCAAAGCCGGCCTGATAAGTCAGATCATGCCCGCTGCGCTCTTCATCAGGCGCAGAATGGCCGATGATCCCAACAAAGCACAGCCTTGGATGCCGCACATGCAGGCTCTCCCAATCCAGCGCAAGACGCTTGAGTGCCGACGGACGAAACGAAGTCAACAGCAAATCGGCCTTAGTCAGAAGATCATCAAGCTGCTGCTGTCCCGCCGGATTTTTCAGATCAAGATTCAGGACTCGCTGCCCGCGGCATAGTTGCACATACCATTCCGGCGCGGCATGGCTCAGGGCATCGCCACTTGGCGGTTCGATCTTGATGACCTGAGCGCCGAGTTGCGTAAGCCGCGCTGCCGCGACTGGGCCCGGCGCGTTCAGCGCCAGGCTTACGATCGTGATGCCATGCAAGAGTGATGAGTTCTCAGTTGAGATCATGTTTCTCCGCGCACACAGATTATCCAAGTTTCGTCCAGCAGTGTAACTGACCACGCAAAAAATAAAAGGCCCGGATCGCTCCGGGCCTGCTGGAATTTTGCCTTTTACTTATTTCCCGCCTGAGCGCCTTCAATCTTGGCCTCAACCGGCTTTGAGTTGAGATCGCGAACCGCTTGGTCGCGCAAGTAAAAATCGGACAGCCCCTCGATGTAATGACTTGAGGTGGGTGAAGTTTTATATTCCGGCAGAAGAGAATTTTGCGGGTGATCTCTGGCTGGGAGCTTTGACCACCCGCAAAATCTTTGACTTAACGATTAGGCTGTCTTTCTCTGCGCTGTCTCAGCAAAGAAGTTCCGCGCGCGTTTTTGGATTTCGTCACTCGAGAGATTTTCTTTGCGTGTGGCAATGCCCCACACATATCCAAAAGGATCGGAGATGAGGCCGTAGCGGTCGCCCCAGAACTGGTCAGCTACAGGCATTGCCTCTTTTGCTCCAGCGGAAATGGCCTGCTTGAACACCTGATCAACGTCGGGAACATAGATGTTTAATGAACCGGTGCAACCGCCCAGGGTTTGTGGTGATTTCGCGAACCCCATGTTTGGGTTCTCTTCAGAGAGAAATAGTACTGAGTCTCCGATTTTCAGCTCAGCGTGCATTATTTTTCCGTCTGGGCCCGGCATCCGTGAAAGTTCCTGCGCACCGAGCGCTTTTTTGTAAAAATCAATGGCCTGTACGGCGTTGCGTACAACCAGGCTTGGCTGGAGAGTGTGGAAGCCCTCAGGAATTGGTTTTACAGAAGTAGGCATTGATGCTTCTCCTTTGATGTTGGCCCCAATGGAATGTCCGGAAGTGCGGAGGTCAACTTTCCAATTCTAGTGATTTGCAGAATTGCTGACTGAGGAAATCGTGTAAAAAAACAGAGCTACAAAATTTATTGCAATTGATCGATGATCGGGAATGATGTTCGCGAGAATGAGACAGGCTCCATCTTTTTGCCATTTAAAAAAAAGATGGAGTGAATTTTTTTAAATGCCCGAGAGCGTTTGCGAAAAGATGAAATGAATTTTATCCCACCGTTTTAAATTGCTCGTCGATCTCTACCTGATGTCCAGCTACCAAGCGATTATTTTGATTGGCCAGCCCTACGACCGCCAGCATCTCGTTGAACTGCTCTTCCGTCATGCCATTTTTGCGTGCAGCAGCGGTATGCGCGGCGATGCAGTAATTGCACTGGTTGCTCACGCTCACGGCCACGTAAATCAGCTCTTTTGTCAGCGCATCAAGCGAACCGGCAGCCATGATCTGCTTGGTGTCTTCCCATGTTCGCTTCAGCCGCACCGGATCATGCGCCAACGCTTTCCAGAAATTCGTAACCTTGTCGATTTTGCGCGTGGCTTTAATGTCATCGTAAACAGCTTTCACTTCCGGGCTGGCATCTTCATATTCAATAAATCCGTAGGTGGACATGGATACTCCTTTTGGGGGATTGCGCGAGTGTTGATTGTCTCTTCTGAATAAATTCTCAAGTGAAGCTTAAAATTGCCAGTATTGCCAATAAACTGCCAAAAATTGAAATCCGCGCGATCTGCCATTTTGGCAATTCCAGCGATTTTGGCAATCCATTTACGGCACCAGCAGAATCTTGCCTGTGGTCTTTCTTGCTTCCAGATCGCGATGCGCCTGCTGAACTTCGCTGAGCTTATACACATGCGCAATCCGCAAATTGAGTTTGCCTGCACCGATCATCTTAAAAACGTCACTGGACCGCTGCTCTAACTCTTCTCGCGTGGCAATATAGTGCGTCAGGCTTGGTCGCGTAAGTGTCAGTGAGCCTTTCTGCATCAGTTTGATTGGATCCACCGGAGGCACCGGGCCGCTTGCTCCTCCAAAGAGCACCATGTGCCCTCTGGGACGGAGCACGTTCAGCCCTTTTTCAAACGTGCTCTGGCCAACGCCGTCATAGACCACGTTCACGCCTTTGCCGTCAGTCAGGCGCTTGGTCTCAGCTTCAAAATCCTGCTGAGTGTAGT
>DASTCT010000213.1:0-1104 GCA_035710845.1 Candidatus Angelobacter sp.
TGCCCTTTGACACCATGGTGGACCTACGCCCGCAGCAGAAGCTCAAGATTCAGACTGATCTCGTAAAGGGCAGCATCACCAACGCCGGAACGCAAGTCAGCAAGTAGTAGAAAATCGTCAGCCCAGAAAGGCCGCGCGGCACAATGTCCGCTCCTGATCCAGCGGGAAGCGTTTTGCAAATCGTAGCAGCAGCCAGAGGAATGGGAGATGACGTACCAGCAATCGACTTCCCGGGCGGCTGCCCCATTCTATGCTTTCTGGCCAGGCGCAAATCCTGACAACTCCGCAAACCCAGGCGGCTCAGCCGCGTTCGACGCAGTTGGTGAATTGTTGACGTTAATCAAGGCGGAGTACGCGAAGCTGCAATAGCTGAAAACCCTTCTTGGGCGCTTGCTATTTGCCGATAACTGTCAAAATCAGATTGCTCTCAAAACTCCCTGCCCAGGCATTTTGAGTTTGTATGGGCCCAAGGCCCACCCGTTGACAAGAAAATGATTGAGTTGTGGGTGTTCGCTATGGAGCGTGGACTGCGAAGGTCTGTTTACGTCAAGGGGCAGGCCATCGCCCAGACTGAAACCAGGGAACATGCATCTGCACACATGCCCTGCCATACCCTGTTTCTCAATCATTTATTCTCTTCTAGACCGGGCAGTGGTTCATGGTCCAGACAGGATGACATATCGTATGTGGTTCCATCATCGGAGGATGGGTGCTGCTGTTCGGCTTTTACAGCAGCGGCGGACTCATTCCCAGCATTCTGGTTAGCAATCTTCGGGGCTGTGATTCTGATCGTGCTGGCAGGGCTCTGCGGCGGGCATGACGAACTCTCAGAAACCCGTTGCTGTGTTTAACCGCGACTGGTTGAGAAATTCGCATTAGAGAAGCCATTCCGTCCGAACGAGCTCACGCAAAAGGTTCCGCGACGTGCTGACTCGAACGAATGGAAAGCAGGAGGAGGGACATGGGGAAATACTCTGCCCGGGGCATCGCACGACAAGTCTGGTCCAGAAAACGATCCACGGCTGAATTAGAAATAACCAGCCAAGACACTGAGAACCACAATCCACGAAGGTGATATCGCATCAGGAGGCCAGCCGCTCCTCC
>DASTCT010000214.1:0-12943 GCA_035710845.1 Candidatus Angelobacter sp.
AAGCAGGCCCCCAAGAAGGCGCGGGATTATCCGCGCGGCAGCAAGAAGCCTAAAGTTAAAAAGATGGCTCGCGGCACGTCCAAGCGCTAAGTCGATCTCGAATGGCGCAGCGGTCTTGATGCCGTTGCGCCATTGGTGTAAGTTTGGCCAATCGCCAAAGCTCATCTGCATTCAAGTGCATTCAAGGAGGCCTTTCTGGCCAGCCAATTTTTCGCCAAGAAGTCCATTGACAAGCTGATCTCTGACTCTGAAGATCCGGCGCACCGGCTTAAAAAGTCACTGGGGCCGTGGTCGCTGACGGCGCTGGGGATCGGCGCGATTATTGGCTCGGGAATTTTTGTGTTGACTGGCACAGCGGCTGCCGGAGAGTATTCACAACCTTCCCTGCTGCACGCGCAGGTGCTGGACGTCTTCCAGAATCTGTTTCAACACGGAAACTTGTCCGGCGTGCTGCTGCATGGCCGTCCCCCGGCTGGGCCGGCGATTGCCATTTCTTTTTTGCTGGTAGCGGTGGCGTGCGCTTTTGCCGGACTCTGCTATGCCGAGTTGGCATCCATGATTCCCATCGCAGGAAGCGCCTACACCTATTCTTATGCGACGTTGGGCGAGCTGATCGCGTGGATCATTGGCTGGGACCTGATCCTTGAATATGCGGTGAGCAATATTGCGGTTGCCGTCGGCTTTGGAGGATATCTCAAAGCACAGCTTGCGGCATTTGGCTTGAACCTTCCAGACAAATGGTCATCGCCGCCGTGGGATGGCCAATGGACGGGCTCCTACTTCAATGTCCCTGCGTTTCTGATCGTGTTTGTGCTGACGGTGCTGCTGGTTTGGGGGATACGGGAATCGGCTGAAGCCAACAACATTATGGTGGTGGTAAAGATTGGGGCCATCTTAACGTTCCTGATTGTTGGAGGAATGTTGATGAACCCGGTTAATCTCCATCCCTTTGCGCCTTCAGGATTTGCTGGCGTCTTGGCGGGCGGGGCTATTATCTTTTTCACCTACATAGGCTTCGATTCTGTTTCCACAGCGGCGGAAGAAGCGCGCAATCCGCAAAAAGATATTCCCTTTGGAATTATTGCCTCTTTGATCGTCTGCACTGTTCTGTACATTGGCGTGTCTCTTGTTCTGCTGGGAATGATGAAATATTCCACGTTTGCCAGCAGCAACGGTGAGGCGGCCAATGCTCCGGTTGCTTACGCCTTATCGCATCTGGGAGCAAACCGTTGGTTCCAGGCAGTGATTGTGATTGGAGCACTGATGGGGATGATCTCATCTCTGCTGGTTTTTCAGTACGGCCAGACGCGCATCTGGTTTGCCATGTCGCGCGATGGTTTGTTGCCCAAGTTGTTCTCTGTCGTGCATTTAAAGTTCAAAACGCCGCACTGGTCCACCTGGATCGCCGGAGCGGCCGTAGGGATTCCTGCAGGATTTGTCGGCATCAGTGAAGCGGCAGATCTCTCGAACATCGGCACGCTTTTTGCGTTTGTATTGGTCTCGCTCGGAGTCTTGTTCCTGCGCAAGGCGCAACCTGACCGGCCACGCGGATTCAAAGTTCCCTTGGTGCCATTGTTCCCCATCATCTCCGTGGTGCTTTGCATTGCGCTCATGGCAGGATTGCTGGTCATTACGTGGTTGCGTTTCTTCGGCTGGCTGGCGATTGGCTTGGTGATTTACTTCCTCTATAGCCGCCACCGCAGTGAGTTTGCATCGGGCAGCGTTGCAGCCGGCAAGGGCTAATGGCTTCAAAATCCTTCATACAGTCGTTGCCAAAAGCGGAACTCCACTTGCATCTGGAAGGCTCGGTTGATCCCGCCACGCTGGCTGAGCTGAGCCGTCGTTATCACACGCCTTTACCTACGGAAAACAATCGCTATGACGTTGCCGGCAGCGGTGACGTACTAACGGAAGACGATGTTCGCCGTCTTTATTCTTATAAGGATTTTGACGGCTTTCTGATGGCTTTCAAGTCGGTCACGGAGCGGTTGCGTGCGCCGGACGATTATGAGTTGGTTACTTACCGCCTGATGCAAAAGCTGCGGCAGCAGAACGTGATGCACGCAGAAGTTTATGTGAGCATCGGGGTGATTCGCTGGCGCGGACAGCCAGTGGAGCCGCTGTTTGAAGGCATGGAGCGCGGCCGTGAGCGCGGCCAGCGCGATTTTGGCGTCTCGCTGCTTTGGATTTTTGATGCCGTGCGCCATTTTGGCCCGGAAGCCGCGGCTGAGGTGTTTGATCTGGCGGCGCGGCTGCGCGATCGCAACGTTGTTGGGATTGGCCTTGGCGGAGATGAAGCGCGCGGCCCAGCAGAGCGGTTTCGTGATCTCTACAAGAAAGCCGCGGACAATGGATTGCGCCTCACCGTACATGCCGGAGAGACCATAGGGCCGGAGTCAGTTTGGGGCGCATTGAATATTGGGGCGGAGCGCATTGGTCATGGTTTGGCAGCGGCGCAGGATCCGGAGCTGATGGAAGTAATGGCGCAAAAGCAGGTGCCGGTGGAGATCTGCCTCAGCAGCAACCTGCGCACAAGAGCCTGCCCAGACTTGCATGAGCATCCGGTGCGTAAATTTTTTGATGAGGGGCTGATGGTAATTTTGAATACGGATGATCCGGCCATGTTCCAGACGTCGCTGAACAAGGAATACGAACTGGCGCAGCAGGAGTTTGAGTTTTCTGCCGAGCATTTGCGCGAGCTGGCGCGCAACTCGTTTGAAGCGTCATTCCTGCCGGTGGAGAAGAAGCTGCGGTTCTTGCAGAAAATTGATTTCCTGGCATGAAGCATATCGGCATTGTCGGCTGCAGCGCGGAGGGCGCGGCGCTTTGTTATCGCACCATCTGTCTTGAAGCTGAAGCGCTCATGGGCAAGCACGCGCACCCGGAAGTGACGTTGCACACCATCTCCCTGGCGGAGTACATGAAGCCCATTGACGCCAGCTTGGATTGGAAAAGCGTGGGCGAGATCATGCTGCGCTCGGCTGAAACGCTCAAGCGAGCCGGAGCGGATTTCCTGGTCTGTCCCGACAACACAATTCATCAAGCGCTGCCTTTTGTGGTCCGACGATCGCCGCTGCCCTGCTTGCACATTGCGGAAGAGGTGGGCAAAGAAGCGCGCCGGCGTGGCTTTAAAAAGTTGGGGCTTACCGGAACAAAATTTCTAGTAAGCGGGCCGGTCTATCCGGAAAAGCTGGAGCAACTGGGTATTGGCTATGTGCGGCCAACGGAGAAGCAGCAAGAGCAGATCAACACAATCATCTTTGAAGAGCTGGTGCGCGGACGGCAGAGCAAGGAAGCTCTGGTTTATTTTCAGCAGATAATCGAACAATTCAAAATACAGGGTTGTGACGCAGTTGTTCTGGGCTGCACGGAGATTCCGTTGCTCATTGGCGATCGCGAGTCGCCGCTGCCGACCCTGGATTCCACGCGCATTCTGGCCCGTGCGGCATTGCGCCACGCGCTGGAGTCGTAAAGTGCAAAATTGAGATCGTAAAAGAGGTGTCTGTGAGGACAATCAGGCGAGCTACCGTTTTTTGTTTGATCTTATGGTCGGTCTGCAGTAGGACGCAGGGCGAACCCAAGGTTGAGGAGCAGGGAAGTTTCAATCTGCACAAGTTCGAGCAGCTCATCGGCAAAGAAACTTACAGCCTCACCGTATTGTCGGACCGGGTAACTTTGAAATCAGATTTCAAGTTTACCGATCGCGGCTCACCTGTGCCCCTGACCGCTACGCTTGTGATGGATAGGTCAGACCTTACGCCGCGCCAATTCCAGATCAAAGGCAAGATCTCGCGGTTTTCATCCATTGACGATTCGGTGTACGGCAGCAAAGCCGGCGCAGTCTCCATTCCACCAGGAGAAAATTTTTTTGATATCCAGGGTTATGCGCCGGTGGCGGTACAGATGATGCTGGTGCGCTACTGGCACAAGCACGGAAGTCCGCAAACGTTGAAGACGCTTCCCCGCGGCGAGGTCAACATTCAGGAGCTTGGCACAGACACATTCAATATCGGCGGCCACCAAGTGCGGTTGCACAAACTTTCCATTCGCGGGCTGATCTGGGGAATGGAGTCACTGTGGTTTGACGATCACGACCATCTGATTGCGTTAGTGAGTGTTGATGCAGAGATGGATCACTTTGAAGCCATAGCCGATGGGTACGAAGCTGGGCTCGCGGATTTTGTGACCAGCGCCGCGCGCGATGGCATGGCCAACCTGGCGAAAGTTGCTGCCGGCTTTACCACGGATAGTTCCGGAGTAACAGCGATTGTCGGCGGCAGGTTGATTGACGGCACGGGCAAGCCGCCGGTTGAAAATTCAGTTGTTGTTCTGCGCAATGGAAAGATCGCTGCCGCCGGGCCTGCAGCGAGTACGCCAGTGCCGGAGGGCGCGCGAGTGGTGGATGCGCACGGCAAGAGCGTGCTTCCGGGCTTGTGGGAGATGCACGCGCACTTTGAGCAGGTGGAGTGGGGACCTGTTTATCTGGCAACGGGAGTCACCACCGCGCGGGACGTGGGGAACGAGCGGGAATTCATTGTCGCAGTGCGCGATGCAATTGCGAGCGGGCATGGGATTGGGCCAAGGTTGGTAATGGCTGGCGTGGTGGACGGAACCAGTCCAATGTCGTTTGGAATGATTCGGGTGGATACACCGGAGCAGGCACGCGAGCAGGTACAGAAATACCATGCAGAGGGCTTCCAGCAGATCAAAATTTATAGCTCAGTCAAGCCAGAAATTGTGCCGGTGATCACGGCAGAAGCGCATCGCCTGGGCATAACGGTTACCGGCCATATTCCACTCGGAATGAATGCGATTCAGGGCATAGAGTCCGGTATGGACCAGATTAATCACGCAGAATACGTGACCGAGGTGATGATCGACCCTAAATCACACACTGTGGATGCTGATTCGCCGCAGGTGAAAAACGTGATCAAATTGATGAAAGAACACCATACGGTGTTGGACCCGACCCTGGCGTTGCTGGAGATCTTTACGCATCCGCTGAATCGCCCGATTGAAACTTTTGAACCGGGCATTTTGCGTGTGGCGCCGGAGCTGAGGGAAGGCCTGGAGACGATGGGCACTCCGCCTGCGCGCTCTCAGGACGCCAACGCGGAATTCAATGCCCTGCTGGAAACCGTGCGCCTTCTCCACCAGGCCGGCGTGCCTATAGTTGCCGGCACTGACCAGGCAGTTCCCGGATTCAGCCTGGACCGTGAGATTGAGCTGTATGTAAAAGCTGGATTCACGCCAATGGAAGCGATTCAGGCAGCAACCCTGGTGCCTGCACGGGCCATGGGCATGGAGCAGGATTCAGGGACAGTGGAACCGGGCAAGCGCGCTGATGTGATCTTGATTGACGGGAACCCGCTGGAGAACATCAGCGACATCCGCAAAGTGGATACGGTCTTTGCCGCCGGCAAAATGTACAAGCCTGCGCCATTGTGGACATCGGTGGGATTCAAGCCGTAAGTGTTGGCATTGTGTGATGTCCCGTCCAAGCGGCGACTAGTTTCTCAACCCCAGCCGCGCAAGAGTGTAAAGGATGTCATGGAACTGGACACAAGGCGACGCGCGTCGGAGTCCTACAAAATCCGCGGCTACGAATGCGGTTCGTCCGTTTCTGCTCACCTTCTATAACCAGCCAAGTCTTAACTCTGTGATAGCCGCGCGATCGCTTGTCTGTGCCAGCGATACGAAAGCAGCGAATCCCTGCGTCTTAGCTTTCCAGAGGAGACACACCCATGAAATATCTATTTGCCGTCATCTTGTTGGTTGCTTTATCACCAGTAAGTTTTGCTCAGGAAACATCTGAAATAGCCACGCCTCCGAATGGTGATAACCAAAAGGCCGAGGTGTCCCAGTGGATCGGACCAGTAAAGATTTCGATCCTGTACCACAGTCCGCACGTGCATAATCCCGCCACGAACGATCGCACGGGACATATCTGGGGCGAGCTGGTGCATTACGGCTTTTTTGATGAGGGCTTTGGGCCGACCAAAGGTGCGCCATGGCGTGCCGGAGCCAATGAGAGCACGGCGATCACGTTTTCCAATGATGTAAAGGTGGAAGGCAAAGATTTGAAAGCCGGCACCTATGCGCTTTTTCTTGATGTGGAGCAGAACGGTCCATGGAACTGGATCTTCTCGAGTCATCTGGGATGGGGCAGCTATCAATATGATCCCAAGTACGACGTTTTACGGATTCCCGTGACGCCGCAAGATGCGCCTTTCACGGAGTTTCTCACTTATGGATTTGACGATCGGAAGACGGATTCCACGCTTGCTTTTCTACAGTGGGAGAAAAAGAGAATTCCATTCAAGATTGAGGTGCCTAATGTGAATGAGCTTTATGTCGCAAAGATCCGGCAGGAGCTTGAGCAATGGCCTGGGTTCCGTTATGAAGACTGGCAGACGGCGGCACAGTTCTGCGCGGATAATAAAATCAATTTAGAGGAAGCTCTGATCTGGGCGGACAAGGCGATCAATGGACCTTTTCGCGGAGCGACTGTGGCGCACGAAGACTTCTCTACGCTTCAGACCAAGGCAGCAGTCCTGAATGCGATGGGGCGCAACGCCGAGGCAGATGCCGTGATGCAAAAGGCATTGCGTTTGCCCGGAACCGATGCTTATTCCATTTACGCGTACGGCGCGGGCCTGCTCAAAGACGGCAAGAAGGACAAAGCCATGGAAGTCTTCAATACCAACCAGCGGCAGCATCCGGAAGAGAAATTCTGGACTGCCCTGGGGTTGGCCCGCGGCTACACTGCGATGGGAGACAAGAAGAACGCCATTGCCAGTTGGGAGGTCGTCCTGAAGAATGTTCCCTCCACATTCAGCAACAGGACTCCTGCGTTTGAGCAAGCGCTCAAGAAGCTGAAAGAAAGCAGTTAAGACTGAATTGTTTCTGACAAGTCTTCGACGTACAGATATGAATTTGGCGGAATCTGAACTTCTGGAAATCTAAACCGATTTTCAAGTCGGTTCTGGACAAATGTGGCACAGACACTCTTGTCTGTGCCTCCTTTTTCACGATCGCCCAGCACAGGCAAGAGTGCCTGTGCCACAAAACCCAATGCCTGTCCATATAGGATCTCTCGCTACGCTCGAGACTTCGGGGAAAAATCAGTCCGCCATCACTGATTCTTCTTTTTCATTCTTGGCGGTCGCGATCTGCACCAGTTCATTTTGTGGCGCAGCGGCAGGGAAAGCGCGGTGCGATTCCTGATTCTGCGGGGCGCGCCAGAAATCGATCAGAGAGGTCTGGTGAACGCAGGAGATGGTGCAGTTCGGGGCGCAGGATTTTTGCGTGAGAAACTCGCGGCGGATATCGGCTACTGAGTATTCAGCGAGAGGGACACCGGGATAACCGCGTTGCTGGGAGCAGTAATGCACCAGGCCGTTTTCGCAGACGTACAAGTATCGCGAGCCGGCGCGGCAACGCCAGTTGTTTCGCTGACCGAGCGCGATGTTGTTCTGAAACAGGTTAAAGCGGGCGTAGCTGTGCTTGCCCAGCTTCTTCATCTCGCGGAAAACTTCCTGAGCTTGCTGGTTGAGCGGCCGAAGCTGTCCGGTGCCGTCATGGATAATGCCGACGGTTGAGGTGAATCCCAGCTCGACGGCGCGCTTGCCGATGGTGACTGCATCCCACTGTTCTTTTACACCAGCGCCGATGACCGAGTTGATGTTCACGTGAAACTCGGCATGTTCGCGCAGCCATTGCAGCTTTTTATCCAGCACCTTGAGAGATTTTTTGGAAACCTCGTCAGGCTTTACGTTGTCGATCGAGATCTGGAGATGGTCCAGCCCGGCTGCGTTCAATTGCTGAATGCGTTGCGGCGTCAGCAGATAGCCGTTGGTGATCAGGCCGGCAATCATTCCGTGCGAACGGATGCGGCCAATGATGTCATCGAGCTGTGGATGGAGCAAGGTTTCACCACCGCTGATGGTGACCAGCGTGGTGCCCAGCGCCGCCAGCTTGTCAATGCGCCGGTACATCTCTTCCAGCGGCACAGGATCAGAGAAATCGTCGTACTCGTTGCAGTAGGCGCAGGAGAGATTACAGCGCCGCATGGGGATGATGTGCACCTGAATTGGGTGATCGGTGGAAAGCAAGCCCTTCGCGATCATCTTGAGTTCGCGAAAGGTCCGATGCGCGGCCTTGAGCCGGCGCCGAATCCTAGTGCCTGTATCTGCCATTGTTTAAACTACTTATTAGATCATACCTGCGCGAAATTGGAGGCCAGCAGTACAGTAAACGGTTATTTTTCAATTGTGAACGGCGAAATTCAGGGTGACCAGAACTCTAAACAAACGCTCTCCACGCCGACCGGCAAAGAATGAAGATCGCAAATACAACGAGCATGGTTACGATCCCGGTACTCTTGCTGGGTTTGCGGTTGGAAGAAGCTGTCGCAAATCCCAGCCCCAGCAACACTACTACCCAGATACTGAAGATATCCAGAGCGGAAGCGATCTCATAAAGGAATCGATTCCCATGAGGATCCATAAAGAAGCCGAGGTTTGTCGGCATGGGATTGGCGAGGTCAATATTGCTTGCGTCAGAGCTAAATAGCAGACTCGCAGTGAGCAAAATGCTGGAAATAATAAAGGGAATATACGAGTAAAAGACAACGGCCATCGCGCGCTCGAATGGGACTTCTGCGGCGAGAATGAAGTTGAAAATCACCATGAAAATGGCCGCCATAATGAGTCCGCCAATCAAACTAATCAACGGAAAAGCAAAGAAAGCCACTTTGGCGATGGTGCCCTGAAGTTCAGTGGCCCTGGCGCGTTGCTCCGGCGTGAGCTGTTCCATGCGCTTTTGCGCTGAGGGTGATTTCTCAATCTGCTGCTGAATAAAATGCCCCATATCAATTTTTTGTACTACAACAACAGCAAAAATAATGGTAAAGATGCTTGTCACCACCCACGGTACCCACCAACTTGATTTGCGCTTTAAGTCTTCAAAGGTCTTGGTGGGCGCAAAAAAGACATTCATGAGCCGCTGTGGCTCAGAAAGCCCAGGTCCTGCAGCTTCAGGGGGCATGATCGGCATCGGTGATTGGCCTGGGATCGGTGGCGGCGGTGTCTGACTTGTGGGAAAGTTCATAAACCATCCTACGTTTTGATCTGGAAAAAGTTACTTACGCTTTCAATGCAAAGCTACTTAATTAGTGCCGATTTTATCGCCGAAAATGCTCCCAGCCTTGCTGCGGCAGCGACCGTACCGTGCCATTCTCATACAGAATCTGTATTGCTGATGAGTAATTTGAAGTATCTGAGATGGTTCCGATCCTGGTGATCGGCACCCCGGCAATTTGCGCGGGCAATTTTGCGCGCTTTGAAGCTGTGAACAGCAATTCATAGTCTTCACCGCCCTGGAGCGCTTGGCGAAGGTTTGAGCCTTTTGCTATGGGAATTTGTTCGGCGCAAATGGTGGCAGAGACACGGCTTTCTTCGCAGATATGGGCCAGATCAACTGACAAGCCGTCACTTAGGTCAATCATGGCCGTGGCCAAGCCACGTTTTTGCAGCCATTGGCCTATTTGAATGCGCGGTTGGGGATAGAAATGAGAGTTGGATCGGGTGGCCTTTATTCTTTTGCCGGCACGGAGCTGTTGCAAAGTTGCGGCTGAGCCACCGAGTGAGCCTGTGACATAGATGTGGTCGCCGGGGCGCGCGCCAGAGCGAAGAACTGCTTTACCAGATGGCGCATGGCCGATGACAACGATATCAGCGATGATTTTTGGGGCTGATGAAATATCGCCGCCCGCAAGCTGAGTGTGAAAGCGGCGCGCCAGATCACGAAGCCCGCGCAAAAAGCCATCAATCCAGGCTTGGGGCAATTTAGGCGCCAGTCCGAGTGACAAGAAACACGCCATCGGTGTGCTGCCCATAGAGGCAATATCACTCAGGCCCCGAGCCAAACAGCGGTGGCCGACGCTATGAGCAGGGTGCCATTTACGGCGAAAGTGGATGTCTTCCACGCAAAAATCGG
Source organism: Candidatus Angelobacter sp. (assembly GCA_035710845.1). GTDB lineage: Bacteria > Acidobacteriota > Terriglobia > Terriglobales > Acidobacteriaceae > Angelobacter. The sequence goes on from DASTCT010000214.1 coordinate 10,000, forward strand.
TTGTGACCAGGAGCTGTTTGCCGCGCGGCAACTCAAGAACGGCGCAGTCATCGCCGATGCCGCGTACCACTGAAGAGCTCCCAGCGGTAGAGTCGGCTAATGCCCGGATTCGCTTGATCAATTGCCGTTCTTGCATGGTTGTTTAATAGGTTTAACTATATCAAAAACAAAGACTTGCATGGATAGCAGCGAACGGGATAAGGCTCAGTCTTCCTAATCCCAAAGTAACTGGCCAACGACCTACGGATTAGGAAACCGTCGCTCTATCCATCTGAGGGCCAGACCGTTCAGCCTTGAGCTGAGGTGTAGGCCAGCTCATCTCGCACTGCTTTGCGAAACACGATCAGTCTAAGTGGAACTGAAGGTCATGCCCAGGTACAGGTTCTGCAAATATCCCAACGGGAGACCTTCGTTACTGGGGGACCGTGGCTTGGACGTTGACAGTGGATGAATCTGCTTGTTAAGGTTATGCAAAGTTTTTGACTAGTCCACTGGCCGCTTCATCTCCCCGGATTCTTCCCGCGGTCCAGCGGAAATAATCCAGCCGAAATATTCGGCGGGGCCAGCCAAGCAGCCCCAAGGGAACCGTAGTTCGAGGAAGAGTAGCCTAAGCAAGTTTGAAAACAGAATCTTTCAAGCGGAGTTGTTCACTTGCGTAAGCGTTTTTACATCATGCTGGTGGCCCGGAACGCCGAAGGGGAGCTGTTGAAGATCCCCGTGCCCATGCATTATCTGTATGTTTTTGTGGCCGGCGCTCTCATTGGAATGCTGGTGATTACCGGCATGCTCGGGTCTTATACGCGCATGGTGGTAAAGGCGCGACAAGTGAACCAGCTGCGACTGGACCAAACAGCTCTCCAGAAACAGTACAGCCAGCTTGAGCAAATTGCCCAGGAAAATGAGCTGCAGGCCCAGTCCTTGAGTTCGCTGGCAGGCGAGGTATCCTCTCTCTACGGTCTTAAGCCGGATCCTGCATTTCAGGATGATGACCCTGTATCCGCTTCTGTGCAGCAGTTTTATGCACTGCGAATGACAGCAATGAACGGCGCAGCTTCTGTAGGCATCAGCATGGGCGAGGTGGGCGATACCAGCACGCGTGATTGGATGCGGCTGGCTGCCGCGCCTACTCTCTGGCCAGTGATGGGGCGTATTACCGGATCGTTCGGCGAGCGCATTGATCCGTTCAGCGGTGAAGGCGCGTTCCATCGCGGCGTGGACATTTCCAGCGAGATCGGCACGCGAGTGATAGCCCCGGCAGACGGCATTGTTCGTTTTGCTGATTTTATGAATGGCTACGGACGCGCAGTGATGATTGATCACGGCAACGGAATCAGCACGCTATACGGCCATCTTTCCGGATTTGCCGTAACGCCAGGGCAGATGGTTCGCAGAGGTGACACGCTGGGCTACGTAGGACAGAGTGGCCGCAGCACCGGCCCGCACCTTCACTATGAAGTGCGCATCTTCAATACGCCGGTGAATCCATACAAGTATCTGCGCTTCAGCCTAACCCAGCAGGTGGCTTCCGGAGCTATGTAGTCAACGCTTAGGCGGCGGCTGCGGAGCAGCGTTTTCCTCTTTCACTTCCGACCAGATTTTTTTCAAAACAGATTGCGGAATTGTGGCGGTGAGAGTCGCCACATTTTCTTTTCGATCCACCTGAATGCTATCGAACGCGGCTTTCACGTCCTTGTCATTACCTTTTCTGTCCACAAACTGGCCAATGCTGCGCACCAGCGCCAAGTGCGTGTTGGCTGCATCCACAATCTGCTGGGCCTGTGTTTCGCTCTGAGCAAAAACATCGGCACGGAAGAGCAATGAGCCGGTGTAGCGCAACGAGCCGACGGCGACGGTATCGCCGGGAAGAGTGATTGCAAAGCCGCCGGGGAGTTCGACGTTGTCTGGCTTGTTGGGAATACGGTCAATCAGCCATGCCAGGCTGGTAGCCGGCACATCGCGATAATGAGTGGTTAATAGTGAAGGGGCGCTGGTGGATTTGTAAGAGCGATCGATGATGCCGTGCATTGGCTCTGGTGAAACCATGTTGGTTACGGCAACGCGATGATCATCCAAAAGTGAGGCGCGCACCAGATGACCTTCATGCGAGATGGAATAGATTGTGTGGTTGCGATACTGTTCCGTTGAGTCAGCAATCTTTTGCAAATAGGTTTTCAAGCGATCAGCATCGAACTGGCCGGCAAATATCTCTGACGATTCCACGTCACGGTGATCAGGTGTGTCACGGCGTGACATGGCGACCTCATCCAGGTCGCGCTCAAACTGAATTCCCGTTTGAGCGACGAAATCTTTGTAATCGCCTTCAAGCTCAACCGGGCCGGATTTGCTGAGATCAAATAGGTGAATGGGCTTGAAATTGGCGTAAATCAGGAAATCGCCTTCAGGCAGCAGGCGGGCAGCCGCGGGAGCCTGACTGCTGCGCAGGTATATGAAAAACCCAGCCGCAGCGGCCGCGATGAGTAAAACGGCTAAAATCAGCAGCTTGCGATGCTTTTGCATGAGGGGACTAGTATAGAGTAAGTAGGTTTTCTTGCCAGTAGATGAGCATAAAACCGCTCGAATGTTACAATCAACATGGAGTGGTAACCACGCAGGTTACGTTTCCCCCAAAAGCCAACGGTCCAGAGTTGTTGCACGCAGGTTGCCGTGTGTGCTAACTTATTAACTTTGTGCCCGGTTACGGGAGGTTTGTGCTGGCGTAGCTCAGCTGGTAGAGCATCTGATTTGTAATCAGAGGGTCGGGGGTTCAAGTCCCTTCGCCAGCTCCAGATAGAAAAACGGGTTTTCCGAAGTGCGTAGCTGGACGTATTTCGGACATAGCAGGCACCGCGCAAAAATAGTAATTTCTACCGGAACGCAATCCACGAAGCTTTTCCAAATCGTCGGTTTTTGACGTTTTATGCGGAAGTATGTTCGCGCGTCCCTT
>DASTCT010000215.1:0-2286 GCA_035710845.1 Candidatus Angelobacter sp.
TAGAAGCAGGTGTGCTAACCGCAAGGAGGCAGCCTTCCAAGGTACAGCTCATGATTGGGGTGAAGTCGTAACAAGGTAGCCGTAGGAGAACCTGCGGCTGGATCACCTCCTTTCTAAGAGAGAACGTCATGGCACTCACGCTTCGTGCGTGGGACGTTGCCATGTACCCGTCTTCGCTGCTTACCTGAGCGGTGGAGATGGAAACAAAGCTATGAGTTTTGGGCTACGAGCAGTGGGCGAACTTCGGTTTGCTCATGGCTCACGGCTCGGTGCTTATGGCTAATCCGGTCGGACCTCTCTTTCCCGATCCCGTTTGCATGATGGTCAGCTCCGGCTTAGCTGGAGCGCACGTTCAACCTTGTCCTCGAAAATAATTGAGCTGCGAGCTACGAGCTGTGAGCTACGAGCAAACAGTAACTTTGGTTTGTTCGAAGCTCGCGGCTCGCGGCCCGTGGCTCTATACTGAGCTCCGGGAAGTTTCGGTGAAGGAACCGGGCCTGTAGCTCAGGTGGCTAGAGCGCACCCCTGATAAGGGTGAGGTCGGTAGTTCAACTCTACCCAGGCCCACCAGAAATCAGCCGTTAGCTATTAGCTCTTAGCCTTTAGCTGAACCGAAACCGGTTTGGCTAGGAGCTAAAGGCTAAGAGCTAGTAGCTGGGGTAGGGGCTGTAGCTCAGCTGGGAGAGCGCCTGGTTTGCAACCAGGAGGCCACCGGTTCGATCCCGGTCAGCTCCACCAGAAAAAGCGTCGAGTCGTTGGCTATCGGTCGTTGGCCGCTGGAGGCCAGAAATGAAACTGCGGGCGATTATTTTCTGGTTGTTGATGTTGGGTTCCGTCGTTGGGCTGTGGTGGGAAGGGGGAACCAATTTACGAGATTTCTTGCGAACCGGTGCTTTTGTGGTTCCCGTCGTTTTGCTCACATTTTGGTTTCGTGGGCGATTCTCAGGACGCAAGAGGCGAATGGCGGATGTCGCAATTTACTCGGTTTGCGGGATCGTGTTGACCTCAGCAATTGCCGTATGGGAGTTTCTGCTAGTCTCGGCTGGCCACGAATCGCAAAGAAATCTGTTAGCGGGTGTGGTCGCCTCCATAATTTTCGCGGCCTGCTGTTCGGTTTTGTTGTGGTCGATTTTGCGATTGCGAAAATTGCCCTCATAACGACTGGGCCAACAGCCAAGGACCAACGACCAGCTTGATGTTGGGCGTCAATGCAACAACCGATTCCGTATCACGGTTCAAGAAAGTTGCTTGGCGCCGAACATTGGGTTGGAAGAGAACAGCTATTAGCTTCTAGCTCTTAGCTGTTAGCTTGACCCAAACCCCACCAAGGTGGGTGGTGAATGCAGTCTTGGCTTTGTCTTTGGCTAACGGCTAAAGGCTAATAGCTAAGAGCCTGCTTTCACGAGGACGATATTTGACAACTGAATAGATTGGGCAATTTACAAGGCGAACGTAATTTTTATGAGTGCCTGAATAGTGCCCGCTGGTGTGTGAAGCAGCTATCAGCTTTCAGCCATCAGCTCTCAGCCAAAAACTGAGAACTGAGAACTGGTAACTGAGAACTGGGTTCGCGCGATGAGCGGGATAGAGGCCCATAAAATTGCTCGGCGTGTGGTGGACTTACTGATAGCTGAAGGCTGATGGCTGAAAGCTGCAGCGAAGCTGCCGTGCTACGAGTAAATTTTGTGGTCAAGCTACTAAGGGCGCATGGTGGATGCCTTGGCAGAAGCAGGCGATGAAGGACGTGGTAAGCTGCGATAAGCCTCGGGGAGCCGCAAACAGGCTTTGATCCGGGGATTTCCGAATGGGGAAACCCACGGGGGTAAAACCCCCGTACGGCCCGATGAATCCATAGTCGGGCACGAGCGAACCCTGGGAAGTGAACCATCTCAGTACCAGGAGGAAAAGAAAGAAACCTCGATTGCGAAAGTAGTGGCGAGCGAAATCGCAACAGCCTAAACCGGTAAGACCTTCGGGTTCTACCGGGGTTGTAGGGTCGGCAACAGTAGAGTTACCAATTCAGTCGTTAACCGAAGCCCTCTGGAAAGAGGGGCCATAGAGTGTGATAGCCACGTAGGTGAAAACGATCTGGACTCGAAGCCGATACCTGAGTACCGCGGAGCACGAGAAACTTTGCGGGAAGCTACGGAGACCATTCCGTAAGGCTAAATACTAGCTTCTGACCGATAGTGAACCAGTACCGTGAGGGAAAGGCGAAAAGAACCCCTGCGAGGGGAGTGAAATAGTACCTGAAACCGTGTGCCTACAAACGGTGGGAGGACTATG
>DASTCT010000216.1:0-1008 GCA_035710845.1 Candidatus Angelobacter sp.
TAACCAAAATCGTTTTGGCGCAAGCATTGGCGGGCCGTTGAACATTCCGCATATTTATAACGGTGGGACCAAGACCTTTCTCTTTGGCAATTACAGCGGATCGCGCAGCACCAATCCTTACGATGTATTTTCCACCGTGCCAACGGCGGCAGAGCGCGCAGGTGATTTTTCCGGCCAGCCGGTGCAGTTGCTCGATCCGGTAACGCACACTCCTTTGGCGAACAACCAGATCGCCAATATCAATCCTGCAGCGGCGCAGATTTTAGCGTTCATTCCCTCACCGAACTTGCCGGGGACCATCAGAAATTTCCACTTCGTTTCCGCCAGCCCAAGTGATAGCGATACTGGATTTGTTCGATTCAACCACAACTTTGGGGCGCAGCAACCAGGAATGTTTGGTATGGGACGCGGCGGGCGGAAGCGAAGACAGCAGCAACAGAACCAGAAGAAAGAGGACGAACACTGGTCGCAGAGCATCAACGGGACGTTCATCTTTAACAACATCCGCAGCAGCATGCTTAACCCTTTCCCTGGACTGGGCGGCAAGCAATCAGTAAATAACTACAATTTTGGGTTTGGGCATACCGCGACCAAAGGACTTTTCCTGAACTCGCTCCGCTTCAACTACAACCGCAGCGCAGTGAACACAGCGAATAACTTTACCAATCGCACCAATATTGAAAACCAGCTGGGGATAAACGGCGTCTCACAAAGGCCGGAAGACTTTGGCCTTCCGAACCTGAATTTTTCACCGGAGTTCAGCAGCCTGCAGGACGTTACTCCTGTGTTTCGCGCCACGCAGAATATTTCCATCAGTGATTCCATGAGCCAGTCACACGGCAAACATTCGTTTAGCTGGGGCGGGGACTTCCGCCATCAGTTGGTGGATACCAGCAATGCCAGCAATGCGCGCGGCACCTTTATATTCAGTGGGGCAGCCACAGGACTTCCTTTTGCTGATTTCCTGCTGGGCCTGGCCCAGGAAACCTCTCTGCAATCCGGCGCCGA
>DASTCT010000217.1:0-2978 GCA_035710845.1 Candidatus Angelobacter sp.
ACAGCGCTGCATCTTCTCATGTTGGGAGACGACTCTATGAAACGCATTTTGCTGCTTACTTCACTCTTTGCGCTATTTGCCTCAGTGCCGGTCTTGGCGCAAAGTAACCAGGTAATACCTTCCGGTACACAAATCAAAGTAAGAACAGATACTGCCATTCCGGCCAAGCCGGCGGACAACGCTCGCTACGGCGCCAGTGTGAGCGAGGACGTGAAAGACAGCTCCGGCAACGTGCTCATCCCGCGTGGATCGCGCGCTCGCCTGGTGGCCGTTCCAACAACTGACGGCAAAGATACCAACCTCGATCTTCGTTCCGTAAACGTCAACGGCCAGTCTTATCTGATCCAGGCGGCAGGATCCGGCAGCAGCACACCGGGCGGCCTGGGAGCGAATAAGCGCACGGGCATTTATGTTGGCGGCGGCGCAGCGGTAGGCGCGATATTGGGTGCATTGCTCGGTGGTGGTAAAGGCGCAGCTATCGGCGCAGTACTGGGTGGCGCGGGTGGCGCCGGTACTCAGGTGCTCACCGGCAAAAAGAAAGACCTGCCGGCTGAAACCGAACTCACCTACAAGCTGGCGACCAACGCAGAAATGGCGCCGCTATCACGGAGTAATACGACCGCACCTTCAAACCCGCAGAAATAAGCGCTGGAGGCGTTTCCTTGCCGACGAAAGGAAGCCTTAAACTGGCGCACTTTTTGCTCTGCTCCACAAAAGGGTGTCCTCAGCAATGAGGATGCCCTTTTCGTTTTGCGGAAAAGTTGTCCCAATAGGCCTAAAAACTTCGCGGAATACCTCACTTCTCTGACTTCCCCGAAATCAGAGAAGCGCATCCTAATTACTCGATGAAATCTGTATTCAAACAATCCTTCATGATCGTTATTTTGTGGGCCTGCAGCTTGTGTGTGCCCAGCCATGCATTTGCGCAAGCCGCTGACGCTGCGCTGCCGGATAGCCCTTCACCGAAAATCAGCGCTGTGCTGCCCACTACCGCTTCACCGACATCTAGTGCCACGCTGCCCGCAAACTCTTCACCAGCTCCCAATGCCGCGTTGCCGGATAGTCCTTCGCCTGAGCCGCAAGAGCCCCAAGACGCCAGCGATTCGCCCACGCGACGAGAGGTAACGTGGCACACGCTGCCCAAGGATTTTCTCCAGGACCAAAAAGGCATCTGGCTGTTTCCTACGCAATTAGCAAAAGGCCATCATTGGCTGCCCACGCTGGCGATTACCGGGGTAACTGCCGGCCTGGTTGAGGCTGATCCGCACGTGATGCCCTATTTCCGCGACCATGCCGCAGGTCTCGATGACCTGAATGATACCTTTGATTCCACCATCACCACCGCTGAGGTCGCTGCAGTGCCGGCGTCTCTTATGCTCTATGGCTACATTCGGCACGATCCATTCCATGTAAGCTCGGCATTGCTTGCCGGCGTGGCTTATGCGGACAGCGCAGTGGTCGATCTTGCCATTAAGGGAGTCACGCGCCGCGAACGCCCCAGTGACATTCACGGTAGCAAGCCATTTACCGATACATTTTTTAATGGCGGCAAATCACCTTTCAAAGGCAGCTCCTTTCCATCAGGCCATGCCGCAGGAGTGTTTTCCGTGGCCACGGTTGTAGCCAGCCGCTATGGCAAGAAGCACCCTTGGGTTCCGTGGCTTTCTTATGGCTTTGCCACGGCCATCAGCTTTTCGCGCGTGACCACCAGCTCTCATTTCCCATCGGATGTGTTCCTGGGAGCGGCGCTGGGTTATACCATCACGCGGTATCAGACGTTGAGGCCGCGATAATTTTCAATTTTCTTCTTGACAATTCGCTCAATTTTCGCTATGGTGTGAGAGAATTCTTAGCCGGGAGCGGCGCCGGCTTGATCAAATTCCCAACGGCCTGCAACTTTTGGTTGGTCCGCGAAATGACATCGCCTGCCAACCAACCCGAGCCTAGCTAGAAGCGCGCCCAGAAGCGCGTCCCTACCAGGTAATCGCAGAAAACTGCCTATTGGCTATTAGCTCTTGGCTCTTTTGTTTTTAGCCCAAAGCAGAAATCTCTATCCTGACGAATTTTGAAAAAGCAGCGATTGGCTGGCTGTTGGCCATTAGCTCTTGGCCCTTGTGTCTTTGCCGGCGTTGATCTCTGCAAGCCGACGCAAGTGCAAACCCCAAAAATTAAACCACAACCACTACTGAAGCCACCTGCGGGTGGCTTTTTGTTTTAGCCCGTCCATCACGCCGCTCAGCCGCGCGTGAGTGGCCCCCATGGAGAGAACTATGTCAAAAGAAGAAATTATTGCCGCGATTAAAGAATGCACGGAGAAGCTAGGACATGTGCCGAGCTTTCCTGAGCTACAAGTCACGATGAAGGTCAGCAAGCGCGCGGTCCGCATGCACTTTGGCACTTACACGCAAGCGCTGAAGGCGTGCGGGCTGGAGCGGCGTGGGTCAGGGTACGAGGTAAGCCAACGGACATTATTTCTCGACTGGGCCAGACTGGTAAGGCAGTTGGGCAAGGTCCCGACGATCACGGACTACGAACAGCACGGGGAATTCAGCTTGTCACCCATGATGAGGTGTTACGGAAGCTGGAAACAGTTGCCGGAAGGGATGTGGGAATACGCAAAGAAGGAAGGACTGGAAAGCGAATGGGAAGATGTATTGAAGGTCGTGTCCGGGCATCTGGAACCGGGGAAGGTGGATGCACGGAGATCAAGACCGGCGATGAAGCCCAGCTTCCAGCCCAGGGCGATCACGGGCCAGCCCATGTACGGCGAGCCTTTGATGCACGAGGTGATGAGTTATGCGCCGACCAACGAAGACGGTGTGATTCTGCTGTTTGGAGCAATGGCCAAAGAGCTGGGATTCAAGATACTGAGAATCCAGGCAGGGTGCCCGGATTGCGAGGCCATGTGGGAGGTGGAACCGGGGCGGTGGCAAAGAGTGAGGATTGAGTTTGAATTTGAGAGCCGGAATTTTCTGGCG
>DASTCT010000218.1:0-28029 GCA_035710845.1 Candidatus Angelobacter sp.
GGTTCATTCTGGAGTGCGCTGGAGTTCTCTGCACAGTCTGCCCATGGTCATAGCGGATGAGCATTCCTTGTTGCAGTTGTTTGCCGAGGTGGTGTCTGGGGAGCAGTGGCGGGAATGGCAAGAGGGGCAGAAGCGGACGCAGATCTATACCCTTCCGGTGGTGGTGGCGATGATGCTGCTGCAACGGCTGAACGAGCGCGGGACCCAGCAGGAAGCGGTGCATCAAGTGGTAGCGGGGCGATTGGATCATTTGCTGGCGGGCTGTAAACGAGTGGAGGCGGGGAAGATCTCGCCCAACACCGGGGGCTACGCTCGGGCCTGTGGGCGAATCCAGGTAGGGGTGATGGAGAGAGCCTGTGACCAACTGCTGGGGGAATTGAGTAAGCGCATTGAACCGCAGCCGGAAGTGAAGGTTCCTTTGCTGCTGCTGGACGGAAGTAGTCTTCGCTTGGAGCACGCACCAGGGGTGCTGGAGGATTTTCCACCCGCCCCCAATCAATATGGCGAGGGGCACTGGGGCATTGTGAGGTGGGTAGCTTTCCATGATCTGCAAACGGGGATCGCGCTGCGGCCAGCTTGGGGTCCCATGTTTGGAGCCAAGGCTGTCAGTGAACAGCAATTGGCGGAGGAGGTAATCGCACGGGCACCGGCTGGGAGTGTGATGATGGGAGACGGCAATTTTGGCGTTTTCTCGGTTGCCTATGCGGTAGTCCAGTATCACCACCAAGTACTTTTTCGGTTGACCAAGGCCCGGGCGCAGGCCTTAGGAGCGGGAGAACTACTGCCGACGGGAGAACGAAAGATCGTATGGTATCCAAGTCGCTCCGATCGCAAAGCGCATCCTGGATTGCCGGAGGATGCAAGGATCGAAGGTCGACTCATTGTGGTGACCCAAAATGGGTTTCGTGAGGCTTTATATCTGTTCACCACATTGCCGGATCCCTGGGAAAAGGTCGTCGCCTGGTACGCCCAACGCTGGAACATGGAGTTGGATTTCAGGACGCTGAAGGGCACCATGCGCTTACAGCACCTGCGTGGGAAGACGACAGAGGCCGTGGAAAAAGAGTTGCTGATTGCGGTGGTGGCTTATGGGTTGGTGCGAGCCTTCATGGCGCTGGCCGCCCGACGAGTCGAGTTACCGCCGCGACGATTGAGCTTCACACGAGCTTACGGTCTGCTGAACGCGATGATCGACAAATTGTGCACGGCAGCGGTAGAAGAACGCGAGCAGGCCTACCATCGTATTTTGGACTACATGGGGCAGGCCAAGTTACCCAAACGCTCTAAATCTCGCAAGTATCCACGAGCAGTGTGGTACATCCGACAGGAGTATCCCAACAGAAGGGATCGCAATACAGATGCGCAAAGTAAGTGACATTACCCGGCACCGCCTGCAGTCGGGCCGCGATCGCCGGGACTGTCCGCGTGAATCGCACGCGCAACAGAAATCCGCCGGGAATGGAAGTCTTCAATTCTGTTGGTGTGCCCTGGGCAATAATCCTGCCTTTGTCCACGATGGCGATGTGCTGGCACAACTGATCGGCTTCTTCCATGTTGTGGGTGGTAATCAGGACGGTTTTGCCGCGGCTGCGATAATCACGAATGATCTCCCAGACCAGCAGGCGCGTCTGCGGGTCGAGGCCGGCGCTGGGTTCGTCCAGAAACAGCACCTGGGGGTCGTGCATCATGGCGCGGGCGATGGAGATTCGTTGCATCATGCCGCCGGAAAATCCGCGCACCAGTTCATCGGCGCGGTCCGTCAATTGAAAACGCTTCAGCATCTCCGTGGCACGGCGATGCCTCTCTTCCGGCGCGATGCCGAAATAAGCAGCGTGAAACAGCAGAATTTCGCGCGCGGTCAGAGAGAAATCGAGGTTAGGACGCTGCTGCACCACGCCGATCAACCGTTTTGCCTGAACCTGCTGGCGCCACACTTCGTAGTCGCCGATCCAGGCTTCTCCGCCGGTGGGACGGATGCGGGTGGTCAGGATGCCCACTGTGGTTGATTTGCCTGCGCCATTTGGACCGAGCAGGCCAAAAATTTCTCCCGGTGTTACGTCCAGGGAAATACCATCAAGGGCGATAATCTCTATTTTTTTCTTCTTGTCTTTCTTGCGTCCTAGGCCACCGGCGCCAAATGCCGCGCTGGCAACTGCCAGTGGAGGTGGCGTGTTGTACACCTTGCGCAAATCCCGTGTTCGGGTTCCCACTTCCATAATGGAACTCCTTATTTCTTCGTGAGCTTCTCCAGGTCCTGAATGGTCCGCCACAAAATAGATTTAAGTTTTATCTGGCGCTCCGGCTTGCCCGCTGCCCACCTGGCGGCGCGCAGAGATTTGATCTGCACCTCCGTTACTGCCGGCAGGAATTCGATTACTTCAGGTTCAAAATACTTGCTGGATTCTTCCCATGTTTCCGCCCGCTCCCAGATTCGTTTCGCTGTCTCAGGATCTTTTTCCAGTTCTTTGCGCCCGGCGGCAGTCAGCGTATAGACGCGGCGCCCGTCTTCCATTTTCGAGGCGATCAGCCCTTCGTCTTCAAGCTGCTGCGCCGTGGGATAGACGCTTCCGGGGCTGGCCCGATAGGTCCCGCCGGAACGCTCTTTCATCTCTTTCATGAGCTGGTAGCCATGTTTGGGCCCTTCGGAGAGCAGGGAAAGAATCGCAATGCGAAATTCGCCAATCTCGAAAAATCTTCCCCGATTGAACTGGAATCCGTATAACTTGTGGCCTTTCAGCGGCCCTTCCACGTCAACCAGGGGAGCGCCCAGGCTCGCGCGAAGCCACCAGTCTTTGCCCAGATGAGTCCACCATTCTTTCGACATATCTGCCGATACCTCGCAAGATATATATCGTGCGATATATCGTAAGTCAAGCAGATTCTTAAGGAGGCGCCCAATCTCTCAAAGCGGTCTAATGCATCATGGTTGCTCGTCTTTCCCACAACTGGCATGATGAGTTTTGCTGTAGCGCCGGTGTTCTGCTGATGTAGACTGAGGGAGTCCCGGCCTTCCAGCTCTATTCGTTATGGAGGCATCTATGTGTTCCGTTTTGCGTTATCCCCTCCTTGTGGCAGCTTTCTCTCTTTACGCCCTGACTCAGACTGCGTCGCAAGGCAATCAACGGCCGGATGCAGCCACCTTGCTGCACCAGGTGGGGGAGAAGTATGCGCAGGCGAAGTATTACCACGTGGAGGCGGTGGAGGAATCAGAATATAAAGGAGAGCTGTTCCGCCAATGGGAGAAAACCTATACCGTTGCCGCGATGGCGCCCGGCAATCACTACCATTTTGAAACCAGGGAGCAGATGGGGTGGATAACCAGGATCTCTGACGGCAAGACGGAGTGGATTTATCAGTCGATGATGAAGCAGTACATGAAGCGTCCGGCTGAGAGTTCAGGACCGGCCAAACCAAAGGGAGTAATGTCGATTTGGCAGGGGATTGCCTTCCGGGCGCAGAACACGGTTGAAGGGCTGTCCAAAGCGGTAGATGTTCTTGATCCCGTTTATCTTCCCGATGCCAGTCTCAAGCGCAATCACGAGGATGTTTCCTGTTATGTGGTCCAGGGGAAGGCCAAACCTCCACGCAACGGCAGGCCGGTGGATTCCCACGTCACTTTCTGGATTGACAAGCGCTCCCTCGCGATACTGAAACAACAGGTACACTCAGAAGGCGCGTTGATGATGAACGATCTCAATCAGCACATGGTTGAGGACCATATAACGGAATACAGTGTCGCTGAATTGACTGCGTCGGCTGTGCCTGATTCGCTGTTTCAATTCGAGCCTCCTGCGGAAGCAACGCTGGTAGAGGAGTTCTCCGATCCCTTGGACGGCCCTGCCACCACTCTGGTCGGCAAGGCTGCTCCGGTGGCCAATCTAAAATCAGCCGACGGTAAAACCGTTTCCCTTGCCAGCTTTCAGGGTAAACCGGTGCTGCTGGATTTCTGGGCCACCTGGTGCGCGCCCTGCGTGAAATCATTTCCCGATCTGGAAAAGCTCTTCCATGACACGACAGACAAAGGCCTGGTGCTGCTCAGCATTGATGAAGATGAGGATGCCAAGCCGGCAACGGACTTCTGGGCCAAACACGGGTTTTCCTGGCCTGATTTTCATGACAGCAATGGAGAACTCTCCCGCCAGTTTCTGCAGAGCGGGATACCTCAGTATGTGCTGATCGATGCCTCCGGTAAGGTAGTGTTCGTGGCTGGCGGCGCGGGACCAGAGCGGCTGCGCGCGGCCATCGCTAAACTTGGACCACAGTTTGCGTCTTTATCAGAGACGAAATCACCGTCACAATAAATCAAGGTTGGCGCGCAGCAATTGACCTGTCAGCTTTTTCACTGGCCTGATTGTAATAACGCCAGCAGAACCATGCCATCGTGCCCAGCAGTCCCAGCCATGCAATCACGCGAGTAGCGTTGCCGATCTGGATGGCGTGAGGCAGCACGCCAAGATCGCTGAAGATGCGCACCCAGTCATGGTCGGCTTCGTCGGCGGGGGCCCCAACTGTCACCAGTGTAAGTTGCCGCCGCAGGGCATCGCTCATGTACGTGGCAACTCCGGTGAGGCTGTGAAAGAAAGCGACCGAGCAGAACGTGGTGCCGAACAAATCGGCGCGCACAACAAAGGTGATCACGAGAGCTGCGGGAACGATCAGTTGAAGCAGCGTGCCGCCCCACAATCCCAGCGTTGCGCCGAACCAGCCGAAGAGCAGGTGTCCGCCTTCATGAATGGGCAGGTGAAGGTTATCCAGAAAGGTTGGTTCAGAGAGGTGCGCCGCGAGATAAATAAGTAGCAGCGTGTAAAAGCCAAGCCAGGCAAAGAAAGCAGTTCGCGAGACCGGCTTCCATTCGATTTCAGGCAGATGCATCAGAAGCCAAACTATCACGGAGAGATCAAGGAACCGAGGCACGAAAGTCACTGACTAGCCAGGGGCTTCGCCCTGATATCTCTACGGTATATGGGGAAGTCAGAAGTCAGGAGTCAGAAGAAAAATAACGAGGACAAGATTCTCGTTTCCAGTCGGCATAACGGGCCAACTCTTCCTGTTTTTTTTGCAATAAAAAACCGCAACCCAAAGGGATTGCGGTTTCAACCAAATACTAATGGCTAAATACTAACGGCTGCTCTTCTAAGCCATTTCTTTTGCGAACACCAGTGCTGCCTGCGCGGCCACGCCCTGGCGCGATCTTTCCGCCAGGTACTTCTCCACACAGAGCGTGATTCCGCGAGTGAGGGAAACCAGCGTGAGCGCAAAGAAAAATCCGAAGACGATGTGCAGGCAAACCAGAACGCCATAAGTGAGCCCGGTGAGGCCGCCAAACAAAAACTGTCCACGGCCCTGGCAGGGCGTGGTAGCCGGATCGGTGACCATGTAGAAGCTGAACAGCACAAAGGCCACGCCGGTCATTGGCAGGAGTGCGGCAATCAGCGGGGTCCCAAAGACGTAGTGGCGGAAAATGGCCTGCGCCAGGAATCCGCCTGCCCAGCCCAGCATCACGCAGAACCGCTTCACGAATTTGATGTTCAGGAAGCTCCCACTCAGCACAATCACTGCGGGCAGGATCCAGCTTCCCCAGCCATGCAGGTTTTCCGTGAAGTGATACGGCGGCGCAATTCCCACCCAGGGAAACATCAGCAACGCAAGGCTGATGCCGAAGTTCGAGGGATTCAGGAAATGCCGGGTGCCATTCTGCACGGCCACGCGCAGCAAAGCTTTGGAAGCAATCGCCGTGGCGCTGGCGAAAGCAATGGGCATGAGCCGTGAATTGGAGTACAGCAGCATGGCGACGGCAAGGCCGGTAATGTGGGCAGAAAGGAAGAAATCAATCAGGTTGCGCCAGCCGCCGAGAAATCTCGGTTTGCGATGCTGCACAAGACAATCCACGAATTCAAACCAGAGTTCGCACAGGTAAGCGGTCAGCACGCCGACAAAAGGCTGGATCCATGCCTGCTCAAATCCGAACACAGTGTGGCCAAGAATATTGAAGATGGTAATGGCGATGGCAAACCTGCGCAGCCCGGCCAGGCGATCTGGTCCTTTTGCTTTCACAGTCGTTGTCATAACGTTCTCCTTTCCGGCGAGGCCAGCAGGATCGTGTACAGCCCCGGATTCAACTTGAGAGTTTCGCGATGAACAGTTCCATTCAGGTCACGCCAGGCAAGATCAACTTCGACGGGAGTCGCTGAAGGCATGTGGCCCAGACCAAAGTGCAATTCGGGACTTCGTTTTCCTGAGTGCCCGTTGCTCGTGTCAACCTGCGCCACCATGAGCTTGCCGTCCGGCATGTGAAGTGTTGCCGTGGCGCCAATAGCGAAGCGCCGGTGGGTCTGGCGTGCCGGATGTCCGGTAGATATTGTTGTCACCGGCGCGGCTTCACCATTCACCGGCAGCATCAGATAGAGCTGGAGGAAGTTGCCCGCGTTCCTGGTTTGGTTGTGATAGAAGACCGAATCCTCCCATTGATTGCCGATGGCAAAATCCAGCAGTCCATCTCCATCCACATCGGCCGTGGCGATACCCCGCGTCACCTGCGGCTCATCCAGGTCCAGATCGTGGGAGAGATCAACGTAGCGGCCCGATGCCGAAGGAACAAAGAAGTGATTGTGATCGTGTCCGCTAAGATCGTCGCCGGGATGGATCCGAGGCCAGCTTGCAGTCAGATACAGCAGATTGTCATTGGCCATGGCCAGTTCGTGCAGCTCCGGCCAGCGGTCGGTGTTTCCCTTGACAAATCCTGCTGCCTGGACAATTTGCAGTGAGCCTTCATTATCGAAGTCGCCAAAACGTATGTCCCATGACCAGCCGTTGCGCGCCAGTCCCAGCGGCTCGCTGGCTTCCTGATAGGGCGCAATACCTTTCTGCATCTGCTTGAGATTGCCGGTGCTCAGATAAATCAGATTGCTTTCTTCCAGCGCGTACTCTGAGGTGATATCACTCACGGCCAGATCGGGAATGCCATCGTGGTTCAAATCGCCGCAATCCACTCCCATGCCTTTGAACGAATCATGGCCGATCACCTTGGAAGCCGGAGTCATCATGGTGCGCTTGCCGAACAAACGTTGAAAGCGAAGATGGCCGGGAGTAGAGAGATTGTGCAGAAGCACATCCGGACCAAAGTCGTTGGCAATGTAGATTTCCGGAAGCAAGTCGCCATCCAGGTCGCACGCAGCCAGGGCGAGCGTCCATCCTGATTTGGCCGACCCTTCGAGCACGCCGCGCTGATCGCGGAATTCCACATAGGGAGAATCGCCGCTGCCGCCGCTCTTCCATAAAAGAAAATGCTTGCTCCCGCCGTTGTACGCGCGAGACATGGAATCCTGCATCTGTGCCGGGAAGCTGGAGTGCGCATCCAGGATGCGCGAACCATCGGCAAAGTAGTTGCCGAAAACAAGGTCAACGTGGCCATCGCCATCAAGGTCGGTGGCGATTGCCGCGTTGGTGTACCAATCCTGTACAGACGGCATGATTTCCTGAACCATGAAACTTCCGGCACTCAGCGGCCCTGCCGGCAGAGATTTTTTCTGCAGGAACGCCAGCGGAGAACGTCCCCAGTAATAGACGACAATATCTGTCAGGCTATCTTCATTTAGATCGAGTGGCAGGCAGCCCATCGGGGCCATGGTGTTTGCGTCGTAGGGGAGCGGCCTGGGATTGAGCGCAAAAGGCTGGTAGCGCTCCGGAGTTCCGGGAACCGGCGCAACAATCACCTGGTCAGTCCTTGTGTCCACATAGCAGACATCATTCGGAAGGCCATCGCCGTCAATATCGCTCAGGGCCACGGCCGCGCCTACGGAGGAAATCCATGCCGAAATTTTCTCCAGCCGGGGATTCACGTTGCGCAGTGTCCTCGTCGGATAGCCGGGAACCTGGGGCAGCACGGCCCGCCGAAATTGAAAATGGCTGGAGAGCGAGGCCCGTTCCCTTGCCGAAATTTCCGGCAGACGCGTCGCAAAATACAAGCTGAGAACAATTGCCACAGCCGAAATTTGTTTCAAGTAACGAAAGCGCTTCATTGCAGTTACCTTTTCAATTGAGAATCTGAAAGAGAGTGATCTTTATCGTGCGTGTGCGGCGCCCGCTGATGGGGTGGGTGGTATCACAGGCATCAGGGCCGGCATCGCACTCTCCTGTTTCTGCTTATAGAACTTCTCCATCAACAGCGGGAGAACCAGCAGGATCGGCGGATCGAAGGGGGATGGCGGCCTGAGCTGGAGGTACGTTGGACCGTGTACGCCTTCCTGGGAAATTTTGATCGGATGGCCTCCGCCGCGGAGGGCCCGCTCGTAGTGGAAGCAATCCGGCGCATGGATTGGATTTTCCAGCCCGAGACCAAACAGATAGAACTCACCTTCAGGAACATCTTCGATCGAGTAAACGCCGCCTTCCGTGGGCATGGCGCAGGCCAGCGGCTTGCCCTGCGGAATGGGTGTATCGAAGAGTCCGACAAAGATCAGACCCTGGAATCGTGAGGGTGCGGTAATGCGTCCGGTCACGCATGGAGCGGTGGGGGCTTTACCATTGCGCCGCGCAACTGAATGGGAAATATGGGAAGAAGATTTCATCCGCGCGCGGGCAAGCTCGCGAAACGTGGTGGGCGATACACCCATCAGGTCGCGGAAGCGCCGCGTGAATGTGCCGACGCTGTTGTAGCCCACGTCGTAACAGATATCGATCACCTTCCGCCGCGTGTGCATCAGCAGACGCCGCGCGCGTTCCAGCCTCAAGGCGTAAAGGAACTGTGAAGGAGGCACGCCTGTGACCTGCCGGAAGGTGCGATTGAAATGGTACGGGCTGGCGAGCGCGATCTTCGCCATCGAGCCCAGCGACAAAGGCTGATCGATCTGGTCGCGCATGGCGGTAATCACGCGCTCTACAGATTCATAGTGAGAGCGGACAGTCGAGTCACGCACAATTGGAATGCCCATGGTGATGTCTCCTAACTGCCTATGGTTAGTTGTTCAAAGGGCGCTAAAGCTTCCCGCAGCGACTTGGGAATCGCGACCGGAAGCAGACGGTCGCCCTGGCGGCCCATGCAGGCGATTTCCTGCTCGCCGCGCGCAACCAGTTCACGCGGCTCATTTTCCCGCCAGTATTCAAAGCGCATGGCGATGCGGTTTTGCACCATTGAAGCCAGAAACATGCGCACGGATACTTCGTCGAAGGCCTTCAGTTCGGATAAGTATTCGCAAGTGCAGCGCAGCGTGATCAGCGCGAACCCGCGTTCCAGCTCTGCCAGGATTTCCGGCGCGTGGTCCCTGAGAAATAATTCGCGGGCCCGGCCCTGCCAGGCGAGATGGTTCACGTAATACACGTTTCCCGCAATGCTGGTCTCCTCGAATCCGATGACGTGGCGATACTCGTAAGCGTTCATTGCATTCCCGCTTCAGTGTTGGTTTGCCGGGTCAAACTCAGTTCTGGTGATGTTCCGGCCTGCAGCGGCGAAATGCCGTTGTTGATGACGAAGGCAAAAGCGAGCTCAGAATCTGCTTCAGACAAGCGGGTCTGGAAGGCGGCTGCGGTGATTGCGCCGGAATTGAGCACGACCCAGTGCTCTGATGAAACTTTCTGCAGCCGCAGAGGATGATCAAAACTGGCGCCGGCTTTTCTCAATGATTCGTTCAAACTCCAAACCTGTGTTGCGGCGGCGTCCAGGGAAGTATTTGTTTTTTCCGCAATGAGCGGCGCCAGCGGAAAGTTTTCGCCCAGCAGTTGGTTCCATTGATTGCTTTCACGGTTTTTAACTTTTTCCAGATCGCACCCTGTCCGCTGTTTTCCGGAGATGATCAACGTCAAACCGGCGGAGTGGGAGATGGAAATGTGCGATGGATCAGCAACACCGAAGATTTCAGGCTTGCCGTCGGCACGGTGAACCAGTCTGGCATTCGGGCCAAACATCCCGCGAATGGCGTCATCAAGGTCATCATCTGGCGCCAGCATCACGTGCAACTGAGCTGAGGGAATCAGTTCGCCCAGAATCCTTTCGAGATAAGGACCCAGCAGTGGCAGGGCCAAAGGCTTTGCTATCCGGCTCTGCCCGACTGCGTGCAGGTGTAATCCCTGCCAGCACTCGCAGACTTGTCCTTGCTCATCCGCGATGGTCACGTCGTAAATGAAATCGTTGCCATCGCGCAGCCGCTC
This sequence comes from Candidatus Angelobacter sp., assembly GCA_035710845.1. Classification (GTDB taxonomy): domain Bacteria; phylum Acidobacteriota; class Terriglobia; order Terriglobales; family Acidobacteriaceae; genus Angelobacter. Next base: position 10,144 of record DASTCT010000218.1, read on the forward strand.
GGTCGCGTGTACGGCGCTGCGTCCTCGTGTCCAATCCGCGCTGGAGATCACGCGGTCAATTCCCACAGGAAGAATAGTTTTGTGAGGAATGCACGCCTGAATGGAATGCAAAGCCGCGTCGCGAGAAGCGGGGTCACCGGCGGCAAGGTCAGCGGGCAGGTGCCGCGCATACCAGGATGATGTTGCAGGGGCCTTTAACTCGGCAACGCTCTTGCCGGCTTCGAGCAGATGATATTTGTCTACCCTGCGAAAACGTCCCTGATGAAAGAGAATTCCGCCGTAGAGATCGCGCGCGGGATCGAGTGGCAACGCTTTGCTCGAGATTGCGAGGCCGGCGGCATTTTCAATCGGCGTGGCTGCAAAAATGCATTCGCCGGTAAAGTGATTCACTTGAAACGAGCTGTTGGAGCAGCGAATCGAGAGGGAAACATGTCCAGGATTGCGCCGCAGGGCGGCAATTCGTATCGTTACTGGCTTGTCCGCCGGAATTATGATGGGATGCTCGAAGCGCAACTGGCGAAATTCCGGCAACTGATCGGTTGCTTCAAGGGCCATCGCCGCCTGGGCCATGGCCTCAATGCCGGATACCGCAGGAAGCAACTGTTCGCCCTGGAAGACATGTTCCGTAACATACGGATCGGTTGCAGCGTTCAGCTCGGCATCTGCGATCAATTCAATGCCGGGGTAGTGGACCTGAATGTGCTCAAGGAACCGCCGCAGCGGAAGTTCCGAATCAGGAAATTGCAGGGTAGGCAAATTGCCGAAGCGGCCGGTGATGATCGAAGAAACCGGCGCTTGCTGCCAGCCAATCATTTTCTTCAGCGCGCTGATTGCATCATCCAGCGGCAGCGGCGTGATGCCCTGGCGCACGAGCGACTCCAGCACTCCCAGCCGCTGTCCCATACCCGCTCCGGCCCACACGGACCATTCCAGATTCACGCAGCGGCAAGAAGGATGGTCCGCCTGCCAGTGCTTAATTATGGTGGTGAGCCACTCGTTCGCTAACCCATAATGGGCTTCGCCATGCAGTCCGGTACGTCCAATGATGGAGCCGAATGTAACCAGCAGTCGCAGCCTGGCGGCGTCAAGGCTCTCAAGGAGATTCTGCAGGCCGATGACTTTTGGAGCGATGGTCGCATGCAAATCCGCCGCGCTGATTTCTTCCACGCGCTTCGGGAGATTTGTTCCCGCACCATGGAGCACCGCGGTCACCCAGCCTAACTCAGCGTAAATTCTCCCAATCGCCTGTGACAGCGACTCCTTATCTGAAACATTGGCCACAAAGTAGCGAAAGCTGATTCCGGCGTGAGCTAACCGAGCGAGATTCTTTGCCAGTTCCTGATCACTGGCAGGATCGGAGCGGCCCAGCAGCGCGAGGTGGCATTTTGATTGGCGCGCGAGTTCCAGCGCGCATTCTGCCGCAATGCCTTTCCCGCCACCGGTGACCAGCAGCACGTCTTCTGCAGTCAACGAGGAAGCGGCCGATTCTTCGCTCGGCCAGAGCAGTTTTAACCGGGGTTCGCGCCGGGTTCCATTGCGATCGTATTGCGCTTCAATAAATCCACTGGCAGAAGCCGCTTCCTGCGCCACCCAATAAGCAGTTTTTGCATGGTCGAGCGGCACATTCACCACGCTGACCTTCAGGCTCGGATGTTCCAGATAGAGCGTGCGCGCAAGTGCAGACGCGCCGGAGCCATCCTGCACGAAGACGATCTGTTGTTTGCGATCAAGCAGCGCCTTCTGAACACATTCCAGCAGAAAGGCCGCGTTGCTGGAGTCGAGTCTTGCTGGAACGCAGCAAACGATTCCGCTCCCCGCGACTGCGCGAAATTTATCTTCGAGCGCAGCCCGCAAAGGAAAATCCGGCCCGGCATGAATCTGCCATTTACCTGGCGGAGCTGAAGACGCGGGCCGCAAAGGCTGCTCCATCCACTCCACTCCCAGCACTCTCAGCCACGAATCCACCCCTTGCGGTGATTTCTTTATGGAGTGTTTCGGTGACTGCTGCCGCATTCCTTCCAGCGTGGCTGCTGTTTGGTGGATTGAGACGTTTGCATATTCGCTGGGAACAGCGGGAGCGGCCAATCCCAACTGAGCAGCCGCCTGCAGGATGATCTGGCTCACGGTGATGGAGTTCAGGTGCAGATCATCGAGGAAACGATTTTCCGCTTTGATGTTTGCCAGAGGCAGCTCCGTGCGCTGCGCTACCAGAGTGCGCAACACCTCGATTGCCGACTGGCCGTCCGCAATGGAAACTGGTTGCTTTCCATTTGATACAGGAGAGACCGGCCTTGCGGGACGAGCGGGCACGGTCTGCAAAATCGTTTCGCATGGGTTCTTAAGGAAGGAGCGCTTCCGATTGGGATTAAATGGCCGCGCGAAGCGATTGTCGAACAGGGCGGAAGGCCGCACTGACGATCCCAGCGCAAATGCCGCGCCGGCCGCCAGCAGCAGTCCGCGCAGAGATTCAGCGCCCGCATTCACTGAAATAATCGGCTTGGCCGTACACTCTGCGCCGATGCCGGAAAGAACTGCGCCGGGGCCAACCTCGATCAACAGATCACATTCGGCAGCAGCAATTTCCAGTGCCCGGGAGAATTGCACCGGCATGGTGATCTGATCTTTCAGCAGCTCACGCAGGTTCGTATCAGGCTCTAAAACTGCGCCCGTGACGGTTGATGCTACGCGGCCGCTCAGTCCAGCGAAGTTTTCTTTCGCCAGGACCTCGGCGAATGCAGTCGCCACGTCTCCGACTAAGGGTGAATGGAATGCGTGTGAGACCGGCAGCACGGTGGCAGCTATCCCGGCCGAATGAAGCCGGGCTGTGAATTCCCTCACTGCGTCTGCTTTGCCTGAAACCACGGTTTGCCGTGGAGAGTTATACGCGGCGATGGCCAACGGATCGCCATTGAGTTTGTCTTTTACCTGTTTGTGGCCGGCGCGAACAGAGGCCATGCTTCCATGAGGCGCCGCCATTTCAGCCATAATTCGCCCGCGCTGTTTTACCAGGCGCAGCAGATCATCCTCTCCGCACGCGCCCGCCCAGCAGAGCGCCGTGATTTCTCCCAGGCTGTGACCCAGCGCAATGCATGCTTCGATTCCGCAAAGCTCAAGCGCATGCAGCCCCGCAAGCGAAGCCGTAACCACACAAGGTTGCGCAACTTCGGTTGCCACAGAGCCAACTGCTGGAAGATTTGCGCGCTGATAAAGCTCCTGAATGGCAGGAAACCGCCTCGACCACATTCCGCCATTCACATAAACTGGCGATCCCTGTCCCGGAAACACAAAGCCAATGCGCGGATGGCGGGTATTGGCCCCAAGGAAAAGCCCCTGGGTTACATCAATTCGCTCTGCTGCTCCCTCCGCGCACCACTCCAGCAATTTTTTCACGCCAGTTTCGAGTTCTTCCGGCGTTGCTGCCACACAGGCGGCGCGAACGTCGCCCGCTTGATTCTTCATTTGCTGCGCCAGCCATGCGGCAAGATCGCCCAGCTCCGCGTAAGAGAGCTCGCCGGCATGCTCCAGAACTTGCCGCAACTGCGCCATGAGTTCATTGCCGTCACTTGCCTGGAAGAGGAACAGCTCGAAATCCTGAGCGGAAGCAAGCTGCTGCTGCTCAAATCCGGTAAAGCTCCTGCGACGCAAAGTATCTGCAGCTTCAATTGTGACGTGCGTATTGATCCCGCCAAATCCCATGGCGCTCACGCCGGCGCGAACCGGCCCGGCTTCCGGCCACAACTCACCTTCCCGCACAATCCGCAGCGCTGGTTTTTCGCTTCTCAATTGCGGATGGGGCGTATCGCAGCCTGTAGTAGGAGGCACAACCCTTGCGCGGACCGCCATGGCCGCTTTCATGAGTCCAGCCACACCAGCCGCCGCCTTGGTGTGTCCGATGTTGGCCTTGATTGATCCCAATGCCGCCGGTGGCGCGCCGGCATGCGCCTCATGCCTGGCCAGTGAGAGTGCCTGCAACTCCGTTGCGTCGCCAACTGTTGTTCCCGTGCCGTGGCCTTCAAGATAGAAGACTGAATCGATCCCATAGCACGCCCGGTGGTAGGCCCGGCGCAGCGCCAGCAACTGCCCTGATGCTTCCGGACGCGTAATGCCGCCACTGCCATCCGAAGAAATGCCCCAGCCGCGAATGAGCGCGTAAGGCGACAACTGTTGAGCGGCGGCATGATCATCACGCATCAGCACGACCATTCCGCACCCTTCGCCGGGAACGAAGCCGGATGAATGCTCGTCAAATACCCGCATCTTGCCGCGCGCCAGCGCTCCGAGTTTGGAAAACCCAGCCAACTCAAAAGGATCAAGGCTCAGATCCACGCCGCCCGCGATGGCCACATCCACGTCACCGGCTTGCAACGCCGAACAGGCATTGGCTACGGCAAGAAGACTGGAAGCGCACGCGCCATCAACGGTGTAGCCGCCACCTTTGAAGTCGAAATAATTGCAAATTCGTCCCGCAATCGTGTTGGAAAGCCCGCCGGCCAGCGATTCTTCCGTGGTGGCGGGGAAAGGAGATTTGTACAGGTCTTCGATTTCATCCAGCAGTTTGTGCAGGTCACCGTTGAGGTTCGGCGCATGCTCTTGCAGCACGGCAGCAAGCACGCGACGAACATACGGCCAGCGCAGCCGCAGCAGGTTCGCGCGGGAAAATTCTCCAGTCAGCGAATTGCCGACAAAGACGCCGGTTCGCTCGCGCTCACTCTCGCTGGGCTGAAGCAGCTTTGCGTCTTCCAGGGCCTGTGCTGCTACATCCAGCGCCAGCCAGTGCACCAGATCGGTAGACTCGAATGTTTCTTTTGATACCTGGAAGCGCACGCGATCGAACTTATAGCCTTCCAGGACCGCGGCAGTTCGCAGGTAGATGCCGTCCTCTGTGCCTTCCGTGGAGTAGTCTTCTGTTCTCAGCCGGACTGCAGGAATGCGGCGGAACGAGCGTCTCTGCGCCAGCACGTTTTCCCACAACTCGCGTGGCGAGCGTGCGTCCGGATACCGGCATGCCATTCCGACAATAGCGATTGCACTCATGAGTTTATGTTCGAACTGGTTTCAAAAATAGGTTTGTGTCAGGGCACGAATTTACCGGGATTATTCACAGGCAAGAATCTTGAGTACTCCGATCACCGTCAGCAATTTGTCATCCTGAGCGATGTCCAAGCGATCCGCTTGGCGGAGAGCTTGGACGAGTCGAGGGATCTGGTGTATGCCGATATCACCATGCTGCTCAGAAATCCTTCTCAACTCTCTTTATGATTTTGAACTGAGCGCACACCCGATTGCTGTAACCTGTAACCTGTCCCCTGTTACCTACCCAGGCCTGTTGCCTTCTAGGCGCTCACGTATTCCTGGCGATGCCACGCGCAGGTACACTTCATCTGCTGAAGCTCTCCCTTACGCGGAAAGATGTGGTAGTACATGCCGATCACCATGGGAATAAAAACGATTGAGTTATAGAAAAGATGGAGTTCCACGCGCGGGATGATCAGTTGAATGATGCTGGTGGGCACGGGTGATCCAAACAGATTGTGATGGAACGTGGCCTGGCCGATCAGCAACAAATGTTCGAAATGGTGCCAGAACTGAATCACCAGCGCGATTGTCCACCACTTGCGCGAAAGGCCGGTGAATCCTTTGCGCAGGACCCATATTCCGATCAGCATGATCAGCGCATAGCCGTAATGCAGCACTTCCGAGTGAACGAGCCAGGGAAAGAACAGGCCAAGAACTCCTCCCGCGTGGTGCGCAGGCCAGCCGAGGACGTAGATCTGCCACGCTTGCGCGACGTGCTCTGCCCAGTGCCCGAGCACGACAACCATAAACAGCAGAAGCGCAGGCTTGTGCCAGCGGCTGTTGATCTTATCGTGAAAGCTTTGATGATCCGTTGTGATGGAGCGCATGGTTGCGATTGAACTGGACATAGGATTCTCCTCGTGATTCCTTGTGGGTTATTTGCAGATTGCTGTCTGCGTCTTCTTCTCGCCTCTCGCTCGCAGCCTGCAAGCTATGTTGCAGGAGCTCCCGCCAATGCTGGTAAGGACAGGAGTAATGGAGGTCGACCTGGCTCAGAGTTTCATCGCACAGGGCGGCGGCTTCTTCGGAGCTCATCCGGCAGAAAACGTTGCATGCCACTTCCGTGTGAAGGACCGGATTTCCTGCGCGGAGCCGGGTTTTGGCGGCAAAGGCCGCGCCCTGCGCCAGGGCAGCCCTGAAGGGAGCTGCATAGCGACAGAGTTTTTCTATTTCGGAGCGGTCGATTCCGCCGGCATAAGCGCAGGCCAGCCCAATTCCGCTCCACGCGTCACCCTGATATGCGGGCGCAAAGGAAGCAATGGTGCGGGCAATCCCGGCGGCATCTGTACCCTCGACAAACCATAGGCTGCGCCCCAAACCCTGATAAAAAATGTGGCGTCCATGTGGTGAGAGCCTGGAAATTTTCGGCTGCAGCGCCTGGTGCCAATGGAAGTAGCCCTCATGAAAACCGTAGCCGTCAATCACCAGCGAGCCTAGGACAGGATCAAAGCGGCGAATCTGTGATTCGATCCTGCCACGGACCCATGGCAGCCGCGCATATCCCCATCCCGCGCCGACGTGCAGCATGTAAACATGGTTTCTTCCGGCTGCGGCAAGAAAATCCGCGAACCTTTGTTTCCATGGAGTGATCGCATCCAGCAGAACCAGCGCCATCGCGGCGCCTTCGTAGCCGAATCCCCGATATTCCAGTTTGATCTCATCGAGAACGGCAGCCAGTTTCCGTTGGTCCGGTTCGCGCAAGGCCGCATGATAGCCGCGAAGAAAAGTCTTGCCGATGCGCTCCAGATGGTCCCGCGCTTCCGGCCTGGAACAATTGAACCCGCGGCGCGAAAAGTCAGCTTCGCGCGGATCAATCTTCAGTAACGGATAGAGAAGAGCAGACATGATATTTCAATCGTGCGAAACAGCGGCCCAGCGAAACGTTAAACTGCCGTCCTGAATTCTTCCTGGAGTGAGGTAAGCGGCGCGATGCTATCCAGATCAACCTCAACCACGAAACTGCGTGCGATAGATTCCAATGAGACGACAACGCGTGTATTGTTTTGCCTACGCAGCAGAATCCCTTTCATTCCGCAGAGCGCTCCGGCGGTGATGATCACACGTTGGCCCACGGGCAGGTACGGATGGGGCAGAGCGTTTCCTTTTTCCACTCCCTGCCTGATCCAGGCGATCTCCTCCTCGGAAATCGAGGACGGTGAACTTTTGCTGCCTACCAGGGAGACAACATTGGGCAGCGTGAGCACTCGGGCCCGTTCGAGAAATGGGATGCGAACGAAAACGTAGCCGGGAAAGAGCGGCATCTCCAGGGTTACACGGCGGTCTTTCCATTGCCGCACTGATCGGCAGCAGGGAAGGAAATGTTCAATCTCGTGATCTGCGAGTCTTTGCGCGATCCTCTTTTCCTGATTTGAGCGAACGAACAGCACAAACCAGTGGGGATCGTACACGCCGGCGGGGGAGTATGGATCAAACACGGCTGGTATGTTTTCTTATTCGGTTCGGCCGATGATGCGGATGTAGCTTCGCCCCGTCACTTACAGGGCTAATGTGACCTGAACCACAGATTTCCTGGAGTTTTTAGCGAGAAATAGGTGCCCCAACTACCTAACTTCGCGGAAGCAGCGTCTTGCGATTGGTATCTGCCATCGAGCAACAACCGAAAATCCTCAGGTCCTCGAAGCATTTCAAGAGGGACAGAGGACGAGACAGCTAAAAGAACCTTGAACTTCCGGCCCAAGAGGGTTCTTGGCGAACAAAGTACACCTGAATACTAGCAAATGGCAAACAAAAAGTATCTGAAAACGGGACGATTAATGCTTTTATTTTCCCAAAATGGTACTGACTTGCTTATTTTGCACCGGAAACGGGGCAAGGAACGGGTAAAAGCAGCATTTTTTGGACAGATTATCAGGGGCCAGGGAAGGAAAGATTAGGTAATGCAAAGAATATTCTGCGGTGGCGCGATTTGTGCCACCGCAGAAATGATCAAATGATTCGAAATTTCTTTCTCCGGCGAATCACTGAGTTGTTGTCACCGCGATGCAGGCAACAGCGAAAGCGTTATTGGGTGCGCTCTTGCCGGTACCGGCCGGATTAAGTGTGCTTGGAGCGGTTCCGCCGCCGCATTTCGCGGGAACAACCGGATGCGGGCCCGTGTGTACCGGCTTCGGATAAAAGCCTCCGGAAGGGTACGTGGACGACGAAGGATAGCCCGAAGGAGCGGTTGAGGACCAGGTTGAATTGGTGGAGCTCAGGCTGATCCCGCTCGCCGCCTGATGACCGATCCAGTTCGAGGAACTGGTGACGCTTTGTCCCGCTTTCACAAAAATCACATCCGCATTTACGCTGATGCTGGAATCGAAGGTCCCATCGGTGCGTACAGTAAGGTTGCCAGTGGATCCGGAAAGGGAATCCGGCTGCGGCAATACGCTGGTGGAAATACTTCCACCCGAGTTGTTAATGGTGACGTACACATCAGTGGACTGGCCCTGGTAGGTGACTGAATTGGTGCTCTTCATGAACAGCGCGGTTACATTCACCGGTACTGTGCCGCCGCCGCTGGGCACGCTGCTGGTGCGATGCATGATGGTATCGGTATTGCCGGTAGAGCCCTGAATCGGCAACCCGCTGAGCGGTACCACGCCCAGACCGGCGCTGGTTAGATCAATGGATGCTCCTGACCCGGTTTGAAGCAGATCATAGCCCGCAGATTGTGCCAGACCAGAAAGTGAAAGACACAGAACGAACAGCAGCAACACGAACACAGACAAGACAGGCTTCATTGGAGACAACTCCTCACGCAAATTTATGTCTATCTGATTACACCTTAGCTACGCCACTCTGTCTTCTCCGCAATTGCGAAAAGAGAATGCGCTCGGCCCTTATGATTGGTTCGAAACCAGACGGAAAACGCGCGGAGTCAGGAAGGTTATTCCTGACTCCGCCGCAGCAAAAGAAATCAGCTGAGTGCCATTACTCGGGGCAGATGGTCATGGCTGCCGAAGAAGGAGACTGCTTGGCGCTCGTTGCGCCCTTCTTCGTGCCTGTCATTGTAGAAGCCGAATCCGTGGGCGTAACAGGTACCAGTGGACTGAAGCACGCCTTCACTTTCGGCCCGGCCGGCACAACGCCGTGCACGTGGCTCGGTGTGCTGTGCCCCCCGCCGCCCACAACAATGGGATAGAAGCCGCCGGAGGGATAGCTTGTGGAGGAAGGGTATCCCGAGGGTGGCGTTGTGGACCAGCTGGAGTTGGTTGAAGAAAGTGTCGTCGAAGGCGCCGCCGAATGACCGAGCCAGCTGGTCGTCGGTAACGCTGGCTCCCGCTTTCACAAAGATGATATCGGCGTTGACGGTGAGGCTCGAATCGAACGTTCCGTCAGTACGAACAGTCAGGCTTCCGCTGGATGCGGAGAGGGAATCCGGCTGCGGCAGTGTGCTGGTGGAAATTGTGCCGCCAGTGTTGTTGATGGTCACATACACGTCCGCCTGCTGGCCCTGAAAGGTGACCGAACTGCTGCTCTTCATGGATAACGCATAGACAGCGATCGGCACATTCCCTCCGCCTGCAGGTACATCCTGCGTCCGCTGAATCAACGTATCAGTATTCCCCGGAGCGCCCGAGATGGAATTACCCTGAAGTTGCACCACACCAACGCCCATGCTGGTCAGATCAACCGAAGTCCCGGATCCGGTTTGAAAAAGGTCGTAGCCGGCACTTTGCGCTGACGCAACTGCGGCACAGGCAAAAAGCATGACTGCTACTGCTGTAATCTGCAAAAAGACACGCTGCTTCATCGAGGTACTCTCCTTTAGCAGGGAGATTAAAACCCTGAAATGAAAGGCTGTCTTCTCCCAGATTGCGAAACTCTTGCAATGCTTCGATCGATTCCGTCACTATTGGGTTTACCAGGAGGTTGTCGTTCCGGAAAAAGCAGCTTGAGCGAGTCGGACTCAACATCAAAAACCAAAGGATTTTGTAAGCTGTTGAAACTTGAGTCTTTGCAGGCACAAAATCAACCCACTATCGTTGTGCCCCCAGAAGGAATGTCATCAAGTTAATCAACACCCGACTCTGGCAGAGTTTTATATCGGATGGGTGTCGGAATCTTAACCGAGTTAGGCTATATTCATAGCCATTTTGGGAAAGCAGGCGCCATGCAAGAGAAATTTGATCGTTGGTTCAAGCGGGTGGGAGCATTAATTTGGGCGGTCGTAGGCGTCATTGTTGCCGCGATATTTCGCCCGCTGGTTGGCGCGGTCTGGCCTGCAGTCTCAGCCTGGATTGTTCAGAACCCTAAGAATCTTGAAGCAACTGTTCAATTTGTCCAGGCGGTGCTAGTGCTGGTTCTTTACGGGTGGGCGTTTCGATATCAGCGATTCGTCTCTAATGATGGAGCCTTCTCAAAAGCCGGAGCTTTCGACGGTAGTCAAGTCGATGAGGATTTTCTCAAGCCAGCGGATGCGGCCAAATCTTTCTATCGCTGGTGGCACAATTGGTGGCCTATTCTTTCAATTTTTTATTTTGTTCTTGGGGCAAAGGCTCTGCGTAGCGAAGCGGGCGATGAGTACATTTGGAATTTGTTTCTGAATCTGCTGATAAATATCGGCTCCTTTTTTATTCTCGTTTGCTACTTTGCGTTGATGGGTTGGGAGAGTAAATCCAGACTGCACAACCTCCAATTGCTTTTCTTCTGGGTCTTCGTATTAGTGAGTGGCCTAAACGTGCTGAGCTTTACATACGCACACGTCCACATATTGAATCAATGGCCTCAAAAGCTATTTATGATTGGGAGTGGTTTGGCAAATGGAGTCGCGTTCGCTTTGCTGGTTGGCCGTTTTGAGAGTAAATACATCGGAGCTCCACAATGGGTCCTTGTGTTGCTGTATGTGTATTCCGTGATGCAAGCTACGTATGGACTTTTTCACGGTGATCTCCTGAAAAGCCAGGAGATTGCGAATGGTTTCCGAACCGCAATAAGCATTATTGTCCTATTCCTCAAATTCGTCTTGTTCGGATGGGTTATCTGGATGTTAAAAAACCGGAGATTAACTGTGTACTTGGAAAATATTTCTTCCTTGGCCAGGAAAGCTCAAGACGAATGGTCAAAAGTCAACTCTCAAGATCGCCGAGGTGAGAAGTCGAGCGGGGCTGCTGAGGGGATGTAATCAAGCTTTCCGAAAGACGTCAGGTGGATACTTAGCTGTCCAGCAGCTGCGCTCACTCTAGACTACCGTCCCGGCAGCAGGGCATCCGCCGGCACCGGGCTGATCTGGCGTGTCACATGATCGCCTTCGGATACGGAAATGGCCTCGCCCAGTGACTCCACCGGCTTGCGGAACTCGGGATCCATCCAGGCAAAAGCATCAACATCTTCAAAGGCAAAGAGCTTATACGCTCCCGGCCGCACGCCTTTGAAAGAGAAAGTGCCATCGTGCTGGGCGGGAACCACGCGGTACATGGAGGCGGAGCTTTGCCATTCCGCGACAGAAGGAACCAGAACGACCGTGGCCGCGTGTGGCTGGCCGTCTTCAAGAACACTGCCCGTAACCTCCGCTCCGTTGGCGGCGAGAACAATGTGGAGCTGCCCTCTGCTGCCGGACGAGATGTTGATCTCGCCTCGAGTTACGTCTGCCTCTCCGAAAGTGGCGCTTTTGATCCAGAGACCCTCCGGCAGGGAGTCCAGCATAAAATTCCAGATGCCAGGCGTGATTCCCGCAAGGTGGATGCTTCCATCGGACGCGATCTTGCTCGCAGGCATTGGACCATAGGCCAGGCCTTCTGACGGAGAAAGACGCACGACCACATTCGAAAGTTTGGCTGCCGCCGACTGCTCTACTTCTACTGCGCCCGTAATATCAAATGCAGACGTGAGAGCGACATTCGCATTTTGTTGCGGCGTAGCCGTGGTAACGTCCAGTTGAACTCGTCCCCCGAGCGGATGTCCATTCTGGAGTTGAGAAGCCACCAGCAGATAAGAGCCGGGAGCAACGCCTCTGAATTCGAATCTTCCGGTTGCATGATCAATCGTGCCGGAGGCCCGATCGATGGATGAAGCCGCATTGCCATCGTTATGCGCGAGCACAACCTGGACCTGGCCGTCGGCGAAATTTTCTACCGGGCTCAAGAGCCGGCCACGCACCGTTGCCGCGCGCACGCGTTGCAGATGGAAATCCGCGTCAGTAAGTTCGCTGCCTTCGGGCAGCGTAATTTGGGCCGCGGAAGAGAAATCCAGGACCCCGGGGTAGTAGAGAGGCGCAAACGGTTCCTGCATCTCAGGAACCAGGGCGCCGGATTCCGGTGGATGAAACATTGGTATGCCGCGCAATGTCGCAATAAGAAAATAGCGACCGGCGGGCAGATCGTAAGCCCGATATTCTCCACGGTCGTTGGAACTGGCTCCGGCGACGGGAATCAATTGCCGGTGGCCGGTCGAATAGCTGAAACGCAGGACCTGAATGCCGGCGCCCTGCACGGGATCACCGTCATCATCAAATACGTGACCGGAGATGGCGCCGAGAGGAACCAGGCGCATGTCAAAATCGCGCATCTGCTGGCCGGCAGCGACATTCAGCACAGTTCCTGATCCTTGAGGAGTTTTTGCCCCGTAAACCTGGCGTGAAAATCCCTGACGTTCCACCCAAAGCCGATAAGCTCCCGGCTCGAGCGCAATGGCAAAACGGCCATCAGCATCAGTATCTGTGCTGCGCGGGTATGCAGAATCACCACCCGGCTGTCCGGCTTTCACATACATCACGTGCGCATGCTTCACCGGTGCGCCTGTGACTTTGTTTACGACTGAACCTTCCAGTGAAGCGTTCGCGGGCGGCGCCTGCGAGACAGCAGAAAGAATGAATCCGCAAATTATTGCGAAGCAGGAGAGAATTCGACGAAAACAGAAAAACGCCATGACAAGATGGCGGAATTATAACCCACATTCGAAGGAGCGCTGGTGTTAAGGTAGTGGGTCAGTTTCCGTAAAGCTGACCCACTACCAGTATCAGCGTCTAGCGATTCGCTTGCGAATTGCGGGTCTTTAGGCAGACGTTCAAGTCCCGCTTTGGGTTTTGTATTGGTCATCAATTTCCACCTGATAGCCCGCCACCACGCGATTGTTCGAATTGGCCAGACCTACAACAGCCATCATTTCGTTAAACATCGCGTCCGTCATGCCCTTTTTTCGCGCAGCATAACTGTGCGCCGCGATGCAGTACTCACAGAGATTGCTGGCGCTCACCGCCAGATATATGAGTTCTTTGGTAAGGGCATCCAGCGCTCCCGCTGCCATGATTTCTTTCGTGGCCTCCCATGTGCGCTTCAGGTTGGCGGGATCGTGCGCTATCGCTTTCCAGAAATTGGTCACGTGATCGGTTTTGCGCGTGGCCATAATATCGTCATAGACCTTGCGTACCTCGGGACTCGCATTCTCATATTCAATAAATCCAAGCGTTGCCATTTTCATCTCCTGGTGAAATGAATATTTTAAATTCGCGTCTATTGGCGTTCATTCGCGGCCAAATCAGTTTTCAGGTTTCCCGTGTCGCCCTGCGCCGGAAGCGAAGCGGGCCGCGCCGGAAACCGACTCGCCCGAAGCAACTGTTTCCAGGCCGAGACGAAGCTCATTGCGCCGCGCGTCATCTTCTGAGAGCGCCCATTGCTGATAAACCGATGTGCGATCGTTGCGCAATCCGCGCTGCGGGAAATTTGCCAGCGACTTCGCCAGTTGCAGCGCTCCTGGCAATGCCTTGCCCGGCTCAACCAGACGATTTGCCACTCCCATCCGTAGCGCTTCATCGCCGGACACCGGCCTTCCTGTCAGGATAAGATCGAGCGCGTGGCTCTGGCCAATGAGACGCGGAAGGCGAATCGTGCCCATATCGATCAGCGGCACGCCCCAGCGGCGATTGAATATGCCGAACACCGCATCTCGGGCCGCGATCCGCAAATCGCACCACAATGCCAGCTCCATTCCTCCGGCAACTGCATGGCCTTCAATGGCCGCCAGCACAGGCTTGCTGAGTTCCATCCACGTCGGCCCCATCGGCCCCTGGGCTTCATCTTTGCTTAGCTTGCGGCCGCCTTGCGCGACTTCGCGCAGATCAAAGCCGGCGCAAAATGTTCCTCCGCTCCCGGTGAGCACCGCCACTTTCAAGCTTTGATCGTGATCAAAATCTCCGAATACCTGCGCCAGGGCGGCAGCGGTTGCGCTGTCAACAGCATTGCGGACCTCTGGCCGGTTGATTGTAACCACCGCAACATCGCCGTCACGCTCGATGAGGACGGAATTGCTGCCTGGATTCATGTGATTTTCCTCGCAATGATTTCTTAAACAAGACTAGCAGAGCAGTAACTCGTCATGCCGCTCGTAACAAATGGAAAAGATTGCTTAGGGAAACGCCGGGGGTTTGAGTTTTATGGTGTGGAAGGAGAACTACTATGTCAGAGGGGTCTAAGTTACAGGGTCGCGTTCACGTCAGAGTGAGCGGAAACATTACTCTCGAAAATCTCAACAGGATTGTCGCCCAGGTTGGTGGATTGGCCGGCTGCACGCACTGCGGCATATTGGGCATCGATCTTATCTTGTCGGGAGATCCTGTGGAATCTCAGCAGCTCTCGAAGCTTCAGGGCGTTCAGTCCGTTAGCTTCGGGCAATGAGGAGAAGGGAAATGGCTGGCGCTGATGCCGCAATGGATAACCAGCCACGGCTGGCGCTGGCCACGACCTATGAAGGCGACGATCCTGCGCTCCTGGAGCGCATTGCGCCGCTCATTGACACCATTGAAATTGCGCCTGACTCGATTGCCGAATCGGACGGCAGGGGAAAACAGCGGTTGCGGAGGGCGATACTGGATGAATACGCGGCTGTAAACCACCAGGTCAATTTCGTTGCCCATGGCATAGGTTTGTCTATCGGCTCGTTTGATCACTGGCAGGAAGGCTACCTGCGGCTGCTGGATGAATTATTTTCCCGCTTCGAACTGGAATGGCACAGCGAGCATCTGGCCTGCACCGTGGTTGCCGGCGAAAACGTGGGGACGATGTTTGCGCTCCCTCGAACTGCGGAGACACTGGACCTGATTTGTGAGCGAGTGAGACTCATTCAGGAACGCTACCGCGTCCCGTTCCTGCTGGAACACGTGATTCACCTGCTGCCAGAGGCGCCTGCGGAGTTCAGCCCTGCGGGCTTCCTCAACGCGATTACCTCCCGTACGGGCTGCGGCCTGATCCTTGATGCTTACAATCTCGAATGCGACGCTCACAATCAGGGTTTGGACATTCCTGCATTTCTGGACGAACTCAATCTCTCGGCGGTGCGTGAATTGCATCTTGCCGGAGGAGTGCAGCACAAGGGCTTCTATCTTGACATCCACTCGCGCACCACATGCGACAGCACTCTCGCGCTGGGGCTCGAGATTATCCGGCGTGCGCCCAATCTTCGCGTCGCCACCTATGAGCTTCTCAAGGAAGCGGTGAGGCCACTGGGACATGATGCGATCTGTTCTGAACTCGGACGCATCCGGCAGGCAGTGGGTAATCTGAATGAAAATGACCCACTACCCGTACCAGCATCTAACGGCTCGCTTGCTAGGCGCGGTGGGGCGTAATGAGGCAGCTTGAACTTCAGCAACGCGGGCTGCTCGATCTGATCAAGGGGCGAGGCGCGACTCCGGATGATCCGTACCTGCAGATGGTGGAAGGATCTCGCGAACTCGCGATGATGCGGGAAATTGCGATCTGGTGGCGCAAGTATCAACTGGAAGCTCAGTGCAGGCTGACCTCAAATCTGCTGAAACGACTTAACTGCTTCAAGGGCCTCGTCACGAGCTATTTCAATAACCATGGGACCTCTCCATTTGTTGAGGAACTCAGTCACGGCTTTCTGAATTTTCTAAATGGGCACGATGATGGCCTGGTGCGTACTGTCGCCCGGTTCGAAGATGCGCTGCTGCAGCTTCGTAGTGGATCCGCAGCTACTTTCGAGGTTGTCTGGGACCGCCATCCAGATCATGTTTTTCTTGCGCTTGAAAATGGTAGTGAGCTGCCGGCTTCGGAGGATGATTGCCAGTACCGGATGCTTCTGGCGGCAGACCTGCCGCAAATGGTGAGCTGCACACGCGAGCAGCTCGTAAGAAACTGAGTCTGGCTATTGAATGCTGCACAAACAATGTCCTTCCATCAGGGCATGATTTTAGAGCGTTTCAGGAAATGGTCCGACGACTCGTCGACCCCTATCCCCCAACCACGCTGTCATTCCGACTGAGCGTGACGAGCGCGCGTTCACTGAGGGCCCCATTCCTGACCCCGCAAAGCGGGGGTAGGGAATGGGAAACGTGCGCGCGAGTAGCGAGGGAGGAATCTGCTCCGCCCACGCTTCCTGAGGCCGCAGGCCGAGGAAAAATGTTGCACTGCTGACGACATAATTTCTGCTAACAGGACATAATTAATGCACGTATTTTTTCTAAACCCAATGGCCTATTGCTTCTTTTGACCGCTTCAGTTCGCCCACTGTTCCAGCAATCCTGCCCAACGCGGCTTGAAGCTTTTCAGCGGGATAGCCTACGCTGATGCGGAAGTGCTGCTCGGTCCCAAGGAATCCGCCCGGCGCCACGAGCACGGAAGATTTTTTGCGCAGATGCTCGGCAAATTCGAGAGACGGCATATCAAAGTGGTAGCGCACGAAGGCTATCGAAGTGGCTGCCGCCGGCACTACGGAGAAGGCGCCATCCTGTTCAGCAATCCAGTCAGCGAGAATCCTGTGCCCACGGCGGGAGAGGTTCTTCTGGCGATCGAGGAGCATCTGGCGTTTCGGTCTTTGCAACGCGATCTCCGCCAGCTTCATGCTGGGGCCGCTGGCGGCAATAACGGCATATTCGTGCCGCCGCCATAATGCCTGGATCATCTCCAGCGATGCCACTGCCCATCCGATTCTCACACCGGCAAGACCGTAGGCCTTGGAAAAGCTGTGGACGCAAATAACTTTGCCGTACTTGCCCCAGAAGCCGGCTGTTTCTTCTGCTTCGAATTCAGTGCCGCGATAAACTTCGTCGGCGTGCAGCCATGCGCCATTTTTTCTGCAAATCTCAACAATCCTGCGCATCTCACCCGCGGACAGAATGCTGCCGGTAGGATTGTTGGGATTCACGATTGCCACGAGCTTTGTTTGCGGGTTGCAAACTGAATCGAGAAGATCCAGATCAAGCTGCCAGTTGTTCTCCGGATGCAATTGAATCTCATGCACGCGGCAGCCAAGATTTTTCGCCAGACCCCAAACCTGCCGGTAACCGGGAGAGATAACGATGATTTCGTCGCCCGGCTCGAGCAGCGTGGAACAGATGGTGCTGTTTGCCTGTGAAGCGCCCACAGTTACAAGGACGTTATCCGGAGTTGCGCCCGGATATAAGCCTGCAATTCTCTCGCGCAGGAGCTGGGTCCCATTTACCTCCGGGTAGTAGAGCGGAACACTCAAGAGTTCCTGAGCTTCGGCTTCAGTCACCAGCTCGCGAGTGTTGAGACACTGCACTGAACTATCTGCAAGGTTGTACTCCACCGTGCGCTCAAATTGCGATTGGTAATGTTCGAGATCGAAAGGATAAAACATGGAATCTCACCACGGATCAAACAGATTAACTGATTTCACGCAGATTCGCCGTGCATCGACGCGAATGGGCGCGAATGGGCGCGAATTTGACATGTTTTGGTTTTCGCGGCCGCTCTCCGGCTTTTCCTCAGGTTTTGGGGTTGCTTTTGGTTTTGATTTTGGATTTGCCTTTGTTTTCCCAATTCCTCTGCTTCCTCTGTTCCTCTGAAGCTGTGAAAAAACCTACTCTGGCAGCTCCTAATCTTGCACGTA
>DASTCT010000219.1:0-12253 GCA_035710845.1 Candidatus Angelobacter sp.
AAAGCCAGCAGAAAGCGGCAAATTGACTGAGCGGGAAAGCTCAGATAGAATAAGTACGTTCAGCAGAAGTGTTTACGAATGGCTGAACGGCAGTTTTTCCCTAACCGGTGTCCCAGATAAAAGCTGGGACCGGGCCGAGGCACTGCTTCTCGACCTTGTCCGTACCGGGATTGAAAACGATTTCGAAAGTGTCGTTTTCCCTAAATATCCCGCAATACGTGAGGTCAAACGTGCGCTTGAGCGATCCGGGGCGAAGTATGTCTCGTTGTCAGGGTCTGGTTCAGCGGTTTACGGGTTGTTCTCCGGCCAGGAAACAGCAACACAAGCGGCAGAAAAATTGAACGATCAGGGTGTGCCAGCCCAGGCGACAGTGACGCTGACCCGGGCAAGATATTGGAAAGAGATGTTTTCATCGGGACATCGGGACATCGGGAGATCGGGAGATCGGAAAACGGGCAGTTAAGTTTCTGGGTGAGGAAATCGCCGGAAGCGCCGAGATCGCACGTAATCGCCGGAAATCGGAAAAGCAAAAGCTTACCGCGGATGAACGCGGATAACGCGGATCAGGAAGTGGTTGGGACGCGCGTGATTGGGAAAACCGGGTGAGCCGAATGGTGAGCGCTGCATCGCGCGAACCTGAGGCGAGGGCAGAGCCGCTTGCGGCGGAGCCCTTGAATAAAAGTACTGGGCCGTCGACTAATGGTAGGTCAAGTGCCTTTGGAGCACTTTGTCTAGGTTCGAATCCTAGCGGCCCAGCCAGGTTCATCGGGACATCTGGATATCGGGTAATCGGAAATGAATGAACCGAAGGTGAGCGCCGGGATCGAGTGAGCGCCGGGATCGGGAGAGCAAGAAAGAAGAACAGCAGCAAGTAAGAGATCGGCAGTAAAGAAGAAAGCGAAGAACCAAAAGCCAAAGGCCAAGAGCCAATACTAGTAGCAAGTGGTAATCCGATGTAGCAAACCAGCTCATACGGAGAGGTCAGCATGGCGACGATAGCACCAGCAACGGCAGACAAATCGGAGAAGAAACAACAGCAGATGCAGCCAAAGAGCGAGCCTAAACCTCAGCGGTCGCGCGCGGACGAAAAATTCAAGATCTTCTGCGGCACCGCGAATGAGGCCCTGACCGACGAGATTTGCGCGTTTCTTGGAATGGAGCGCGGCAAGGCGACGGTGACACGCTTCTCTGATGGCGAGGTCTATATCCAGGTGATGGAAAACGTACGCGGAGCTGACGTTTTTGTAGTACAGCCCACGTGCTTTCCGGTTGATGAGCATTTAATGGAGCTGCTTTTGCTAGTGGATGCGCTCAAGCGCGCTTCTGCTCGCCGCATTACCACGGTGATTCCCTACTATGGTTA
Organism: Candidatus Angelobacter sp.; assembly: GCA_035710845.1. Classification (GTDB taxonomy): domain Bacteria; phylum Acidobacteriota; class Terriglobia; order Terriglobales; family Acidobacteriaceae; genus Angelobacter. The sequence goes on from DASTCT010000219.1 coordinate 1,364, forward strand.
TGCGCGGCAGGACCGCAAAGATAAGCCGCGTGTTCCGGTATCGTCAAAGCTGATTGCCGATCTGCTGACCACGGCGGGCGCGCATCGTGCTCTGGTCGTCGATTTGCACGCTCCGCAGATTCAGGGCTTTTTCAATATCCCGGTGGACCATTTGTTTGCTTCGCCGGTGCTGGTGGACTACTTCAGAAAGATGCAGTTGCCGAACCTGACCGTGATCTCGCCCGACGCCGGCGGCGTGGAGCGCGCACGCTTTTTTGCCAAGAAGATTGACGCAGCTCTGGCCATCGTGGACAAGCGCCGCACGGACATGAACGTTGCGGAAGTCATGCACGTGATTGGCGACGTGAAGGGCCGCACCTGCCTGATTATCGATGACATCATCGACACGGCAGGCACGCTGGTAAAGACCGCCGACGCGCTGTTGAACGCGGGCGCAGAAAAGGTTTATGCATGCGCTTCGCATCCGGTACTGAGCGGGCCGGCGATTGAACGAATTTCCAAGTCCCGGCTGGAGGAAGTGGTAGTAACCAACACCATTCCGCTCACTGAAGCCGGGAAGGCTGAACCAAAAATAAAAGTTTTGTCGATTGCGGGGCTTTTGGGCCGCGCGATCCAATCCATACACGAGGAGACTTCCGTCAGCTCACTGTTTGCCTAGAACAGAAGCCCGGAAGCAAAAGAAGGAAACCGAAAATGAGTGCACAGGTAGAACTAGTTGAAGCGCAACCCAGGCCAGATAGCTCTCGCGGCAAAAATGAGGCGCGGCGTTTGCGCGTAAGCGGCCGCGTGCCCGCCGTGATCTACGGGGCAAAAAAGAACACTCTGGCTGTAAGCGTTGACCCCAAGCAAATCATGCGGATTTTGAATTCTGAATCCGGGCACAACACCATCTTTGACGTCCAGGTAAACGGCGAGCAGAGCAAGGCCATGATCGTGGACTGGCAGTTTGAGCCGATCAAAGGCAAGCTGCTGCACCTTGACCTAAAGCGGATCGCCATGGACGAAAAGATCCGCGTGATGGTGCCAATCCATCTCACGGGCGAAGCTGCCGGCGTGAAGCAGCAGGGCGGAATCCTTGATCAGGTGCTGCGCGAAGTGGAAGTCGAGTGTCTGCCCGCCGACATCCCGACCCACATTGATGTGGACGTTTCTGAGCTGGTCTTTGGCGCCGTTACGCGCGTGAAAGATCTGCCCAACACCGGCGGCAAGCTGAAGTTCATTACCGATGAAGACCAGGCGGTAGCGCACATCACGTCAGTGAAAGAAGAAGTTGCGCCGACTCCGGAAGCGGCTGCGGAAGCTGCGGCAGCGGCCCCGGCTGAGCCTGAGGTCATTAAGAAGGGCAAGCAGGAAACTGAGGAAGAGGGCGCTGAGCCTGCTGCGAAAGAGAAAGAGAAGAAGTAACCGCGGTGAAGCTGATTGTTGGGTTAGGAAATCCTGGTATCGAATACCAGTTCACGCCCCACAATATCGGCTTTCTTGCGGTAGACCGCATCGCCGAGCAGTGCGGCGTAATGATTGACAACCGGCACTGCAAGGCGCTCACGGCGCGGACCAGAATCGGGAATGAAGAGATTCTGCTGGCCAAGCCGGAAACGTACATGAACCTGAGCGGCATGTCAGTGCTGGAGTTGGTCAGGAAGTATGAAGTTGCTCCGCAGCAGGACGTGCTGGTGATTTATGACGAGCTTGACCTGCCGCTGGGAATGATTCGCGTGCGGCCGCGGGGCTCGTCAGCCGGGCACAACGGAATGCAGTCGATCATTAATGCGTTGCAGTCTGAGGAAATAGCGCGCATCAGGATCGGCGTTGCGCCGGACGATCCGCGCAAAGGTGGAGCAAAGTACATCCTTGCGCCGTTCAGAAAGTCAATGCTTGAGCCTTTGGATGAAGCGCTTGAGCTGACGGCGCAGGCGGTGAATGTGATTGTGAATGAAAGCATCACCGTGGCGATGAATAGATTCAACCGGAAGAACAAGCCGGAAGATTCGGAAGAGAAAGTTTGAAGTCGCGAGCAGTTTGGCGCGGACTTGAATTTAAATATTACGCCGCGAAGCCGACCACGCGCTGAGCGGCGGCGCATCGGGCGCTGAAAGAGCTTAAGGTTTATCAGGCTCTAAAGCGGGTTGGAGCGCAGCGACAGGAGAAAAGATGCAACGATCTTATGAAGTGATGTTTATCGTACGGCCAGACCTGCTGGAAGAAGATGTGGACAAGCTGATTGCCACTTTGCAAAACCATGCCACCACTGCGGGCGCAACGGTGGAGAAGACGGAAAAGATGGGCAAACGGCGGCTGGCGTATGACGTAAAGAAATTTTCAGACGGCCAGTATGTGCTTTTCGTGATGAAGGCGGATGGCAAGGCGATCCACGAGTTGGAGCGCCGTATGCGCGTCTCTGAGCCGGTGATCAAGTTTATTACCGTGCGCACGGATGAAGAGCATCAGCGGCTGGATAAAGTGCGCAAGATCCGCGAGTCGCGGGTGAAGCGTCCCCCAGCAGGCAGCGCGCCGGCTGAGGCGGAGAGCCCAGCGGTGAATGCGTAGAGCTAGCAGCTACTAGCTAGTGGCTACTAGCTTTCTGGCTGCTTATAGGATCTGGATTCCGCGCTCATGCTTGCGGAAAAAGAATTGTGTGAAATCAAGGAGAAGTTATGGCTGATGAAACAACCCAGGAAAGTTCAACACCAGCGCCACGGCCGCAAGGCGGCAGAGAAGGCGGAAGGCCCGATGGTCCGCGCGGCGAGCGCGGGCGCGATGGCGGCGGGCGCAAATTCTTCCGTCGCAAGAAGGTCTGCAAGTTCTGCGTCGAGAAGATTGACGACATCAATTACAAAGACGTGCGTCTGCTCGGGCAGTTTGTGGCTGAGCGGGGCAAGATTGTTCCGCGTCGGCTGACCGGCGTGTGCACGCCGCATCAGCGACGCCTCACAACGGCCATTAAGCGGGCGCGCAACATCGCCCTGCTGCCGTTCGCCGCGCGATAGACGACACAAGTGTCAGGGCGCGGCTTTAGTCGTGCCGTTTCAGGCGCTAAAATTATTCGGGGGCTTGGCCCCTGCAAAACTCGGAGATTCTGAAATGGAAGTCATCCTAAAAGAAGATGTTCCCAAGCTGGGCCACCGCGGCGAAGTGGTAAAGGTCGCGGAGGGCTATGGCCGCAATTATCTGCTGCCCAAGAAGCTGGCCATTGAAGCCACGGCGGCCAATCGCGCCGTGATCGAGCAGATGAAGCAGTCTGCGATCCGCAAGTCTGCGGTCGAAAAAGCCGATGCTGAAGGCCTGGCCAAGCAACTGGACGGCACCGCGCTCAGCTTCCACCGCAAGGCCGGCGAGAAAGACCACCTGTTTGGTTCGGTCACCTCGGCTGATATTGCTGAGGCGCTGGAGCGCAAGGGCTTCAATATTGACCGGCGCAAGATTCAGCTTAATGAATCACTCAAGAGCCTGGGCGAATTTGAAGTGCCAATCCGTCTGCATCGCGACGTAACCAGCAAGGTGAAGGTCACGGTGGAAAAAGAAGGCGATAGTGAATCAGTTTGAAAAACTGAGTCACTAGCAGTGGTAGCATCTAGCGATTCGTTCAACGAATCGCGGGCCTTTAGGCAGATGTTCATCGCGAAGCGATGAATTTATCTTACGAGTTACAAGAAACTCATATCGCGGATCAACGCGGATTTACGCTGAGTAAGAGCGTGAATCGGCGATGGTCCGCGATTTTATTTGCGTATGGATATCAGATCAGTTTAGGAACAAATCTTTTGGTCCTCTGCATGTACGCGCGGTAAGGCTCGCCTAATGTTTGCAGCAAGGCGCGTTCTTCTATGTGGACGCGGTATGAGTAAGCGAAGATTCCAGCGCACAGAACTACAACCACGCTCAACCAGTTCGCCAGGGCAAGCATGCTTCCGCTAAACAAAATCATTCCTGCCGTGTATGAAGGATGCCGCACCCAGCGGTAAGCGCCGCGTTCAATGATCTGCTGCTCCGGCCTGACCACCACCACGGCGGTAAAAGACTTGCCGAGCATTTGCCAGCAATGGCGGCGCAGGAGGCGTCCGGCGATCACGGCCGCCAGACCCACGGCAAACCAGAGCCGCTGGTGCGCAAGCGCGCCGAAGTGACTTTTAAAAGCGATGGCGAAACCGGCTGCCATTGCCGCTCCCTGTACTAGCGTGACGACATGAAACGAACCGGCATCCTGCGGACCGTGCAGCGACTTGGAACGCCGGTTGAGAAAAAATTCTGGAACATACGCCCAGAGGAACACCAACCAGTACACGGTTGCATACGGCCAGGATTCGAGCAGATGTGCGGTCATAGTCGGGAGCAATCAGGCTACTTGGCTGAACACTCATTCCGTCCTGTGTCCGCGATGCTGGCGATCAGCCACTTTCCATCCGTGCGGACAAGGTTGAACAGGTCCGTTCCGCAGTGGACTACCTTGCCATCTTCAAGAAAGTCGAAAGGGGCCCAGACCATGGCCAGATCGTTATCAATCCGCACAAGCGGATCATGGATTCGCTCTTCGATGTGCGTCTTTCCGGGCTTGGCCACGGCGTCAGCAAAAGCGTTAAAGGTCATCTGAGTGGGCTTGCCGTCGCGCATCAGCACCATGGAGCCGCCGGTCAGCAGCGGCTGCTTGATCGTCGCGGCATCGCGTTTCGTCATGCCGTCAAACATCGCGTTGATGGGTGCCAGCACCGCTTGCTCTTCATCTTTTGTTGCAGACTGGGTTGTGGCATAAAGAGTGGAAACGACGAACCCTGCGGCTGTTGCGCCAGCAAAAAACAAAGCGAGACGTAAGCGAGTGAAGATATGCATGGCAGTCGATTGTAGCTGAGCCGTGGATTGCAAGTCGAAAAAGGATGAATAAGAGTTATCGCTTCGAAGTTGAGCTGTGCATCGCTTTTTGGAGGGCTGTCTTGAATGCAGGATCTTTCTCCCTGATTTCAAAGATGGTTTTGCCCTCGTTGTTTCGAATGGTGAGGTCGGCGCCGTGCTCAATGAACAGGCGCAGCCCGTCTTTATAATTGACCGTGGTAAAGATAGGCGTTTCACCTCTCTTATTGCGGGCATTGACGTCAGCGCCCAGCTTCAACAATTCCTCTTCCACGTCGGCAATAAACAGGTTGTGCAGCGGCGTGTTCCCATCGTTATCGCGCGCATTTACGTTAGCGCCCGCAGCCACCAGGAGACGGACGCATTGCACGCGTGCCCCTTCTTTATCGAAAATGACATTGTCGCCAACGGCAAACATGGCAGTTTTTCCCTCACGATCACGCGCTTCGAGCGAGGGATGATAACGCAGGATTTCACGCACAACATCAGGATTTCCAGATTTAGCGGCGTAGATCAATATGCTGCCCGCGCCCTGCTCCTCAACAATAAAAGCACCGCTGTTGCGTTTGATCGTTAATTTACTGAGGTCAGCATTTGGATTGGCGCCATAAGCGATTAAGGCGCGCAAAGTTTCAAGATTTCCTGACCGAGCTACTCCAGCCAAGGCAAGATCCTTGTCATTTTGGTCATTTTTACTGACTCCATGATCGAGGAGAATTTGTAACGTTTCAGGATGAGTGCTGGCTGCGGTCAGCCAACCGACGTTTTGAAAAGGCGGAGCGGTACCCGGCTCGTACGGTCCAGGCGGCGGCAAAGGTTTTAGTGGAAGACCGGCATCCAGGAACTCCCGCACAGTTGTTGACTGGCCACGAGTGAGCGCCTCTTTGAAGAGGATCTGGGCTTCAAAGCTCTGGAAATTGTAGTCCTCCAGTTTTAGTGCCGCGACAAGGCCCTCGGCTCCCTCGATCCAACGCTCGGTATGGGCAAAGGAATCGACTGCATCTTCAAGTTCGGTGATCACCGCAGGCATGCCGACCCAGGAGCCAACGTAATCCATCACTTCTTTTTTCCGGCCGTCAATTTCGATGTAGAGCACGTAAGTGGGATTGTCGGTAACGCCAGCGTGATAAATCGAGTCCATGGAATAAAAATCAGCGGCGATGAATCTTTTTGCCAGGGCGTAAACAGCATCAGGATTTACTGAATCCGTATGCTTGCCTGAAGCAACTACAAACTCATGGCCGTCAAATGTAATGCCATGCGTGCTTACACCAACGGTGTAGGCAGGGCACGTGCCGTAGCATCCTGACCTCCCAAGGACGATGACTACTTTTGAATCGGGGCGAAGCAGTGGCGGCCGCACATGCTTTGTGGGAAACCGCTCAGGTGGAACCAGTTCAACATATTCTTCGATCTCTGCCGTGACTGCCTTTCCATCTTCTTCAAATGGAATGAACTTCCACTTTAGAACTTCCGGTTTCACACTGGGCCAGAATTTGATTAGCTCATCAGCCCCAGACATCTCTGCCCGAATGACTTCGCCTGCCGGAGAGACGATCAGACTGAGATCAAGTGTGTTCCCGCCTGAGGTGATTCCCTTGAGAGGGATGGCTGTACGATGCGGCTTAAGTTCATGGGCTCGGGCGACTTTATGGTTGAACGAGGGAAAGGACTCTTTCAGCTGCGTGGCCCCAGAATGGCCGGCCACAAGCAGGCAGCTAAATGCGAGAAAAAGACGCCGTATAGCGGTACACCGTCGTGATGAAGAATACACAATGCTAATTGACACCGCTGGCGACAAGATGGAGCAAATTATTACGAGTAATCTATGTTGACATTTGTGAACATGTATGTATAAATAAGTATAATGAGCGATGAAACTGCTTTCGTACTTCTAAAATACGTCCGAGAGAGGCTGCTCGAGCTGCTCCAGCAGGAATCTTCTGTTAAGAGTCAGATTTCACATTGGGGATCAATCGTAGAACAGCTTGCGAAACTCTCTGGGGAAGCGCTGGAGCCGGAGATCGTGAGCAGAATCAACCAGTTGAATCAGGAAAATGAGGCCGGCGCAGGAGCGGAGATGGGGCTGACGGAGGCGATCCGGTGGGTCTTCCGGCAGCCGCTGCTTTTGCCCTTGACGCCGACGCAGGTGCGGAACCGCCTGGCGGAGATGGGCTATGACCTGGAGAAGTACGCGCACGTAATGCCGCCGATTCACAACACGCTCAAGCGGATGCGCGACGCAGGGGAGATCAAGGAAGTGGAGGGCGTTTGTGAGCGGGAAATGATGAACCCTTAACCACAGAGGAGCACAAAGGACCACAGAGGAACGGCGTAGCGGGACAAGGTGGCGGTTGAAAATGCTCTTAATTCAAACGAGACGCCATTCCGAGACCGAGCCTGATCGCAGTTCTCTTCTAATCGATGCATGGCGAGGATGAGGAATCTGCTCCCGCTGCGCTTTGGGTTGACGATTTTGGGTGTCCCTTAAGAGCAACGGAGTAGATCCCTCGCTTCGCACAACTTCTGCTCCTCTGCCAGAAAGAATGCATGCCTGTGCGCGCTCGGGATAGCGCGTCGACTGGATAAAAAGTTTAGGAGTTTGCCGTGAAAGAAATCATCAGCAGAAAATTCAGCAAAGAGGAAATCATTGCCGCCATTCAGGCGTGCGCAAAGAGGCTGGGGCGTTTGCCCACGCAGGGGGAGCTGGCGCGCGAGAGCGGGATTGGCGGAAAAGTTTTCCGCCGACTTTTTGGGAATTTTACAAATGCCCTGAAGGCCAGCGGATTTGACGGGAATGGCAATGGTTTCAAGGTAAGCATGGAAGAATTGTTCAGGGAATGGGCTGCCATGGCGCGGAAGCTGGGAAAAATGCCAAGCATTCACGAGTACACGATAGGCAGCCAATACAGCGTTGCACCATTACGAAACCGTTTTCGGGGTTGGAGCAACGTCCCAGCAGGACTGGCGCGCTACGCGGAAGGGCACGGGCTGGGCCTGGAGTGGGCGGACGTGCTGGAGATGGCCAGGAGGTACCAGCCGCATATGAATCGCCGGGAGTGGATGTTGAAGCCGGAGCGGACAGCATATTCATACCCGCAGATACTGAACGACCGGCCGGTGTATGGGGCGGCGATGTTGCCGCAGGCAATGTGTTTTGCGCCGGTGAACGAGATGGGCGTGGTGTTTCTATTTGGCGCAATGGCGGGGAAGCTGGGCTTTATTGTGACGTATGTCGGGACGCAATATCCCGATATTGAGGCGTTTCGTGAAGTGGCGCCGGGACGGTGGCAACGGGTAAGAATTGAAGCAGAATATCTGAGCCGGAATTTTGTCGACCATCATCACGATCCCGGCGGTTGCGATCTGATTGTGTGCTGGGAAAACAATTGGCCGGATGCGCCTATGGAGGTGATCGCGTTGAAGGACTGCATGGGAGCGATGAGCGGTGTGGGCAAGGGCGAGTGAGGGAATCGTGATCGCCGACATCACACGTGATCGCCGTGATCGGGTGATCTGGTCTTAACAGGGGCTGAAGCCCTTCGCTTTAGATACTTTACGGCACGGCTAAAGCCCGTGCCCTGACACGAACCAGTTAATCGCGGGATCGGGCAGGATCACCGGCCTAACTCTGTAAACTGACTTTGGAGGAGCTACTCGCGTAATGATGATTGATATTTCCAAGGAGGGACGGGCCGAGGCAATCGCTTCAATTCAACGCTATTTTCAGGAGAATTTGCCTGAACCGATAGGCGATTTGCCAGCCGGATTGCTGCTCAACTTCTTTCTGGTAGAGATTGGACCGGCAATCTATAACCGGGCGATTGCCGACGCTCAGGCACGGCTGCAACTGCGCATTTCAGATCTCAGCGGCGAACTCTTTGCCGATGAGTTTCAATACTGGCCGAGGGTGAAAAAAAAGCGTAAGAACCGGCGGACGTGATTGGGCACAGCCGGGGGCGGCTGTGGTCCACAACGCATCTTGGTCCGTGTTCGTTCCAAATTGGGCTGGATTTGCACCTGGGTTTGAGCAATTTTCGCCCTTGCGCACGGTTCGCCCCGGCTTTGGGCCAAGCTTTCCCAAGCCGCGGGAAATGCTGTAATCTCAGCTTACGTATTGCAGCTGGGAGCGTCCAAGTAATTGCAAGCAGAGAGGATTACTGAGGGACAGAAGAGATGCCGGCCGGGACAGCATGGATAGGCGTAACGGTTGGCGCGAGCAGCGGAAAAAGAAGCTCCCATTCTTCCGGAGAGATGGTGAGTCAAGCCCTAAGTCGAATCAACGACAGTGAGCTGATTCGCGCCGCTCAGCGCGGTGACCGAACCGCTTTTGAGACACTGGTGCGCCAGTATGACCAGGCCGTGCTGCGCCTGGCGCTGCATTTAACGGGCTCTGACGCGGACGCACACGATATCTACCAGGAAGCTTTCCTGAAGGCTTATCGGCATATTGGAAATTTTCGCTTTGAGTGCTCGTTTTACACCTGGATCTATCGTATTGTGACCAATCTCTGCCTGGACCATATAAGAAAACGGCAGACGCGCAAAGAAGATCCGCAGATGGTGATGGATTCAAGCGGGCAGCCGGTGGACGTACTGGAGCGTGTGAGTGACGACCGGGCCGGGGCGAACCCTGAGCGCGACCTGATGCGGCGGGAGCTGGGCGCGAAGATCAACCATGCGCTCACAAAATTGACGCCGCGTGAACGCATGGTATTTGAGTTGAAGCATTATCAGGGATTGAGACTCAGAACGATTGGCGAAATGCTGAACACGACGGAAGAGACGGCAAAGAACACGCTCTTCCGGGCAACGCAAAAGTTGAGAAGCGCGTTGGCACAAATGCGCTAGCTTTTAGCCGTTAGCTATTAGCTCTTAGCTTTTGTTTGAAAAGATCTGAAGCAGAGCGGTTGAACTGAAGAGTTGTAAGCCAGGAATTGCGGCGTCTGGGCCTGAAGTTGAAGCTAGAGGCTAATGGCCAAGAGCTAAGGGTTAAAGGCTGCGAAGCAAAGGTCGAGGAAATTCATGAACTGCGATTGGACCAAAGAGAACGTTGTTTTATACATCTACGGCGAACTGGCGGACGATGCCAAGTTTGAATTTGAGCAGCATGTGCGCCACTGCCTGGGCTGCCGGCGCGAGCTGGACACAGCGCTTGAATTCAAAGACGCAATGGCCACGCTGCCGGTGAAAGATGTCTCGCCCAGCTTTCTGGCTGCCAATCGCATGGAGTTGCAGGAGCACCTGGAGCACGCGGAGCAGTCACGCAACATCTTCAGCTCGCTGGTGTTTGATTTGACCGGCTGGATGAACCAGGTAAAGCTGGCGCCGGCGTTGACAGCGGTGCTGCTGATGGTCGGATTTGCGGGTGGCGTGGGGACTACGTATCGAATGATGGACCACAACACAGCCGTCAAACCCGGCGGAACAGCAATCACTCCAATCACTCCGGAGACCGCCAACATCGCCAACATTGACTCCATTATTCCTGACGCAAACTCCAACCAGGTTTCCATCCGATACAACACGTTGACGCCGCAGACGCTGAGCGGATCGATGGATGATCCGCGGGTTCGCCAGTTGCTGTTGCTGGGCGCGCAGAATACGCGCAATCCCGGCGTTGTGCTGGACTCAATTAACGCGCTGAATCGGAGTTCTGCAGATAACGAAGTGCGCGAAGCATTGATCAATTCACTGCGCACTGATCACAACCCCGGCGTGCGCCTGGAGTGTTTGGATGGATTGAAGGGTTATGTAAGAGACGATGTTCACGTCCGCGATGCAGTGATTGAAGCGCTGGTCCATGACAACAATGCCGGCGTGCGGCAGAGGGCCATCAGTCTGCTGGACGATGTAAAGGCCGATAGCAGCGTGCGCGCAGCGTTGACGGTGCTGGCGGAGCGCGACCCGAACAAATTTATTCGTGAAGAGTCAAAGCGTTATCTGGCGAGCACGCCAAATCTTGATTAATTGAAACGGCAGATGAAGAGACAATTACAATTCGCGACTTTGTTTTTCGCGGCCAGCCTTTTGGGAGCAGGTCTTTCA
>DASTCT010000220.1:0-45509 GCA_035710845.1 Candidatus Angelobacter sp.
TGCTGTCGTGCCCGTCACGTTTACCGTGACTGCGCACGAAGCACTGGACGCTAGCGTTCCGCCCGACAAGCTCAGTGCACCCGAGCCTGCCGTCGCCGTAGCCGTACCGCCGCAGCTGTTGGTCAGGTTCGGTGTTGCCGCGATCACCAACCCTGCCGGCAGGTTGTCGGTAAACGACAGCCCTGTCAGGCTCACGTTGGTGTTCGGGTTCGAGATGTTGATGGTCAGCGACGTGGTTCCGTTCAGCGGAATCTTGGCCGCGCCAAAGCTCTTGGTCACGTTCGCCGCCGAAGCCACGATCAGGGTCGCCGTATTGCTGGTCGCGCCCGTTCCGCCATTCGTCGAACTGATGGCACCTGTCGTATTGGTGACCGTTCCTGACTGCGTTCCGGTCACGTTCACCACAATCGTGCAGGTCGCTCCCGGCGTGGCAATGGTCCCACCCGTCAGGCTGATGGAAGTTGAGTTGGCCGCTGCTGTGACCGTGCCGCCGCAGCTATTAGTTACGCCCGGCGTGGAGGCAACCTGCAGGCCGTTCGTCAGCGTGTCGCTGAAGGCGATCCCGCTCTCCGCACTGGTATTGCTGGCCGGGTTCGTGATCGTGAACGTCACCGTCGTCGTTCCATTCAGCGTGATGTCCGCTGCTCCGAACGCCTTGCTGATCGTCGGCGGCGCTACTACCTTCAGCGTCGCGGTGTTGCTGGTCGTGCCCGTTCCGCCTTGGGTCGAAGTAATTGCGCCCGTGGTGTTGTTGGCATCTCCCGCTACCGTGCCTTTCACATCCACACTCAAGGTACACGATGCGTTGTGGGCGACACTTGCGCCCGACAAGCTGATCACTCCGCTGCCTGCCGTTGCTGTCACCGTCCCGCCGCATGTGTTGGTCACATTCGGCGTGCTTGAGACTACCAATGTCGCGCTGCCCGGACCGCCGCTGACCGGCAGCGTGTCACTGAAAGCTACGCCACTGAGATCCCCCGCAGCAGTAGTGTTTGGGTTGCTGATGGTGAAGGTCACCGTCGTCGTCCCGTTCAGCGGAATGCTGCCCGCGCCGAACGCCTTCGAGATCGTCGGCGGCCCTACCACCGTCAAATTCGCTGAAGCCGTGTTCCCGCTCCCGCCGTTGCCTGAAGATACAGTGCCAGTCGTATTCGTATACTGGCCTGCGGCTGCACCTGTGACAGTCACATTGACTACGCACTGGCCATTTGCAGGGATCGTGACTCCACCTATCTGAATCGTTGTTGGCGCAGTTGTATGCAATATTCCGCTGCCCAGGCCGCACGGATCGCTCACAATCGCACTGGCCACAGTCAACCCGGTGGGAAGAATGTCATTCAACGTCACCGGACTCAGAGCAACTGTGTTCACGGCTGGATTGGTGATCGTAATCGTCAGCGTCGTGGTTCCATTCAACGGGATCGTTGTTGGATTAAACGCCTTGGCTACCACCGGCGGGGCGACCACGGTCAGTGTTGCAGTGTTGCTGGTTGCACCCGTTCCGCCATTGGTCGAACTCACTGCACCTGTCGTGTTGGTGACCGTTCCTGCCGTGGTTCCGGTTACGCTCACCGCGACTGTACAGGTCGATCCCGGCGTGGCAATGGTCCCGCCCGTCAGGCTGATGCTGGTTGAGTTCGCCGCTGCCGTCACCGTACCGCCGCAGCTATTGGTTACTCCGGGCGTCGATGACACCTGCAACCCGTTAGTCAGCGTGTCACTGAACGCGATTCCAGTTTCCGCAGAAGTATTGGCCGCAGGGTTGGTAATGGTGAAGGTCAGAATACTGTTCGAATTCAGAGCAATGCTGTTGGGACTGAAGCTCTTGCTGATCGTCGGCGGCGCCACAATCTTCAGCGTCGCGGTATTGCTGATTGTGCCCGTGCCGCCTTCAGTTGAAGTAATCGCACCCGTGGTGTTGTTGGCATCTCCGGCAGCGGTGCCGGTTACATTCACTGTCAGTGTGCACGACGCGCTATGTGCGACTGTTCCGCCGGAAAGGCTGATTACGCCCGTTCCTGCCGTCGCGGTGACTGTGCCATTGCAGGTGTTTACCACTCCCGGAGTCGCCGCCACGACCAGCGTTCCCGTTGTATTGGGCAGCGTGTCGCTGAAGGCCACGCCGGTCAGGTCGCCGGCCGCGATGGTATTCGGGTTGCTGATCGTGAACGTCACCGTGGTGGTTCCGTTCAGCGGAATGGTGCCCGCGCCGAATGCTTTCGCGATCGTCGGCGGCGCAACTACAGTAATGGACGCGTTGGAAGTATTCCCTGTACCCGCAACCGTGTCAGACACCGTTACGCTATTGTTCTTTACGCCAGCAGTTGTGCCCTGAACATTCACTGAAACGGTGCAGCTCGCTCCCGGAGCTAAGCTTGCTCCGCTTAATGAAATGCTTCCTGAGCCAGCCGCGGCCGTCGGCGTCGTGCTGCATGTATTGGTCAGGCCGTTGGGAGTCGCCACTACCAATCCCGCCGGCAGATTGTCAGTAAAGGCAATTCCGCTCAGCGTCTGGTTCACGTTGCTGCTCGAGATGGTGAAGGTCAGGCTGGTTGTGCCATTCAATGGAATGGTCGTCGCGCCAAATTGCTTGGTAATGCTCGGCGGGTTAATGACGTTCAAATTCGCGGAAGAGGTTGAGAGCGCTCCCGTTCCTGCTGCCGTGGAGTTAATAGTGACCGAGTTGCTGTAAATGTTATCGATTGCGCTTGCCACCTTGACCGTGATCGTGCAGGCGCCTACGGGCAGGCTGGCATTGGAGAAGCTCACACTGGTTGCGCCAGCAAGCGCGGTAACCGTGCCACCGCAGGTATTAGTCACTACAGACGGAGTCGCCACCAACAAATTCGCCGGCAAGGTGTCCGTAAAGTTGGCGTCAACGGCAATCACGTTGGGATTGGTCACGTTGAACGTGAGCGCGCTGGTGGCATTTACGGCCACCGTTGCGGGAACAAAGCTCTTGACGATCCGCAGCGGCTCCAGAATCACGATGGGTGCGGTAACCGTTTGCTGATCGACCGTGGCGTCGGCATGGCCGTTACCACTGGTACCGCCGGCATTGAAGGCGGCCGTGGCCTGGGCGCTTGCATTCAGCGCTTCCGGCTGGGCCTGAGGAATGGTTCCCAAAACCGCATTATTGAACGTGACCGGCAGTCCATTCATCACATCGAGATTTCCTGCAAGGGTTGCGCCGCTGCCGGTGTTGTCCTTGCTCAGATCTGCCGTCAGCGTGGTGCTCTGATTAATCTTGATGGTCGACGGGGCGGCCACGTGCGTCATCTTGATGAACGGGCTTGAAGTTGTGGTTACGCCGGTATCAACAATCGTATTCGTCGGCGTGTTGGTGCCCCACCAATCGTCAGTGGCTGTAACTATAGCGTGATTGTTCGTGAGGTTGGTGCCGGTGGGCGCGCTGTTCCCTGCCATGCGGCTGAAAGTGATGGTCACCGATCCGGCGCCAGTGGTATTGCCAATGGCCAGGCCGCCACCGTTGCCCGTTGTGGTATTGCCGGTGATCGTCACCTTGCTCAGTGAAACAGTATCCGTACAAGCCGCAGGACAGCCATTGTTGCTGGTGTTGATCCAGAGTCCGCCGCCGCTCTGCCCATTGGTCTTGTTCGCTTCACCCGCGCTGTTATTGCTGATGAGGGAGAGTTGATCTATCTGCAGGTTCGATTCGTCGTGGATTCCGCCACCGTTTCCGCCTGCATGGTTGCCGGAGATGGTGCTGCCGTGGATCACGGTTTGCCGGGAGTTGGCAAGCTGAGTCGTAATGGTGATACCGCCACCTTCGCCTCCAGCCGTTCCCGTATTGTTCACCTGCGTTGCATTGTTGTTAAGCACCTGGCTGTTGCTCATCAACATGCGCGAGAGATCTGAAACCCAGACGCCACCGGCAGTGGCCGCCACGCCATTCGTGGTATCCACGGGCGAGTTGTTCTGAATGAGGCTGTTGGTAATGGTGGCCAGGCCGTTGCCACCGGTAGCGCCCGCGCTGGCGTTGAATATCGCGATGCCGCCGCCGTTACCTTTGAGCGTGGAGCAACTATCAAGGGTTACATTTGTCAGAGTCAGGTTGGCGTTGCCGCTGGAACCGGTGTCGTACTCCATGCAGCCACCGTCGCCGTCAACACCGTGGGATCCTCTGTTGGTGCCAAATTTCAGCGTCAAATTTGAAATGCTGGCGGTCGCATTCGTGACCGGGCAGTTTACTGTGCCCAGATCTTCATTGACCGCCATCACAAAATCAACGCCGTTGCCGGCAGAAGGGCCGGCTTGAATAATGGTGGTCGCTTGCCCTGCACCCACGATATTCACTGAGTCATTGATGTACAGTGCGCCATGTTGGGCCGTGCAGTCTCCGGTGACTTTGGGCAACGTCAGCGTATAAGTTCCTGCAGGAACATTGATCGTGTCTGTGCCGGCTGTGTTATTCGCTTCAATCACGGCTTCACGCAGCGTGCACTGATTTGGTGTAGCCGCGGCGCAGGCGCCGGGGTTCACACCGTCAGCCGTTGTGTTGACGTTAAAAGTCGGATCAGGCAGCGGCATCATTACCGCGGGCGCAAGCTGGCCTGCATGCATCGCGACCACGCCGGGACGCCCGTCAATATTGACGCGCATGGGCAGCGCCGCGTTGGGCAAGCCTGCGTAAGGCCGCGTGGAAACCTGCGCTGGCTGGAAGGTCGGCGTGTCGGGCGACAAGTCAGGGTGTGAGACCACACTCATTTGTCCAGACGAAGGATTAATAATCATCAAGTCATCTGAGCCGTGGTCGGAAATGCGGGTCCGGAAAAATTGTGGGAGTTGTCCGGCGGCGAATTGTGCCACGCCGGGAACGCTTTCCACGATCTTCCATCCATTCACGGCCGGGCCGCGCTGCTCCAGCAGCGGATGAGGCTCGCCGTTCCGGATCGCCTGGTGCAGGGTCCTCATCTCATCAACGCTGAGAGTATGAGGATCAAATTCGCTGTGTGCCGCAATGTGGATGCTGCCATCGGATGTCAGAAGAGCGATCTGGATGTGCCCATGACGATCATAGATAAACGAGCCAACTGCGATTGCGCTGGCGCTTACAGGCAGATGGAGGTCTTCGATCTCCATCGTGGGGCTGTGAAGTACAAAAACGTCGCCGCCGGCGAGAAATGCCGCATCAGGATTCGGATCGGCAAAATCGCCAAAAACAATCTGTGAAACCGCTGCGCTAAGCGTAAAGGTCTGAACAGGAACCGGCCCCTGCTGTGATCCGCTGAGGACCACCAGTGAAGCATCCTGTGGTGTAGCCGTGCCTACTACCACATTGGAAAAAGGTCCGTTCGTCAGTTTTTCCGCGCCGAGCGCTGTAACGCCGCCGTTCAAATCCACAGTTTGCTGTTGGGTGAAGTTGCCCTTGCCATCGCCCGCCAGGACCAACAGAGAATTTCCGCCGCGCGCTGCCACTACCAGGTCCAGGTGCCCGCTGGAGGTGAAGTTCCCCACGCCAATAAAATCCGGCCGCACCGGGATATCGATTACCTGCGCATTGGGGAGAAAGGGGGAGGGAAACTGTCCGCGGCCGATAGCGCGGAATGACGCTGCGCTTTGTGGCGCAAAAGCATCAATGTTGCCGCGATGTATAACCAGCGATCCACCATTGGGACCGCTGAAGCCGGCAACCATGTCCATGGCGCCGTCGCCATCAACGTCTGCCGCTGTCATGGAAAGCGGCTGCGCGTTTCCTGCGGCAACGTTCTGCGCCAGCGTGGTTGGCCCAACGGGCTTCACCGGCAAAGCCTGGTTGTCCCCCAGCCAAATCTTTGGCCCGCTCACAGCAGTTTGCTGCAACGCAAACAAATGATCGGTGAGTCCGCTGCAGGCAAGCAGTAGAAAGACTGCAACAGCAAACTGTATTTTGGTAAAGATTTGGGACAAAACTTGCTGGCGGACAGACAAAGAACCTCTAGTCACGGCTAGTAAACTCCTTGCACATTCTTTTGTGGTGGGTTCCGGAAGTTTAAAACGCCTTGGGCAGAGGCGCAGACGAGCAAAGCCCACCTTCCGGAACCTGGTGGGACAACGCTCAAGGGAAATAAGTTAATTAGCCTAGGGGGTTGTCGAGAATGAACAGTGAGTACTCTGCTTCTAAGTTGGCGGTTTGTCAAGAGAAAAGCTGTTTTTATTAAAGTGAAAACCAATTCATAGGTGACAAGAATTGCAAATTTGGCTAATACCAATATGGATTAGAGGTTCGTCTTTAGCGGGTTTTAGCAACAGATGGCCATCGTCCAACTAGCCTATAAACCTTCCTTCTGGGTGGTTACTAAAGTTTTCCCCAAAATAAGAATTATTCCCTTGGCATACTGACCATTCGCGGGTACCATCCTGCTACTACTTTAGTTCTAACGCTCTCAAGTTAAGTTTCCGGGTACCAATCAAAGGTCCTCCCCCAAAAACATATTCCCAAAACGGGAATATAAGATCGAATCTATTTTTTATGAGGTGCCATTTGGCAGTTTCTCGACGGATATTTTTGCACCAGGGAGTCCTGGCAGCCGTAGCTTGCGCGGCCAGCCCTGTTTTCGCGTTAGGTTCCCACCGTACGGCGGGTGGCAGTGAAGATACAGGGGCATTTTCCAGACAGCCATCTTTAGGTGAGTCCAACAATTGGCAAGATCACACAGCGGCGCTCCAGGGTATGACCAGAGAGCAGTTTGCCGGCGTGGTCGGCACAAATTTCAAAGTAATCTTGCCTGACAATGCGCAGCCCGTATGGATTACGCTGCAGGCTGTGGAAGACTTGCCCGAAATCGTACCTGTTAACCCTGCCAGCTTTGCTGTTCCTATCAAGCAATCTTCCGTTGCGCATGTTGTGCCTGCCACCAGCGGCTTTTTGCTGAAGTTTGGCGGCTCAACGCCAGTGGCGCAAGGGACCTATCTGCTTGAGCATGACTCGTTGGGCCAGTTTGCTTTGTTTGTTGTCCCTGCGGGCAACGGAGAGCAGGTTTATACCGCGGTGGTCAACCGCCTGGATACGCCAACCATTATCGCTGTGCCCTTTGCAACTGGATCAGGAGCAGAGAACGCTGCAAAGACAAGTGCCCCTGCAGGTGCAGTTACCGCGCCGGCTCCCACTTCAACAGGAATTGGAAACCAATCTCCTGATCTTTCCGGAAGCCGAGGCGTTCAAAGAAGCGTACTGAGGGATTAAAGGTTTCCACATAGATTGTGACTGCTTTGCCGCTCTGGCCGGCTTCGTCAAGAAGCCGGCGGAGCAATACCAAACCGATTCCCTGGTTGCGATATTGCGGCAGGATTGTAACGTCGAGGATGTGGAACTCCTCCTCTCCGCGATCAAGATAAATTCTGCCTACCTCTGTTTCATCCACGCAGATCAAATCATGGCTCGCCTGCGGATAGCTTGCCGCATAATGCTGCTTCTGCGAGGCAAACTGCATCTTCACGAACGCTTCTTTTTGCTCCGCGGTCCAGGGGACTTGCTGCAGTTCATCGGCACGTGTGCTGGCATAAACCGCGAGAATAAAGTTATCGTCCGCGGCCACGGCCGTGCGCAGCCGGATCTGCTCCGCATGAACTGTCATGACTGTTTGCGGAATCGATGAAAGACGGACTCATAAACCGTACCTTGGGCGTCTCCGCTGATAGCAGTAAGGAAAATCTCAAACTCGCCCAGCCGCTCGTGTTCCAGCCGATGGATCTTCTGCTCCAGCCGCGGCTTGATTGGGCCACGGAGATACAAGTTGAAGCATTCCATCTTTGGTGATTCATTGCTGTCCACAACCTCAATCAACTCCAAATGTAGAGGCTGTGCTCCGGTTTGGACTTTAAATTGGGTATGCAACTGCTCGCGAAAAACTTTGCTATTGAGATCTTCCAGGGATTTGGGCATGAAGCGACAGGCTATGCAACTCAGACGGCAGGTGTCAAGCCTGACCAACAAGTATGTAGCCAGGCCAGTTGCTCATGGCTCCAGACGTTCTGAAGCAAATGCTGATTCAATGCGTTAGATTAAAGGATGTCTAACGGGCACGAGTTCACCTATGCGCGTGATTGCCGGAAAATACAAGAGCCGCAGGTTGGTTGCGCCCCCCGGAGCAGTCACTCGCCCGACTTCAGACCGGCTGCGGGAGACGCTGTTTAACGTGGTCGCGCCGGGCGTGCCGGATTCCATGTGGCTGGATCTGTTTGCCGGCAGTGGCGCTATTGGCATAGAGGCGCTTAGCCGCGGCGCTCGCAGCGTTTCTTTCGTGGAGTCTTCCAGCGCAGCAGCCAGAACCATACGCAAGAACCTGCAGACCCTGGAGATCGAAGAAGGGTTTGAGGTGATTGAGCGCGAAGCGGCAACCGCGTTGCGCATGCTGGATGCGCAGGCCGTAACCTACGACTTCTGCTTTCTTGATCCGCCCTATCGCAAGATGGGCGATTACGAGCAGATTCTGGGATTTCTCTCACAATCGCGCCTGTTGGCCGCCACAAGCCAAATCATTGCCGAGCACGACAAGCACTTTGATCCTGGAAATGAATTTGGTTCATTGCGCCGGCACCGTGTGCTCAAGCAGGGTGACGCTGTACTGAGCTTTTACAGCCGCGAGTAAACCTGAGGGTTGCTGGAATCTCAAATCCCCGCTATTCATGGCTGTTTTCCACAGCTGCCTTAAAAAAACCCGCATGAAATGCGGCCAAAATGCTTGCAACAACTCTTTGCTGATGTAATATACCGAATGAGAGCAAAGAAAAGTGCTCACATTCCGATGAAGTGCTCAAAATTCAAGGAGGAAAGATGGCAGCTGGCATGACCAAAACCCAACTCGTCCGTCACATGGCTGAGAAATTGGAGACGAACAACAAGACCGCGGCAGCGTTCCTGGAACACCTGGCAGAGACCGCGATCAAAGAAACAAAGAAGAACGGCGTGTTCGTGATTCCTGGCCTGGGACGGTTGGTAAAGTCAAACCGGAAAGCCCGTATGGGACGGAATCCCCAAACCGGCGAACCCATCAAAATCGCGGCCAAGACCGTGGTAAAGTTCCGCGTTGCCAAGGCCGTGAAAGACACAATCGCTCCCAAGAAATAACTCTGCTCAAGCAGAAAATATTCAACACAGGCCAGCCCCAAAAAGGCTGGCCGTTTACTTTTGTCACTCTGCTAATCTGCGTTTCTTTATGTCACTCGGTTGCGTGCTCTGCCCTGCAACTACTCAGGATTTACAATCACTGTGACATGCGTCTAGATCAGAAAGTCGCCATTGTAACCGGGGCCGGCGGCGGCATTGGTAAAGCTATTGCCCAGGCGTTTGTGCGTGAAGGCGCAAGCGTGGTGATTGCCGGGCGCGATCACGGAAAGCTGAAGCAAACGGCAGCAGAGATCGGCGCGAAGTGCGCGGTCGTAGCGGCTGATGTGAGCAAGAGAGAGGATGTACTCACACTGGTAGAGGCGACGGTCGACAACTTCAAGCGCATCGATATTCTGGTGAACAACGCTGCGGTCCTGCTGCCGGGAACAGCGGAGCAACTGAGCGAAGAAGATTTTGACCAGACGTTCGACATTAATGTTCGCGGGTTATGGCTGCTTTCGCGGGCAGTGCTGCCGCAGATGCGCGCGGTTGGGGGCGGGTCAATCATCAATATTGGTTCGGTGCTGAGCGCGTTGGGAGCGCGCAATCGCGTAGCCTATGCCTCCTCAAAAGGCGCAGTGCTGGCCATGACCAGGGCCATGGCGCTGGACCACGCGGCAGAAAATATCCGCGTGAATTGTATCTGTCCGGGAATCGTAGAAACGGAGATGGTCGCGAAGTTCAATATGGATGAAAGTGCGCGGCGGCAGCGGCTGGCAATGCATCCTGCGGGGCGGTTTGGCAGGCCGGAAGACGTGGCTGGCCTGGCTGTGTTTTTGGCCAGCGATGAGTCTGCCTGGATCACCGGCACGGCGCAGACCGTAGATGGCGGTTACAGCGCACAGTAAGAACCCCGTGGTTATTGAAGCGGAGAAGATTGGACGAACGGAATCGAAGGCTTTTCTCTTATACAAAAAGGAGAGCTGATGAGCAGATGGAGAAGAATTCTCCGTCCTGTCGGTGAGAAAGATCTGCCGGTGGCCGACCTGATACAGTTTGAGGCGTTGGCGCGCCCGCGACTTTCGCAGATGGCGTATGACTACGTTCGTTCCGGCGGCGCTGATGAGATCACCATGCGGGAAAACCGGCTGGGCTTTGAACGCCTGCGGCTGGCGCCCAACGTGCTAATGGATGTCTCTCAGCTCGATACGCGCGTGACACTGTTTGGGAGTGAGCTGGAGCATCCGATTCTGCTCGCGCCGATCGCTTATCATCGGCTGTATCACGCAGAAGGCGAGATGGCCACAGCGCGCGGAGCAAGCGCAGCGGGAGCAGCGATGGTGGTCAGCTCATTCACTACCACTGCCATCCATGAAATTGCGCGCAACACTGAACGACCAATCTGGTATCAGCTTTACGTGCAGCGTGATCGCGAGTTCACCAAAGACATGGTGCAGCGTGCGGTGGCTGCAGGCTGCAAAGCTGTGTGCGTTACGGCAGACACGCCGGTGCTCGGGTGCAGATATGGACAGCTTTCATTCGGCCTGCCCAGCAATCTTGAGTGTGTGCACCTGCGCGGGCTGGAACAAAAAAATCCTATCCCGGCGCACAGCAGCAAGCGCGGCGGCATTTACGACCCTATCTTTGATCCTTCTTTCAACTGGCGCGACCTGGAATGGTTGCGCTCAGTGGCGGGTGTGCCGGTGATCGTGAAAGGCGTGCTGGCGGCGGAAGATGGTAAGCGTGCTGTAGAGCATGGCGCCGATGGCGTGATCGTCTCCAACCATGGCGGGCGAAACCTGGATCTGGTTCCGGCATCGATTGACGCGCTGCCGCGTGTGGTTGATGCGGTTGCCGGACGTATCCCGGTGATGCTGGATAGCGGCATTCGTCGCGGTACTGACGTGTTGATGGCGCTGGCGCTTGGAGCCAAAGCAGTGTTCGTCGGAAGACCATATATTTATGGGCTGGCGCTGGGCGGCGCAAAGGGCGTGGAGCGCGTGATCAATATTCTACGGAGTGAATTTGAACGCGCCATGGCGCTGACCGGACGGAAATCGATTGCGGAAATTGATGGATCGGTTTTGTGGAAGCACTCCGGCACACCGGAACAAAAGGCGCTGCGTTCGCCCGCGGCGGGAGCCTGACCAGAATGGCGCAGCACAAGATCGCAATTCTGCTGCATGATGAGTTTGAAATGTGGCATCCACCTGCCTGGTTTATTGACCGCCTGCGAGCGGAGTTCCCAGAGACCACAGTTGCTAATTCACCCAGCAAGCGCACGGATGAAGACGCTCTGCGCGATGCCGATGTGATGATCGGCTGGTCAATTTCACCGGAACAACTTCGCGCGGCAACGGGATTGCGCTGGATTTATTCGATCACCGCCGCAATTGATCAGTTTCTGTTTCCCCAGTTTGTCGCCAGCGATGTTGCCATCTGCAATGCCGCCAGGGTGCACGGGCCGGTAGTGGCTGAACACGCAATTGCCATGATGCTGGTGCTGGCAAAGCGCGTGCCTTCAGCAGTGCGCCACCAGGACCGGCGCAAATGGGCGATGGAAGCAATCTGGAAGGAACGTCCGCGTGAGATTGCCGGTGCGAAGCTGCTGGTGGTTGGGTTGGGCAGTATTGGAGCGGAAGTTGCGGCATTGGGCGCGGCGCTGAAGATGCATGTTACTGGTGTGAGGCAGAATCCGGAACACGGAGCGAACGGCGCGCAACAAGTGCTCGGTTATGCGCAGCTCGATCAGGCCCTTACAGATACAGATTTTGTAGTGCTGGCAGCGCCGCTCACGCCGCAGACAAAGCACTTGATCGACGAACGGCGGCTGCAATTGTTCAAGCCGGGCGCTTACCTGATCAACGTGGCGCGAGGCGGGCTGGTCGATGAAACGGCCTTGGTCAGGGCTCTGCACGATGGACGGCTTGCAGGAGCGGCGCTTGACGTTTTTAATGAGGAACCTCTTCCGCGACGCTCAAAGCTGTGGAAGATGCCGCAGGTTCTGATCACGCCGCATACGGCGTTTTTGAGCGAGAAAGTCTGGGAGCGGCATTATGTGGCGTTCTGCGGGAATCTCAAACGTTATCTGGCGGGGCAATCGCTTGAAGGAGTGGTGGATAAGAGGCGAGGATATTGAGAGATCTTCATGGTCCTACCTCATAAGCCAGCCACTACGGATGCGGTGAGGTCCACGCGCGCATTTGCGCGGACGCTTCCTCCTTATTCAGATAGGGGCGGCCCTTTGCTAATGCCTTTTCAAGCATGGCGTCATAGCCGTAGATATCTTGGGAAAAATGCACCTCTCCGTTGTTATCGACCATGGCCGTCGCGTAGAAGGTAACCACGTTTACGGGATGGGGAAGATGCACGTCTATGGTCGCGTTGCCGTTGATTGCTTTGTTGATTGCCTGGGGTTCCCAATGCGAATTGCCGTGCAGGGCCCACGCCGAAAGGGCTGCCGGATCTTCCAGGCGAATGCAGCCATGGCTGAAGTCGCGGCGGAGGCGCTCAAACAGGTCGCGAGCCAGCGTTCCATGCATGTAGATGCCATTCTGGTGCGGGAAAATGAATTTGACCAAGCCGAGTTCGTTCTCTGATCCGGGTTCCTGCCGCAATTCCAACTCGCCGGTGCGCAACTTCTGTAAAACAGCATCATCAATGGCCGTGTTCCTCACAGCTCCCTGGCGATTGAGAATCTGAAAGCCGTTCCGCGCTATGTAAGTCGGATGGCTCTCGATCTTTCGCACAATCTCATTTTGCTGGATTTTGAGAGGCACACGCCAGTCCGGTCGAAAAATCAGCTCTTTCATGGAGTCCACGAACAGCGGCGTTTCATGGTTCGGGGCCTCGCCAACAACCACGTCCATCGTAAGCGTTGGCCGATCGTCGCTGAAGGCCCTGAGCCTGAACTCAGGGAGATTGATCATGACCCATGGCGTTTTCAGGTCTGCAGGCAGCCATCGCCAAATTTCCAACGCAGCCTGCAACTGCGCTATGCGGCGCTCCAGCGGCACCGTCAATTCCCGGTAGGTGTCCGGTTCGAGACTGCCGTCAGGATTGAGCCCGTGCCGCCGCTGAAAATGTTTGATTGCAGCTTTTAAATTATCTTCGTAAAGGTCAGAACCGGCGGGAACCTCGGTATCCTCCGGCATGTCCCCCAAACGCTTGAGACGTCTGGCCAACTCCTCTACGCCGGGATAATGGTCGCCTGACCAGACGGGTTTTGCCGGCATCGGCAGCTCACCCTGGCCCTGTTTAGCCATGGCCATGTAGTCATTCAGCGCCTTCAAAGTACGTCGATATCCCTCATACGGCGGCTGAAGCTGATCCAGGACAGCATTGACATCCGTGGCTTTTATAAGCTGATTGCGCAGGATTCCTGCTGTGTTGCATTCCTTTTGAGGCCAGGCAAAATGAAACTGGCTGGGACTCAGCCGCCCTCGGCACAGGTCGGAAACATAGCGCATCGCCGATACCGTGAGCGCCAGATCCAGGCGCGCGAGTTCAGTGGCGGAAGGCGAGGGCATGTTCTGGAGATGACTAAGACGTGCTGTTAAGCGTGAGCCGTCGTAATCCGCAGGAAATAAGCCCACTGTATCTGCATTTTCCAACGCGGTGGCCAGTGCCAGAGCTTGTTCTGTCGGATGTTTGGATTCGGTCGTCCAGGCAAGAGCATAGCCAGTTGATCTGTAAAAGGCCTCTACTGCGTTGCGCTGGTCCGCGAAATTGGGCCGGCTCATCTCCGCCAGAGAACCGGTTTTTATCAAGGCACAAAGCGCTCGGCTGACGCTTGCGGTCGTATCTCCCTGGGCCATGTTGCGGGTTGCAGCGCAACCATGTGCGCCACCGGTCTTGATGGAACCGGCATGGGCCGGACTACCCCAGAAAAGGGCAAAGACCAACAGCAATGGGGAAAGCCAAACACACTTCTTCATTGGGGGAGAGCTCGCACTCTTTTATGCAATTATTGGGCCGTATGGTTACTTTCGGCCATGGACTTATGGCACTCCCTGGTGCGGAGATACAGCGGGCTGTTCTGGCACAACCGAACCGTTCTTGCCAATTGTGCAACTAATTGCAGGGAAAGGGACAACTATTACCCCGTCATTTCCCGGAACATCCGGTCATTAAGAGGCAGCGACCTTAGCGCGGCACTCGTTGCACTGGCACATCTCACGCAAGTAATCCCACGAATAGATGCCGCTGGAGTGGCCGTCATTCCAGGTAATGCTCATGGCGTAGCGGCCTACGGGCTTCACTTCTTTCGGACGGGCAGGTTCCTTATACATCGGCAATAAAGTGTTAGGGGCCTTGGGCGGCTCTCCGGGCTTGCGATGATTGTTGTTTCGTTCTTCGTTGCAGGTGGCGCAGGGGCAGGCATCGCGCAGCCATTGGAAATCATAGTGCGTCTGGTGGCCGTCGTCCCACTCAATGTCCATGCCGGTACCTGTGGTGACGTTCACCTTGACGGATTTGGGGTTGTGAGGCACTCAACACAAGTATATATGGCAGTTTCATTGAATGCTGGAGCTGCACTGCTCAACCGGCACGCAACCATATTTTAGAATGCTTGATAAATGCCTTCACTTCTGCAAATCGAGCACCTGAACGTCACTTTCGCCACGCAGACCGGTGAGGTCGCTGCGGTGCGGGACGTCAGCTTCAGTATTCCAGAATCCGGCACGCTGGGACTGGTGGGCGAATCAGGCTCGGGCAAATCAGCAACGTCGCTGGCCATCATGCGCCTGCTACCGCCGCAAGCCAGCACGACAGGCAAAATCGTTTTTGCCGGAGAAGATCTGCTACAACTGCCGGATGCATCCATGCGGCGGACTCGCGGCGCACGCATCAGCATGATCTTTCAGGAACCCATGACCGCCCTGAACCCTGTGATGCGCGTCGGCGACCAGGTGGCCGAAGCCATTCTTGCGCATCATCGTGTGAGCAAAGCTGAAGCTTGGCAGCAGACGGTGGAAGCGCTGCGTGAAGTCGCGATTCCCGAGCCAGAGAAGCGGGCGCGCGACTATCCACATCAGCTTTCCGGCGGACAGCGCCAGCGCGTGATGATCGCCATGGCGCTGGTGAATCATCCGCAACTTTTGATTGCCGACGAGCCTACCACCGCGCTGGATGTCACCATCCAGGCCCAGATTCTTGAGCTGCTGGCGGAATTGCGTGAGCGCCACAAGCTCGCTGTGCTTTTTATCTCCCATGATCTGGGAGTGGTATCGCGCGTGGCTGACCGGGTTGCTGTTATGTATGCCGGAGAGATCGTAGAGATGGGCCCGGTAGCCGGAATCTTTTCTACGGCCACTCACGCCTATACGCGCGGACTCATCAGCGCGATTCCAACGCTCAAGACAGATCGCTCCGCTCCGCTGGCCACAGTAGAGAAAGCGGCCGGCCAGCGCGCTTCACTCCCTCTGCGGGAAATAGCCCCTGGTCATTGGGCGCGGGTAGCGCCGTAATCCCTGACAATTGATAAACTCTTTTGTCACGCTCGTTAAGGATCTGAACTTTGCGTTTACTTGTAATTTCAGACATTCATGCGAACCTGGAGGCCCTGGAAGCCTGCCTTGACGCCGCCCCGGAATATGACCAGGTTTTCAACCTCGGCGATATTGTGGGCTACGGAGCCAATCCCAATGAGGTGACAACGCGCTCGCGCGAACTTGGTACTACCTTTGTTCGCGGAAACCATGACAAAGCCTGCTCTGGTTTGAGCGATCTGGAGGATTTCAACCCTATTGCCGGATTGGCCGCGCTCTGGACCCGGCAAACGCTTGCCGCCGAGCATCTGGCGTTCTTGCGCGAACTGCCGCAGGGCCCGCTCTCGCCTATGGAAAATGTGCAGTTGGTACATGGCTCGCCTCGCGATGAAGACGAATATCTCCTGATGGCCAGTGATGCCTATGTTCAATTGGCCCAGGCGGCGGTGTCGCTCATCTTCTTTGGCCACACGCATGTACAGCGATGCTTTCTGCTGGAAGCAGGCAGCGGCCCCGGCAAGTCATTGGTGCCGGCTTACAAATCTGCCAAAGGCAAGCAGAGCATCAAGCTTGAGTTGAAGCCAAACACAAAATATATGGTGAATCCGGGTTCCATTGGCCAGCCGCGCGATAACGATCCTCGTGCGGCATTCGCGCTGTATGACACGGATGCAAACTCCATTACTTTTCATCGCATCCCTTATGACATTGAGCGCGCGCAGGAAAAAATTCTGGCTGCCGGCCTGCCGGAGCGGCTGGCGATCCGATTGTCGGAGGGACGTTGACACAGAAGTCACTCTTTGACGAGCCAGCGCCATCCCGCAACAGCTTTGCCATCAAGGTAAATATTGATGGCGGCGCGCGCGGCAATCCCGGCCCCGCGGCCTATGGCGTAGTGGTGCGCAATGCCCAGGGTGAGATCATTGACGAAATAGCGGAGTATCTCGGCATCCAGACCAATAATTTTGCTGAATATTCCGGCTTGCTCGCTGCTCTGGAATACGCTGTGCGGGAAAAGCATCCTTCTCTCAAAGTGCTGAGCGATTCTGAACTGCTTGTGAAGCAAATGAAAGGCCAGTATCGGGTAAAAAGCCCAGGCTTGCTGGAACTTTACGAGCGCGCCAAGGCAATAACGCGAAAGCTTGAACGGTTTTCCATTGATCACGTTTTGCGCGAGTACAACCGTGAAGCCGACCGTTTGGTAAATAAGGTCCTGGACAGCCGCTCAAAGCGCCAATAAAACGCCAGCGTTCTCCAGCGGAACAAAAGGGAGTCGGCAGCCGGCTGGTTTGACCCCATCTTTCCCGCTTCGCTAGACTGAAAGATCACCATATCACCTGTAGGTGATATGAAAATCTCTATGTCCCAAGACAACATTCAAGTCACGCTTCCCGACGGAAGCAAAAAAGAAGTCCCTAAAGGCACCACGCCACTGGAGATCGCCCGTTCCATCAGCCCGCGTCTGGCTGATGCTGCTTTGGTAGCGAAGATCAAGCTGGCAGCGACCAATGGTCAGCAGTCCGCGCCGAGTGCAACGCAACCAACCCAGCAGGACACGACCCCGGCCAGCATGCATGTGCACCAATCAAAAGATGGCTGGCAGTTTGCCGATCTGAGCAAACCTCTCGAGCAGGACGTCGAGTTACGTCTGATGACCGACCGTGATCAGGAAGCTCTGGAAGTTTACCGCCATTCTTCCGCGCACGTGCTTGCGACCGCGGTGCTCGAGCTTTTCCCTGAAACAAAGCTCGGCCATGGCCCGCCGACAGATACCGGTTTCTTCTACGATTTCTATCGCCCCACGCCCTTCACTCCGGAAGATCTGGAAAAGATTGAGAAGCGGATGCAGGAGGTGGTGAATCGCGATGAAAAATTCGAGCGCGAATTTCTGCCGCGCGAAGAGGGACTGAATCGCTTTAAGCAAGAAGGCGATTTTATGAAGGTCCACTTCATTGAGCAGTTCACCAAGCCGGGTGAGCCTATTTCCACTTACCGCAACGGCAAGTTTGTGGACTTCTGCCGCGGCCCGCACGTACCCTCTACCGGGCGCATCAAGGCTTTCAAGCTCACCAGTATCGCCGGCGCCTACTGGCTGGGCGACGAAAAGAACCCGCAGCTCCAGCGCATCTACGGCACGTCATTCTTCAGCAAGAAAGACCTGGAGCAGCATCTGCACGCTATTGAAGAAGCCAAGAAGCGCGACCACCGTGTGCTCGGCCAGCAGCTTGATCTCTTCAGCATTCAGGAGCTCGCCGGTCCTGGCTTGATTTTCTGGCACCCTAAGGGCGGCCTCATCCGCAAGGAGATGGAAGACTGGATGCGCAACGAGTACCTCAAGCGCGGCTACTCGCTGGTGTACACGCCGCACGTCTTCCGCGTGAACCTGTGGCAGACCAGCGGACACGAAGGCCATTACGCGCAGAACATGTTCACGCCCATGGAACTGGACGATGCGGATTACCGCGTGAAGCCGATGAACTGCCCTGGACACATCCTCATCTACGCCAATTCTCTGCGCTCCTATCGCGACCTGCCGGTCCGGCTGGGCGAGCTGGGAACGTGCTATCGCTACGAGCGTTCGGGCGTGATGCATGGGCTGCTGCGCGTGCGCGGCTTTACGCAGGATGACGCCCACATCTTCTGTACGCCGGAACAGATTGAAGGTGAGATTGAAGGCTGCATCGACTTCGCCATTGCCGTCTTGAAGACCTTCGGCTTCAGCGAATATCAGGTCGAGCTCAGCACCTGGGACCCAAACGATAAGAAAACCTTCATCGGCGGTGACGAGATGTGGAACCTCGCCAACAACTCGCTGGAGAAAGTCCTCAGGAAGTTGAATATTCCGTACAAGGTCATTCCCGGCGAAGCCGCCTTCTACGGCCCTAAGATCGATGTGAAGCTGGTGGACGCCATCGGACGTCTGTGGCAGCTTTCAACCATTCAGTTCGATTGGAACCTGCCCGAGCGATTCAAGCTGGAGTACGTTGCAGAAGACGGCACGCGCAAGCAGCCGCTTATGGTGCATCGCGCGCTCTATGGATCGGTCGAACGCTTCTTCGGCGTGCTGCTTGAGCACTACGCCGGAGCGTTCCCGGTGTGGCTCTCGCCGGTGCAGGTAGCGATTGTTCCGATCAGCGAAAAGCACGTCGACTATGGCAAGAAAGTCGCGCAACAACTTCAAGAGGCCGGCGTGCGCGTGCACCTGGATGATCGCAACGAAAAAATGAATGCCAAGGTCCGCGAACACGCGTTGCAGAAGGTGCCGTTCATTCTGGTCGTCGGCGAAAAGGAAGCTGAAGCCGGAGCGGTGAACGTCCGTGTCCGCGGCCAGCAACAACCGGAAGGCACGGTGCCGATTGCGCAGTTTGTGGAGCGGGTAAAGAAGCTGATTGTAGATAAAGCCGTGAATCTCAACTGATTCACATCAAGACACTGATCAAATCAGGAAGAGACTAATGGCCCAGGTATCTCTCGTCCCCCGCATGAAGCGTTCGTTCCAGGGATTCTCTCCGGAAGCTCTCGCCTTTCTGCGCGCGCTCAAGCGCAACAATCGCCGCGAGTGGTTCCAGCCGCGCAAAGAAAAATTTGAAGCGCTGATCAAAGCTCCTATGCTGGAGCTGATTGAATCATTGAACCATCGCTTCATGGACTTTGCTCCGCAGTACATTACGCCGCCGCAAAAGGCCGTGTATCGCATTTATCGTGATACGCGCTTCTCCAAGGACAAAACGCCTTACAAGACCCATGTCTCCGCCATCTTTCCGCGGAGCAACGCCGTGAAGCGTGAAGGCTCAGTCTTTTATTTCCATTTCACAGAAAAAGAGCTGCTGATCTTTGGTGGCGTGTGGGCGCCTGAACGTGATGAGCTTATGGCTTACCGCGCTCTGCTGGCTGAGCACCATGAAGAATTTCGCCAGATACTGGCACAGAAAGAACTAAAACGCGTCGCCGGCAGTCTGCAGGGCGAGCAGATGAGCCGCGTTCCCAAAGGCTTCCCTGTCGACCACCCGGCGGAATCGCTGTTGCGGCATCGGCAGTGGTATCTGGAAAGCACGGTGGATGCGAAGCTGATTACTTCGCCCAAAGTAGTGCCGGAGATCGCGAGGCGATTCGCAGCCATGGCGCCGATGGTCGAGTTCCTGAACCGGCCATTTGCCAACAAAGAGAAGCGCAAGAAGATGCTTTTTGCGGCGTTCTGAAAAGCACTCGCTGCAAACGTACCAGTCGCTGGTCTTAACTATTGAAAGAACTCCTGCATGGTCGGGGCCGTTGCTGAGTTACCCGGATGATCTGTTACTTGCAGCAAATCCAGGATCACCCGCAATGTGCTCTCATGCTGGAACAATGTGGTTGACTTGAAGCCGGTCTTCACGTGTGAGCCCACCATCACCAGCGGCACCTGGCCGCCGCCGTTTCGTATGTCCAGATCAAACGCCTCATCAAACGTAATGATGAAGACGCTGTTTGCCAATGCCGGAGAAGTGATCAGAGGATCAATATTGTTCTTGAGCCACGTATCGGCCGCCGTCAGCTTTTGATCGTCGGTGCACAAAATACCGCCGCCGGGGCAATCGTGCGCATCGTCTTCCGCATTGGGCGCGATGAAAGCAAAGTTCGGCAACGCACCGGTGCTTGCATCGGCATTAAGCTGCGTGAAAGGGACCACGTTGGCCGTCTCTGCGCTTGAGTTCAGCACATCTGTCATATACACAAATGGATCGTGGTGCTTCAGATATGGATAAACGTCGCCGCCCGTGTAACCGGCTGAAGGCAGGCTCTCCATGTAGGCTTTCCATGTTTTCCCTGCAGCGGCAAAGGCGCGCGGAATATTGTCTGAGCTTACGGTGCCGGTAAAAGCGTCATCGTTGGTAGGAATCGTGCCGGTCGTCAGCATGAAATAGTTGCCAATTGACGGATGCGTATCGGCAAAATAGTTCGTCGCCAAAGCATGTTGCGTGGCCAGCGAATTCAGATATGGCATGGAAGGATTGCCAATCACCTGAGCGAAACCATGATTTTCCAGTACGACCAGAAAAACATGGTCAGCGGCGGGAATAGTTCCGGGCGGCAACGGCGTAGGCGTGGGGGTTGGGCCTCCTGCGTGAGTACCTACTCCGCCACAACCCAGCAAAGCCAGAAATATCAGGAACAGCGCGCAATATGCGGTTTTAATGCCCATCGGAGCAAAAATCCTCGTCAGGGCGATTAGATGCAGCTGAGCTGCTGGACGTTAGTTTCGTCCCACCAATATCCGCCGCAACCCCATTCAGATTGATGGCTTCAGAAGAACGTCAACGCGAGAGTTCAGCTCAAGATCGATAAGCGGCTTAAGCTACGTCCTCAAATGCGGCATCATCGTCCATAAATTCCCGCGAACGGGCTTCCTGACGGCTTCCTTCAGCACGGGCCAGCGCATAAGCGGTGAGCGCCATGTTCACATCGCGGACAGCAACGTCATAATCTCCGTTGATCACCAGATCGCCGGCAATGCACAGCAGCCATGCGGATGCCGTATAACTGGCCAGCTTGGTTTTCTTGCTAAGAATTCCCAGCCCCACCAGCATCTCAATCACGCCAACGCCTCGCATAAAGGTCTTGCCGCTGACCGGCAACTTCTCTTCAAACTGGGGAGTAAGATATTTTTCCCAGTCGGTCAGCAGGTTGGTGAATTTATCCAGCCCGGCCAAAAATGTGCTGCTGCCCAGGCCAATCCTCAGCAGCCAATAAGCGTCATCCAAGTGTCCTTTGCGGTGCATTAGTCCCCCTAACAGAACAAAGGATGCGCGCCTTTGCGAAGGCGTTGACTGAATGGCAATCATTCACACATTGAGTCAACCCGCAGCATGGGACTGCCATCCTAAATGTCAGGACGCCTTAATTCGTAGTAAAACAACGCATTTTTAGGAAAAACAAACGATGTGGACTGTATTGGTATTATTTGTTCTCTGGATTCTTAGCATGTACTTTTACATGCCTTTGCCGGTGGTGGTGGCCCTGTTTGCGGCGCTGGCCTCTGGGATGGCAGTAACCGTCTGGTTTGCCTTGTCTAACCGCAATCGCCGTCTGGGGCGTGTTGGCGAGCAGGATACGAAACTTTAATTCTGCGGACAATCGAACGCAAATGGCAGTAAACTTTGCTCATGAAGTTTCTGGGTAAAGTCCTGTTTTTTGCAGCATGCGTTGCTGCCGCGCAAACTCCGCAAACTGCCAGCCAGCCAACGGCA
Organism: Candidatus Angelobacter sp.; assembly: GCA_035710845.1. Classification (GTDB taxonomy): domain Bacteria; phylum Acidobacteriota; class Terriglobia; order Terriglobales; family Acidobacteriaceae; genus Angelobacter. Next base: position 21,765 of record DASTCT010000220.1, read on the forward strand.
GCCGATGCTTCTCCCCTGAGCCAGGCTCAATTAGCCGCGCTGGTAAAGCAGCAGTTTGGCGATACATTCACTATTCCGGCGAAATATGCCCACACAGTGATGACGGCAGATTTTGACGGCGACGGCGTTGAAGACCTGGCCGTTGTGGCCAACAGCAAAGACCCGTTGCCTGACTCTTACAACTTTAAATATGAAGTGGCCGATCCATATAGCGCCTACTTTGGCATGGGCAATCCGCGCCTCTCCACTTCATTCAACTCCGATCCGGAGCACGCTTTCCACGTGCTGGTGATTTTTGGCAGCGGCAAAGATGGCTGGCGCGCCGCCACTCCTAAAGCTAAATATGTCCTGATAAATGTTCCTTTCGATACGGTTGAGCTTGGGCGCATGCTCATCAGCAAAAAGAAGCCGCCTATCTATGTGATCAAGGCGCTTGAAGCCCGTGTGATGGATGCCGCCATTTTCTGGGACGCAAAGAAGAAACGTTGGCGCTGGGAGCCGGGCGATACTGTGCAGTAACACTGGCGATAATGTGATCAGCGTTTAAGTTTTGCCCTTTCGAATCCGCATTCATCCCCGCAAATCCGCGGTGAGTTTTTCTCCGCGTCTCCGCGGTGAAAATTCGGCAGAAGCTATAATTCCTTCCATGAACCTGGAACAGAAGCTCGAAGAACTGAAGCGCCGCGATTCACTGGCTGAAGCCGGAGGCGGAGCAGAGCGCAGCGCCCGCCAGCACAAAGAAGGTAAGATGTCCGCGCGGGAGCGCATCGAATTCCTGCTCGATGAAAGCACGTTCGAGGAATTCGACAAGATGGTCACGCACAAGTGCACTGACTTTGGCATGGAGCAGAGCAAGGTCTACGGCGATGGCTTTGTCACCGGCTATGGCCGTATTGAAGGCCGTCTGGTCTTTGTCTTTGCCCAGGACTTCACCGTCTTTGGCGGCTCACTCTCTGAGGCCAACGCCGCCAAGATCGTCAAGATCATGGACATGGCCATGAAGACCGGCGCGCCGGTGATCGGCCTGAATGACTCCGGCGGCGCGCGCATCCAGGAAGGCGTGATGTCGCTGGCCGGCTACGCCGATATCTTTTTGCGCAACACGCTGGCCAGCGGCGTGATTCCGCAGATCTCCGCCATTATGGGCCCATGTGCCGGCGGGGCAGTGTACTCGCCCGCGATCACCGATTTCATTCTGATGGTCGATAAGACTTCCTACATGTTCGTCACCGGGCCAGACGTGATTAAAACCGTTACGCATGAAGAGGTCACCAAGGAGCAGCTTGGCGGCGCAACCACACACAATGAAACCTCTGGCGTGGCGCACTTCATGGCGCATGATGATGCCGAATGCCTCTCGATGGTCCGCGAGCTGTTCAGCTTTATTCCATCCAACAATCTCGATGATCCTCCTCGCCGCGAATGCACCGACCCAATCGACCGCGCCGATGCCGAGTTGGAGAAAGTTGTGCCGGCCGAGTCAAGCCAGCCCTACGACATAAAAGATGTGATTACCCGCGTGATTGACGACGGCTACTTCTTTGAAGTGCATGAGCATTATGCGAAGAACATTGTCGTAGGATTTGCCCGCTTAAATGGGCGGCCTGTTGGAATCGTGGCAAACCAGCCGGCGTTTCTCGCTGGCGTGCTCGACATAAACGCTTCAGACAAAGCTGCGCGCTTTGTCCGCTTCTGTGACGCGTTCAACATCCCACTCATAACTTTTGAAGACGTTCCCGGATTTCTTCCGGGAACCCAGCAGGAGTACGGCGGCATTATTCGCCACGGGGCCAAGCTGTTGTTTGCTTTTGCTGAAGCCACAGTGCCAAAAATTACTGTAATCACGCGCAAGGCTTACGGCGGCGCGTATTGCGTCATGTCATCCAAGCACATCCGCACGGACGTGAATTATGCCTGGCCGACGGCGGAGATCGCCGTGATGGGACCAGAAGGCGCGGTCAATATCGTCTACAAACGCGAGCTCGAGCGCGCAGCTCTCTCCGCCAAAACGGAAAAAGAAAAGATGGAAGTCATCTCCAAAGCCCGTACCGAAAAAGTAGAAGAATTCCGCGACCGCTTTGCTAATCCCTATGTCGCCGCCGAACGAGGCTACATTGACGCCGTGATCCGCCCCCAGGAAACCCGCAAGCGCCTGATCGATGCCTTGGAGATGTTGCAAACCAAACGCGACAAAAATCCGCCCAAGAAGCATGGGAATATACCGCTGTAGATTTTGCCTTGTCCCGAGCGGAGTGAGGAAACCCTATGATAGGAGTTCGAAACGCGAATGCTCGATCATGAATGGGGGAGGAGAAGCCTTCAAGAAGTTTCCAGAGCTGATTGATCGGTTTGACTTTGTTGATACTCCATATTCGCTTTGGTTTGAACTAAGGGAGGCGTTTGAAGAAGCATACAAACTGCCGCGCAATGAAGATCTGATTTCACGCATCTATACTTACGCCGATTGGTGCTGTTCGCAGCCTGAAGGAGCAACGGCTGAAGATGATTTAGGCACCTGTGTATGCGTATGTTTCTATGAGCACATTCCACAGATTCCGGAAGCGCTCGCCGATATGCCGCACTGGTTCTCCCGCGAAGAGGTATCTTTGATGAAAGAAACCTTCTCTTACATGGTGGGGGAAGAGGGCTTTCAATGCATTCTTCTCGCGTATCAACACTTTAAAAAACAAAAGAAGAAGTAAGTACAGCCTCCGGATATCTGCGTTTTATCAGCGCAAATCTGCGGCTAACGTCTTTTGTCTTCCTTGGATTTCTATGTAGACATTAATGAGCGATACCGCCGCGGGCGTTACACCGGGAATGCGCGAAGCGTGGCCTAGCGTCCGAGGGCGCACGCGCTGGAGTTTCTCATTCATCTCGCGGGAAAGCCCACTGACCTTGCCGTAGTCGAACCAGTCAGGGATGACGCGCTGCTCCGCCTTCTTGAGGCGCTCAATCGACTTGCGCTGCTGATCAAGATAGCCGGCGTATTTGATTTCGGTTTCGACGGTCTTCATCTCATTGCGCGCGGCGGCAGAAAGCCGCCAGGGAGTGATCCCGCCCTGTTTGTTGCTTTCCTCCGTGTCTCCGTGTCTCTGTAGTGGAAGTTCGGTTTGCCCCAGCGCTTCTATCTCGACAAAAAACTCTGGATACCTCTCCCGCACTACTTCCGTTAGATCTTCAATCACGATCTCCGGCCGCCTGAGTAGCTGTGCCAGTGGTCCTCCAACCGCGCTTGCCAGACTGTTTGTTTTGTTCGAGGATTCAGCAGCCGAAGACTCTGCGCCCTCGCTTTCATCCAAAGCTTGCTTAGGTGATGCCTGCGCCAGCCTGGCCTGTTGCGCACACTCAATCTTCTCCAGTATCTCGCCTGAAACGCGTGTCTTCTCCAGCAGCGCCGCCAATTTTTGTGCGCGTTCCTGCTTGGTTTGAAAATCCGACCAAGCCTTGTCGCCAATCAATCCAATACGACGGCCATGCGGCGTCAGTCGGCGATCAGCGTTGTCAATGCGTAGATGCAGACGGAACTCCGCGCGAGAGGTGAACATACGATAAGGCTCATTCGTTCCCTTGCTGATGAGATCGTCAATCAGGATCGCCGTATAGGCTTCTGTGCGGTCCAGCACCAGTGGCGGCTCACCCTTGACCTTCAAAGCCGCGTTGATCCCGGCCATCAGTCCCTGGCACGCAGCTTCTTCATAGCCTGACGTCCCATTGATCTGCCCGGCGAGGAAGAGCCATTCAATTTTTTTGGTCTCCAGCGTCCGTTCCAGCTCCGTGGGATCGATCGAATCGTACTCGATGGCATAACCAGGTCTCAGCATCTCCGCCGTCTCCAGGCCGGGGATGGACTTGATCACTGCCAACTGCACGTCGATGGGCATGGAGGTGCTCATACCGTTGACGTAGATCTCGTGCGTGTTCAGCCCTTCGGGCTCCAGGAAGAGTTGGTGCGTCAGCTTGTCAGGGAATTTGACGATCTTGTCTTCAATGCTGGGGCAATAGCGCGGGCCAATGCTCTGGATCTGCCCGGAATACATCGGCGAGCGATGCACGTTCTCGCTGATAATCCGGTGCGTCTCCTCCGTGGTGAACGCGATATAACACGGCACCTGCTTCTGCGTGATCTTCTTTGTGCGGAAGCTGAAGGGCGTAGGATCAGCGTCGCCCGGCTGGACTGCGAACTTTTGCCAGTCAATGCTGCGGCCATCGAGGCGCGGTGGCGTTCCCGTCTTGAGTCGGCAACCGCGCAAGCCCAGCAGCTTGAGCGATTCGCCCAGAAGCTGCGAAGGCGGCTCGCCGCTGCGTCCGGCGGGATAGGTCTGCTCGCCGCAGTGGATCAGGCCGTTGAGAAAAGTCCCGGTGGTGATAATGACTGCCTTGGCGCCGACCGTGCGGCCGTCTCTTAATTTGATTCCTGTCCCTCGCTGGCGCTTCGCTCCAAACCGCTCGACAGCGCCTTCACCCAATGATCCTTCCGCGCCTGTTATACGCGGCTCGGCGCGCAAGCCGGCCTCGCCGCTAGGAAAAGGACCGCCTGAATCGCTTTTCTCCGTGTCTCCGTGTCTCCGTGGTGAGTCCTCTTTCTCCACAATCAGCTCGGCCACTTCGGCCTGCTTGATGTAGAGATTCGGCTGGCCTTCCAGCACTTCGCGCATCTTCAGGCGATATTGCTGCTTGTCGCACTGGGCGCGCGGCGACCACACGGCTGGGCCGCGAGAGGTATTCAGCAGCCGGAATTGAATGCCGACTGCATCGGTGACCTCGCCCATGATCCCGCCCAGGGCATCCACTTCGCGCACCAAATGGCCCTTGGCAATTCCGCCTACGGCTGGATTGCACGACATTTGCGCGATCAGGTCGACGTTCAGGGTAAAAAGCGCGGTCTTCAGCCCCATGCGGGCTGCGGCCATGGCGGCTTCACAGCCGGCGTGTCCAGCGCCGACCACCACAACATCGTATTGTTCAGTGAACTTCAACACGGGTCTAATCAGTATTTTACAGGTGAATGCGCCGGGTCTGCAGCCACCAAACCGTCTAAGCACATCCTTTCTTTTTCTGCTGAAACGTGAGGGATTTTTAACTACTTAAATTAGATTCCCTAATTACCTGCCAAGCTGAATTTTGTTACTTTCGTCATCTACGCATTGTCCTAAAGGTCAATTACTCTGCTTGCACAGAAGACCACCCTCGAAACTCTTAGCGCGCATAGGATCTGCCCGAGTGTGACGCAGAAACAGGATGAGCATGTCAATCCGGGATACACTGCGCAGAAAAATGGTATTTCCGATCACCATCATTCGCCGCAACGGTGAAGAGAAGCAGCTTGCGCACACGCTTGACGTAACTGAGATTTCCGCCCGCCTGGGTGGAATCGGTGTTCCGCTACAGCCGGGTGAGATCATTGAAATCCAGCGCGGCGGCGTAAAAGCCAAATTTCGCGTTTACTGGATGGGCGCCGTTGGCACAGATTTGGAAGGCCAAGCGGGCGTGCGCGGGCTTGATTCCCTTAAGTCCATCTGGAGCATCCATCTTCCGGCGGATGAACCTGATATTGCTATTGATACATTCCTCGTCCGCGGTAAACCCCTGTCGTCCCGAACTTCTGTGGCCACACCTTCAGAACAAGAGTCTGTACGCTATACCTGCAGCGCCGGAGCAACCTTGCGTGCACCCGGTTCAAATTATCCTGTTCGCGTGCAGATTAAGAACATTCACCTGAATGGGCTGTTTGCTGAAACCGTTGTTACCCTGCCTCTTAAGACTGTGGTCAGCCTGGAATTGCAGTTGGAAGGAATCGCTGTGGAAACAGCGGGTGTGGTGGTTTCCAGCATGCCGCGCGTGGGAATGGAGATCAGCTTCCATAGAGTTTCTCCAGAAACCAAGCGGAAAATTGTGCTGGCCCTGCAAAAGCTCAAGCAGAAAACCTGGGATGAACAACAAGTTCCCTTGCCGCAAAATATTCCTGCGCCGCGTTCCGCATCGCCCGCCGCGCCCAGCGTAATGCCGACGAATGGCGTTGATGCCAGCCGCGCCTTGGTGGCGATTTGCAAAATATTGTCAGCCGATTTTGATGAGTGGAAATTAACTCGAACAGCCGTGGAAATTGAAGAGCTGCGCAAGGCCGTGACAGACCTTCAGCAAAAGCTCACGCCTGCGGCTGCAATCGATATCGGCGAGTATCTGGCTTCCAGTGTGCCCAATCGCGGTGGACAAGCCTAAGCTGGGCGGCTACTGTTCAAACCTTCGTGTCTGAAAAGATCGATTTATTTTCCTTTGTCTAGCCCCAGAGTCTGGCCCGCGTTGTGGGCATAAAACAAAATAAACAGCAGTAGAAATCCTATGTTGTCGATCTCATTGCCAAAGTATCTCCACGCCGGCGATCCATGCGGCAGCACCCAGGTGCACAGCAGCAGGTTGAGCATGAAGAGAGCGCCGACAATCGCAAACGGCCGCACCCAAAAGCCCAGTACCATAGAAAGCCCAATCAGCAGTTCAGCCACACCGACTCCATAACCTGATATCACTGGATGCTGCAACGTAGCGCGTAGGAACGGTTTGTAAAAACCGACGGCTGTTACCTGCTCAAAACCGGTTACATAGTGTTCATAGCCGCCGTGGGCAAAGTCGTGCCCCATGAGCTTGTATTGGGCAAAGAACAGAAACATGATTCCAATGATGATTCGCGCTACTCCCATTGCCACTGAAGATGAGCCACTACTCTTGCCTGCCATTGCATACCCCTCGAAATCGATTTTTTGCCCTGGTCTTACTTCTGCTTGAACACAGTTCCGTCTTTCATCACAAAACTCACGTTCTTCAGCGCCTCAATATTGGCCAGCGGATCGCCTTGCACCGCAATAACATCGGCATAGGCTCCCGGCGCAATCACGCCCAGCTCGCCCTTCATGTCCAGAAGTTCAGCGGCAGATGAAGTTGCTGCCTTGATCGCCTGCATTGGCGTCATTCCGAACTTCACCATGTAGCCAAATTCATCGGCAATAGGTTGCGACCAGGGAATGCCGCCCATATCTGTGCCAAAAGCAATCTTCACTCCGGCTTTGAGTGCTTTTTTGAAAGAGACTTCATGCACGGAAGCGCGCAGGCGGTCGCGTTGTCCATCCGGCGTATTCTCCGGCGCCCAATCACCGTAATAGACGCCCAGCGTGGGCACATACCAGGTACCCTGGCGCAGCATTTGGGCAATGTCAGCGTCTTGCAGGTCAAGCCCGTGTTCAATCGAGTCGCAGCCGCCATCCAGTGCGCGGCGAAGCCCGATGCCGCCATAAACGTGACAAGCAACCTTCTTTTGCCAGCCGTGGACTTCATCCACAATGGCCTTAAGTTCTTCCAGCGTGAGCGTGGGTTGTGAGACCAGATGGCCTTGCTTATCCACCCAGGATCGATGCGTCATATAGACCTTGATCCAGTCCGCGCCGTTATCAAGTTGCTGGCGCGCGATCTTGCGCATCTCCACCGGACCATCACCCAGTTGCGCTCCCTTTGGCACCACAATATCCGGGTTGTAGCCCTCCAGCGGATATCCGCCGGTGGTTGAAATGGCGCGTGTTACCACAAAGAGGCGCGGCCCAGGAATAAAGCCATCGTTGATCGCTTCCTTGATTCCTACATCGCCATAGCCTGCGCCCTCGGTTTCCAGATCGCGCAGCGTAGTGAAGCCCTCTTCCAGCGCGCGTCGCACTGAAACCGTGGCACGCGCCGCCCGATACGACGAAGGGTGCTTCAGCAGTTGATCATCGTAGCTTTCCACTTTGGGATCTTCGCCTTGAAGAAAGATGTGCGTGTGCGTATCAATCAGGCCGGGCAGCACGGTCACGCTTTCAGGGAAATCGATCACGGCAGCGCCCGCCGGCGGATTGCCATGCTCTGAAACGCTTTCAATCCTGTTGCCTTTAATCACGATCAGCACGTTGTGCCGCGCCTGGTTCGCCAAGCCATCAATCAACGTTGCGGCGTGGATGGCCGTGACTTTGTCTGCGGTAGGCTGGGTCTTTTGTGTATCCTGGGCCGTCGCTTGCGATCCCAGCATCGCTGTAGCCAGCATAATCAGCAGGACAAAGCCCACCCTTGAAAAGCTCTTCTTCATAAGGACTCCCTTTTGTTGGCAAGCCCATAGAAATACGCCTGCGCGATGGAAGATGCAATCTCCTTTTAACATACAAAGCCAAACAGGTAATCGCTTCGATACTGTCAAGCAAGATTGCTCAAGTCCAATTCTTATCAGTGTTATCCGTGTTGATCAGTGATAAGGTTTTGAATTTTCGTGCGCCGCTATTTCAGCTCTCTGGCCGCTGCCAGCATTTCATCTGCTCGCGCACGCACCCGGATGTCTTCAGTAAAGTTTGTCCATCGCACCACGCCGGAAGAATCCACCAGGAACTCTGCCGGACGGGAGATGTCGGCGCCTTCAGGCCCGGCGCCTTTGTGCAGCAGATCATAGCGGCGAATTACCGCAGCATCGGGATCGGAGAGGACGGTAAAGGTATAGCCTGCTTTGCCGGCCAAATTGCGTGAAATATCGGGCGCATCAACGCTAATGGCCACCGGACGAACGCCTGCCTGCTCAAACTCTTTCAGGTTTTTCTCAACGCCTCGTAACTCGAGGTTGCAGAATGGTCACCAGTAGCCACGATAAAAGATCAGCAGAACCGCTTTCTGACTTGAGTTGGCCGCTGCACTATTCGGTGCACCCGCATTTCCGGCTGTACTCTGCGCCGGCGCAAGCAACTGTGCCAGAGAAACTTTGTTGCCGTTGCTATCGCTCAAAGTAAAATCCGGCGCTTTCTGTCCTACATGCGGAGCGCCTGATGAGGCGGGAAGCTCGCGCGAATGAACCCAGATGAATATGCCAAGGCCGCATATCAGCAGGGCAATAACGCCAAGGATAGAGCTTGAAATCTTTCCGCCCGTGCGCTGAGAGGCAAAAGCGCGTGCGATTCCCAAGAGTCCCAAGAGGGCAGCAGCAATCCCAAGCAACAGGGTAAGCCAAGCAATCATCTTCTGCCCCGGCAGCCCAAAGACCATGCCAAAGTTCAATCCAAATACGGCCAGCGCGAGCACCAATGCCAGCCAGGGCGCACGATTGCTTCGTCTTTCCAGTGTTTCCGTCATAAACACGGCAGTCTAGCAGATGCGAAAGGAAACGAGCGTTTTTTTCATCGCAGGCTCTAGCGCATTACCGGCTTCCTGCTGATTTCGCGGCCATTACCGCAAAAGGTGGACGGACCCATTCCATCGATACAGCCCTTGCGTCATGAGCACCCTGAACGTCAGTAATGCCTTGGTTCCCGGCGAGTGAAGCTATTCTAAGTGTCACCGAATGAGGAGTTTTGTCCCATGAAGAACACTCTGGCCGCACTTGCGCTTATCGCTTTCGTCTTTGTTTTCACACTAGGCCTTGCCGCACAATCACGCAATACGCAACGCACCCAGGTTGTCATGGGCAACAACGGCCGGTCTGACATGAACAGCACGTTGATCGATCTGGACCGTGTTTCACAGACCACACAAAACGATATTGCTAACATGCGAGTTGAAAACTGGAAATCAGGCTGGAAGACTGGCTTCATGAAAGACAACTCCCATACGCAGCAGGCCCAGCAGGCAGCGGGTTCTCTGCACCGCAACTTGATTAACGCCATGCCGGGTCTTATTCACGATGTGCAAAGCTCACGCGGCAGCATCTCCAGCACTTTCAAGCTGTATGACGATGTCAGCCTTGTTTGCGAAGCGGTGGATTCACTGATCAACGCCAGCGAAGCCTCCGGCCACAAGAATGATGCTGCTCCTCTGGTGGACGATTACACAGCTTTGACGCGCGTTCGCCGCGCCCTCTCCAGCTACATTCAGCAGACTGCTGCAGCCTGGGAAAGTCACGGCAGGACCGCTGCCTTTGTTACGCCTCCAGCACTGTACGGGTCTCGGACAACCGCGCCTTCCTCCACCATGCAAATAGTGGATGACCAGGGCGTCAAGAAGATCATTGTGGACGACACAGTGCCGGAAAAGAAGCCAGCCCCAGCGCCCAAGAAAAAGTCCGCCGCTGTTACGCTGACCAACCTGGATTAGTCGATTTACCCCAATATCGGGCCACATTGAGGACTGCGGAAGCCATTTTCTGGCTATAAGAAAATCTGTAACCAGATTACAATGAAGGACATCCTTCTTTGTTAGCTTGAGAAAGGCCCAATGTCCTCCAATATCACCGTTTCTGCAGCTTTTATAGCTGGAATCGTCTCATTTCTCTCGCCTTGCGTGCTGCCGCTGGTTCCGGGATATATCTCTCTTATTTCTGGCGCTAGCGTGGAGGAACTCCAGTCTAAAGACCGCAAATTATTGAATACAGTGCTTTTGCACTCAATCATGTTCATCCTGGGCTTTACCGTGGTGTTTGTGATGTTGGGTGCGGCGGCAACTACGATGGGTCAGTTGGCCCGCGAATACAAAAAGCAGCTTACCTGGATCGCCGGGGCCGTAATCATCATTTTCGGGCTGCATCTTACCGGCATTTTCAAAATCAAGGCGCTGTACGCTGATAAACGCCTGCACTCGGTAAAGGGTAGTAAATCTCCTTTAGGCGCGTTTTTAATTGGCTTTGCCTTCGCTTTCGGTTGGTCACCCTGCCTCGGTCCAATCATCTCTACTATCCTGATTTTGGCTGGCAGCACTGACACTGTTACCAAAGGCATTTTGCTGCTCTGGATTTACTCGTTGGGTCTGGCAGTGCCATTCCTGATCACTTCATTGCTGATCGGCAAATTTTTGAATTTTTACGGACGGTTCCGTAAATACCTTCATGCTGTGGAGGTTGGTAGCGGCGTGCTCCTGATGGCTTTTGGAGTGCTGATACTGATCGGCCGTTTTACGCTTCTGGCCAGCCATTTGGCCTGGTTGAATAAGTTTTCCTGGTGAGGTTTTCTCGTGAATCGCAATGTCATCATCGTTTTATGTATCGTAGTTGGAATTACTGTTTTGTTATTGGTGGGAAAGCGCGGATCGCGTCCGCCGCAATCCAACGCTGCTGTTTCCGGTGGCCAGACTGCTGATACTTCTGCTCTTGCGCCGGGCGCAGGTGATCCGCCCAAGGGATCAGTGGCCCCGAATTTCTCTTTGAAAAGTCTGCCCGATGGTAAATCCATTGAGCTTTCTTCTCTGCGCGGCAAGGCCGTGCTGGTCAACTTCTGGGCGACATATTGTGGGCCGTGCAAAATAGAGATGCCCTGGCTGGACGAATTGCAGAAGAAGTACGGGCCGCAGGGACTGGAAGTTCTGGGCGTAGCCATGGACGATAGCGATGAGAAGCCGATCATCGACTTTGCCCACAAAATGGGCGTCAGCTACCCTATTCTTAAAGGCACTAACAAAGTAGGTGACCTGTATGGCGGCGTTGACCGCCTGCCTCTCAGCTATTTTGTAGATCGCGACGGCAAGATAACGCATGAGATTGTTGGGCTGGTGAGTGAATCTGCGATTGAAGATGCAATCAAAGAAGCTCTGGCTTCCGGCAAGAAAGAGGCTTTGGCTTCCAGCAAGTAAGTGGCACCTTACCAGCGATTCAGGATCCGATCCCGATTTCCGGCGATTGGATTTCTAAGTCTTTTCCAGTTTTGAGGTTGGCGAATGAAACGAAGCATCATTCTGGCTGTGAGCGTCATACTTGCTGTTTCCGGCTTGCTGCTGGCTAAATCTTCAGGGCTATTGCAGAATACGGCCAAGCCCAGCACTGCCACAGACGACAAGAGCCAAACTCCCGATGCCCAGTCCAAGGACAATTCTGCGCCTGCCCCCAACCCTCCGACTCCAAAGATCGGCGCTGCAGCTCCTAACTTCACTTTGGTCAACATGCAAGGCGATAAAGTTCAGCTCGCTTCATTCAAAGGAAAAGCTGTGGTGCTGGATTTCTGGGCTACCTGGTGTGAGCCATGCAAGCTTGAGATGCCGTGGATGGTGGACCTGCAGAAAAAATACGGGCCGCAAGGGCTGCAAATTATTGGCGTGGCCATGGATGATGCTGACGACAAGACCATTACGGAGTTCGCGCGCAAGATGGGCGTAAACTATCCGGTGCTGAGAGGCACTGAAGCGGTTGCTGATCTTTATGGCGGTCTGGATGGCTTGCCCGCGACCTTCTTTCTTGATCGCTCAGGAAAGATTGTGGATGAAGGCGTGGGATTGATGAGCCAGTCTGTAATTGAAAACTCTATTAAACATGCGCTGGAGGGCACCCCGGCGCATTCGGCCGGAGGAAAATGAAACATCATCGCGCCATCTGCTCTGCTCTTGTCACTATATTGCTTGTTGGGCTTGCCTGCGCTCAAGAAAGTTCCTCTCCTTCGCAGGGCCGCACTTTTGTAGATTTTGTATCGGCCAGCAAAGCAGTTGTTTCTCCCGGCCACTCCGCTCCGGTGCAGTTCACCTTCCATGTGCAAGATCCTTACCACATCAATTCAAGCAAGCCGCTGGTGGAAGAGCTGATCCCTACGCAACTCCATTTCTCTCTTCCTGGTGAGATCGCCGTCGGCAAGATGCAGTATCCCGCGGGCAAGCTGATGGCCTTTCCTTTTGATCCTAGCACCAAGCTGAGCGTTTATTCCGGCGATTTTGTCATTCGCGGCCTGATCATGGCGCCTACAAAAGCTTCAACCGGCACTTATACCATTCATGGCGAGCTGAAATACCAGGCGTGTGACAACAATGCCTGCTATCCGCCCAAGAAGCTGCCATTTACTTTTGACGTGAAAGTAGGAAGCGGCCGAGCGTCACATAAGGCCAGCCATAGCTAAAGCAGGTATCTCAAAGCAGGCGCTTTAGATCCTTACTCCTTTTACTTCCTGAATTTCAGGTAGCTGGCGAAGCTCCTGCAGTCCTTCTTCCGGCGGAGGGGAGTCCACTTGCACTACAGAGATGGCCTCAGCATTTTCTCCACGGCCCAGGGCAAAGTTGCCGATGTTTACATGATGCCGCCCCAGCAGCGTTCCTATTCTTCCTATAGCGCCGGGCACATCGCGATTGCGTATGAAGATCATGTTGCCGCCCAAAGGCACTTCAATATCGATTGCATCCACGCCCAGCAGTCGCAAAGAATTACCGCGCATTACGCCGCCACGCACCTGGCGCTCATGGCTGTTGGTCTTCAGCAGAACTGAAATCGCATCAACTTTACCAGTATGCTCCTGCTGGTCTTGCTTGCTCTCATGAACCTGGATTCCCCGTTCTTGCGCGATAGCCGCCGCGTTGACCACATTCGCGCGTTCCGCAGCATGGTGGTTCAGCACGCCCTGAATGGCGGCGTTACGGATCAGCTCAGTGTTCCAGGCGGCAATCCGTCCTGCATAGTGAATGGAAATTTCCTGAATGGAGCCTGCTCCGGGAACCACGTTGGCCAGAAACGCTCCCAGCTTTTCCGCCAACGCAATGTACGGCTGCATCTGCGTGTACTGCTGATGATCGATGGAAGGCATGTTGACGGCGTTCTGGATCACGCCGCGCTTCAGATATTCGCGCACCTGGCTGGCGATTTGCACGCCGACTGCATCCTGTGCCTCATTGGTTGATCCGGCAATGTGCGGCGTTGCCAGCACATTCTCCAAAGACAGCAGCGGAGAATTTTTTGGCGGCTCTTCAGCAAAAACATCCACACCTAGGCCGCCCACCTGTTTGCTGGCCAGCGCCGCGGCTACGGCGGCTTCATCCAGCAGCTCACCACGGGCGCAGTTGATAATGCGCACGCCCTTTTTCATTTTCGCGAGCGATTTCTCATTGATCATGCCGCTGGTTTGCGGCGTCAAGCCCACGTGCAATGTCAGATAATCGGCTTCGGCGTAGACCTGATCCAGCTCCGCCAGTTGTATTCCTTGTTCGCGGACGATTGAAACGGCTACGAATGGATCATGCGCAATGATCTTCATGTCAAAAGCTTTGGCCCGTCGCGCTACTTCCATGCCGATCCTGCCCAGCCCCACAATGCCCAGAGTCTTGTCACGCAGCTCTGTACCCTGAAGCGATTTCTTTTCCCACTTGCCTGCGCGCGTGGTGGAATCAGCACGGCAAAGATGCCGCGCCAGCGCCAGCATGAGCGCGATGGTATGCTCAGCCACAGCCACAGCGTTTGCGCCCGGCGTGTTCATCACCGCGATCCCCGCTTTAGTCGCGGCTTCCAGATCAATGTTGTCCACGCCCACGCCGGCCCGACCGATCACCCGCAATTTGCCCGCATTGCGCAGTACTTGCGCGTTTACATCCACGGCTGAACGAACAATCAGCGCATCGGCATCAGGAAGAGAGGTAGCAAGCCCGTTGGATAACTGGTCGTGCGTAATGACGTTCCAGCCTGCTTCCTCTTTCAGAAGCTGCACGGCATTGGCGGCGATTTTTTCTGCAATAATGATTTTCATTTTTTTTGTCGCTTCGCTCCAAACCGCTTTAAGAGCTTCCTCCCGGTTAGAGAGCAATCAGCCCTGCATCACGTCGCTTGGCGGCCACAGGCCTCGCGGCTTCTTTATCCTCTTCACCGCGCTGCAACTGCAGGCTGCGTGGACTCAGCATAAACCTGCTGCGCTGCGCGCAAGCCAGCGCCCAGCTCGACCGGACGTCCAATCTCACTCAAGACCTGTTCCAGCGCGCCAATTGCGGCGATGGTATCCAGATAGTCGTAATAACCAAGATGGGCGATGCGGAAGAGCTGCCCCTTCATTTCGCCCTGGCCGTCGGCGATAATCGCGCCAAAACGATTGCGATATGCTTTCACGACCGTGCCGGAATCCACTCCATCCGGCGCAGCGACGGCCGTGAGCGCGGCTCCTGGCGAGCTAGCCGAGAACAATTTCAATCCCAAGGCTTTGGCTGCGGCGCGCGTCATGGCAGCCGCTGTCTCGGCGTTATCCACCAGCAATTTGCGTCCAGCCGCTAAATCGCCAGCCCCCTGATCGCGTATGTAATCGAACGCGGCGGCCAGCGCTGCTACCAGCGCGGTTGAAGGTGTATAAGAAGATTCGCCCTTGGCACCGTTCTTTCTCTCTTTGCGCAGATCAAAGTAGTAGCGCGGGTTCTTGGCGCTCTCCATTCGCTGCCATGCGCGATCACTCACCGCACAGTAAGCCAGCCCCGGCGGGATCATCACCGATTTTTGCGAACCGCCGATAATCACGTCAATGCCCCAGCCATCCACATCAAAATGCGTTGTGCCCAGGCCGGTAATTGCGTCGATTACTAACAGCGTGCCCGTGCCTTTGAGCACGCGTGCAATGCCTTCAACATCATGCCGCACGCCCGTAGAGCTTTCCGTGGCCTGCATGTACAGGACTTTATGATCAGGACTTAATTTTTCCCGCACCTGCTGCGGCGTAACAGTCTCACCGTAAGGTGCGCGCAGGGTCTCCACCTGGCACCCGTAGGTTTTGGCCAGCCCTTCCCAGCGTTCGCCAAATTTGCCTGCGGAAACCACCAGGACCTTATCGCCGGGCGAAGTAAGGTTTGCTACCGCGGCTTCCATCGCGCCTGTGCCGGAAGCGGTAAACATAATTACATCATTTTTTGTCCCGACAAAGGTCTTCAGATCGGCCAGCACACGCGAGTAGAGGGCGCGAAACTCTGCCGTGCGATGGTGCATGGTTGCAGCCGCCATAGCAAGTTGCGCGGATGGAAGAAGCTGAGTTGGACCGGGAGTAAAGAGGCGACCTTTGCGAATCATCATTCAAATCCTTATTGAATTTTTTTGTCACTCTGAAACCAGATCGATCTTGGTGAAATCTTTGGGGCGGGCAGAGTAGGTTTGCGTGCCGTGCCTCAACAGCACCATGCTTGCGGCTGGATCGTTGGCGTTTTGGACAACCAGTAAAGCATCACCATCGGCGTTGAACTCCGGAGGACGCGTCATCCATTGTATCTTTGCCAGGTTGCTGTTGGGAACCCGCGCCAACAGGTCTATCTTGGGAAAAATAGCGTCATAAGCCACCGTCTCCTGCGCCAGCATGCTCACGCGCCGCCTGCCGGTGCTATCGACCAATAGATAAGCGGAATCGTCTGCTTTACCCTGACCGCTAAAATCACCTGTGATGTGGCCTGATGGAGCAAGGTTCCGCTCGCGCAGGACCCTCAGCGCTGCGTTTGAGAAATCATCAGCCGTGACTACGCGCCATCCCTGCAACTGCTGTAAGCGAGCCGCATCCGCCGGCATGATTCCAGTAGGAGGTGGCGAAGGAATCATGCTGGCATTCGCGCCGGCAGGATGGTTATACGGTTGAGTAAAGAGCAACGCCACCAGGCAAACTAATCCTCCGGCCAGCGCGACCCGCACTGGCCAACTGCTGCCCCGCTGCGGCAGCGGCTCAACTTTTATCTGAGTAGCACCCGGCATCTCCTGCACACCCTTGGCAAGAATGAGCATGGACTGCAGATGGTCAAAAACATGGTTGGCAGTAAATGGAGGTATGGTGAGCTCGCTCAGTTCCATGGTGCGGTTTTTTAGTGAGAATCCGCTTTGCGTGGAGCAGCAAAGTTGTTCCACACTACCCAGGACGCTTCCCGCCGTGAGCATCTTGAACTCCATAGGATTATCAGAGCGCGCGTTGAATCTGCGATCGAGCGCGGCGCTGCCGGTGCGCAACAGCACGCGACCTTCTACATGCACGGAAGAATTCCGGGGCATGAGCGAAAAACCAAAGGTCGCCGGAACACGCATCTGGATATCAAGCCCCGGCGTGTTTATTTTGTGGGAAAAGCGCACGATAGTTGGGAAGCCGCCGTAGTGACCGGCAATCACAACATCACTGCCCTGGCGATAGGGATCTGTTTTGAGCAGTTGCGCCACTTGCAGCACGTCTGGCTGGATGGCTTTGTAGCCGCGGAAGACAGCAAACCGCCGCACCCAATACACGATAATCCCGACAATGCCGACAATAATGGCGATGTTCAGGATTACGGCCAGGGGTTGCATTGCTTCTCCGGGAGGCAGAATCGATCATAACTTGCAGGCAGCGTGAGAATCAATGAGAGCAAAACGCTATAATTCTCGGTTTCAGCGAGGTCCAGTATATGAGCATCAGCGAGCAGGTCCAGAAAGATATGGTAGAAGCTATGCGCAACCGCGAAGAGCTGCGCCTCTCCACCCTACGCATGGTGAAAGCAGCCATTAAGAACAAGGAAATCGACAAGCGCGCGCCGCTGGATGACAAAGAGGCCCAGCAGGTGCTCAGCACGCTGATCAAGCAGAGGCGCGACGCCATTGAACAGTTCACCAAAGGCGGCCGCCAGGAGCTTGCTGACAAGGAAGCTGCCGAGATCAAGCTGATTGAAAACTATCTGCCCAAAGCCATGGGTGAAGAGCAGATTGCTGAAGTGGTAAAAGCCACCATCGTGGAGATGGGTTCACCCAGCATGAAAGACATGGGCACGGTGATGAAGAACGTGATGGCAAAACTCCAGGCCACTGGCGCCCGCGTGAATGGCAAAGTTGTAAGCGAGCTGGTGAAGAAACATTTGGCTGGGTAAGTTTTTATAACATCCCGAGCTGGGCGAGGGATCGCTATCACTCCACGATTTTTTAGATTCACCAAATTCTGTTTGGAAAATTCTCGCAAGCACGACCGCTGGAAGATAAACAATTAAGTTAGTTTTCCCCATAGTCCATCTCAGCTGATATGGATCCCTCGCTTCGCTCGGGACGTTTTGACCCAACTGTTCATTGTCCTTCCTGCTTTAGCACTCTAGCAGTGCTGCTGCCAAAGTGCAGGGGTTGCCCACGAAATTACTTGCGGTTGAGAAACTAATCCGCCAATACTACCGTCATATAAATCAGCGTTCCCCAAATGCTGAAAGGTTTCCGTCCGGGTGGTGACGATGTTTAGTCCCGGATGCAAACGGCATTTGCGCGGAAAGGGGTGTTGAGGTGATTCCTGAATCGAGTTCTTTGCAGAGGTTTTTCCAGGAGGTAGTTGAACGCAATTATGACGAAGTAGGCGTACGCAATTCTGAAGTGCACGCTTACGTCGCAAACCTGCTTGCCGAATTTTGCGAAGCAGAAACGCTGTACAAGATCAGGAACGCCGAGGGCCGTTCCTTGTGCGATCTGGGCGAGATGCTGCTGGAATCCGATCCAGTTTACGGACCTGCGCCTTCTTTTGACCGCGAGCGCCAAGTGCGCAAGCACATTGGCGATTACTCGCTCTTCTTCTCCGGCATGTTCCCAGAGGGCCTGAACCACTCACGCCTGCGCCGCAGCCGGCTGGAAAGCCTGATTGATTTTGTGAAGGCCGGCAAGGAGAGCTACTACATAGTTTCAAAATTTGAACACTTTGAGTATGCCAAGGTAGCGCCGCTCTTCCGCAAGATGTCACAGGAGTTTGAGCGGCTGGTTTATGGCCTGAACCACGTAAGGAATGAACTGGAAGAGCTGCAGCATCCTATCAGCCGCCAGACCAGAGAATTCTTGATGTAAGCGAATTCAGACGGCGTTATGAAAAGGGCACGCTGGCAGTTTGAGCGTGCTCTTTTGCTTTTGTGGGGATATTTTCGCTGCAGATTTACGCTGATGAATGAGGATCGGCCCTCAGTGGCATGATCTTCAGTTTTGAGTCTTGCAGGATTTCCGGATGAGATTCGCTCCCTCTCTCATATAAAATCATTCTCAAATCTATTCATCGAGCTTAAATCAATGCTTACCCGTCCTTTACATTTTGTGACCCTTTCTGGAGTGCCGATCGACATTGCAGAATTGAAATGGCCATTTCACCCGTCCACGTCCGGCTCTGACTGGTTTGTGCTTCACGGTCGCGCCGATTTGCTGGGCAGTGACGGCCTTCACGTTGAGGTTGCCGTGGGCATGACCCAGACCATGAAAGACGCGCTCGGCTCGCTGGAGCCGGAGCAGGCGGAAGGGCTGGTGATCAATTCCATTCGCAAGACCATCGACAACGGCCAGCTTGCATTTGTGAAATCCGGCAAGCTGCAGCCGGTGCACGTGACCAGCCGCTTTTATAGCTTCGTTGCCAAGCAGATCCAATTTCCTACGCAGTCTGACCAGGCCGTGCTGGAGCTGCTGAAGAGCCGCGTCTTCTGGATCGGAGCAAAGTCCAACAAAGGCGCTCCTGTGAGCATTGCCCATCCTTACGATTGCCAGTATGTGAATGTCTCCAAGGAGAAAATGCTGGAACTGGCCAGGCAGCTTGCGGCGCAGGGACTGATCAATCTGGAAAGCGAGTTCGCCGTCGCCACGGATGCCTTGCTGAAAGAAGAACCTGCATTTGTTGCGGCCATGAATAAGGGCGTTGAGGCGGGAATCGCGGCAAACAAGATCAGCGCGTGAAGCCCTTACCACGGACGCCACGGATTAGGCGGGACCCAAAAGTTGGTTCTTTACCTTGTCTGCGCGGTCTTATTCATCCAAATGCGCCATGAGATCGATCCGGCTACTTCATTTGTGATTGGGTGGCCGGCCAACTTGAGCGCCAGCTTTATCTGCCCGTGGTGGTAACCCTCGTGCCAGAGCATGTGCTGAAGCAAAAGGATAGGGTGGTCATAGTGAACACTCATTTCCTGGCCTGACTCCACTTTGCTTTTTACCGCATCGCGCACGGCCTTGGCACTTTGGTTTAGCATTTGCGTTAAACGATCAGGGTTGCGCTCCGCCGACCACTCCTTCTCAGGCAGATCCATAGCGAATTCGGGCACGTCTTCAAAAACAAATATCAAGCGTACGTAATGGATGTGCCCAAACAATTCGGCAATGGATGGGCTACCCTGCATCGCCCTCACGTCCAGCGCTCCGTCCGGGATGGCATGCAGCAGGTTAACCAGAATGGTATTGTTGCGGTCCCATGAATCCAACAGAACCTCAAGCAAGTTTTTGTCCGATGTGTGAGGCATGTTCTTCGAATCGTACAAGAACCGCCTTCTTAAAGCACAGTCACCGTTTACTCAGTTCAGTACCAGTCCTGCGATATGACCGGAAAGATCGGAAGGATGAGTAGCTCTGAGTCGATTCGCTTCTTCGATTCTAAAAATGTTTTAAGGGCAATGGAGATCCCTACTACGTTTTGGGATTTAAAATCACTTCCCAAACAACCTATTCATTTCCGCGTACGGGACTGCGCCGTCAGTCAGGGCATTGTAGGTGCCTGAGGTGCGGGCTTCATCGGCAATGCGGCGGAGCAGGCCCATGGCGGCGCGGTGCGGACCGGAGCCGTAGCTCACGCGCTTGACGCCCAGCTTGGCGAGTTCGGGAAGAGAAGGCACGCCGGGGCCGGCAAGGATGTTCACGGGCGCGCTGTTGAGATGGGTGATAAGAGTGCGGATGTGGTCTGGGTTGCGCAGACCGGGAACAAAGATGCAATCGCCACCTGCTTTAAGATAGGCAGCGGCGCGTTCAAGGGTATTGCGCAGAGCGATTTCTGGTTCGATACCGGATTGCCAGTAAGCATCGACGCGGGCGTTGATGACGAGATGAATGTTGAGACGCGCAGCGGAACGGCGCGCGGCCTGAATGCGCTCTATCTGCTCTGGCAGAGGAAAGAGCGGGCCACGATCGGCATGGCCGGGTAGAGCATCTTCAAGGTTCACGCCAACAGCGCCGGCGACAATGACTTGCTCAATAGAAGTTTCAAGCTGCTTTGAGTCCGCGGCAAAGCCGGATTCAATATCGGCAGTGACCGGGAGGCTTACAGCTTGCGCGATGCGTTTAATGGCAGCAAGCATGTCCGGCCAGGGAACGTGTTGGCCATCGGCATAACCAAGCGCGTTGGCGCAAGCTGCACTGCTGGTGGCAACGGCGGGGAGTCCGCAATGCGCGATCATGGCGGCGCTGGCTGCGTCCCAGGCGTTGATGAGAACCAGCGGCGCGGCCGCGTGGTGCAGATCAAGAAGAGTATTGGCTTTTTGTGCTTGCGTCATTTTTTGGTGCCTACATCAATGATAGATGATAGTAAGCGAAGAAGAGCGAAGTTCTATCTGGATAAACTTTATTCGGGTGGTTCTTTTGGATCATCGCTAGCGCGATGAACGTCTTCAAATCTATGAATCGGTTTTTAGATTTTTTTTAGTTTTTAAAACATGGTTCACGGCGCGCAGAACTTCTTGCGCACTGGAAGTAGTGGGAAGCAGGGCATCGGCGGGCGCAGTATTTTTGACACTGGCAAGATAGATCATGACGATCTTGGTATCGGCGTTACGATAAGTTAACTGCCGCGCCATTTGATTGCGCTCTTGTTCAGGCAAGTTACAGCCCAAAACAGCGGCATCAAAAATATCTTCTTCAATCGCTTTGTAAGCGGCTTGAGGGCTTGCGGCCATGATTGTCTGATGACCTGCCGCGTGGAAGACATTGCTGCGCTCTTCCAGAAGCTCACGAATATAACCTACGAGCAGAACCTTGGCCATAATACCCCCGTTCTGATGTTGCACCATGGCTCATGGCATTGAGCGGCAGTACGGCCCGATGCAAGAAGAACGCGTACTTAACGCTACTGCCTTGCAAGGTTCTGGACGGAAGGGTTGGAGGTGAAAAAATCTTCCCTCGAGTGCCCATCCACGCCACGTACATTGTCACTCGATGCCGATTTGTTCAACAACCGCAAGCGGCACGGCGGAATCGCCTGAAGGGGGCTATCAGGCTTGGCCGGAGTGTTTCGGCCAGGCAACCCTGACCGCGCCAACTCACGCAATTAGTACTGCGAAGGATATAATACTACAGGTCAAGAAAGATGCCGTAACCCACAGATGTTGCACACAATTAGTACGCTATCTTTTCCGTTTTGAAATTTTCCGTGGAGTGAAGATGAAAACTGTATCGCTTGAACAGGAGCTGAATCCCTGGGAGGCACAGGCAGCTCGCTTTGATTTTGCCGCGCAAAAACTGAATCTGGATGAAGGCTTGTGGAAGATTCTGCGCTATCCACAGAGAGAAATTATCGTACACATTCCCGTTTCCATGGATAACGGGACGCTCGAAGTCTTTACCGGCTTTCGTGTGCAACATTCCATCGCGCGCGGGCCTGCAAAGGGCGGCGTGCGCTACTCGCCGGATGTCACGCTGGATGAAGTGCGTGCTTTGGCCAGTTGGATGACCTGGAAATGCGCTGTGGTTAACATCCCTTTTGGCGGCGCTAAAGGCGGGATTATTGTCGATCCTAAGAAGCTCAGCCTTTCTGAGTTGGAGAAGATGACGCGCCGTTACACTGCTGAGCTCATTGAATTTCTTGGTCCGGAAAAAGATGTGCCTGCGCCGGACATGAACACCAATGAGCAAACAATGGCCTGGATGATGGACACATTTTCCATGCATATGCGTCAAACGGTGACCGCAGTTGTAACCGGAAAACCGATAAATATTGGCGGCTCAAGAGGACGCCGCGAAGCCACTGGCCGCGGCGTAATGATCAACTGCGATGAAGCTCTAAGGAAATTCGGCCTGGCTCGCGAGGACACGCGCGTTATAGTTCAGGGCTTTGGTAATGTCGGTTCCAACGCGGCCAAGCTGATGTCAGACGCGGGTTACAAGATTATTGGAATCGCTGAATACGATGGCGGTCTCTATAACGCGCACGGCATCAATATTGACAACTTGCTGGAGTATCGCGATCGCAATAAGACCATCAACGGCTTTACTGAAGCTGAACCAGCTGATTCCGGCGAACTGCTGCAGACCCCTTGCGACATCCTGATTCCCGCGGCCACAGAAAACGTGATTACCAGCCAAAACGCTGCCGGTATCAAGGCACGGATCATCTGTGAAGGCGCTAACGGCCCCACCACTGCCGCAGCCGATGAAATCCTTGCCGATAAGAAAGTCTTCGTCATCCCAGACATTCTTGCTAATGCAGGCGGCGTAACTGCTTCCTATTTTGAATGGGTGCAGGACCGCCAGGGATATTTCTGGAAAGAGTCGGCCGTCAACGAACAGTTAGAATTCATCCTGCGCGAAGCTTTTGAAGCTGTGGTTGGCTTCTCAGAAGCGCACCACGTAAACAACCGGATTGCGGCCTATATGCTTGCTATCAGCCGCGTAGCCCATACCATCAAGGTGCGCGGGATCTACGCGTAAAATGCTTTGGGTCCGCAGAGCCTAGCCTGAGCTTGTCGAAGGGCACCGCCTGCGATTAAGGAAGATTTTCAATGCTACAACCGCCTGCTAAATGCAGGCGGTTTGTTTTCCGCATATTCCAGCTGCAATCCAGAGCGATGATCGGCTTTATTTGTCAAAGAAACATCCCGTCCCAGAACCATTGTCTAGTCTCACAAGCAGGAATTTGTACATAGTAATAAAGCAAGAAGTACATACCCCATGCTATCTGTAGAAAAGAAAATTCCTTATGTGTAGTTGAAATACTTCTATTGCTTACGTTAGCAAGAAACGGCTGTAACCTAACGGGAATGGCAGGCCAAAAATAGTTCTAGTTACCAACTAGTGACTTGCTAAGTGAGCAACTCTCGTTTATAAGATCTCTAATCACACCCCCTTAAGGGAACTCCTCTGAGTTCCTATGTAACAGGCTTGTGCAGATAGCTAAAGCCTGCAATGAATCGTGCCGCTGCGTCTATTTTGCTGGATCTCAAGCTGTCACTTATTTAATGGAGAACCTCATGAAATCAGCTCGGCTTGCAGTCATATTCGCAATCATCTTTGGAACAAGCACTTTGCTCCTCGCCCAATCAGCACCCAATACCGAAAATGGTTTTAAATCATTTGGCAGCTATGATGGTTCAAGCATTGACACGGTCAATCTGCAGAACGGC
>DASTCT010000221.1:0-4791 GCA_035710845.1 Candidatus Angelobacter sp.
AAAATGATCTTGCTGCGCCCGCCGCCACGTACAACGGCTGGGGCAGTACTGTGGCCGCAGTGCACTCAAACTGCGGATCAGGCTGGCAGCTTCTGGCCAGCTCCCCTTCAGATACGATTCGCCCAGACAGCGTGCAGGCAATTGAGATCGCCGGCCATGAAGCATTGCCCGTAAGCGCGCCGGTTGATCTTTCCGGCGACGTAGAAGCTTTATGGACGGCGGGCAATTACAACCAGGTAGTGAATGGAGTGATGCACTCGCAAGCAAACGGCAAATATGAAGCGTTTACTCTCACGGTTATCTGCAATCAGTAGCCTGCTCCTGCTGGTTGCCGGCGCGTATGCAAGTTCGCGTCCGCGCTATGGCGGAGTTGTGCACGTATTGCTGCATGACCGGGTGATGTCGATTGATCCGCTTATCGAAGACGATCATCCTGCCGCGCGCGACCGCATGGCTGCGCTGGCTTTTGAGACTTTGACTGCAATCGACAGTGAAGGACGCGTGCAACCCAAACTCGCATCCTCCTGGCGCTCTGACCAGCTCAAGCGATCATGGCAATTCCGGCTGCGCCTGGTGAGCTTTTTTGATGGCACAGTGCTTACCGCCGCGGACGTTGCGGCCAGCCTGGCCAAAAGCAATCCTGCATGGAAATATTCAGCGCCCGATCGCCAGACCGTAGTGATTGATACGCCCACACCTGTTCAGCACATGCCGGAAATGCTGGCGCTCATGCGATATTCAATCATCAAGCGCCAGACCGATAGCAGTGGAACGGCGATTTTGCTCGGCACCGGCCCATATAAACTCAGTCAGTGGCAGGCGGGAGATCGAGCGCAGTTCACCGTGAACGACGATTACTGGGGCGGTCGCGCTTTTCCTGACTCAATTGAATTTCAAATGGGAATGTCACTGCGGGAGCAGCTTTTGGACCGCCAGTTGGGCCCGAATTCAGCGGCAGAGATCGGCATTGACCAGATCCGAGCGCTCGAACAGACCAATCAATATGTGGCGCTTTCCAAACCTAGCGACCTGCTGGCCGTAGCGTTCCTGCAGGGCGATTCTCCATCGCGGACCGGACGAAGCCCGGTGGATGCGCGGGTACGTGAAGCGCTGAGTCTCACCATCAATCGCACAGCCATCAACAACGTGCTGTTGCAGCGGAGAGGAACGCCAGCTTCCGGCTTGCTGCCGCAGTGGCTCACCGGATATGAATTCATGTTCCCGGCCACCACTGATCTCCAGCGCGCCCGCGATATTCGCACTGATGCTGCGGCTTACGTTGTAATCAAGCCAATCATGCTGGCTTATGACTCTGCCGATCCGCTGCTGAAGCTAGTCGCAGAACGGATCGCCGTAGATGCGCGCGAAGCCGGAATCGTCGTCCAGCCGTATGCGGAACCGCACGTCAACAGCAAAGCGGCGCGTGCTTCCATCAATGCAGACGCTGTGCTGCTGCGGCTGCCAATGCAGTCCGTGGATCCCTCCATCGCGCTGGCTTCGCGTGCGGATGATCTGGGATTGAGCGATTCAGTCCCGGCGGTCCTGGCGGCATCGCGCCCGGAAGATTTGTTTGAAGATGAGCGCAAGCTGCTGGAGAACCATCGTGTCATCCCGGTAGCGCACCTGCCGCAGGCGCTCTGGCTGAACAATACTGTGCATAACTGGCAGCAGCTTGCCACGGGCGCGTGGCAGCTTGATCAGCTTTGGGTAGAAGGAGCGCACTAGCGGTGTCACTCAAGACCAAGCTGCTTCTTCTTGTCACCATCAGCATCACGGCCAGCGTTGGCGCGGCAGCGTGGCTGATTGAAACGCGGGCGCATGAAGCCTTTCGCCAGATAGAAGAGGAGCGCACTGCCACGCTGGTAAGCCAGTTCCGCCGCGAGTTTGAACATGAAGGCGATGAGATTACGCGCGGCGTGGAAACGATTGCCGGTTCCGACCAGATGCTGCGCACCACTTCTGAACTCGCCAACGGCGCCGAGTATGCCAACTATGTGAATGAAGCAGCGACATACGCAACCACGCAGCGGCTGGATTTCTTGGATCTGATTGCGCCGGATGGGACCATCATCTCGTCCGCGCACTGGCCGGCGCGATTCGGCTATAAACAACGCTGGTTTCTTGATCGTCCGGGGCCGCTGCCAGAGCACGCATTTCTTAGGCACGTGGAAACTCCGCAAGGGTCGGTGCTGGCCATGCTGTGCCTGCGTCCGGTGCATATCCATGATCTGAATTTTTACCTGATCGGCGGGCGCAAGCTTGATGCTGTTCTGCAAGCGCTCTCTCCGCCTGAAGGCTTGCGCGTCTCCATCTATAGCGCGCCTGAGCAAGGCCCGGGCGAACTGCTTGGTCCAGCCAACGAAGATCTCTCTTCATCGAAGGTAATGGCATTGATCCAGCGGGTTCTCGATCAGCACAATGAATCTTCTACCATTGTAGATTTAGGCCCAGGCTTGCCGCAGGAAGAAATTCTTCACGCTCTTCCGCTGCCCGGATATTCTGATCGCGTTCCCGCAGTGCTGCTGGTCGGCAACTCACTGGAGCGCGAACTGATGCTGGAAAAGCGCATCCGCAACATCAGCCTGGTAATCGCCGGCGTGGCCGTTTTTATTGGCGTCATTGTCAGCGGGATAGTGACGGCTCGCGTCAGCCGCCCCATCAGAAATCTGGCCCAGGCTGTGGGCGAAATTGGACAAGGCAACTGGGACGTAAAAATAGAAACATCCGGCAAAGACGAAATTGGCAAGCTTGCTGTGGCTTTCAACCAGATGACTGAAGAGTTGATCGGCCAGCGTGAGCGCCTGGTGCAAACCGAACGCGTGGCTGCGTGGCGCGAGTTGGCGCGACGACTGGCCCACGAGCTTAAGAATCCACTCTTCCCGCTGCAGATCACGGTAGAAAACCTGCTGCGCGCTCGCGAAAATACCCCGGAGGAATTTGACGAAATTTTCCGCGAAAGCACCAGCACTTTGCTTGCGGAGATTGCTAATCTCAAAACCATTATTGGCCGCTTTAGTGATTTCTCCAAAATGCCTGCGCCGCAAATCCAGGCAGTGGACCTGAATGAGATGGTGCGGAGCGTAACGCAGCTCTTTCAGGTACAGTTAAATCGCGAACCGGCGCGCATTCTCACCGAACTGCAACTGGGCGATGTTCCGCAGGTAAGCGGTGACCCGGTGCTGCTGCGACGCGTGGTAGAAAACCTGGTGCTCAACGCCATTGACGCCATGCCCAAAGGCGGCACGCTCACCTTTCGTACATTCATGAATGAAAAGTTCGCCGTGTTTGAGCTGGCAGATACCGGCGCAGGATTGACGCCGGAAGAGTGCGGACGGCTCTTCACGCCTTATTACACAACCAAGCAGCATGGCACCGGCCTGGGGCTGGCAATCGTGCAATCAGTGATCAGCGATCATCATGGAAAAATCAGCGTGACCAGCAAAAAGGACCAGGGAACAACCTTTCATATTGAGCTACCCATATGCTCGTCTGCTAACACCATGACGGGAGAGACGACTGTGTGATGCCGATTCCTTTTTAAACTCTGAATGGCGAAGCATAACTGAACCGAAAACCGGGTTTGTAACTATTGTGAGATGGAGGCCAGCAATGTTTAGAATGCGATTTTTAACTACTCTGCTTCTTGTCGCTGCAGTGTCGCTGATTTCACAAGAGCCCAAACCAGCGGCAGCTCAAGACCAGTATCGCCAAGCCATGAGTCTGCTGTTCGGGGGCAATCCAAACCTGACCGATCGCGATCAGGCGGTTACGTTGCTGCGCGCAGCCGCGTTGCAAAATTATGTTCCGGCAGAGACGGCTTTGGGAACGATCTACCAGGAAGGGATTCTGACCACAGCGGACGCAGACCAAGCTATCCATTGGTACCTCAAAGCAGCAGACGCGGGAGACTGGATCGCTCAATTTTCTCTGGGCAGGATCTACTTTCTGGGCGTTGTCACAGCTCGCGATACCAACACAGCAAAGAAATGGTTTTCCAAAGCAGCCGATACCGGGGACAGCGGCTCTGCATTTTTTCTTGGTGCGCTCAATGATCGCGACAGTAACTCCCCTGATTATGTTGAAGCAGCCAAGTGGTATCGATTTTCGGCGGAGCGCGGCAATCCATTCGCACAGGAGCGGCTGGCTCGCCTGTTGCTGGAGGGACTGGGCGTGAAACAAAATCACCAGGAAGCTTATATGTGGCTGCTGGTAGCTGCGGAGTCGGGCAACAACCAGGCCCAGACGAAGCTCTCCTCGATGGAGGGCGATCTGGGCAAGCCGGCAGCGGATGCCGTAAGAAAACAGGCGCTGGAAATGCACGAACGTATTCTTGTTCGTACGCGAACGGATTGTGCCGCTTGGGACGGGCAATATGGCGATGCACCCACGCCTCCGCCTCTGAGCAACCAGCTTTCTTGTCAACATATAAAATGACCACCAACACCAGTTGTATTCTCACTGGGTTGCTTGACCAGCTGTGCGTCCCGGAAAAAGAACATCGAAGAAGGGAGCAGCCTTTGCGGCCACAACGTTCATGAAAGCTAACCTTCTCATCATCGATGACGACGCCAACACGCTGGCATCGCTTTCGCGCGCCTTCCGGCTTGCCGGGCATGAAGCCACAGTTTGTGACAATCCGGTCAAAGCCCTTGAAATGGTCAAGAATGAAAACTTTGACCTGATCTTCTCTGACGTGGTCATGCCGCAGATGAACGGCCTTGCGTTGCTGGAGCAGATCAAAGCCGCGGGCGTGACTACGCCGGTGGTCATGATGTCCGGCCAGGCGCATAT
>DASTCT010000222.1:0-21913 GCA_035710845.1 Candidatus Angelobacter sp.
TCATGACGGCGCTGCCGGGCTGATCTCCATTATTGGCGGCAAGCTCACCACCGCAGCCAGCCTGGCCCGCGAAGTTGGCCGCAAATTGGGTATCGATATTCCTGATCCGGTCAACATCTTTGCGCCGCCTGCCGTGGAAGAGGAAGTGGAATCAACTGTGCGCCAGTGGGCGCACCTGGTTGCCAGCAAAGCCAAGATCCCCACCGGCTGCGCTGAAGCGATTGCCGAATGGCATGGACGCCACGCTCTCGCCATTGCGCATGCCGCCTCGCTCGATGAGCGCTTGCGCGAGCCGCTCTGCCACCATAGCTGCCACCTGGTAGCTGAAGCCGTGGAAGCCGTGGCGCATGAGAACGCGGTTACGCTGGGCGATATCCTGCTGCGCCGCGTGCCTGTTGCGCTAGGCGCTTGCTGGCAAGAAGAGTGCAGCCGTGAAGCCGCGCACAAGATTGGCCGCGCTCTGGGCTGGGACCAGTCACGCATCTATCTGGAGCTTCTCCGCTTTGAAGAAGAGCGCGAACAATTCCTGCATCCGCGTCATGGCCAGACGAGAGACGCGAAGCCAGGGTGCATGGCAAAAGAGCCAGTGAACGAGAGGGAGATTGGGTGAGCCGATGTGATCGCCGTAATCGCACGGAATCGCCGCCATCGAAAAGCAAAAACCCCTACCGCTGATGACGCGGATCAAACAGATCAACGCGGATCAGTCCGCCCCTCGTGCGCAACCTTCTTCTCGATGCGCCGATCCGGAACCAGCCACATGACTGCAACAATGATGTAGCACGCATTCGCAAGCCTTGGATCATAGAAGGCCAGCAGAATGCCCACCGCATAAACCGCGATTGAAACTTTGCCCTTCCTGTCGCTGCCAATAGATATTGCCAGGGTTGAATCATGCCCATGCAGCCGGATCAGCGCCTGAGTCAGAATGTAATAGGCCACTCCCGCCAGGAGCAGGACGATCCCGTATACAGCCACCGGCCAGGAATTGTGAAAATTGTCGCCCATCCACGCCGTAGTAAACGGAACGAGCGAGAGCCAGAACAACAGGTGCAGGTTGGCCCACAGAGTTGCGCCGTTCACCCGCTGCGTTGCATGCAGCAGGTGATGATGGTTGTTCCAGTAAATCCCGATATACACGAAGCTCAGGACGTAGCTGAGCAACACCGGAATCAAGGGTCTTAATGCCGCAGGAGTGGTCCCGTGCGGCGATTTCAGCTCCAGTACCATGATCGTGATGACCACGGCCAGGACCCCATCACTAAAAGCTTCCATACGGCCTTTGCTCATTCCTTGTTTCCCCTCGATTCGGACGATACGTCTGCGGCCTAAAGTTAGACCAAATGAAGCATCCTGCACAGCGGAACCATCTTTTCTGCAAAGAATGCGAAAGGATGGAGGATTTTTTCAAGCCCTTAGCGTCTGGCTGTCAAATCTGGTGATCGCGCGGTCGGTGATATTTTGCACGCTCCGGGAGACGCTCAATAACGATATCCAGCGCCAGAGGCGCATCACGACGTTAGCACAGCGCGTCAGCGCTGGGTAAAAAAAGACGAATCGAGCACCGTAGGTGCGACACATCATCAGGCGAGATGGGATCGTCAGTGCCGGTGAGCAGAGAGGGCTATCTATCTCAGCTAGCCCGGGTTTGTGCGGAAAGCACCAACAAAAATAGTTTGAGAAGGACGGTTATAGCTCAAGACGAGGCACTTGGGTTGTATTCAATTTGGTGTTTCCATCTAGAGGCCTCTCTATTGATATATGTAATACCAGCAATTTTTCTTTTTTGATCTACAAAATAGTCGTTATTAAACGATAAGACCTCCAAACGATCATCATAAATGATGTGCAGTTGGTTCTCGTAATTCCGAGACCTTGGAAACACTCGCCAACTGACAATTTCTTCATCGGTTTTCCAGATCGTCCCGTCGCTCAAGCACACAACAAGAACATTCTCATATTCTATAATCGTGCCGAAAAGAGCAACCGCACCTGCTATGACACGCCCGTGACGCGATTGCAATACTTCTATTGTGCCGAGAGATTCAATTCGTTTGTCGGTTTGAAATGGAGCATAGCTATTTACTTTGACTTCGCCATTATTTGCCAAGCAGATCCGATCTTGAGCAGCCCATGAGAACCCGTGTTCATGAAAAATATCGTCGCTCGGAATTATTTTCCTTAACCATCTTCCCTTTTCGTCTATATTCGGTATGAAGGAACGCCCTTTGCGATCACGATCATAATCAGCGAGAAAACCGGTGGATTCATGCGAGGATCCGTAAATACTATGGAATGCCCATGAACACGAGGTGCATCGCTTAGCCGCGATGAGCTTAGGATCATTTCGTAGAATGTGTGCTCCGCCTACCGCAAGCTCAAATAAGCCCTCATCCCCCGCCGCCAAAGCTAGACGATCATAGGAAGCTGCAAGCTGAAATACCGAAGCATCCCAATATTTTTCCACCTTGGTGGAAATTCCGTATCTGGTCTTTTTATTGCATGTTGCCCTGAATACCCCTGACTGCGAGACAATATATATGGCTTCCCGATAGATAGTTGAATCGGAGTGCGGGAACTCAAAAGGTGAGCGTTGCTTGCTCACTGATGCTTTGATCAGTTGCTGGTCATTGAGCTGAATCGACATTTCGGCTAAATGAGAAAATTTACTAAACATTATTCGTTTAACATCAGGATCACGAAGGCTGCTCTCTAGATAAAGAAGATTGCTTTTTTGAAAAGCATATTCCAATGGAACTCGTAGTTCTTGATCAAAAGGCAGATGATCAATCAGACGATCCCAATTGAATGTGAGTATGTCACCTTCAATTGTAAAAGCATAAAATCGCCCAGCGTACATTTGTGTGTCCCAGTACCGACCGGGAATAATTAATCTCAAAGGCTGCATGGCTGTCCAAGCGAAAGTTTTTTTAAGATTCGTGTACGTAACAACGGTTTCCAACCCCTTAAGATATGTTCGGGAGGCCGATCGAGAAAATCAGTCGGATAGCCGTGCCAAGTTCTGCTCTTGTTGGCATCCACGAACTTTGCAACAAAGACTTGTGTTTTATGATCACGTGCCACTCCAAGATAATCCGGGCTGCCATTAACTAAGTGCAATCCCCATCCGGTGGTCTCGCGTATCCATCCTTCATTGTTGGAGTAATTAAAGCTGCTAACTTCTTGTGTTTCGTTTATTGTCCACTGGGATTTTCCGCGAGTGTTATTGCGGTGGACCGGATTGGGAACATACACTAGGTTCCCGCCAATTACAGGAGGGCCGAGGCTCACAATCATTCCTCCAAGTACTAGTACTCGAAACCGAGCGAGGATTTGCCAGTACAAACTGCTAATCAGATTATTGACCAGATACTGTTGTATTCTCAATTTTTTCTATGTCTCGGTACCAATATTGCATATCCCGCGGGAGGCTGATCGCCGGCCTGAATCGGAAAACCGCTTACCACCGAGAGTAAGTTGGAGTATGTGGCATCATTTGGGAATCACGTCCTACTGTTGAAACGGCTCGTTCGCCTTCGGCGAAGTTAGGCTAAAAAGCCTCAAGTCTGACCATCCGTCCTGTTGACGCGGCACTCGGTATAAATGAACACCACTCTCGTCTTACTCTACGTTAACTACGCCTCATCATAAAAAAACGAGGAAACGGTCTCTTGTCCCCTTGTTTCAGAACTCACCGCGGTCAAAACACGTTGATCTGCACTGGCGCTGATGGGATTCCGTTGGGGTACCACCACCAGCGTGCTGGGACCGCGCGCGCTCCAGGTTGAACGGCGGATCGAATAAGGTTGACACCTGCACGCCGCTGGTCTGCACGGCCATGGTGCTGTGATCGTGAGTAAACGCATAGAAGACGTGTCCGGTTGCGTTGTTAGTGATCCGCACGAGCGGATAGTTGGTGGCCGATTGCGCATCGTCGCCGTTTCCCCTGCCTCACGGAAAGTGCCTTGAAAATGCCAGCGACCTGGTTCGGCTTCGGAATGGCAGGTTAAAAGGAGGCCGGAAGCAGCGCGTGGCCAAGTGTATGGACAATGTACTTTCGCAGGGTGCAAAAATTTTGGGCCAAGGATTTTTTACATAGCGCGAAATGGAACGATGAACGTTTTCGCGCTTTATTTGCTGGTATGTTTTGGCCTAAGATGCACAATGGTCGAGCTTCACCCAAAAACTAAACAAATTGAGTTCCCTGCGGGGATGCGGAAAGGCAAACGCCATGGCTCATGAGGCGATGAACGGCAAACCATTGACAGAAAAAGAATTAGAGGAACATCAACGGCAACAGATGGAGCACCAGCAACGGATAAAGCAGCGAGCGGAAGCGCTGGTAAGGAGAATCGGCGAGACGTGCGATGAGCTGGATAGGCTGGCGGAGGAGAATCCGGAGCTGGTGGGGCGGGTGAAGGGCGGCTCCGAAGAATACAAAGACGCTTATCTGCGGCTGAAGGCGAGGCTCTCACTGGCAGATGCTGCGCCGAGGTGCCGCTGGGTGAGAACAGATGGAACAAGTTGCGGGTCACCGCAGATGAAGAAGCACATCTACTGTTTTGCGCACAGGCAGATGATGGAGGCACGTGCCCTGGCGCTGAGCCTGCCGGCGCTGGAGGACGCGAACGCGATCATGGTGGGAATTATGAGGATACAGAAGGCGCTGATAGATGACACGATTTCGGTGAAAAAGGCGGGGCTGCTGTTGTACTCCATGCAGTTGGCGCTGCAGAACGTGGGGCAGGTGACGTTTGGGCAAGTGAAAACGGAAGAGCTGGTGCGAAAAACGGTGGATGAGGGGGAAGCGATCAGCGATCAGCGATCGGCAATCAGCGAAAACCAAAAGCAACACCAGGACCGGCTTACCACAGAGGACGCAGAGGACACGGAGAAAAACCAGGGCTTACCACTGATGAGCACAGATGATACTGATACGGAAAAGAGCTTGCGGCGGAGCCACAGCAAGCCGGGAGAGATGAACGCGGATGATCGCGGAGTGGAGTACAGGGGAAAGCCGGTGGAGTGGAGGCCTCCGGCAGAGGTATTCAGGATGGACACGCGAGAAGGGATGGAAGCTTACGAGGCGAGCTTTAAGATCAAGATTGGGCCGAGAGGGGACACCGCCGAGGGCGGCTGTCCACCCCAGCAAGCCAACATCGGGCTTGCAGGGGACCCCGGCGGTGCCACACGAGCATCGTGACGCCTAAAATGTACGCCAATCTGGAATGATCTGGGATGCGGTGGGTTGAATAGGAGGGGGTGTGGTGAAAGCATTGCTGCGGCTTATCGGAAAACAAAGGAGACAGTTTCCCGTCGCCGCACATGGCGCCTTGCGAGAGGCCGTTGAGTTGCGTTCCCAGAATCTGATATCAGGCAGCGCCGATGGTGATGTTGGCGGGATAGCTGTTGATGGTTCAGTTCATCTATTGAAAGGTTGGGGAACTATTCCCTGTGAACACAAGGTTGATGATGTTGTTGGTGCGCGCGAAAAAATTGTTCGTGTTTCCGGTCGCAATATTATTGGTGATGGACAGGTTGCTGGAATTGGGAGCAAAAGACGACCAGGAAATTCCGGCGGAGCTCGTGCCGGCGTATCCGGTGATCGTGTTCTGATTGATGGTAACGTCATCGAACGGCTCGGAGTCGCCGCCCTTGTTCCAAACAAATATTCCGAGCATGTTTGCCGCCACTGCTGCAGGGCTGCTTGTATTGTTTTCCACCGTAATGTGCTGCGCTGAACGCACGATGATGCCGGTTGAACCTGTTACGCACGGAGTTATCTGATTGCCCGAAGCTGTAACAAATTGCGCTCCATCGCCAATTTCAATGCTTGTATCGCGCACGCAACGCAAAACATTGTTGTTGATGGTGATGTGGCTTGTAGGCTGGCCATTTTTGCTGCCGATAACAAAGACGCCATTGGCGGCGTGAACATTTGAAATCGTGTTATTGCTGATGTTCATGTTGGTAACTTCGGCCAATCCCGGAGCGTTTCCGGCCAGAAAGCAGGAACCTTGTATCACGTTATTGCAGGTATTGTTTGTAATTTGGCCGCTCTCGCTTCCGTCGTCAATAAAGACGCCATGGGTCACCATGGATTCCAGATCGATGCTGTCAATAGTGAAGTTATGCACATTCTTAAAATAAATTCCGCGCGACAAGCCTCCCGTGAGCTGCGCGCCGGAAAGAGTAATGGTCTTCACGCAAAGATTGCTGTTGGAAGCATCGGCGTTGCTGATGATGTCTATAGGTTTAGTGATTGCCAGCGTGGCGCTTTGCCCTTGAACACAAGCGCCATCATGGAGCAGCACAGTATGAGCGATCTGGTACGTTCCGTTTTCAAGCAGAAGTGTGTGCGTCTGTCCCACGACGACCGGCGTGCTCCACGTAGTACCGCAGGCTGGAGTTACCTCAATCACGCCATTCTGGGTGGCAGCTTTATCTGCGGCTTGGATTTTGGCCCCGCAATCAGCACCGGGAAAATTGGCTGCTACGAACGTCGCACCCTGAGGATTGGTGCTGGGCGGCGCCCCATTGTCACCTGGTTGGTTGTTGTTGGTAGATGGATGAGTAGAGATGCCCGCACATCCTATTAATATCCACGATAAAACTATAATTGCAAACCATCTGGCTTGGAATTGCCGCATACGAACTCCTAAGGTTCGATCCTTGGGACCTAACATCGGCAACGATTCACCAGGGAAAAATCAGTCGCTCAATTTGTTTGAAGCTGAATGAGAAGCAAAGGAGGTCTTCTACTCAATGTGAACACGACATGAAGCAGAGTTTCTGGCGAGAGATATTCGTAGCGCGCAGCAGGCAACCTTTAGTTAGCTCTTCAGCGCTTCGGCAATCCATCCACCGCCGATAACTAAATCGCCGTTCATAGAACACCATGGCCTGGCCGGGAGTGATGGCGTGATGTGACTGATCTAAGGTCTCGCGCACCTCGCCGTTCGCGACCGCTAACCCATCGACTATCAAGCTTGCAGGCCTGAGTAGTTGAGCACTTCTTTTGCATGCATACAGAACCGCACCGTAATTCGTCATCTAAGTTCCTGTGCGCGGGAAGAAAGCCTTTTGGCTGCTGGTGCCGTTTGTTTTTATTTTTCTCCTTCTTCAATGGTCCTGCGGTGGCGGGAGCAAGAGGACGCAGCCTGACCTCTGCAACTGCACCCCCACGGAGCCCGCCAGTACGGATTACCGGACCACGGCCAAACACGTTGATCTACCGCAGACGGCGCCCATCGAAATCAGCGTTACTGACATCCTGAATTTTCCCCTGATCAATCCGCAGCCCGCGTTTGGCGCCCCGCGAACCGGTCGTGAGCTGAACCTGTACCACGTCGGGAACGCGTTTGTGCAGTTCGCGCGGCTGGTTGGCAGCGACTGTGACGTTCACGTGGAAATTTCGGCTGTTCCGGACAAAAATGCGCCGCGGGTGATTGTTGAAACTCCGCACATGGATAGCTACTGCGCGGCGCGCCACAACCTGGCTGCACAGCTAAATGCCCATGGCGTGATTGTTGACGATGCCGGACAGGAAGTTGATCCGGCGCTGCCCGCAGACGTGCTGGGACTGGCCTTTCAGGATCTTCCTCACAAACGTGGCACCCCGCAGGTAGCCACGATCTGGGAACTGCATCCAGCAATCGTGACTTTGAAGTAAAAGGCCCGCCACGAGCTGCTCTGCTTGGTCGCTTGTAGTTGTGCTGGCCAGTTATATTCCAGCGCGGCGGGTGACGCGCGTCGATTCGCTGATCGCGCTACGGTATGAATGATGGTGCGATTTATGGATGGCGGCTTATCTCGCCGTTTCCGCAATCCACCCGCCGCCGATCACCAGATCGTCCTGGTAAAACACCACGGCCTGCCCAGGAGTGATGGCGCGCTGTGGCTCGTCAAAAGTGACTCGCACTTCATTATTCGGCGCAGGCTCAATCAGCGCAGGCGCAGGCTCATGGCGATGGCGAATCTTCGCATGAACGCGCATCGGTGTGTTCGCGTCAGCGCCGGAATCGTGCAGGCCATCGACCGCTATCCAATTCAAATCGCGTGCGATCAGCGCACGCGACAACAAATCATCATTCCCGCCAACAGTTACCTTACCCTCAGCGCCATTGATGTTGATGACGTAGAGCGGTGAGCCGGTGGCCACACCGAGGCCCTTGCGCTGGCCAACGGTAAAGTTGTGCACGCCCTCATGATGGCCCAGCACCTTGCCATCGGTGGTGACGAGTTCGCCGGAAATGTCAGGCAATTGCTCACCTTGCTCGTTCAGATAGGCATCGATGAAGCGCTTGTAATCGCCGCCGGGGACAAAACAAATCTCCTGCGAGTCCGGCTTTTCTGCCAGCGCCAGATGATGCTCGCGCGCCAGTTCGCGTACCTGCGGCTTGTTCATGTGTCCCAGCGGAAACAGCGTGCGGCTTAACTGTTCCTGCGTGAGCCCGAAGAGGAAATAAGTCTGGTCCTTTGCGGGATCAGCAGCGCGGTAAAGCAGCCAGCGATTGCGCCCCGCATCGAATTCGCAGCGAGCGTAATGCCCCGTAGCCAGCAGGTCAGCCCCAATCTGCCGCGCGGTAATCAGCAGCTGATCAAACTTCAGATGGTTGTTGCACAGGCTGCACGGAATCGGCGTGCGGCCAGAAAGATACTCGTCAATGAACGGGCGCACCACATCGCGCTCAAAGCGCTCTTCATGATTTACCACGTAATACGGAATGCCAAGATCTTCGGCCACGCGGCGGGCGTCGTACACGTCATCAATCGAGCAGCATCTCCCCTGCACCTGCTCTGGCATACCTTCGCGACCGGCAAGGCGGCGCTGGTTCCAAAGCTGCATGGTCAGGCCGACCACATTGTGCCCCTCGGCGCGCAGCATGGCCGCAACGGTCGATGAATCGACACCGCCCGACATGGCTACGGCAATAGTCTTGGTGCTCATGGGAACTAGATCAATTATAGATGAGCAAATAGCCCAAAAAGACGCGTTCAAACACAGTTTGGAGGCAATTAAAGCGGCTCCAGGATTGCTATATACCGATCATTGAACAACTGGCTGCTGATTGCCAAAGCTGATTTGCCGCTTCAGTGACGCGATTCAGTTTCGCGCAGGATCACTCCAAAGCTGCGCCCGCCGAAGGCAAAACCCTGCTCAACGCGGCCAGTGACCGTGACCTTTCTACCGTTGCTGGGTACGCCGTAATTCTGGCTGTAAATCCACATACGGCCTGAGCCATCGTCAATCTGAAAAATGCCGTTGCCCAGCGCGCCAAACGAATCTGATACGGTGCCGTGAATGCTGACGTTTTTGCCGGCAAAGCGGCCCGGATCACGGTTAATATCGGCAATGCTGGTGGTGGGACATCCCGTGAGCAACAGCATTCCTGCGGCCAAAACAAATACCAGTGCCAATTTGCAAGCTCTGCTAAGCACATACCCCTCCAGAAACTCTGGATTAAAAGATAACAAATTGGATGCAGGAGCACTGGTTTGAGTCATGCAGCCTTAGAAAAGTTTTGCGAAACCAGGGCCTGGAATAGAGCCAAGCGGGCGAGGGCTAATGCTGGAAATCTTAAGACTGGATCAACGTGAGTTTTGCCGAGGCCAGCAGAGTTTCATTCCGCTGGCCTGGCAGTTGTATCGAGTTATTGCAACGTCAAGGTGCCATTGATTAGCGAAACATTGTAGTTGCTAAGCAATGGGTTCGGGTTTGGGCTGGGAATAATCGGATACGTGCCAGCCGGACTGGTTTGGTCAGCCGTGGTGCTGTAGCTGGCCGTGATGTTGTCACCATTCTTAATTCCTGTAATCGTGCCGGTGAAAGTTGGGAACGGCTGGCCTGCAGTTCCGGTAGCGTCATTGGCCTGGATGGTCAGCGGCGCTGGGCTGATGGTGAGAGTTCCGTTGGTCGGAGTCACCGTGTAGTTCGCCAACGTTCCCGTTCCACCATCAGTCAGTGCAGGCACGATTGGATACGTTCCCACCGCGCTGGCAGAGGTCGCTGTTGTGGAATAGGTGGCCGTGATGGTGTCACCGTTCTTGATTCCCGTAATCGTGCCGCTGAGAGCGGGAACCGGATCACCGTAAACCATGCTGGCATCGGCAGCGGTCACGCTTAGCGGTGCCGGATTTACAACCAGAACGCCGTTGTTGATCGTGACTGAATAGTTGCCGAGCTTGTTCGTTGGATCTGAGAGGACCGCCGTGATCGCGTAACTTCCAATCGGGCTGGTTGCCACCGCAGAGCTGCCGAACGTCGCAGTGATGTTGTCACCGTTCTTCAAGCCGGTGATCGTGCCGGTGAATGCGGGATTCGGATCGCCATAGAGCCTGGCCGCATTGGCCGCAGTTACGGTCAGCGGCGCCGGATTGATGGTGAGCGTTGCATTGTTGATGGTCACGGTGTAGTTCGCCAATGCTCCAGTGCCGTTATCCGAAACTGCCGCAGTAATCGGATACGCTCCGGGCGCGCTGGTTGAAGTTGCCGTGGTGCTGTAGCTGGCGGTGATGTTCTCGCCATTCTTGATTCCGGTGATAGTTCCGCTAAGCGCCGGAACTGGATCGCCGTAAACCATGCTGGCGTTGGCCGCAGTAACCGTCAGCACAGCAGGCGTGACGGTCAGAGTGCCGTTGGTTGAGGTCACCGTGTAATTGCTCAGCTTGTTGGTCGGGTCAACCAGTGCGGGAACAATTGGATATGTTCCAGGCGCGCTGGTGGCCGTGGCTGTGGTGCTGTAAGTCGCGGTGATGTTATCGCCGTTCTTGATTCCCGTGATCGTGCCGCTGAGGACGTTCGGGTCTCCGTATTGGCGAGTCGCGTTTGCAGCCGCGACCGACAACGGCGCTGGAGTTACCGTCAGCGTTCCGTTGTTAGAAGTCACTGTGTAATTCCCCAACTTGCCGTTGGGATCAACCAGGGCAGGTACGATCGGATAAGTTCCAACCGCAGCCGTTGCATCGGCGCTGGTGGCGCTGAAGGTGATGTTGTCACCGTTCACCAATCCAGTGATCGTGCCGGTGAAGGCCGGGTTAGGATCGCCGTACACGCGAGTCGCATTGTTCGCAGTCACCGTCAGCGGAACTTGAGTGATGGTGAGAGTGCCGTTAATGCTGGTCACCGTGTAGTTGCCGAGCTTCGCCCCCGGATCTACCAGAGTGGGAACGATTGGATAATTTCCAACGTTGGTAGTCGCGTCAGTGGCGCTGGCATAAGTCGCTGTGATGTTGTCACCGTTCTTGATGCCGGTAATCGTGCCCGTGAATGCCGGGTTCGCAGTACCGTACGCACGGCTTGCATTAGCTGCGGTGACCGTCAGCGGTGCAGGACTGATGGTCAGCACGCCATTGTTGCTGGTAACCGTGTAGTTGGAGAGCTTGCCTGTTGGATCAGACAGCGCCGGTGTGATTGCGTAAGTTCCCACCGGGCTGGCCGAGGTTGCAGTGGTGCTGTAGGTGGCGGTAATTGCGTCGCCATTCTTCAGGCCAGTGATCGTGCCGCTAAGCGCTGGTACTGGATCACCATAAATCATGCTGGCATTAGCGGCCGAAACCACCAGCGGAGCTGCGGTCACGGTCAAAGTGCCGTTGGTTGAGGTTACGGTGTAGTTGCCCAGCTTGTTGGTTGGGTCAACCAGCGACGGAGTAGTGGGATACGTCCCTACCGGGCTGGTGGCCGTGGCCGTGGTGCTGTAGGTGGCGGTGATGTTGTCGCCATTCTTGATGCCCGTGATCGTGCCGGAGAAGGCAGGATTCGGATCACCATAAGCGCGGCT
The DNA here is from genome assembly GCA_035710845.1 of Candidatus Angelobacter sp. Classification (GTDB taxonomy): domain Bacteria; phylum Acidobacteriota; class Terriglobia; order Terriglobales; family Acidobacteriaceae; genus Angelobacter. The sequence goes on from DASTCT010000222.1 coordinate 11,781, forward strand.
TGCATTCGCGGCAACCACCGACAGAGGTGCCGGAGTTACGGTCAGCGTTCCGTTATTGGCGGTCACAGTGTAGTTGCCCAGCTTGTTCGTTGGATCGACCAGGACAGGAACTATGGGATACGTTCCCACCGCAGCCGTTGGATCGGCACTGGTGGCGCTGAAGGTGATGTTGTCACCGTTCACCAATCCAGTAATCGTGCCAGTGAAGGCCGGGTTAGAATCGCCGTAAACGCGAGTCGCATTATTAGCAGTCACGGTCAACGGCGCAGGCGTAATTGTGAGTGTGCCGTTCACCAGGGTCACAGCATAGTTGCTGAGCTTGTTGGTTGGATCGCTCAGAACCGGCACGATTGGATAGGTTCCAACGGCGCTGGTTGGATCAGTGGTGCTGCTGTAAGTGGCCGTGATGGCATCGCCGTTCTTCAGCCCTGTAATGGTGCCGGTAAAGGCTGGATTAGCCGAGCCATAAACGCGGCTGGCATTGGCTGCGGTCACAGTCAGCGGAGCCGGATTGACCGTGAGCACGCCATTGTTGATCACCACGGTGTAGTTGGAGAGTTTCCCGTTCGGATCCACCAGGGTGGGCACAATGGCATACGCACCAGGAGCGCTCGTGGCCGTGGCCGCGCTGCTATAGGTTGCGGTGATGTTGTCACCGTTCTTCAGGCCAGTAATCGTTCCCGTGAAAGCCGGGTTCGGATCACCATACAACCTGGTGGCATTTGCTGCGGTCACAGTCAGAACTGAGTTCGTAACCGTCAGCGTGCCATTGTTGCTGGTAACAGTGTAGTTGCCCAGCTTGCCGGTAGGATCAACCAGCGTGGGCGTGATTGGGTACGTTCCCACAGGGCTGCTCGCGGTGGCTGTGGTGGCAAAAGTTGCAGTGATGTTGTCACCGTTCTTGATGCCGGTAATCGTGCCGGTGAACGCCGGGTTAGGATCGCCAAATGCCCTGGTCGCGTTGGCCGCTGTCACGGTCAGCGCAGCAGGCGTGATAGTCAGAGTTCCGTTGTTGCTGGTCACAGCATAGTTGCCCAGTTTGCCCGTGGGATCAACCAGCGTAGGCGTAATGGCATACGTTCCCACTGCGCTCGCAGCAGTGGCGGTGGTTGAGTACGTCGCGGTGATGTTGTCGCCATTCAACAGGCCAGTGATGGTCCCGCTGAATGCCGGGTTAGGATCGCCGTACACTCGGGTTGCATTGGCGGCCGTTACTGTCAACGGGGCCTGCGTGACAGTGAGTGTGCCGTTCGCGATGGTCACAGAGTAGTTGGGCAGCACGCCGGCCGGATCAACCAAGGTCGCAGTAATGGGATAAGTTCCCGCGTTGCTCGTTGCTGTTGCCGTAGTGCTGTAGGTTGCGGTGATCGAATCAGCATTCTTCAGTCCGGTAATGGTTCCGGTGAAGGTTGGATTGGCTGCAGCATACACGCGGCTGGCGTTGGCCACAGTCACCGTTAGAGGCGCCTGGTTAACCGTGAGTACGCCATTGTTGACCACAACTGTGTAATTGGCCAGTGCGCCCGTACCGTTATCGGAGAGCGTGGGCACGATTGCATAGGTTCCCACTGCGCTGGTCGCAGTTGCCGTGCTGGCATAGGTCGCTGTGATGTTGTCACCATTCTTGACGCCCGTGATCGTGCCAGTGAAGGCCGGGTTAGGATCGCCGTACAGGCGGCTGGCATTGGCAGCGGTCACAGTCAGCAGCGCGTTCGCGATGGTGAGCGTGCCGTTGTTGCTGGTCACGGTGTAGTTGCCGAGTTTGCCCGTGGGATCAACCAGCGTGGGCACGATTGGATACGTTCCCACAGGGCTGGTCGCAGTTGCCGTGCTGGCAAACGTCGCTGTAATGTTGTCGCCATTCTTGATGCCCGTGATAGTTCCAGTAAACGCCGGGTTGGGATCGCCAAACGCCTTGGTTGCATTGGCCGCGGTTACGGTCAAGGGCGCAGGAGTTACAGTGAGCGTCCCGTTATTGGAAGTCACGATGTAGTTGCCGAGCTTGCCCGCCGGATCAACCAGTCCTGGCGTGATGGGATACGTTCCCACAGGGCTAGTCACCGTGGCCGTGGTTGCATAAACAGCGGTGATGTTGTCACCGTTCTTTATGCCGGTAATTGTGCCAGTGAACGTCGGGTTGGGATCGCCATACACGCGGCTGACATTAGCAGCGGTCACAGTCAACGGAGCCGGATTGACCGTCAGGGTCGCACCGACGAAATTAAATGTATAGTTCGCCGCTGTGAGCGTGCCAACAGTGCATGTGATCGGATACGTCCCCACCGCGCTTGCTGCGGTAGTTGTGGTGGTACAGCTTGGGCTTCCAGTCACGACAGACGCCGTCTCGCCGTTCACGAAGCCGGAGAAGGTAAACGTGAAGGTTGGATCCGGATCGCCATACAGCCGGGTCGCATTGGCTGCGGTGACAGTCAGCACTGCCGGATTCACCGTCAGAGCTGCGCTGCCGTTTGAAGCCTTGTTGTTCGCGTCGCCTGCATAGCTGACTGTGACGCCTGCCGGATACGATCCAGCGTTGATGCCCACCAGGCTGGCAGGCACTGAAGCCACACCTGTTGCGTCGGTAACGGCGGTGCTTACAGCCGTGCCATTCACAGAGAAGCTAACCGTCGCACCGGCCAAAGGACCAGATGGAGTAGTCAAGGTAGCAGAGAGTGTCGTGCTTCCGCCGTAAGTCCCGCTGGCTGCTGCTACCGCCAGCGTTGTGGTTGCAGGTTGAGCAACGGTCACGTTCACGCTCGCGGAATTGTTTGCCGCGTTTGGATCCACCGCTGAGCTGTTGCTGACGCTCACAGTGTTGGTGGTGACGGTGCCGTCAGCAATGGACAAGCTGGTGGATGCCACCACAGTTACAGTTTGCGACTCGCCGCTCTGCAGCAGATAGAAATTCGCTGCCGCTGAGCCTGCGATGCATGCGCCGTTGCCAGTCGCGGTGCAGGAAACCACGCTGAAGCCTGAGGGCAGGCTGTCATTCACAGTCGCCGCCGCCGGATCAGCTCCGTTGTTCGTCACGGTGATGGTATAGGTCACGTTCTGGCCGGCGACCACATTAGGCGCTCCAGCCGAGACGGTGACGCTCAGGTCTGCGTTGCTGGCCATCCGCGGCGGATAGGCAACCAGGTCTTGCACCTGTCCTGCGCCGCTGATAGCGACATCGCCAAGCTGCGCGAGCGAGCCTGCGCCGTCAACTCTGAACACCGCGACGCCGAAGGTATCGTCAGCCACGTAGAGCAAGCTGCCGGAACGATCAGTCGCCATGCCCACAGGAGCGTGCAGTGAAGTTGCGCTGCCAAAGCTGCCCAGACTGGTTAACACACCGCCAGCGGCTACGCTGAACGAGTTCACGCTGCTGCTGCCGCTGTTGCTGGCGAACAGGAACGCGTCATTCGGGCTGAGCAGAACAACATTAGAGTTGATCGCAGTCGTGCTGAACGGGCTGCCTGCGATCGCTGAGAGCACTCCATTCGTGCCCACGGTCCATGCGTCGGCGAAGGCCGCAGTCGGGCTGGCCTCAGCTCCGTAGAGCAGACCGCTGGTAGAGCTGAAGTCGAGACCGGCGAGTGAAGCAGTTCCCTGCTCCGCAAACGGTGAGCCAGCAACTGGCGTGAGAGAACCATCGCCGTTGATGGCGTACACCGAAGCGCTGGTCTGGTTGGAAACTGCCAGCAACTGTCCGTTGGCAGAGATCTTCATGCTGGCGTTCGGCACAACCGAATTCGCAGCGCTGAAAAGCGGACTCAGTACTCCACCAGCACCGATGCTGAAGGTCTTGATCTGGCCATTGCTCGAAGCCATCAGGAAGCGTCCATCAGGCGTGGCACTCAGAGAAATTCCTGAGCACGCGTCGAGCGTGAGGCCAGAGGCAAAGGGTGAGCCTGCTGCCGGAGTCAACGCACCACTTACAGGATTGATCTGGAAGGCGCTGATGCTCTGGTCGCCGCCGTTGGAAACGAACAGCAGGTTATTTCCAGCGCTCAGGGCCAGGCGATTCACTGAAGAGCAAGCCGCGTTCGCGCCCAGGCCCCCAGTGAGTGTCGGCGAGCCAGCGAGCGCGGTCAGCGTGCCATCCACGGCAACGGAGTAACCGGCGATGTTGTTCCCTGCTGCAGCCTGGTTGTTCACAAAGACGAAGTTAGCTGTCGGCGCTGCGTTCACAGACAGCGTGCCGTCAGTGGAAGTAACTGTGTAGTTCCCAAGCTTGCTGGCCGGATCAACCAGAGTCGCCGTGATTGGATAAGTTCCCACCGGGCTCGTAGCAACAGCCGTGGTGGAATAAGTTGCGGTGATTGGATCGCCATTCTTGATGCCGCTGATAATTCCGGTGAGCGGTGGGTTAGGCGTGCCAAACAAGCGGCTGGCACTTGCAGCAGTCACGCTGAGCGGCGCTTGGGTGATGGTGAGCGTGCCATTGTTGATGGTAACTGCGTAATTGCTGAGCTTGTTGGTGGGATCAACCAACGTGGCAACGATGGAATATGTCCCTACCGCGCTGGTTGGATCAGCCGTGCTGCTTACGGCAGCAGTAATCGGATCGCCATTCTTGATGCCGACGATCGTTACGCTGAATGCCGGATTAGGATCGCCATACAACCGGGTCGCGCTGGCAACCGTGACGGTCAGCGGCGCAGGATTCACAGTCAGCACGCCGTTGTTGCTTACCACAACGTAATTCGCGAGCGCGCCAGTTCCGTTGTCAGAGAGCGTGGGCACAATCGCGTAAGTTCCCACGGGGCTTGTTGGATCAGCAACGCTTGAATACGTGGCCGTAATGTTGTCACCGTTCTGAATTCCGGTGATGGTGCCGGTGAAGACCGGATTGGGATCGCCATAGAGACGGCTGGCATTCGCCGCAGTCACGGTCAGAATCGCAGAAGTGACCGTCAGCGTTCCGTTGTTGATGGTGACGGTGTAGTTGCCCAGCTTATTCGTGGGATCAACCAGCGTTGGAACAATCGGATAAGTTCCCACCGGGCTGTTGGTCGTGGCCGTCGTGCTGTAGGTAGCGGTGATGTTGTCACCATTTTTAATCCCTACGATTGTTCCGGTAAAGACCGGGTTCGCCGCACCGAATGCGCGAGTGGCGTTATCAGCCGTCACTGTCAAGGGCGCGGGGCTTACCGTGAGAGAACCGTTGTTGACCGTAACAATGTAGTTGGCCAGTGCGCCGGTTCCGTTATCGCTGAGCGTAGGAATAATCGGATACGTTCCTACAGGACTTGCAGGTGTGGCAGTCGTAGTGTAGACGGCGGTGATGTTATCGCCATTCTTGATTCCGGCAATGGTGCCGCTGAACGCCGGATTCGGATCGCCATAGAGACGCGCTGCATTGTTGGCGGTCACCACCAGCGCTGCTTGAGTAACGGTCAGCGTGCCATTGTTGATGGTGACAGCATAGTTCGCCAGCGCTCCAGTGCCGTTGTCAGAGAGAGTCGCGGTAATCGGATACGTTCCGGCTGGGCTGGTGGCAGTTGCCGTGGTGCTGTAGGTGGCTGTGATGTTGTCGCCATTCTTGATGCCGGTGATGGTCCCGCTAAACGCCGGGTTCGGATCGCCGTAGCTGCGCGTCGCATTGTTTACCGTGACAGTGAGCGGCGCAGGATTCACGGTCAGCGTGCCAGGAACGAAAGCGAAGACATAGTTTTGCGCGGAAAGCGTCCCTACGGTGCAGGTGATCGGATAAGTTCCCACCGGACTGGTCAGCGTAGCCGTGGTCGAGCAATCGGCCGTGCCACTCACCACCGCAATGGTGTCGCCGTTCACAAAACCCGTGATGGTGTAGGTCAGCGGCGGGTTGGGATCGCCATAAAGCCTGGACTGATTGTCCGCTGTGACCGTCAATTGTGCTTTGGTCACAATCAGATCGCCCGTTGCGCTGCTGGGCCCAAAGCTGGCATCGCCGCCGAAGGTCACAGTAAACGCCGCCGCGTGAGTGCCGACGGTGGTGAAGCCAAGCGGAACCGTGACGGTAGCTACGCCGCTTCCGTCGGTCACGGCGTTGTACTGGCTATTGTTCTGGTTGAAATTGAAGCCAATAGTCTTGCCCGAGACCGGGGTGCCGCCTGAAGTCTTCAGTGTCGCTGTGACCACCGCGTTCCCGCCATAAGGGCCGGTAGCTGTGGGAACTGTCAGCGTTGTTGAAGTCTGAGTGCCGATAGTCACGGAAGCGGTAGCCGAATTGTTGCCGGGCACTGGGTCCACAGTTGATTTGTTGCTGATGTTGGCCGTGTTGCTGATGACTGTTCCGTTGGCCAGCGTGGTCTTTGAGGTAGCTGTAAGAAGCGCGGAACGCGTTTCACCTGATGCCAGATTCGGGAACGTAATGAGCTGTGCTGCCGTAGCAACAGTTGTAACGCTGCCTCCACCGCTCACGGCGTTGGCTGCAGTCTGCTTATAGGTAAACGTGGTCGGCGATGGAACTGAGGTAATAACAAACGATCCATTAAAAGTGGTATTTGCCACGCCGGAGACGATTGCTGTCTGCCCGACAAAGAGCTGATGAGGCACCGTAGTTGTGATGGTTACCACGTTGCTGCTGCGGTTTGCGCCAGTACCCGCAACAATCGGCGGCTTCGGCGCAAAATTCGTAGTGCTGCAGGCGCCGGGTCCGCTCGTCACAAGGCAAGCCGCATTGCTGGCGCTGCCACCGCCGGCCTGGTCCGTGGCTGGCACATTGTTCGGGGCTGTTGCAGTTCCGCCGCCGCTCACCGCATCCGGCCCGGTCTGCTGATAGGTAAAGGTCGTCGGTGTTGTCTGTGTAACCGGGAACGTCCCATCGAAACTCGCGTTGCCAACGTTGGCAATCGTCATCAGTGTGCCGGCTGGGATCTGGGATTGCGCCGTCGTTGTGATCGTGACTGTATTGCTGACGCGCTGAGCTCCATTGGTGGCGGCAATCTGCAATGATGGCGCGGAGAACTGTGAAACCGTCAGGTTCTGAAGATAAGTAAAGGTATTCGGGCTGGGGACAGAGGCAATCGTGTACACGCCGTTGAAGCTCGGGTCGGAAAGGAATGTACCCGACTGAATCGGATTCGGCGTGGTTGGCGCGGGGACAGAACCCACTGTAACGGTCTCACCGGGAAACAGCGAGTTCGGCACGGTTGTAGTAATAGTTACGTTGCCTGTCACCGTGTTGCCGGAGACGGTGTTCGTGCGCTGCGCGCCGGAAGGATTCACGATTGGCGCATTGCCTCCCGCTGTAAGCGTTGGCGGGAAAGTGTCTGAAACCACGGCGGTCGAGACCGACGGGCCGTTGTTCGTAATGCTGAGCTGATACTGAATGGGCGCACCCGCCGGAGCGCTTGCCGCCGTCGTCATACTCAGAGCCAGGTCGGCACTGGTGCAGCTTCGCGGCGGATACGCCACAACACCCTGGATCTCTCCAGGGCGATTAATCGCAAGATCAGAAAGTGATGTCAGCACGCCGCTGTTTCCAATTTTGAAGACAGCCAGCCCGAACGCATCGTCTGCAACAAAGAGGAATGTGCCTGTTGCATCGGTGGCCATCCCTGCCGGCGTGTGGACCTGAGTTGTGGTGCCGAACTTTCCTTCGTTGGCCAGCGTTCCATCAGGATTCACAATGAACGGGTTAATGCTGTTGCTGAACTGATTGCTCTGGAAGAGCAGCGTATTGTCCGGGCTATAGAGCACTGAGTTGGCATCATTTCCGTTGCTGGTGAATGGTGTTCCCGGAATCGGCGTAAGCGCGCCGGAAGTTGTGTTCACACTCCATGCATCCAGCAAGGCAGGACTGCCCGTGGCTTCGCCGCCATACAGGCGGTCTGCTGCGCAACTGAAATCGAGTCCGGAAAGAATTCCTGAACCGGTCTTGGGAAACGGAGAACCTAAAACTGGCGTCAACCCGCCCGTGGTTGTGTTAATCACGAACATGGAAACGCTGGTTTCGTTTGAGGTCGCCAGAAACTGGCCGTTAGGCGAAATCACCATGCTTGCGTTGGGCGAGCAGCAATTTGTAGTGGTGCCAAGAAGTGAGAGCGCGCCATTCGCCGCGATCGCGAAAGTCTGGATCTGACCGTTGCTTGAAGCCATCAGGAATTTTCCATCCGGCGTGGCCGCCAGAGAGATGCCCTGGCAACTATCCAGCGTTAGATTGCTGGGAAACGGCGAGCCTGCCACTGCGGTCAACTGGCCGTTGGCAGGATTGATCTGGAATGCGCTGATCGTGCGGTCGCCACTGTTCACTACAAACAGCGAATTAGTGGCTGGGCTTAGAGCAATGCGATTCAAGCCATAGCACACAACGTTGGCGCCAACGCCGCCCGTGGAAAAAGGCGAGCCGGTCAACTGCGTGAGACTTCCGGAGGCGGAAACGGAATAACCGGAGACCGTGTTGGCAGCAGCCTGATTATTCACGTAAATATAGTTGCCCTGTGCCTGCGCATTCAAAGGGAGCGCCATGGCCAACGCCAACAGCAGCACAGTCAAGAGCCAACGCTTTCCGGCATTGCGCATATTCGTCCGCGCCCAGATTGACGTTGAGCCAAAAATAGAATTATGTGTAGCAGCCTGCATGGCGTGCCCTCCAGGAAATCTTTTGCTAGAACTCAATGAACATCCGCACAGCTTTGCCATCAACGTCGTTAAAGCTCACGCTCATGGCCGGCGAACTGCCCTTTTGCCAGGAGTCGTAAAGCTGGCGTGGGACTTTGAAGGAGCCGCTCACCTGGGTTGCCGCGCCCGCGGACAACGCAAGCCCGTTCAGGCTTCCGTATGTCACGCGCGCCGCCATGGGGTCGTGCAGGGTAATGGCGGCATTTTTTATGTCTGCAGAGGTGTTGTTGCTGATGCTGAGTGAAATGGTGACCTGGACGTCATCTCCGGCAGCCGTGGGAGAACTGACGTTGTAGCTGCCTCGGATATTGCCGTCCGGCGCTGCATATGCAGCCAGCGCCAGGAAAGAAACCATGACACACACAGACAGAAAGATTGAGCGCGCGGAAATCATTGAGCGTTCCTCCATGCGCCTCTTGCAGAGGCGCGATATACCTTTTTTCAAAAACTAAAAAATGAGTTCTGGATAAATTTCTGGTGGAGAGGAGAAGCCCGGATACGCACCACTATTTGACTCGTGACACGATATATCTAGGCCTGACAGACGCATATTGGAGTTCCCCGCTCGCAAAAAGCCGTCCTTAAAAAATGTTTTGTGTAAGCAGTCCCGGAAGGGATTGTCGACAGGACAGCAGCCAGAAGTTCGAAGTACAATCTCGCCTTCTCTGCCGCTGAACAGCAGCATCATCTTGGAGGCTCTCAATTAGTGGGCCATTAAGCGGGCATTAAAGTTTTTAACATTCAGCACAGAAAATCTTTTTGGCAAAAAATTGCAGACACGATTTGGATTTTGTGTCAGCCAAATTGAGGCCAGACAAAGATGTATCGGGGAGGCGATGCGTCAGGATAGGGTTATGTTGAAGCATCTCTGTCAGGAGACAGAGATGCGTTAAGGTGAAGTTATGCTATGGTTTAGCGCTTCCCCAGCGCGTCAGGACACCAATCCAGCAAAGGATCTGGCGCCGGAAGCTTTGCCGCCTTGCGCTCAACGTCCTGGAGCGTACATTCCAATTCCACCAGAACTTTTGGATACGCAGGACGATGCGCGTTCAATTGCGGATAAAAATTCTCAATCGCGATCTTTTGCTGCGCAGCGCCGCGATTGATTTTAAATGTTTTGTCGGTTCTGCCGTTCACCACTCTTATCTGCGAGCCAATCTGCGCCGGCACAGCCTGCATCGCCTTCTCATTGAGCAACTGGGCCAGCCGTTGCAGCTTTGCCGGAGTAAGCTTCAGATCAAAAGTAGATTTTTTGCCATCCGCGGTTTCTTCATACTGCACGCGGCCATCGGCAAAAACGCGAAGATCTTCTTTCCTGGCATCGCTCGGGTCCAGGCCGGTGAAGTCACTGTGCGTCACAAGAATTGGCCGTGGATTGGGCTTGCCAAAGGCAAGAAGAGCAAAGAGACAAATCAGAGCAAGATAATAGGATCGCATAATTCCGAAGTCTAATTCAGGCAAGCAGCGGCTGAAATTAGCTGTTTACCGTAGCGTGCCTTAGAAAAAAGGGCTGGCGGAATAAATCCGCCAGCCGTGATTAGTGT
>DASTCT010000223.1:0-4919 GCA_035710845.1 Candidatus Angelobacter sp.
GTTGCGTGCTTTGGTCTGTCGATGGACTCGTGGTGGAGGGGCTGGTCGACTGGCTCGGCTGTTGCTGGTCCGGCGTTGTCTGTGAGCCGCTGCTCCCGCTTCCCTGCGCAAATGCCATACCGGAGGCCAGCATTAGCGCTAAAATTAATTTCTTGTTCATGTCGTTGCTCCTTCGAAGTTCACCCCTCGGGGCTTTTTCAAGCTTCTCTTCGCTGCCAACGTCCGCTGAGGTTAGGACGCTGATTCCTGTTTAGAGACAAGTAAATAGCGCGGGGTTGACTGGAAATCACAACATAAGCAGAGTAGCTGCTCGTATAGAATCCTTTACACAGCACCAAATTTCCTTATGAGACATGCAGGAAAACACAGTGGATATGCAGCCCCAAGATGATGCCATTTGGATGGAGCAAGCCCTGGAGCAGGCACGATTAGCCGCTCAGGCTAGCGAAGTCCCTGTTGGCGCTTTAGTTATCAGAGATGGCGAAATCGTCGGCCAGGGACACAATCGCAACTTGTTGGATCATGATCCCACGGCCCATGCTGAGATTGTTGCTCTGCGCGACGCGGCAAAGCGGCTGGGCAACCATCGCCTGGGTGGCTGCATTGTTTACGCCACCATTGAACCTTGCGCTATGTGCGCCGGCGCTCTTATTCATGCGCGCGTTGCGCGGCTGGTTTACGGGGCAAGCGATCCCAAGGCCGGCGCTGCCGGATCAGTCCTGCAGGTGCTTAATCACCCGGAGTTGAATCACAAAATGGAAGTCACTCCCGGCGTGCTGGCAGAAAAATGCTCGGAAATTCTGCAGGATTTTTTTCGCCGAAAAAGAGAGCGCGCTGCAATTGATTAATCGGACAAAGATCAAGCAGGCAAATAAGCTAAATACGTCTCAATCACCTGTTTGGTTGCAAATTTTATCAACAAAATCTCATCATCTTTCGCCGCTAACCGCTGGTGCTTTTTCTAGTCCAAAACATGTATGTTTATGAAAATGGCATCCTTTATTCTTCAGGATCTTCGTTACGCGTTTCGTGTTCTGGTAAAGTCACCGGCGTTCTCGGTGATCGCAATTCTCACGCTGGCGCTTGGCATCGGCGCCAACACGGCAATCTTCTCCGTGGTAAATGGCGTGCTGCTCAATCCTCTGCCATTCCATGAGCCAAACCAGCTTGTTTCCATGTTTGAGAAGATCCCTAATTTTGATAACGGCTCCATCTCCTATCCAAACTTTGTCGATTGGCGCCGGATGAATCAGACTTTTGCCAGGATGGCTGCCTACCGTAGCACTGGTTTCAACCTTTCCGGCAATGGAGAGCCGGAGCACTTGCACGGCGAGATGATCTCAGCCGGTTTCTTTGAGATCTTGGGTGTCAATCCGCTGCTGGGTCGCACTTTCAGCCAGAATGAAGACCGTTTGGGCGCAAACCCCACGGTGATGATCACGGAAGGCCTATGGAAGCGCAAATACGGCGCTCGCAAAGACATTATTGGGCAGCGAATGATTCTCGATGACGAAGTACGCACCATCATCGGCGTGGTTCCTTCAAGCTTTCATCTAACCATCCAGAATTTTCAGCGCGGCGGGCTCATGAATGAGGTTTACGTTCCGGTTGGAGAATATAAAGAGCCCAAGTTCTACAACGCACGCGGTTCAGGCTGGGGACTTGATGGCATTGGCAGGCTTAAACCCGGAGTCACGCTGCAACAGGCCCGGGAAGACATGGATCGCGTCTCCCACGAGTTGGCCGCTACTTATCCCAGAATTGATTCTGCCAGGTCAGCAAACATCATCCCTCTGAAAGAAGAGATGGTAGGCAATATACGCCCCATCTTGCTGGTCTTGTTGGGTGCAGTTGTGCTGGTGCTGCTGATTGCCTGTGTGAATGTGGCCAACCTTCTGCTGGCACGTTCTACGGTACGGCAACATGAGTTTGCCATACGCATTGCCCTGGGCGCAGGACAGCAACGAGTGATTCGCCAGCTCCTGACCGAAAGTATTCTGCTGGCCTTGGCAGGCGGAGCGCTCGGATTGCTGCTGGCCAAATTTGGTACGGTGGCTGCCCTGGCAGCGGTTCCGCGGACTTTGCCACGCGCAGAAAATATTGGTCTGGATGTGCGCGTGCTGCTTTTTACTTTTCTGATATCTGTCCTTTCCGGTATTGTCTTTGGCCTGGCTCCAGCGTGGAAAGCTGTGCGCAGCAACTTGAGCAGCACATTAACTGAAACCGGCCGCGCTGTTGCCGGCCCGCGCGGTGGAGCGCAAACGGTTTTTGTGGTTGGCGAAATGGCCATGGCGCTCGTCCTGCTGATCTGCGCAGGCCTGATGATTCGGACTTTGTTCCAACTGTGGGGGCTTGATCCGGGCTTCAATCCTAAAAACATAATAACGTTTGAGCTTTCTGGCCCTTCTTCTTATAAAACGCAACCGCCCGACGCCATCCGCGCCGCCTACCGCCAAATACATGACAAGTTGGCGTCCACCTCAGGGGTTGAGGCTGTCTCTTTTAACGAGGGCGCCCATCCCATGGAAAGTGACGATGAAGAATTTTTCTGGATTATCGGAACACCGAGGCCACCGCACCAAAGCGATCTGCCCATGGCGATTGAATACGTTGTGGAGCCGGACTATCTGAAGGTGATGCAGATTCCATTAAAGCGCGGCCGTTTCTTCACCGCGGCAGACAATGAACATGCACCGGCTGTCGCGGTGATTGATGAGAGCCTCGCGGCAAAATATTTTCCACACAAAGACCCCATTGGCCAGTATCTTGATAAGAATATCAACCCTGATGATCCTGACAAAGTCCCCAACCCCCAGATCATTGGCGTGGTAGGCCACGTAAACCAGTGGGGGCTTGACCGCGATGCCGTTAGCCCGCTGCACGCGCAAATGTATATTCCATTCGCGCAAATCACTGATAAAGACCTGCAGCGTGGCGGGCTGGGAGCCGATGTTTACGTTCGCCAGCAGGGACCCAAAAGTACAAGCTTGCCAGCGCTGCGCCAGCGCGTGCTTGAATTCAATTCTGACCTGGTGGTTCATAATCCTGAGAGCATGGACGCCGCCGTGGCCCAATCAGTGGCGGACAAGCGCTTTACCATGCTTTTGCTGGGAGCTTTTGCCGCATTTGCTCTGCTGTTGGCGGGAATCGGCATTTACGGTGTGCTTTCTTACGCTGTGGGGCAGCGCACAAAAGAAATCGGCGTGCGCATGGCGCTGGGGGCGCAACGTGGCCACGTGCTGCAAATGGTCCTGCGCGATGGAGCGCGGATGATCCTGGCCGGAGTCATCCTTGGAGTGACTGCGGCGTTCTTCCTTACGCGCCTGATGTCGAACATGCTCTTTGGCGTAAAGGCCAGCGATCCCATCACATACTTTTCGGTTGCGGTATTGCTCTCCGCCATTGCATTGCTGGCATGCTACGTTCCAGCACATCGAGCCATGAAGGTTGATCCAATCGAGGCGCTACGGCACGAATAGCTGCTTGTCGCTGAGCACGATAAAAAATGGCATAAGTCCTTTCTATGTAAGAACTTGCGCAAGCATCAGGCAGCGACCCTAAGGCATCGAAATTATATAAGGACAAAAAACAAAGCATTGGTAACCCAGAAGTCTCGTGAAAGGGGGAACTATGCGATTATTTTGGAAGGGCTTGATGTCTCTAGCGATAGCGGGACTGTTGCTAAGCCCAGTATCGGCGCAAAAGAAGCCAGCTCCCGCAATGCCTCCGCCACAACCGCCACCGGCAGCGGCGCAAGCACCCAATCAACGCGTTGTGGTAGTTGAGCCTGTTCGAATTTTTGATCCATCCTTCGATTACTCGTATCCATACCTATGAGCCTGAGTACATGGCAACAACGTTCGGATACGTCAAAATCAAGACTGAGCTTAAAGACGCCTCAATCTACATTGATGGCGGCTTTGCCGACAAAACCGATAAAGCCAAGAAATTCGCGCTTCGACCCGGTACACATAACATTGAGTTGCGTGACTCCGATGGCCGCACATTGTTGCAACAGCGAGTGGCTGTAACGGTTGGTAAGACCACCGAACTTAAGGTTGGATAAAAAACTAAGATCGGATAAAAGTAAAACTTAAAATCCGATTTGATCCTAAACCAACTCGCCAGGGCATCTTAAGAGATGGTGCCTGGCGAGTTGCGGCTTTTAAGGGAACACTCCCTGCCTTCCTCTCATTTCAACGATCCTGCTCCGATTATTTCAACGATCTCCTGCTCGACGATCGGAAAATTCTCCCAGATCGTTGTCTTGGTTGTTCCTGCTAAAATGTCTCCAGACCACAGTTTTTTCATGACGCGGAGAGGTGCGTGAGTGGTTGAAACGATCCGCCTCGAAAGCGGACATACCTTAACGGGTATCGGGGGTTCAAATCCCTCCCTCTCCGCCATACAGTCTGTCGATCAGAGAATTGTTCTTCTGATTCCCTCCGAAATGGCCCGATTCCGCGGCGTTTTCTTGATTAAAGCGGGAACAAAATGGGCAGTGGTGTGCACCGGATCGGCCTAAAATATGGCTTTTTCTCTGCTGGGCTAGTGAGTAGTCCCTTTCCATGAACTCGGGAGATCCTCGAAAAAGTCGCTTAGTAAAAAAAGGGTACCCGGGGTTCGAATCCACTCCGATCAAATCCTGGGACCAATATAACCCGCAATGGCACCCGACAAAGTACAGGCGAAGATGAAGCGCGGAATGCTCAACCATTTAGGGTTTGCTGTATCCCCAAAAACTCCGTCATTGCGATGCTCGTAAGCCAGCGCGCGCGAGTAGAGCGGAGGAAGCCTTGTGTTTAAGAGGGCACAACATTCCTTAAAATGGTCTAACCATTCGGCAAAATTCGTTCGCGAGGACAGGTTGGCCAGACAGGTGGTGGACAGGGTGAAGTACAGGGTCGCTTGGTGGCCAT
>DASTCT010000224.1:0-2324 GCA_035710845.1 Candidatus Angelobacter sp.
AGGCCGTTTCAGCCTACCTGGATGTTCAAGAATGGCAATTGAAACACATTGCGGAGTCGGTGAAGCAGGCGGATGCTGGCCGGCTGGTTGATCATACTGAGGTCAAAAAGATGGCGTCCCGTTGGCGCCGTCGCAAGTGAAGATCCGCTGGACCGCTGTAGCTGCAGACGACCTGAAATCAGCACATGAATACCTAATCGAGCGCGCGCCAGCCCAGGCAGATATCATCGTGGACCGGATTCTCGTGGGTGTCGATGTGTTGGAACAATATCCCACCCTAGGTCGCCGAGGCAGGCTGGACGGAACCCGCGAATTGGTAATCACGGGAACGCCGTTCATCGTTTTTTATCGTCTGCGAAAAAGCCAGGTTGAAATTCTTGGTGTACTGCATGCAGCACGCAAGTGGCCGGACGCCTTGTGAGCATCTAGCACCTGGCAGCTAGCAACTAAGCAAACCAATCACGATTGCGTTTCGAACCAAGCTAGCGCGCAGCCATAGGCTCCCCTCGCTGACGCGAGGGATTTCAGAAAAGCTATTTGCTCAGATGTCCATGTGAATTCTTTGGCCCTGTCGGCTTGTTCTTAAGGCTGTCATACAGAATCTCGGTAAACGTATCGGTCTTGATGAAGCTCTGTCCCCAGGAATCCCACTTGGCTAGAACTTTTTCCTGCTTGAGTTGGTCGAGAGTTTTGCCCTTCTTGATGCCGGCTTCAACCGCGGCTGAGGTTTCTTTGAGCATGGTAATAAATTTTTGCAGGTCGTCTTTTGTCCCCAGCGGGCCGTGGCCGGGGATGATCTTTACGTCATCAGGGACTTCAGAAAGGATCTTTTCGTCGCCGGCGATCATGCCTTGAACGCTTCCGCCGCTATCGATATCGATAAACGGGAACATTCCGCCGTTGAAAAAATCATCGCCCATGTGAACCACGTTTGACTGGGTGAAGAAGATCACGCTATCGCCATCGGTATGGCCGTGAGGAAAATGAATGGCGCGTATGTCCTCACCATTCAGGTGGACAGAGACTGTGTCTTCAAAGGTGATGATGGGCAGCACGGATTTTTCGGCCGGCTTGGTTTCTCCAAAACGTGTTTTGCCGCCGGTGATCAGGCGCTTGCGCACATTCTCCTGGGCTACGATTGGGGCCTTTTCACCAAAATGCGGATTGCCGCCGGTGTGGTCGCCGTGCCAGTGCGTATTCAAAACCACTTTTACCGGCTTGTCAGTGATGCCCTTCAAAGCGGCTTCAATCTTATCGGCCAGAGGTAGGAACTCATCGTCAACCATCACAATGCCGTCATCACCAACGGAAGCGCCGATGTTGCCGCCAGCGCCTTCAAGCATGTAAACGGTCCCGGCCACTTTCTGGACCTTCATCTCAACTTTGCTCAAATCATCCTGGGCTATGAGAGACATGGTTGCTGAGAACGAAAACAGAATTGCGGCGAGAAAAGTTTTACGCATCGCGTTTTCTCCGTGGTGCTGCTGGTCGAGTGAAGTTTTTTCGCGCAATATCTTAGCGGGTGAGTGCTTTTAGTTCAAATTAATTTCATCAGCGCATCTGGGCCAATTGAACCTCTCGTGATCAAAGAAACAGCTAGAATATCCTGTTCATTTCTTCCGGAGGTAAAAGATGCCGCGGGTAAAGCATGTCTCGGCGAAAAAAAGCGATGTGATCTTGATGGTGGGCACCATGAAGGGCGCGTTTGTGCTGCGCTCAAACGGCGCGCGCAAAAAATGGGACGTGGGCGGCCCTTATTCCATAGGCTCGCCGGTGTATGCCATGGCATTTGATCAGCGGCAAGGAAGGCACCGGCTATGGTGGTCGCAGCAGAGCTTTCGCTGGGGCACGGTGCTCTGCTCTTCTGACGATTACGGCAAGACGATTACCGAACCAGAAGCTTATTCGGTGAAATTTCCGGTGGAATCCAAGCTGGCGTTGAAAAATATCTGGCAGATTCGCGTAGGTCGCGACGAGGAACCGGATACGCTTTACTGCGGAGTGGAACCCGCGGCGCTGTTTGAATCGCGCGATGCGGGCCAGACCTGGTCTCCGGTGCAAGGATTGCTGGAGCATCCGCATCGTCCCAGATGGGTGCCGGGCGGTGGAGGAATGTGCCTGCACACGATTCTTCCTGATCCGGCCGACCGCAAACGGATGTTCATTGCTATTTCCACTGCGGGAGCGTATCGCACGGACGATGGCGGAGCGAGCTGGCAGGCGCGCAACCAGGGCGTCCGCGCTGAGTTTCTGCCGGATAAATATCCGGAGTTCGGCCAGTGCGTGCACAAGATGGTGCAGCATCCGGCGCAGCCGCAACGGCT
>DASTCT010000225.1:0-2022 GCA_035710845.1 Candidatus Angelobacter sp.
ACCGCATCAATAGTCTTGTCTTCCAGGATGTTCAGCAGAAGTAGCTCGTGGGAATTCTTGAAAAACCTGCCTACCAGGTTCCGGATCTCAAACCGGCTCGCCTCTTCTCGCCCCACCAGCGGCATGTAGACGTGAGCGCGCCCTTCTTTCACATGCTGCACGTATGCTTTCTTTTCCAGGATTCGGATGGTCGTGAGTACGGAGTTATAGGCCAGCAGCGGCTTGGGCGGCAGCTCTTCCATGATCTGGTGGACCGTGGACGGGCCTTTCAGCCACAGCACCTCCATCAATCTCAGTTCAGCTTCTGTCAGCGTGGCTGATTTCTTCGGCGGCACTTCCCACAGCTCCTGTGTCCTGTTTTTAGCGGCTCTATTTCATTAGACGCTAGTAAAACAGAATAGTAACTAATTATTTAGTTATCTTTCAAGAGGAAGGAAATGCGGCAAGCAAACTTTTTATTAACCACTATTTTTCAATGGTTTAGCGAAAGTCAAACGCCAAGGCGCCCGCCATCGGCGCCCCGCGATTACCGGCCAGCTTCAGCAACTTTCCCGTACCGTGCCCGGTGTTCGCTCAGCATTCGGCTCAATTCCACCTGAAGAAGGTTTACGGTCTGAAACAGGCCTTGGACGCCATGCGTCTTCCAGGTCACACCTTCCTGGGTTACGTCGGCACAGAGGTCCCGCAGCATCTGGGTGGAACGGCGAAGTCGTTCCGCCACAATGAAGGTCAGCACCTTTTCCGGGTCCTGATCGCGTTCCCGGGCGTTCAATATCTCGCTTACCGTCCATGCTGTGAGTCGGGTGTTGTCCAGCACGTAGCGAAACTCCTGCAACTGCATCGCGTCTGGGTGCTGTCCCGACTTAAGTTCTGCTTCCAGAGTTCGTAATTCTGTAGAAACCCGCCGTAAACGCTCCGTCAGCGTTACGGAAGTGGCGTCTGTCATAGTTTTACTACCTCGTTATCCGATACGGTATCGCAGTCTTTCGGGGCGGTATATTAAAAAATCTTAGGAGAGCCTGGAAAGTGATTACTTTTGTACTTACGCCTGAAGTTTGACGCGCCATAGGAGCAAGTATCCGGCTTCGCTGGATAAAACAACCAGGTCTGATTGGCTAAATATTTGCAAACTGGAGGATTGTTGTAGCAGCGTCCATGAACAAGCTTGCACAGTCTTGGCCATGTCCGCTACTCAAATGGGAGCCGCAAGGTAAGTGCGTCAGATTTTCCCCATTACTTCAGTAACAGGTAGTTGCTGGGCGCCCGATCAAAGCTTTCTTTGCATCCGGCGCAGCAGAAATAGAAAGCCTTTCCTTCATATTCAGACCTATATCTGGCTTTGCGGGTTTGCACGCTCATGCCGCAAACCGGGTCCTTTGCCTCATCAGAAATCACCGGCAGCAATTGGCTCGGTGTCGACGGAAGCCTCCTCTCTCCCCGGGCCTGAATCACCTGGGCCAGAATGCTCACCGCAATCTCTTGCGGCGACTTCGCATGGATGTCCAGCCCTGCCGGGGTCCGAACCTGCTTCAGCCTCTCCGCTGCAATGCCCTTCCCCTTTAGGTAGTCCAGGACCTTGGCCGCCTTGGTTTTGCTGGCCACAAAAGCAATGTAAGAGGCCTCAGTTTTCAACGCCTGCTCCAGCGCCTCCTCATCCCCTTCACCCTGGGTCGATACCACAATAAAGGTCTGTGGCTTGACGCCGGCTTTTGCCAGGCTCATGTCTTTTGCTGCAATCAACTGCGCATCACCGAAATCCTCCGCCGCCTTCTCCTGAGTGACCGCGGACACCGCATACCCAATCACCCCTGCAAGCCTGGCCAGCGTCTGCGCGATGGGCGAACGCCCCAGAATCACCAGATGAGGTTTGGGCAAGACTGGCTCAATATACACATCCAGCTCTCCTCCGCTGTGGCAGGTCATCGTGTAGTCCACAATTCCCTCCTCGGCGCCGTTGCGCGAAGGACTGATCCGTACCAGTCTTGGCCGGCCGTCCGCCAGCGCCTTCAAAGCTTCTTTCAC
>DASTCT010000226.1:0-8295 GCA_035710845.1 Candidatus Angelobacter sp.
ACCTTGCCAGTGGCTTCCGACTCGTTCTCCGTTTTTTTCTTACGGCGCTTCATGCGCTCGCGCATCCAGTTGCGCATGACTCGTGTGTAACACAATAGAGTAACTGTGTGCAAGCAAAGGAGCTTTCCATGTCAATCTTGGCCGGATTGGAAGGTCTTGGAAGTAACGCCGTCTTCTTCATCGGCAATCCCTGGTTCAGAGGAGAAACCTTGATCAAGGACGCGCCAAAGGGCTGGGAATCCGGGCAACAGAAAACTGAACTGAGCGCCTCAGGACCTATAATGAGTCGCAACGAACCAAGAAAGGCAATAAATTTTCTCATTCTGCCATTCTTTTGTTGTGCTTATGGTGCAACTTGCTATAATTGCGACCCGCAATCAGCTCAAGTCATTACAAGTACTCCAGGCAGGAATGGTCCCTGCTGATGCCTTAGCAGTTTGCACAGGCGTCGACGCGCAGAAAGCTGTTTGGCGCACCTGAAAACAAGCCAGACTTGACGGCTCGAATGTTCTTGCCCAGGCCTGCGGTTGAAGGAACCCAAGAGAGCACTCGCAGAGATGCACACCCAAAACAAAAAAGTAAAAAACCGATTCACGACAGCACTAAGCAACACAAGGGACAACAAGGACAAAGGGACAACACAGAAACACCAAAGCGAGAAAAACAGTAGGATAACGGGCCAATCAAGTTTGCAGTGCGGCGGACGAGCAGCACTCTATAGAAAGAGAAAATAAAGCCACAAAGAGTAAAAGAAAGCGTCACCAACACCCAAAAATCAGTCCTTGCGAAAGACAAAGCCAGAAAGCACATGGATCCGCGGTTTACTGGCAACTGATGTTCAGGTGTAAGAAATTGAGCAGCATCGGTATAAGGCATTTCAATGCAGCCCAGACATGAAAGGGCTGAAAGTGCCAGCTAGACCAAGAAAGAAAAACTGTAGCGAGCGTTTGGACCAACCAAGCGATATTTCAGAAAAAGCCGCTGGGCTTGCGACCTGCGGCTTTTTCGTGCCCACTTCCCTCTCGCGATCTCGAATCGCGGCCGAATCCCGCATGCCGCTCTCATCTGTTTGCGCACCTTGAACATCCTCTGCTAACCTGATTAGTTTCAGCCCGGTGTAAGCGCGCTCACGTCGCACTTTCTGCATCAAATCGTTCTGAAATTAGCTCTTAAGTATGGGAGGAGAGGTAAATTCCATGGCACTCAAAGTTGGCATTAACGGCTTTGGTCGAATCGGGCGGAACGTGCTCCGCACAGCCATTGACGATCCCAATCTTGAATTTGTGGCCGTGAATGACCTCACCAGCCCCGCCACACTGGCCCATCTTCTCAAGTACGACTCCATCCTTGGCAATCTGAAGCAGGAGATCAAGGCAACCAGCGATTCCATCAGCATCTGCGGCAGGACCAACCTCAAGGTCTTTTCTGAAAAAGACCCCGCAGCCATCAACTGGGAATCAGTGGGCGCGCAACTGGTGATTGAGTCCACCGGAAAGTTTACTGATGCGGAACAGGCAAAGAAGCACCTGCGTGGATCGGTGAAGAAGGTAGTCATTTCGGCGCCGGCCAAGAATGAGGACATCACGATTGTCCTGGGCGTAAATGAAAACAAATACGATCCGGCCAAGCATCATGTGGTTTCCAACGCTTCCTGCACCACCAACTGCCTGGCGCCAGTAGCCAAGGTGCTGCATGACACTTTCAAGATCCAAAGCGGCACCATGACCACCATCCACTCGTACACCAACGACCAGGTTATTCTCGACTTCCCCCACAAAGACCTGCGTCGCGCACGTGCTGCCGCGCTTTCTATGATCCCGACCTCGACTGGCGCAGCTAAAGCTCTGCATCTGGTCATTCCCGATCTCAAGGGCAAGCTGGATGGCTTTGCCATGCGCGTGCCCACGCCTAATGTCTCTGTAGTGGATCTTGTGGCCTTCGTGGAAAAAGGCACAACTGTGGAAGAGGTAAACAAGGCCCTGCAGGCCGCCGCCAATGGGCCGATGAAAGGCATTCTGGGGGTCGAAACTGCCGAGTTGGTATCAGTGGATTATCGCGGCGATGAACGCTCCTCCATCGTCGATGCGCCGCTTACGCGCGTCGTCGGCAACAATTGCGTAAAGGTTATCGCCTGGTATGACAATGAGTGGGGATACTCTTGCCGCGTGCGTGACCTGATTCACTTTATGGCAAAGAAAGGGCTGTAATGGCGCTTGCCACCGAGAACTCCATGGCCAAGCTCTCCATTCAGGACCTGAATCTCCACGGCCACCGCGTCTTCATGCGCGTTGATTTCAACGTGCCGCTGACGGAAGATGGCCGAGTCTCTGACGATACGCGCATCCGTGAAACGCTGCCGACCATTGAATACGCCCTGCGCAAAGGTGCACGGCTGATTCTGGCTTCTCATCTTGGCCGTCCCAAGGGGAAGTTCAACGCCAAAATGAGCCTTAAGCCTGCCGGGGAGCGTTTGCGGATTCTTTTGGATGAAAAGCTCGGTCGGGGCTTTAATGTTGGCTTCTCGCCAGATTGTATTGGTCTTGCGGCGGAAGAGATGTCACAGAAGCTGGAAAAAGGGCAGACTCTGCTACTGGAAAACCTGCGCTTCCACGCTGAAGAAGAGGCCAACGATGAAAACTTTGCCCGCCAACTGGCTGCGCTCGCCGATATTTATGTAAACGACGCCTTTGGCTCGGCACATCGCGCTCACGCGTCGACCGCCGGAATCACCAAATTCATTGAAAAATCCGCTGCCGGTCTGCTCATGCAAAAAGAGTTGGAGTATCTGAGCAAGGCTACAACCAATCCGGAAAAGCCGTTTGTCGCCATTATTGGCGGAGCCAAAGTTTCAGACAAGATTGACGTCATCCGCAACCTGCTGAATAAAGTCGATGCTTTGTTGATCGGCGGAGCCATGGCTTACACCTTTCTCAAAGCCCAGGGCCGGCAGGTAGGCAAGTCATTGGTGGAAGATGACAAGCTTGAGCTGGCGAAATCACTTTTGCAGGAAGCCCAAAGCAAGAATGTCTGTCTTCTGCTTCCCGTGGACAACGTGGTTGCGGAAAAGATTGACGCTTCAGTTACCACACAGGTGATTAAAAGCCAACAGGGCATCCCAGAGGATAAGATGGGGCTGGATATTGGACCGGAAACAGTTGCAGCCTTTGCCAAAGAGATTGCCGGGGCAAAGACCATCGTATGGAACGGCCCAATGGGCGTCTTTGAAGTTGCGCCGTTTGCCAAAGGCACGATGAAGATAGCTGAAGCCATTGCACAAAACCGTGGAGCAATCTCCATTGTCGGTGGCGGAGATTCCGTTGCCGCAGTGCAACAATCCGGCCTTGCGAATAAAATCAGTCATATTTCCACCGGTGGCGGAGCGTCACTGGAATTTCTTGAAGGCAAAAAGCTGCCCGGAGTGGAAGCGCTTACAGACAAATAGCATGGCGTCAGGCTTGCGATATCGCATCGGGAAAAAGGCCGCCCTTGAACTGGTGATGGGCGACATTACCGACGAATCCACCGATGCCATTGTGAATGCCGCCAACTCTTCCTTGCTGGGTGGCGGAGGCGTGGATGGAGCCATTCATCGCGCAGCCGGGCCCGGACTTCTGGTGGAATGTAAAAAGATCCGCGAGCAACGCGGCCCCCTTCCAGCCGGACAAGCCGTAGCCACCTCCGGCGCAAACCTGAAAGCACGTTATGTGATCCACACTGTTGGCCCGGTATGGCAAGGCGGAAACCGCAATGAGCCGCAGGTATTGGAAAGCTGCTATTGCCACGCCATGGAAGAGGCTGACCGCAAGTACTGCACCAGCATCAGCTTTCCTTCCGTTTCTACCGGGGCTTTTGGCTATCCAGTGGATGCTGCAGCTGAGATTGCCATTCGGACAGTTGCAGATCTTCTCCATACGCCAAAATACGTGACGCTGGTGCGGTTTGTTCTCTTCGATCAACACACTCACAAAGCTTATGCGCGGGCCGTTGAACAACTCAGCCGCAACTTCCCTCACCTGCAGATCACGCCTGAGCCTGCCGCATCATGAGAAAAAAACTGATTGCAGCCAACTGGAAGATGTATAAGACGCCGGAGCAGGCACAGGCTTTTGTCTCCGCGCTTCTTCCGCATGTCTGGGAGCATACTCGTGATGACATTGTGCTCTGCCCCGCTTTCCTCGCGGTTCCCGCCGTTGTAGAGGCCGCGCGGGATAGCCGCATTGCCGTGGGCGCGCAGGACATGTTCTGGGAAAAAGAAGGGGCCTACACCGGCGCAGTCTCAGCGCAAATGCTGAAGGCTGTGGGCTGCTCGCACGTCATCATCGGCCACTCTGAGCGCCGCCAGTATTTCGGTGAAACCGATGACACGGTCAACCTCAAACTTCGCGCTGCCCTAGCTGCAGGACTAAAACCTATCGTCTGCATTGGTGAGGTATTGCAGGAACGCGAAGCGGGAGTCACTGAAGATGTGCTCCGCCGGCAATGCAGTGTTGCCTTCCGTGACATTTCGGGCGGCGAGGCCATTCCCATTGTCGTAGCTTACGAACCATGCTGGGCCATCGGGACCGGCAAAACAGCCACACCGGAGTTGGCGGCGGAAGCACATCGCGTGATTCGCGCACAAGCGTCGGAAGCATTTGGTGAAGGTGTTGCCACACAACTCCGCATTCTTTACGGCGGCAGCGTCAAGCCGGAGAACGCCAAAGCACTCATGTCGCAACAGGAAATTGACGGCGCTCTGGTGGGCGGCGCAAGCCTCGATCCAAAATCGTTCGCCGCGATCGTAAAGTATTAAACCTTGTTTATGCCTTGGCGAACGGCTTCTCCAAATCCGGACTTTGCGGGGTAAACAGCTCCGCTCCGTTCTCCGTAATGTGCATGTCATCTTCCAAACGCACGCCGAACTCGCCTCGGATGTAGATTCCCGGCTCGTCGCTGAAAGTCATGTTCGCAGCCATGGGCAATGTGTTGCCGCGCACCAGGTACGGCCACTCATGGCCATCCATGCCAATCCCGTGCCCCACGCGATGAGTAAAGTGCTTGTAATCCGGCCCGTAACCGGCATCCGTGATCACTTTGCGCGCAGCCGCATCAACTGCCTGGCATTCAATTCCGGGCTTGGCTGTGGCCAGCGCGGTTGACTGCGCCTTGTGTACGATTTCAAAAACCTGCTTCATCTTATCGGTTGGCTTGCCCAGCACAACCGTCCGGCTGATATCGGATTCATAACCTTCCACGTTGCAACCGCCATCCATCAGCAGGATTGTCCCTTCACGGATGACCTGCGGCTTGGCCGACCCATGCGGCAGGGCGGAGTTGTCTCCAACCTGGATGCTGGCACTGCCCTGAAAGCCTTGTTGTGCGTGCGCCGCCTGCACCAGTCCGCCAAAATCGTGCTGCGTCATGCCTTCCTTGGTGGAAAGATACGCAGCTTCGTAAGCAGCAAGCGTTATCTCATTGGCCAGCTTCATCAGTTGCAGCTCATGCTGGCTCTTAATCATGCGGCAGCCCGCGGTCACGGGAGTAGCGCTCACAATGTGAAGCCCCGGAGCCGCTTTGGCAACGCCTTCACTGAATACAAAGCGCGTCGTCTCTTCCATGCCCAGCTTTCCGTTAGTTAGTCCTCTATCTTTCAAGCCTTCAGCAATTCTTTGATATGGGCTTTCATCCTCTTGCCAAAGCCGGATGTCAGGATTGTTTCCGCCCGGGCCGCCTGCAATCTGCTCGCGCGCGCGGTCTTCTTCAAATGCCGGGCAGACATAAAAAGGATTGCCTTTCACCGGCAGGATCAGCGCAAAGGTACGCTCGCTCATCCACCAGTGAATGTTTGAGAAATAAACCAGTGACGTTCCGCCCATCACCATGATGGCGTCGATTTTGTCCGCCGCCATCAGCTGCCGCGCTTTTTCGATCCGCTGTTCGCGCTCAGCCGTGTTGATCGGCTTGGCCTCAGCTTTGCGCGATTTCAGCTTCGCGATTGGCTCCGGCAGTTTGCCTGCGGGCTCGTCCTGGCCGAAAAGGCTGCCTGGTTGAACAATGGCGGCGGTAGCTGCGATTCCGGCATTCTGAAGAAAACTGCGGCGCGAAAAAGTCATTTGCTGAGTAGCTCCTTAACCTGTTGAAATAGCGTATTAGCCCGTTTATTCGCATTACAAAAATAAATGTTAGTTATCATAAGAATGATGATAAACAAGAAAAAAGTCGATAATTTTTATCAAAAGTGGGGCATTGAGATTCCCACCCAAGTCGATTTTAAGGCACTCCAGGTGCGTGTTCTTAATTGCGTTGTGGAAGATCTCTCCTCTATTGCTGGCTATAACGATTTCAAAGCTGCCTGCGGACGGGTAATGGGAATTCCACGGGAAGATATGAATGCAGTTCGTGGTGATGTCAATTTTCCAGAATTCTTATATACCGCAATCAAGAGTCAGCAAACCGTACCCGCACTCATGCATAGCTTGCAGTTGCTGCTTTGGTCCCTACTCGAATCCAATTATAGGACTAGCGCAGAAAAATTGGCCCGCCATCTTACCACTATTTTAGCCTTCAGTCCGGGAGTAGAAGCTGACATCCTGATCGCTGACGACATAACTATTTATCCGGCAGGCGCAAAGCTTTTGGATGATAAAGCTGTTAAGGAGACACTTGAATGGCTTTCTCAATATCCGCACGTGGGAAAACATTTTCTTGAATCTTTGAAAATTTATGCTGGCAAGGAAGTAACACGATATCGAAATCTTCTCGACAATTTACGATTTTCACTTGAGGAAATGCTGCGATCCGTTCTTGGCAACCAAAAGAGCCTCGAAAACCAAAAAGATGAAGCTTTAAGATGGCTGGCATCTCACAAAATTCATAATCATATCGTCAGCATGTATAGTGACCTGATTACAAAATTTGCTCTTTATCAAAACGATGCTGTAAAGCACCATGAACGCTATTCGCCTGCTGAAATCGAGTTCATGATCTATCTCACGGGTACGTTTTTGCGCTTTCTAGTACAGCTTGATAAAGAAATACAAAAAACAACTCCTTAGTGTCCCATATGCATTTGAAACGCTAAGATAAATCCAGGATTCAAACGATCTCTCCGTACTTTTGACAATAAAATTTGTTTTTTAATTCCCCACCTGCTGCTGCGTCCATTTCTTCACGTCCGCTGGCGTTCCCTGCAAGAGGTCACGCAGAATACTGACCTCCGCTGTGATCCCTACTTTGATGGAAGGATCGGCCACCGGCGCAAACAACGGTGAGTGATTGCTGGGCAACTGGTGGCCAGCAGCCTGCGCTTCCGCGAGTTTCTGCTCGTCAGCGACGCCAAGCGTGAAGTAGAAAGACGGCACACCCTGCTCCACAAAGTAGGAGTAGTCCTCTGACGTCATGATGGGCTCTTCTGTCACCACGCTTCCCTTGCCCAGCACGCCTTCCAATGTGCCGGCCAGATGCTTTGTCAGTACTGGATCGTTATAGACCGCGCTGGTGGATTCGTACTTTTCAATCAGCGGCATTTTCTCCGCGCCAGCGGCCATGGCTTCGCCTTTGGCGACGCGTTCAATCGCCGCCAGCAGATGCTGGCGCACATCAGGTTTATAAGAGCGTACGGTTAACCCCATCTGCGCGTTATCAGGGATGATATTGTTCTTGGTGCCTGCCTGAATATAACCGACCGTAATCACTGCCGCATCGCCCGGTTTGATCTCGCGCGCTACGATTGACTGCAGCGTAACCGCGATTCTGGCGGCGATCAGCACCGGATCGACCGTGGTCTGAGGCTGCGCGCCGTGCCCGCCTTTGCCATAGATGGTGATGCGCACTGAATCAGCATTCGCCTTGGCATAGCCGGGCGTAATGCCGACCTTGCCGACCGGAAGATTATTTGTGTCGTGCATCGCCACGCCAATATCCGGTTTGGGGAAACGGGTAAACAAACCATCCTTAATCATTCTGTCAGCGCCGGTAATGGTTTCTTCTGCCGGCTGGCCAATCAGCACCAGCGTGCCGTGCCAGGAACTTTTGTCGTGCGCCATAATGGCCGCTGTCCCCCACCAACTGGCCATGTGCACATCGTGGCCGCAGGCATGCATCACTGGCACGTCGCGACCGCTGTCATCTTTAGTGTGGACTTTACTGGCGTAAGGCAGACCGGTTTTTTCTTCCACCGGAAGCGCATCCAGTTCAGTACGCAGCATTACCGTGGGCCCAGGGCCATTCTTTAAAACGCCAACCACGCCGGTGCCGCCCACGTGCTCCGTGACCTCGTAACCCAACGCCCGCAAGCGATTGGCTAGCTCGGCTGCC
>DASTCT010000227.1:0-10838 GCA_035710845.1 Candidatus Angelobacter sp.
ACTGGAACCGCAAATTGGCCGCAGCACAACTGAACATCAGCTACAAGGCGCTGCTCTATAAAATCAAGCAGCACGGACTCTCCCCAGCCGGCAGCCGCGAGTTTGCCCTGCGTGCCGCCAGCATCAACTAGCAAAATTTGATTGAGTAGTTTGTAATTGGTAATTGACAGCGCGGACACTTACAAAAGTGGCCGCGCTGGTGTGTTGCAACTGAGGACATTCATATGGCGAAGCATCTTATAACCGGTATTGCCGGGTTTATTGGATCATCGATTGCGCGTGAGTTGGTAAACCAAGGCGAGAGCGTCCGCGGGCTGGATGATTTTTCTACCGGCAAATGGGAAAACATTGCTGAGATCGCAAACGATATTGATTTTCGTGGCGTGAGCCTGCTGGACAAAGAAGGCGTTGCTTCCGCAGTGGAAGGAATTGATTACGTGATCCATCAAGCGGCGCTGCCTTCGGTGCCGAAGTCGGTAGCAGAGCCTGAGTTGACGCACGCTGTGAACGTGAACGGCACGCTGAACCTGCTTCTGGCTGCTCGCGATGCCGGGGTGAAGCGCGTGGTCTATGCCGCATCTTCTTCCGCATACGGGAACAGTGAAACTTTACCCAAGCATGAAGAGATGGTTCCGCACCCAATTTCGCCTTACGCAGTGCAGAAGCTTACCGGCGAACATTACATGCAGGCCTTTGCTTCTGTTTATGGTCTTGAGACCGTCTGCCTGCGCTACTTCAACATTTTTGGTCCGCGACAGGACGCAAATTCGCAGTACTCAGCCGTGCTGGCCAAGTTCATTACGCAGATGCAGCAGAATGAGTCGCCCACGATCTTTGGCGATGGTGAACAGAGCCGCGACTTCACCTTTGTGGCGAATGCAGTACAAGCCAACCTGAAGGCATGCGTCGCGCCGGCGGCAGAGGTTTCAGGATGCGTTTTCAACATCGCCACAGGAACTCGCTTTTCATTAAACCAGACATTTGCAATGCTGCAGAAGATCATCGGCTTCAACGGCACGGCAAAATATGCAGAGGCCCGCACCGGCGACGTGAAGCATTCACTGGCGGACATCAGCCTGGCGCAAAAGCATTTGGGATATTCCGCTGATGTGAGCTTTGAAGAAGGCCTGCGGCGGACAGTGGATTGGTATCGGGAGCAACAGACAGCAGAAGCAGCCGTGACTGCCCGGTAAATTATTTCAGAATTCAATTGAGAGGGGCAGGGAAGAGCTGCAGATAATTCGTAACTAGGATTTAGTGTTGACCTGCTGCAGAGGCTGATTGCCATCCCAGGTAGCGATAAAAACGCGCTTTTCCGCGACGCTTCCAGTAGTGCGATGTGTACGAGGAAGTTTTTACTCCGGAACGCAACGCGCTAAGAAAAGTTTCATCGTCCGGATCCACTACAATCCCCACATGTCCAGGCCAGACGACCAAATCCCCCGGCTTTGGATGGA
Organism: Candidatus Angelobacter sp.; assembly: GCA_035710845.1. Lineage (GTDB taxonomy): Bacteria > Acidobacteriota > Terriglobia > Terriglobales > Acidobacteriaceae > Angelobacter. The sequence continues at coordinate 1,458 of DASTCT010000227.1, forward strand.
AAACGCGCTCAAACCCGATCATTCCGGCATAGAGGACGCGTGAGGGCGCATAGCCGTAATAGAGACCTGCCCGTTCAAAGAGCCACTGCACAAAATGCGAACAATCCAGGTCAGTGGTGTGGATCTGTTCACCCATGCGCAACATCATTTCTTTGGGGCTAAGCGAACGGGAAGGCGAGACGGCGCCAGTTGGCTCGTCGCTTTCAGAAATAAATTTTGTGGTCCCCGGAGCAGATTCATCCTGCGCCATGAGGTGGCCAGCGCCGATTACGCTGACGAGGCCGAACAACAGCACCAGGGTATTTGCGCACTTCCGCATAACTCCTAGTTTCGATGCGAGCCATGCGCAATCCAGAGCTGGATTTCCGCGAAATCGAATTTTTTTGAATGATGCGGAACAGAACGCCGGGGATGGCTAACTTTCTTTGAGTTGCGAAATCATGTTGTAGGTCTTCTCAAATTCTGGCTTAAGCATTGGATTAGGAGTGGTGAACCCGTCAACCACCGCTTTGGCCCATTCAAAGTATTGGCGCTTGCGCTCCAGGCTCCAGCCCACAGGCGGACTGCTGACGATGGCGCGAAGATTGGAAATTTTGTCAGCTAGTTTGAGCGTTTGCGCTCGCTCAGATTTATGAGGAGCAGACTCCACTTGCAGGCGTTTTCGGGTTTTATCAGGAAGAGATTTGTCATCCGTAACTTCAGCTACCAGGCTCGCAACGTTACTGCCAAAGCGCTCTGTAAGTTCTGTGAGCGTCACACCTGTGTCTTCCACCGTGTCATGCAGGAACCCGGCCATGATCAGCTCGGTATCCAGCGCTTCACTGCTGGAAGCAACGAGTTCTGCAACTTCGATGAGATGGTTAATATAGGGCTCGCCACCTGCGCCTTTACGCTTTTGCTGGGAATGCCTGGCGGCGGCAAAATGCGCAGCAGCCAGAATTCGCCGAACAGAAGAAGCGCAAGTTGCTGGATCATTCTGATTGGTCATAGATTTTCCTTTCCATCGGCGGTCGAGCGAAAGGCTGGATGCCTTATTAACGGCGGGCGCATACGCAAATAAAGGACCAGTGATCAATGCCTTATCTAGCGCTGCGCTACCACGATCTTTGCAGTGGTAATGGCTTGTCCAACGTGCCGCAATGTGTGGTCGGCGACGTGGACCAGAAGCCCTCCCACCGATGTGGGCAGCTGCTTCTTGCCAACTTTGCGTGCTTCTTCCATCTGCTGGGGCGTGAAGCTGCGAATTCTTTTGCCGCTCTTGGCAAAAGCAACCACAAGCTCCGCAGTGAGTTCGTTGCGCGTTGCGCCGGGATCCATTTCCTGTTTCATCTCGCCGACCTGCTCGGCTGAAAGCTGCCGTCCTTCAGCATAGGTCAGAAGCCGGTCCATGCTGCGAGCGATGTGGCGCAAATGAAATGCCACCGGAGCAATGCCGTCTGGGCGTTCGTTCAATTCATCATCGGTCAGGCCGTAACACCACTTATCGAGGTCTTCCTTGGCCAATTCCAGTGCGTGCAGCACTGCACGTTGCAATGCCGGAACTTCAGTGAGAGTGCCACGCAGCCACGGCTCAGGCAAGTCGTTTTGAATCATCCGTAAGTTTCTCCGTCCAAATGATACGTTACAACAAAGTCGAGATATGTGCGCGGCTGCAAAGATTGACTTGAGGAAATTCCGTAGATAGGCTGCTGCATAAATGGATGGCCAGCCAAAAAACAATTCGGGGATTGCCGCTGCGGAGAGTCCGGAAGAAATCGCGCTAAGCATCAGGGCGGAGATAATTGCGATGAGAAATTATGTAGAAGCGAGGCTCGGGCATGAAGTTGAGAGAGTTTAGGCCGAGGGTAGGACGCCTGTGCTGCTTTGTGATCATTGTTGCCATGTCTTGCTGCGCACAGAAAAAGGACGAATGGGCGTTAAACAATGCCCAGATTGGCCCGGATCAACCAATCGAGATTGCAGTGGGAAGCTCGTTTGTGGCGCAGGTCATTTATCCGGTGCCGGATGGCCCTTTGTTCCCTTTGAAGGCAGCCGTGGTCTGGTCGATCGCGCCTGCAGTGCAGGGGATCACGATTGACCCGGCAGGGAAAATTACTGTTGCAGCAAACGTGAAACACGGCACAACGGCGACTGTCCACGCCAATGTTGCCGCAGGAAAGCGCTTACTGGAAACGAAGATCTATGCATTCCGGCTGGAAGAGAATCCGCTGGTGGGCCGATGGAAGATCGACTCGAATATCGCTTGCGGTGAAGCGAATGAGCTGAAACCAGCCAGCAAGCCAACGGCGCTTCCCGGCCCCGCGTGGATTTTTCATGTGAAGCCGGAGTTTTTTGTGGGCAGGGAGTATGGCATCGCGGCGGGCATCAGGATGGCCGGTACATATGAGCTTGACTCTAAGGCGGGCAAGCTCAAGCTGATCACCCAATGGCCCAAGAACAAGCCAGAGACAAACTGGGAGTTGGTTTTAGCAGACGCGAACAAGACTTTATATTTGCATCCTGTGGAGACGAACGAAGAGCTGCCATCTGGATGCAGTTACGTGCTGCGGCGATTTTAAGTATTGCTGCCTTGCGCTTTTGCACAAAAAGCAAATCTCACCACGGATGAACACGGATAACACGGATTTTCAAATTCAAAAATAGTCCTATTGAACTTTTTTTGATCTGTGTAAATCGGTGTCATCCGTATTTCAGTGGTAAAGTTTGAGTTTTGTGCAAAGCTTCGCTTTACTCCAAAACCGCTAGAGATTCCATCGATTTTGAACATCGGATGCTCCTGATGCAGCGCGGTTCAGCGCGTGCCCGGCTTCACCGCTTCATTAAATAACCTATTTTGTTGTCGCTCTGCTCCAAAATCGTTATTTTGTGTCGCATTGGCAGAAGCCTGAGGGTCGTGCACTGTGACCGAGAAGTTCATCAGGTTGACCGAGACTGCCAGGTAGGCTGCTCAGAGCGCATACAATTGAGAACCTCGCTGCGGACGGCGCTTTCTGCGCAACCACCGCCAACCCAGCCCATCACGATCTTGACCTGCGCATCAATTAATGCTTCGGAGCTGCGCCGCGCAGAGGATGAACCTTCAACCTGCACTACCGTGGCCGTCGCGAAGGGCTGGCCTTGCGCTGCAAATTCAGCCGCTTTGGAGTAGAAGTCCATCCATAGTAATGATTGACGCGATGGGCGGTTCAATGCGATTTGGACATCCTGAGTAATTCGTTGTGTATGATTTCGTATGAATGAATGACTCTGTGCCGGTGAAGTTGTTGGAAGCGGATATGCTTCGGCTGTTTCTGGGCGTGGTGGTAGCGGTATCAGGAGCGGCAGCGTGCCTGTTGTGGCTGCTTCGTTCGAAGCGCCGCGAACTGGCGCTCTTCTACTTTGGTATTGCTTCCTTTATGTATGGCGTACGCCTGATTGCAAATTCAGCCACAATCGGATACCTGACGCCGGAACACACCCTGCTCTGGCAACGTACGGACTGGGTGATTACCAGCCTGATTGTTTTTCCTTTTGTTTTATTTTTTGTTGAAACGGTCACGCCGCAATGGCGAACGGCTGCGCTCTGGATCGTGATTGTGGGAATGGTTGCGGAGATACTGGTGCTGGCCGGGCGCTTGCTGGATATAAAAAGAGCCCTGGCTGACAAGGTAAACAGCGCAGTCGTTCTGCTGTTAATGCCACTGCTGCTCTTCATGCTTTTTGTCCCGCGCAGAAAAGCGGACCGCGCATTATGGATTGTGCGGACGGGCACGGTGGTATTTGCTCTGTTTGCGCTGTACACAAATGCTGTAGACCTGGGGATTGTCCACGGGAACGCCAACATTGAATACATCGGGTTTGTGATTTTTCTGTGTTGCCTGGGCTACGTTGCGGCAAGCCAAATGTTCCGCAATGAGGAACGCCTTCTCTCAATTAACAAAGAACTGGAGATTGCGAAGCGTATTCAGTCAGGACTGCTGCCTGAGGGTAATGTTCGCGTGCCCGGACTGGAAATTGCCGCAAAATATGTGCCTGCATCTTCGGTGGCCGGAGATTTTTATGATTTTCTTATCCGCGATGGTCGAGGACTGGGAGCGCTTGTGGCCGATGTCTCCGGGCATGGAGTGCCGGCGGCGCTTTCCGCTTCCATGGTGAAGATCGCGATACGCTCGCAAGCCGATCGGGCTGAAAGCCCAGCTGAGGTGCTGAGCGGACTGAACTCTGTCCTGTTCGGCAACATGCAAGGGCAGTTTGTTACTGCAGGATACTTGTTTCTGAATGCAGCCAATCGAGAATTGACTTACGCTGGAGCGGGACATCCGCCGTTACTGGTGTGGCGGGCGCAACAGAGAAGAGTTGAAAGCATTGAGGAGAATGGGCTTTTTCTGGGTGCATTTCCAGAATGTCAATACGCGAATGTCAAAGCCGGGTTCGGCCCCGGTGACCGCTGCCTGATGTACACAGACGGAGTGATTGAAGCGCCGAATGAGATCGAAGAAGAATTTGGTTTGGATCGTCTGCGGACTTTTCTGGCGAAAAACGTTCATCTGCCGGCAAGCAGCTTTTGCGAAACTCTGGCCAGGCGAATAGAAATGTGGTGCAATCGCGGAGGAAAAGAAGCGCATGACGATTTGACCATTGTGATAATTGATTACAAGACTTAACAGTGATCGCGATTGCGTGAGCTGTTTCCCTGATGCGCGGACGATATGATATAAGGGCTGCCTCTTAGCGATAGCGAACCCCTCGTTGCTGTTGATACTGCACGGATCAAAAAAGCTCAAACTAGGGACCATTTTTGAATGTATAAACCCGTGTCATCCGTGGTGAGGGCTTTGCTTTTGTGCAAAGCGCCGTCACGCTAAGGCACGAAATCTTACCGGCTCAGTGATGTTGTAAATTTGCCAAAAATATCATTAATTATTCCTAATTTACTTGTGCGCATTCAAGGTGATGTGACAAGAGTAATCACTAATCAGGCTCTCCTTTAAATTTCCCGTATTCTTAAAGGCAGTCATGGGTTACTGTGTCGTGTAACGAGGTACTCAGAACTATGACAGATAGTTCTTCCGGTCCTATTTCAGAACGTTTGCGCCGATTGTCAGTTGAACTGAGAGATCTTGAAGTTGAACTAAAATCGGGTAAACCTCCGGAACCCCTGCTTTTGCAGGAGTTTCGCCATGTGCTGGATAATGCCCGCCTGGCAGCCTGGACGGTGAGCGAAGTGCTAAACGCACGCGAGAGGAATCAGGATCCCGCAAAGGTTACATCGTTTGTGGTGGCAGAGAGGCTCCGCCGCGCGAACCAAATGCTAAAAGATTTATGCGCCGACATTGAACAAGAGGGCGTAACCTGGCAAACCCATGGAATCCAAAGCCTTTTTGACACAGTGAAGCAATTGCAGGTGCAGTTGATCAAGCTCATCGACGAGCACCGGACGCGTTTTGAAAAGGTGCGCGAAGCGGGTGCTTGAGCCTGGGCTGTTGATCGGCGGCTAAAATATTTTCTTTAAAATCCATACAAGTAATTGAAAATAAATAGCTTATCATTATTTCAAATCGCGTCTTGCTTTTCTGCCAAAAAATAACTAAATAATTAGTTACTATTTCGCGGTTTCGCGCGTCTAAATAAGAAAAGAGAAAAACTCTCAGAGTAAGCGAGGAGCACAGAAACTTGCCGCCGAAGAAATCGCCCACGTTAACCGAAGCTGAACTGCGCCTGATGGAGGTGCTGTGGCAGAAAGGGCCGGCAACCGTGCACGCCATCCTGGAAGAACTTCCTATCAAGCCTGCTCTGGCGTACAACTCTGTGCTTACCACCATAAGAATTCTGGAAAAAAAAGGATACGTGCAGCACGCCAAAGAAGGACGAGCGCACGTCTACATGCCGCTGGTGGGCAGAGAAGAAGCGACGCGATTTGAGATCAAGAACCTGGTGGGCAGATTTTTTAAGAACTCACATGAGCTGTTGCTGCTGAATATTTTGGAAGACAAGAGCATCAGCGCGGACGAACTTACCCGCCTGAAACAACTGGTGCAGGAAGGGAAGGAAAGACCGTGAACTTTCCTGCCAGCATCCACTCGATTGCTCCGATTGCGGCTGAACGGCTCCTGTTCAGTCTGGGAATAGGCACATTGCTGGCCGTGATGGTTTGGCTTCTGCTCTACCTGCTGCCGAAACGAGATTCCAGAACAAGTTTTGCCGTATGGTTTTCAACATTGCTGGTCACAGCACTGTTGCCGCTGCCAGGTTTATATTTGGGTCGCGGACATGGAACTATTGCGTCAGCGCACGCAGCGGTTACAGTGTCATCGTCATGGGCAGTGGGCATCTTTTTAGTATGGGCGAGTGTGACCGTGATTGGGCTTGCGCGAGTGGCCCTAGCGCTATTGCAGGTACATCGCTTGCGGTCGAAATCAACTGCGGTTGATTTGCAGACACTCAGCCCGGAATCTGCCGCCTTGATCACTGAGTTCAGGCGTTCACGCCCGGTAGAGTTGTTGGCGTCAAAGGAACTGGAAGTACCGACGGCGATCGGATTCTTTAAACCGGCAGTCGTGCTGCCGGAGTGGCTGTTGCAGGGAACCCCGGCGGAGAAATTGAAATTCATCATCCTGCATGAGCTTGCGCATTTACGCCGTCGCGATGACTGGACCAATCTGGCGCAGCAGATTGTGAAAGCATTTCTCTTCTTTTTACCCAGCGTGTGGTGGATTGAGCAGAAGCTTTCCCTGGATCGCGAGATGGCATGCGATGACGCAGTGCTGGCACATTCCGGTACGCCACGCGAGTACGCTGAATGCCTGGCGCACGTTGCGGAGAGGAGCTTCTTAAGACGGCAGTTGGCCATGGCGCAGGCAGCGGTCACTCGTTTACGGCAGTTAACTACGCGAGTGACAAAGATCCTGGATCCGAGCCGTCCGCAGCCGAGCCAGTTGTGGAAGCCGGCAATTCCAACCGTGGTAGTGGTTGCGGGTTTGTGCGTGTTCTCAGCATCACACGCGCCAATGCTGATCAGCTTTACGGATAGCGCTTCAACCGCCAATGTTCTGGCAGCACAGACAGCGAGCAACACTCATGCGATGCAAAACAACGCTCATGCCCTGCAAATCGCCGCAACTAAGCCAACACAATCCGCTGCTGCAACGAAAGCAAAATTTGTGGCTGCGAATTTCAACGATACCTCCTCTTCGGGTGAGCCTAAGGTCCGCGCCTGGAATGCAGCATTGAAATCAGGCGCGGATCATCAGAAAGCAGCGACCGGCAGACCAGCTATTGCGATCGGCAGGACTGCTGCGAAGCCGCAGAGACGTGTCCCGGAAAAGCTGGCATTAAATCCTCTGAGAGAAGAGCCGACAAAGCTAATGGCGAAAACGCAGCAGCCGGTGTTGCCATCGCCTGAGTTTGTAACGGTGCGAGAAGAGTTTCTAATGGTAGTTGGCCAGGGGCCGCAGGCCGTTATGCAGAGTTGGCAGCTGCGCATTGTAGAAATCAGCGTGGTGACAGCCCAGACTCAGCAAAAAACAGTTCCCAGAAAAATCTAAAGAGCAGCCAGACCAGAGATTTTTTGGTCTACAAAATTTGTGGTCGCAAAAACTAAATAACTAGTTGCAGCGAGAACCAGTGGGATTAAGAACGAATTTATAAACAAAATCTGACTTTATAGGAGATGAGCAAGCGATGAAAAAACTGGAACAATGGAGACCTTTCCTGAAGCGCAAAACTCTGGCAACAGTGTTAGCACTGGTGCTGGCAGGGTGCTTTGGGGGCTATGAAATCTTTAAGCCTGCAGCCGCAAATGCGGCCAGTATGTCGCCGGCGGCAGCGCCGTTGGATGACAGCAGCGTTAGTGCAATCAGCGCGCTTGACCATGCGATGGAAACGCTAGCCGCGCGGGTAACCCCGGCAGTTGTCAACGTGACAGTAACGTCACGGGTGAAGCAGCAGCAAATGTCGGATGATCAGCAGCAACAAATGCAGCAGTTCTTTGGGCCGTTTGGATTCAACTTTGGGCCGCAGATGCGCCAGGGCCCGAGCGTGGAACATGGCTTGGGAAGTGGGATCATCATCTCGCCGGACGGATACATCGTCACGAACAACCATGTCATTGCCGGAGCGACGGACATAAGGGTCACATTAAATGATCGCCGCGTGCTTCCAGCAAAATTAATTGGCGCCGATCCCATGACCGACCTCGCGGTCATCAAGATCAACGGCAGCAATTTCCCAAGCCTTCCCTGGGGCGACTCCACCACCCTCAAGCCCGGACAAACCGTTCTGGCTTTCGGCAATCCCTTCAACTTCCGATTCACCGTGACTCGCGGCATTGTGAGCGCGTTGAACCGTCCTAACCCAGACAGCCAGGACCGCCGCAAGCCCGGCGAGTTCATTCAAACCGACGCGGCCATCAACCCCGGCAACTCCGGCGGCCCTCTGGTTGACGCGCATGGAGAAATCGTCGGCATCAACACGTTTCTCATTTCTGGCACCGGCACTTTCTCCGGCATGGGATTCGCAATTCCCACTCAGATTGCGCGGCCTGTGGTTGCCACGCTGCTGAAAGATGGCAAGATTGAGCACGCGCGCATGGGCGTCGCCATTAACGATGTAACGCCTGAAAACGCGAGCTTCTTCCACCTGAACAACGCGACGGGCGCGCTGGTCAGCCAGGTTGAACCTGATTCTCCTGCAGCCAAAGCCGGAGTCAAGGTGGGCGATGTAATCACTGAACTCGATGGCAAGAAAGTGGAGAATTCCGGCCAGCTTCAGGCTGCCATCAGCGGCCGCCGTCCTGGCGATAAAGTCACGCTCGGCATTTTCCGTGACGATAAGACCACCAGCATTCCCATCACGCTGGAAGCAATCGACAACAACTCTGAGCAAGCGAATGCCGGCTCAGGTGAAGCTCACGGCAAAGCGCGTTGGGGCGTAAGCCTTGAGAACCTCACGCCTGATCTTCGCGATCAACTGCAACTGCCCTCTGACGTAAAGGGCGTTGTGGTGGATAGCGTTGTGCCGGGCAGCCCGGCAGATAATGCTGGAATCTCGCGCGGTGACGTGATTTTGTCAGTCAATCGCAAACCCGTTCAGAACGCTGCAGAAGTCAAGAGCGAGCTCGGCAATATCCCGACGGGTAAAGACGCAATGGTGCTCGTGTGGTCAAACGGCGGCAGCACGTTCCGTGTAATGCATGCCTCTGAACATACCAACCAGAACGGCGACTAAGTATTCATCCTGATGTGGTGATTGGCGCATCTCCAAAAGAGGTGCGCCGTTTTTTGTGTGCCGAGCATGTTCGACAGCTGGGAGGTGAAAGTCCTCTTCACAACCTGATGGAGGTGAAGTGATAGCGAAGCGCAAGATCATCGTCGCGAGGCGGGGGTCTGAAAGAAGCGTGGAGCA
>DASTCT010000228.1:0-8245 GCA_035710845.1 Candidatus Angelobacter sp.
CTTTTGTGACCGGTTGACCTGATAAATCAGCACTTTGTCTGGCGAGAGGAAAACAACATCCTGATGCATGGTCCAGCGGAAGCTGATATCGCGATCAAACGACTGAAAATCAAACTTGTCCTTGAGATCGATTCGCCAGGAGGGTTCCGTTCTGTTGGGATTGCCGCGGCCAAATGCAATTAAGCTTGTCAGGCCCAGCAAAACCAGCCATTTTGCCCGCGTTTTCATTGGTGCTTCTCCGCGTCATTCCCGTCGTGGTGGCCGCCGCCGTTCTGGGTCGCCAGTTCCACAAAAAGATCTTCCAACGTGCGGCGGATAGGGTTCACAGCAATCACTTCCCCGCCGGCCAACCAGATCTTTTCAATCGTGCGGCGCTGGTGCAGAGCAGGAACAGTAATCTTGATGAACCCATCTTGCTTTGAACCTTCAAACAGCAGCGCGTCAATTCCTTTTGCCGTAATCACGAAGCGGTTCTGCGCTTCCAGCAGCTCTGCAATTGTTCCCACGCGCGCTACACGTCCTTTGATCACTATAGCCAGGCGATCGCAGATCTGCTCCAACTCCGACAATAGATGCGAACTCAGGAAAACCGTTTTGCCCGCTTCCCTCGCCCGCAACAGGATTTCTCTCACGCGCATACGACCCAAAGGATCAAGCGCGGAAGCAGGCTCGTCAAGGATGAGCAGATCAGGATCGTTCACCAGCGCCTGCGCCAGCCCTACACGCTGCAGCATGCCGCGGGAGAACTTTCCTGTATTGCGCCCCGCTACGTCAGCCAGTTCCACCTCTGCCAGCATTTCCGTTGTGCGTTGCCGAAGCTGTGGATCACGCAGCCCATTCAGCGCTCCATAAAAGCGCACCAGCTTGGCCGCAGGCCGGTGATAGAGCGATACATTCTCAGCCAGAAATCCTATGCGTCGCCGCGTTGGCGCATGCCCAAAACTATGGCCCAGCATCTCACCGTGGCCGCTCGATGGAAACATCAGACCGAGAGCAATGTGGATCGCCGTTGTCTTGCCTGCTCCGTTTGGACCAAGAAAACCAAAAATTTCCCCCGGCTCCACGCGCAATGAGAAGTCGCGCAATGCTGTGACCCGCGAGCTGCGAAGGAACCCGTGGTACTGCTTGCTTACACCCGTGAACGCAAGTGCCGCTACGCTTGCCATCCGTGTTTAAGAATAACACCGTAGTCAGCGAATCAGCGTTCAGTCATTTCTTGAAAATAAAAAAGCCCGGCCTGTGACCGGGCTTGTTGTGCAAATTTTTGCTGACTACTTCAGCTTGCCGATGATCTGGAATGCAATAACCAGTGCGTAAAGCGCCAATGACTCAATGAGCGCCAGACCTAAAATCAGGAAGATGAAAATTCCCGGTCGCGCTCCAGGGTTGCGGGCGAGTGCTTCCACGGCAGAAGCCGTGGCCTTGCCCTGTCCAATGCCGCACAGGCCAGCGGCAATGCCAATGGCAGCGCCTGCGCCCAACGGGATGGCCCAATAATACGTCGTGTTGCTCGCAGCGGCTGCGCCGCCCTGAGCGTAGACCGGCATGGCCACAAACATCAGTACCATCGCCAGGAAGATAAACGCTGTGGTTTTACGCATGTTCTCTCTCCTATGAAATTGCTTCCAGTGGGTGGTTGGCTTCCGTCCTGGGGGACGGGGCCCTCACGCTTGAAGCGAACTTGTTTCTCAAAATTCCTTTAGTGCTCTTCTGCCACTACGCCGGATAGATAGATCGTAGTGAGCAGAACAAATATGTATGCCTGCAAAAATGCCACAAACACGTGCAGTCCCAGGAAAATAATAGGAATGCCGAGCGGGATCAAGGCAAAGAACGCCATCGTCACCATGTCGCCGGCAAACATGTTGGCATAAAGACGGATAGTGAGCGACATGACGCGGGCCAGTGCGCTGATGATTTCAATTGGAAAAATAATCCAGGCCATCCACCATACCGGCCCGGCAAAATGCCCCAGAAACTTCACCGGTCCCTGCTTCTTGATGCCATGCAGGTTGTAATAAATGAACGCTACTACGGCGCAGCCCAGCGGTACGGTTGCCGTCATGGTAGGCGATTCAAGTGTAGGAATCAGCCCAATCAGGTTCATCAGCAGGATAAAAATAGTTAGTGATATCAGGAACGGCGTGAATTTTTCACTGTAATGGCCAATGATTTCTCCGCTCTGGTTAGTGATGAACGAATCCATGGCTTCAGCCAGGTGCTGGCTGCCGCCAGGGTTCTCCACAGAAAGGCGTGAGCGCACCCAGAGAAAGATGAGCAGAAGAATCGCGATGACCATGATCTCAACGGCAACAGCATTACTGATCGGGGCCGAGGGATCCGCCGGATGGAAAACAGGAGGCAAGGCTTGAAGAATTGCGTTCACCGGTCCGCCGAGGGCCCGGTTCAGGAGCGCAGTAATCCAGAGTTGTTCCATTCGTCTCAGTTGTCCTTAGTTTGTACCTGGAAATTAGAGTCCCCGTCGAAGCGCGCCGTAGATCGCGTAAGCTGCTTCAATCAGGACCGCCCCCACCGGCAGTGACAGACCCGCGCACAGGCCGTACAAGCTCATTGCGGAACTCTTGAATATAGCATAGACGGCCACGCCGATCAAAACGTAACGCAGCACAAAACGCAGGATAATTCCCGCTGGAGATCGCTTCTTTCCTGCCACGGCGACAGCATCAACCATGGCCGTCAATGATCGTTTGAGCCAATGAAAATTGATAAGGGCGATCACACCGCCAAGGATGAAGCTGAACGCCATTCCACGGCCATATTCCACCCATAACACGGGTGTGGCGATAACCAGCAGGACGACCATGGAAAGGAAGAGCCGCCGGTAAGTATTCGCGGCAAAGGCCTCGGCTTCGCGGCCCTTGATGGCTGCCTGCGTCATCACTCTTTAAAGTCCTCAGCCATGGCGGTACGAATGAAATAAACGAAGCCGGCAATTGTCCCCACAATCAACCCCCAGAGCGCCAGAGAATGATTGCCCAGCCAGCGGTCCAGCCCAGCGCCAATGATCCAGCCAACAAACGTGGAGGCGGGAATAGTAATACCAAGCTGAAGGTACTTTTCAATGGCTATCCATTGCTTTTTGGGGCTACGCGATTCACCGGCCATATTCACCATTTTGATGCGGCAGCGCTACTTTGGCAATCAAAACGAATGCTCAACCCGCATCCCACTGGCCTTGGCTATAATCAAATATTGGCTATGCCACAGACTACGCTCCATTCCGGGATGGCTTCAGAGACCGCCCAAATTGGCGTCTATAACGGCGCGGAAACGGCCCTGAATTTTGGCTCTCCAGTCGGCGAACTGAATGCTTTGCAGACCGGCTCCGGCGCGTTTGCCCTGCCCTGGCGATCGCAGATCAATGTGACCGGCAAGGACCGCGTGCGCTGGCTGCACAACATGGTCACAAACAATGTGCGTGACCTGGCCTTGAATCGTGGCAATTACAATTTTGTCCTGAACGCTCAGGGCCGCATCCTGGGCGATATGTATATCTATAATCGCGGCGAATCGCTCGTGCTGGAGACCGATTCACGCCAGGTGGAAACGCTTTTGGCAACCATGAAGCGCTTTATCATCATGGACAAAGTGGAGATGGTCCCCGCCGGTTTGTCGGTGGTAGCCCTTGGGATTTGTGGACCGCAGTCTGGGAAAGTTTTAGCGGCCGTCGGGGCTGATGTAACCGGAATGGCCCCGCTGGAGATAAAGGATCTTAGTATTGACGGCATTTCCATCACACTGATTGCTGGGCCAGAGAAAAAGCCCGGATGGTTTGAGATCTGGCTTGATCAATCACACGCGCAAGATTGGTGGAACAAGTTGCTCACGGCCGGAGCACAGCCAGTGGGCGCGGAAGCTCTGGAGATGTGGCGAGTGCTGCGCGGAATTCCAAACTATGGGCAGGATATCCGCGAACGCGATTTGCCACAGGAAACCGGACAGGCTGATGCGCTGAATTTCACCAAGGGCTGCTATATAGGCCAAGAAATAGTAGAACGAATACGTTCACGCGGCCACGTACATCGCCAATTTACCGGATTTGAGTTTGCAGGCGCTTTGCCCACATTGCCAACAGTAGAAGCTGACCGTCGCGCACCCGCGGAGTTGACCAGCGTGGCGCGTGTGCCCACCGCAACAGGAGAAAAAAATATTGGGCTTGGCTATGTTCGCCGCGAAGTACTGGCAGATGGCCCTGAAGGCACAGAGATTGACCTGAGCGGCATTGCTGCCAGAGTTGTAGATTTACCTTTTAAAATTCAATAAAACTGAAATCGAAAAAACTGAGGAAGTATGGCTGAAAAACAACCAGAATTTGTTGTAAGTGACCGGCGCAGATTTGGCTCAGAAGGCGAACTGCGTCCGGAAGCACAGACAGAAGAAGAAAAACCAGCGCCACCATCGCCGGCAAAACCGGCAGCACCCCCACCGGCCCAGCAGACTGCGCCCCCTGCAGGCCCAACTTCGCAAACGCCGGAAGCTCCTGCTGATCTCAATGAAGAAGAAGGGATCGCTGCTCCTCCAACGGAAGAAGAGCAGCACCAGCAGAACGAGGCTTACAAGGCGTCTGGCAAGAAAATTGATGACATGATCGCGGCCGCCGGCAAGGCCGGCCCAGGCCCCATGGAGATGAATTTTGAGCGCGTGATTGAATCTTTTTACATGAGCGCGCTGATCCAGATGGGCGCTATCCGGCAGGAAGGCGAAACGCCTCGGGTTGATATCATTGGCGCGCGGCAGACTATTGACTCGCTCACTATCCTGCAGGAAAAGACCAAAGGCAATCTTACAGATCGCGAAAAGACACTCATGCAGAATGTGCTGTTTGAGCTGAGAATGGCATGGATCGAGCTCACCAACGCTGTTGCCAGCTCTGCCACCCGGCCCGGAGCCGCGCCACCTGGCGTACCTGGCAGCGAGAAGAAATGAAAGCAGTCCTCACCGTGATGGGTAGTGGAACGTCCATGGGCGTTCCCACCATCGGCTGTAATTGCCGTGTTTGCACCTCTGCCGACCCGCACGACCAGCGCACGCGGCCCTCTGTGCTGGTACAGTATGACGGCCGCTCAGTGCTCATTGATACCACGCCGGACTTCCGGCAGCAGGCCATTCGGGAGAAGATCACGCGGCTGGATGCCATTCTCTACACGCATGCTCACGCCGACCACATTCTGGGCCTGGATGATGTTCGCCCAATCAGTTTCAAGAGCGAGGACAAGATTCCTCTTTACGCGCAGGAAAAAACGGCAGAAGCAGTGGAAAATATTTTCCACTATATATTCGACTCAAACTACAAATATGGCGGGATCGCGCGAGTGCAGATGAATCGCCTCAATGGATCGCTGGAACTTTTTGGCGCGCGTTTTGAGCCGGTAAAGGTGGTGCATGGCGAAACCGAAATTCATGGCTTCCGTTTCGGCTCCGCTGCCTATCTTACTGACTTTAGCGAGATCCCTGTTGAATCAAAAGAGCAGTTGCGTGGACTGGACATTCTTTTTCTTGATGCTCTGCGCCATCGTCCGCATCCTACACATTCCACAGTGGCCAATTCTCTAAGCCTGGTGGAGGAGTTAAAGCCCAGGCGCGCTTTTTTTACTCACATTTCTCACGACCTGCCGCATGAGGAAACCAACAAGAACCTGCCGGAGCATGTACGCCTGGCGCATGACGGTTTGAAGCTGGAGTTCGAAATCGCATGAGAATCTTCCGTTCGCTGGAGGAAGTTCCCGCAGATTTTGGACCGGCGATTGTCAGCGTCGGTAATTTTGATGGCGTGCATTGCGGCCACCAGCATGTGCTGCATGAGGTGGTTCGGCGCGCACGCGCTAATGGCAGCAAGGCGATTGCAGTTACATTTGAGCCGCATCCGTTCCGAATCCTGCGGCCTGATGTTGTACCGCGGCTAATTACACCGCTGCCTAAAAAAGAAGCTCTGCTTGCTCAAACCGGTCTGGATGCTCTACTGGAAATTCCTTTTACTCGCGATTTCTCCATGACCACGGCTCACGATTTTGCCAGCAATATTCTTGCGGGAAAGCTGCGCGCAAAAGAAGTCCATGAAGGCGACAATTTCCGCTTTGGCCACAATGCTGAAGGCAACACAGAAAAACTCAAAGAGCTTGGCCGGGAGCTTGGCTTTAAAGTAGAGGTTTGTCCGGTGATGATGGTGCGGGGCATTCCTGTTTCCAGCAGCCAGGTGCGCGCGCTCCTGACCGCCGGAAAAGTCAGCATGGCACGGCGGCTTTTAGGCCGTGTCTTTAGTATTACCGGAGCGCCGGGACGCGGGCGCGGCTATGGCCACAAATACACGGTCCCCACCATCAACCTGAGCCGCTATGACGATCTGATACCCGGAAACGGCGTCTATCTTACGCAGACGCGCGTGGGCAACGAGACCTTTAATTCTGTTACCAATGTTGGATTAAGACCGACTTTTGGAGATGAATCGTTTGCCATAGAAACCCACTTGCTCGACTTCCATCCCATTGACGTTACCGCGCAGACTGAAGTGGAGATTTCATTTCTCCGCTGGCGGCGGGCAGAGATCAAGTTCCCATCCATTGACGCGCTGAAAGAACAGATTGGAAAAGATGTGCGGCGAGCGCAGAGGTATTTTGGGCTGCTCCGTTTCTTTACCCCGCGCACAAGCTCTTTCCAAAGTCCCGAGCGTTAGCGAGGGAGCCTATCGCAACCATTCTCTGGAGGCAAAGAGCATCGTTATTGCATGGATCTCGTTTCGCTCGAGATTTCAGAAAAAGTACGTTCTTTCTCTGTGACTCCGCGCCTCCGTGGTAGATTTATCAACTGCTAAACCCATGGCCTCAACCACGCTTCCAACTTTTTCCAAGGTCACATCCGCGCAAAAGCGTACGCTCATCGCCGCTGCGCTGGGATGGGGGCTTGATGGCTTTGATGTGCTGCTCTACAGCAACATTCAGGTCAAGGTCATGCAGTCACTGCAGATTTTTCCCAGTGATCCGCACTATAAAGCGATTTCAGGCCTGCCCAACGCTTTCATGCTGCTGGCTTCCGGCATTGGCGGCGTGCTCTTTGGTTTTTTCGCCGACCGCATCGGCCGCACGAAAGCCCTGATGCTGAGCATTTTGACGTATTCGCTGTGTTCGCTCGGCTCAGGCATCTCCACTTCATTTGTCGCGCTCATTTTTTTCCGCTTCGTCCTGGGGCTGGGCATGGGCGGCGAGTGGAACACCGGCGCGACTCTGGTAGCGGAAACGTGGCCCACTAACTTGCGTGCGCGCGCCATTGCCATTGTGCAGAGCGCATGGGCCTGGGGCCTGGCCGCCGCGGCCCTGGTAACGTGGGCTGTGCTGGATTGGCTGCACCTGAACTGGCGTGCGGTCTTTTTTGTTGGCGTAATTCCTGCGCTGGTAACGCTGTGGATCAGGAAGAGCGTTCCTGAATCTGAGATGTGGAAGCAGCAGCGGGACCAAGTCAGGCAGCGAGCAACTCCGTTTTCTGAGCTGTTCTCTCCGGCTTTGCGGAAGCACACGGTCTTTCTGCTGTTGATGAATATCTTCGGACTGTTTGCGTGGTGGGGACTCTTCAGTTGGATGCCACCTTACCTGACACTTCCTGTTGATCGCGGTGGCCGCGGCTTTAGCCTGATGAATATGGCGTGGCTCCTCATGACGCTCAACCTGGCCGGCATGTTTCCGGGATATCTCTGTTACGGCTGGGTGGCGGACAAGCTGGGCCGCAAGTCGTCACTGATTCTCTACACGCTGTGCGCAGCGGCCCTGATTCCGCTGTACGCGATGGCGCGCCAGCAATGGCTCATCCTGATCCTGGGGGTGTTCGTCGGCTTTTTTGGTACAGGCTTTTTTGCCGGCTCTGGGATTATCGGCAGCGAACTCTTCCCTACCCGCGTTCGCGCCCGCGCGCTGGGCTTTACTTACAATGGCGCACGAGCTTTGAGCTGCGCAGCGCCTTATACAATTGGAGCAATGGGCGATAAGTATGGTCTGGGAGCAGCATTTTTACTGTGTGCGGCTGCGTTTGTGCTTACGGCGATCATGGCGTGGCAGTTACCGGAAACGCGGGGGAAGGACCTTGAATAGTTTTTCTGAAATCCCGTCTATAACAACGACGGCGGTGTCAAGAGTAAACGAGGGCGTCGACGCCCTCGGGCTTTAGAGAAGCGCCATTTCGCTCTCGTTGAAAACCGGACACTGTTCACGATGACCAAGACTCGCGCTCTTCTCTGAAT
>DASTCT010000229.1:0-8343 GCA_035710845.1 Candidatus Angelobacter sp.
TTCTGGATTGAACACCCCGTCATAACTATTTTCCCTTGTTAAAAAACTTTGCGGAGACTTGGCTCCGCTCATCAGCTACTTTTTCTTCTTTTTCTTCGCAGCTTTTTTCTTGGTCGCCATTCGCGAATACCCTCCTTAAAAGTTTTGTTTCTTGGGCCCTTTAACAATCAGAACTCTACAAATAGTACTGTTGCCTACTTACACCCAAGATATTGAGGTAGTCAGACAGCGAATGTCAACAAAAAAATAACGGAATGTGTTGTTAACTTTCCGGGACACAAAACGTTTACGCTGCTTTGCGTTGTGATCCACCTCGCGTACTGCGGGATGAGCGCTTGCCGCTGGCGCGCGCAGTCTCCCGGTTTACCAGCTTGTTGAAATTGCTGCGTCCGCCGCGTGCGGTTTCATCCTGCACCAGCAGCGCCAGACCGTTTTCGTCGAATTTTTCCAGCCACTCGTCCCATTCAATCTGCTTCAGGGACTGCCCGCCGCTATATCCCGGAAAATCGAGACGGATCATACCTACGTCTTCGCCGCCTCCGGTGCCGCGCACACAAGCTGGACGTGCTTCTCGTTCTTCTGCCCACTGCCTGATCTCGTCATGATCGGTTAATACGCGTGATCTGGAGGATGAACGAGAGCTGCTGCGACTGCCACGGTTGGACGAAGCGCTTGCGGTGCGGGAAGATGCGTTCCGCGATGAACGGCCGCGAACTGAATCTGAATTCTTGTTGCGAGACTCAGACCTGCTCCTTGAGCTTGCGCTGCGTGAATTTCCCGCAGACAACCTCTTGGTGCCCGTACTTCTGGATCGAGAGCTTGATGCCGACCGCGTGCCTCGAGAACTGGAAGATATGGAGGAGTTGCTCTTGCGTATTCTGCTGGATTTTGAGGGCATTTTGAAATCTCCTTTCCTTATCTTGTGCGATGAGAACGATTGCGCCACAGGATGCCAAGTTTGAAATCCAGCACTTCTTGACGCTCAACTCACAATCTTTGTAGCCGCTGTGCTCTGTCATATCGAGCACACAAATTTCCAAGCGAACGCCCTTCTGTCCTTCAGCGCTCTCAATATGATTAGATAGAAGTAATGATCCAGCTCACCGCTGCCGGCAAACGTTTTGGACCAAAGGTCCTCTTTCAAGACCTGGATTGGCTGATCACGCCGCATGATCGTGTGGGGCTGGTGGGCGCCAATGGCACCGGCAAAACTACGCTGCTCAAAATCCTCTCTGGCGCTGAGTCTCTTGACTATGGAACCACAACACGGCAGCGCGGCATTCAGTGCGGCTATCTGCCCCAGGATGGGCTTTCACTTTCCGGACGCACCGTCTTTGCTGAATGTCTCACAGTTTTCAGTGACGTTCACCAGATGCAGCGTGAGCAGGAAGAGCTGGCGCATCGCATGGGCGAGGTCGATGATTCAAGTGAGGAGTACGAGCAGATTGCGGAGCGCTTTCATCGCATTCAGGCTGAGATCCAGGCCCGCGATGGCTACACTATTGAGGCTGAAGTTGGCACGGTACTAAACGGCCTGGGTTTCAAGAAAGAAGATTGGGAGCGACGGACGGAAGAGTTTTCCGGCGGCTGGCAAATGCGTATTGCCCTGGCCAAGCTGCTGCTGCAGAAGCCAAATTTGTTATTGCTTGACGAACCAACAAACCACCTTGACCTAGAAACACGTAACTGGCTGGAGCAATATCTGGCCGCTTATCCCAATGCCTATGTTCTGATCTCGCATGACCGCTACTTTCTTGACGTCACGGTGAAGAAAACAGCCGAAATATGGAACAAGCAGGTCACGTTTTACTCCGGCAATTACGAAAAATATCTGTCGCAAAAAGCCGAGCGCCGTGCGCAGCTTGAGGCCGCGTATCGCAACCAGAAAGAAAAGACTGATCAGCTTGAGGCTTTTATCAATCGCTTTCGTTACCAGGCCACCAAGGCCAAACAGGTGCAGAGCCGGATCAAAGAGCTGGAGCGGATGGAAAAGATTGAAATCCCACCGGAAGAAAAAGCTATCCACTTCTCGTTTCCCCAACCTCGCGCCAGCGGACGCATGGTGGCGGAGGCCAAAGACCTGGCCAAAAGCTATGGGCCTAAGCATGTTTTTTCCGGCGGCAATTTTGTGATCGAACGCGGAGACCGCATAGCGCTGGTGGGTGTGAACGGCGCAGGTAAATCAACTCTTATCAAGCTGCTGGCCGGCCTGGAGCAGCCCACTGGCGGCGAGCTGCGCTTGGGCCACAATGCTGACGTTGATTACTTTGCTCAGGACCAGTACAAAGCGCTCGATCCGCAAGCCCGCATGTTGGACGATCTGTTTACCGCCGCTCCGCGTTCCACACAGACAGAGCTGCGCAACCTGCTTGGCTGTTTTCTCTTTTCTGAAGACGATGTGTTCAAGACCATCGGTGTGCTCTCCGGCGGCGAACGCAACCGCTACGCTCTGGCCCGGATGCTGCTGCATCCATCTAACTTCCTGCTGCTTGACGAGCCAACGAACCATCTCGATCTCCGGGCCAAAGACGTTCTGCTGGACGCGCTGCAGAAATTTACCGGCACCGTGGTCTTTGTCTCCCACGACCGCTATTTCATTGACAAGCTGGCCACGCGCATCTTTGAGATTGGCGATGGCCGAATTGAGGTCTTTCCCGGCAATTATGAAGACTATCTCTGGCGCAAGGAAGGAAAGCCGGGCGTTGCTCCAGATGGTTCACTGAGTCCGGCAGATTCATCTGCTGCCAACGCGGTGGCAAACACGAATCACGACGCGACCATCATGCCGACAGCTCCAGACGTTAAGCAAAAGCGTCTCAATCCCATCAAGCTTAAGCAGATGAAAGAGCGATTGGAAGAAGTGGAAGAAGAGATCGCACGGCTTGAAGAGGCGATCTCTGCGGCTGAAACTGCTCTGCAGCATTTTGTAAGCGTGGAAGAGACGCAACGACAAACCGATCTGCTGGAGCGCTCAAAAACCGATCTCAAACAGGCTATGAGCGAATGGGAAGAACTGGGCCAGACGCTGGAAGCGCAAACCGAAGCGTAACGCGCTCATTGTCGGCAGCAACAACTGTGCTCGCTGCAAACAAACTGTGAGTTGAACATCTCATAATCCCAGATCAGCAATAATGCTCTTGCTTTGCAGTTGCTTTGTAGCTGAAACATAGCAGCTCTCCTTGTACAACCCAGTTTCACTCTCCTGGTTCCTAGTTTCAAGAAAAAGCAGGGTGTCTGTTGAGAGAAGAGGTGTGTCAGCTTTCCCCTTCGCAGTAACCCAAATTATCGATTCCAATTGCAATTTTTTAAAGACTTGATTTTAAGGTGGTGGGCAGCCATGTTTTCACACACGCGCTTAACGGTACTTCTGCTTCTCGTCATGCCGCTCTTGTTTGCAACCCGCACGCAGGCGGCGTGTACGGCCACGGTAGATAAGACGGTAAAAATCTGCTCGCCATTAAGCGGTGCGACCGTGAGCTCGCCGGTAACTTTTTCCGCAGCGGCAAGAGACGCCGAGCACACTGTTACGGCAATGATCATGTATATCGATTCAACCCAAAAAGCCAAGAGCACCAGTGCATCTCTTACTGCCGTCCTCTCGCTGCCTGCCGGGAAACATGCCATCGTGATTCGCGCCTGGGATACGACTGGCTTTTTCTTCTCTTCATCGGAAAGCATCACTGTTGCGGCTTCACCAACGCCTACCCCGACACCAACTCCCACTCCTACACCAACTCCACTCCCCAGTCCCACGCCTATGCCAAGTCCAACGCCTAGTCCCACTCCGACTCCAGGCGGCATCACGGCGGTGAACCACATTATCTTCATGTTGCAGGAGAACCGCAGCTTTGACAGCTACTTCGGCATGCTGAACCCGTACCGCAGAGCACGCGGCTGGAACATTGGCGAGGATCAGCACGTGTATGATGTCGACGGGATCGATGACAAGCTGAACACGATCAGCAACGTCGATGACGAAGGCCAATTCTTCTCGCTCTTTCACACCACCAGCAGTTGCCTTGACGATATGAGCTCGGCCTGGCTGGAGAGCTTTGGCGACGTGAGCCGGTTTGATTTCACCACCACGCGCCAAATCCTGATGGACGGCTTTGTGCATACGGCAGAAGGGTTCGCCAAATCGGGCACCGGCAGCGGAACATTTACCGATCTGACTGGCCAGCGCGCTATGGCTTTCTATGAGGACACGAGCACCACAGGCTCTCCAGAGCTGAACTATTACTACTTTATTGCCTCACAGTTTGCGCTCTCTGATCGCTGGTTTTCGCCCGTCGCCAGCAAGACCATTCCTAATCGTCTGGCAACGATGTCTGGAGGGACGACGCAGGGCTACGTCTTCGATCCCGGCTTTGACGATCACGCGCCCCAGCTCACGGCCAAAACCATCTTCCAGTTGCTGGATGAACACGGCATCTCATGGAAGATCTATTACTCCACCACGAACTCCAACGGCGCGCCGTCGACGACCTTCACTTACTTCGGCTATAGCGGCAAATACATCTTCCGCGATTCAAGCGGCGTTCTGCATGTCGATTCGACGCACATCGCGCCGGTCAGCCAGTTCATTGCCGACGCGCAGAACAACACGCTGCCGCAATTCGCCTATGTTGAAGCGAATTTCGGGCACAGCGATGAGCATCCGGGATCAGGACAATCGATCCTGACGGGGCAGGCGCAGATCGCGAACCTTGTCAATTCGCTCATGGGCAGTCCATCGTGGTCAGATTCAGTGCTGTTCTTCAGCTTTGACGAGGGTGGCGGGCCATATGATCATGTGCCGCCCGTGCCCGGGCATACGAACCAGAACACCAGCGCGTCGCTGTCTGGACTGGAAGGCGACATTGCGCCGATTGCAGTCAATCCCGATGGATTTCTGCCCTGCCAGCCAACAACTGTGGGCGTATTTACCAACCATTGTGACCTACGTCCAAGCAGTCCCGGCGCTCATCCGGCGGATGCAGCTGCTGCAAACAATCAGGGATTTGGAGCGCAGCTCGGCTTCCGTGTGCCAAACTTTATCGTCTCGCCCTTCTCGCGCCGCCATTACGTGGGACACACAGCCATGGACCACACGGCTGTGATCCGTTTTGTAGAAGAGAGATTTAATCTTCCGGCGCTCACCAAGCGCGATGCAGCGCAGCCCAGCCTGCTGGATTTCTTTGACTTTACCGGGAAGCCTTGGGCAACACCGCCAACCGGAGTACCAACGCCGCCCGGAGTGGGATCAACATGCCACCCGGCCACCATGCAATAAAAAGGCACTGAGGTAAGGGCTGAGAGCTCTCAAGGGGCGCTTATGCGCGGTGTTGGTTGTGCTCCGCTTTCAAGAGACGCCTGAAATTTCTGCAAAGCTTCCCAATAGCCGGCCGCCATTTCCATCTCATTGTGGTTGGCATTTTGTGCCCAGAAGGATTGCTTAGGCTCATTCGCCAATTCAAACAGCTTCTCGCCGTGCCAGAAACCAATGACGGTGTCACCGTGGCTGTGCATGATCAATACCGGGCAATGGACGTGGCGAATGTTCTTGTAATTGGGAAACTTGTCAAAGGGCAGCAGAGGGATACGCGTCAGCACTCGAAAAGCTGAGACAAACGGACTTTGCAAAATCAACGCAGCTGCGGGCCGCCGGGCTGCTATGTACGTAGCTGGGCCGGTTCCTACAGAACGCCCAAAGATAACGATCCGGTCAGGCGGCGTCCTCAGATTCACAGCAAGGTAGTCATAGGCCGCAGCTTCATCCTCATAGGCGGCTTGCTCGCTCGGCTTACCCTGGCTGGTGCCATAACCCTCATAGTCATAGGCAAAGACGCTGAATCCAATCTTGCGCAAGTCCAGCAGCCAATACCGATCATCGCCCAGGTCTTCTGCATTTCCGTGGCTCACCAGCAGAGTGAACTTGGCAGAGGGATTCGCGAGATAAACAGCAGAAATCTTCTTTCCGCTTGCCGTGCTGATCTTCAGGATCTCCGGCGAATCCTGGTAAGAAGAAGCGTGCGGCTGGAAGATCATGCCGTCAGAGAAGAAGATCGCCAAAAGCAGTAACCCTATGTAAAGCGCTGGAAGTATCAACATCATGATTCGCAGAAGTCTTTTCATTTTATAGAGCCTGCTCTTAATACGAGCGATCTAAGAATGCTGACTTTCCAAAAGCTTGCGCTGTAAACAACTTACAAAAAATCCCTCTCTGTTAAAAGTCTTTCACAAAGCTGCGATTCAGAATTAATCGAGCATCCCTGGGCATAAGGGCAGCCTTCCAACTCAGCAGATCAGCTTTTTTAGAAATCGGATCGATATGAAATTGGGCCGCACTCTTGGATATCTCTTCCTGTTGTTCCAGTTCTGTTTCTGGTCTTCCAATGCGCTAGCTGCGGTTGGCGTAAGCGTACATCCGGCCAGAGCCCCTCTTACTTTAACTGAACCGCAACAGTTCACGGCTACGGTTGTGAATACCACCAATCATGCCGTTACGTGGGCGGTGGATGGCATCACCGGCGGCAACGCGACGGTTGGAACGATTTCTTCTTCCGGCCTCTACCATCCTCCGGCCAAGCGCAGTACGCATAAGATCACGGCCAAGAGTGTAGCCCAGCCAACTGCTGTCGGCTCAGCGACCGTCTGGGTCACTGATTATCCAGGAATGTTTACCTATCATGCCGATAAGTTTCGCAGCGGCGTCAATTTGCAGGAGTTCGCGCTTACCTCTTCTACGGTGAAGGCAAGCACCTTTGGCAAGCTCTTCTCCCGCACCGTGGATGGACAAATCTATGCTCAGCCGCTGCATGTGGCCAACCTGACCATTGCCGGAAGCAAGCACAATGTTGTGTTTGTGGCCACGGAACACTCAAGCGTCTACGCTTTTGACGCTGACGGCAAAACGACAGCGCCCTTCTGGCATCGCAGCTTTATTAATCCCTCCGCCGGGATTACGACCATAGCCAAGCCGGCGAATGCGCTGATCGCGCCGGAAATCAGCATCAGCAGTACCCCTGTCATTGACACTACTACCAGCACTCTTTACGTTGCGGTCTCGACTAGTGAAAACGGCGCTATCGTCCACCGCCTGCATGCGCTCAGCCTGACGACAGGGGCGGAAAAGTTTGGCGGCCCCATCAAGATCCAGGGCTCCGTCCCTGGTACGTATCCTCCGTTGGCTGCCAATGGCCGCGTGCCCTTTGTGCCTAAACAGCATTTGCAGCGACCAGCCCTGCTGCTTCTCAACGGCAATGTTTACATCGCCTATGGCTCAAATGGCGACGCTCTCCCTTACAACGGGTGGCTTTTTGCCTACAGCGCCGCCGGTACCGGAGTGCTGCATCAGGTGGCGATCTTCTGCACCAGCCCCGATAAAGGCGCTTCGGCGATCTGGCAGAGCGGCGACGGTCCCGCAGCTGATCCGAGCGGAAACATTTATCTGGCGACCGGAAATGGCGCGTTCGACCTTAACACCGGCGGCCGTGATGCTGGCAATACGGTGCTGAAGCTAGCTTTGCAGAGCGGAGCGTTGGTGCGCCTGGACTATTTCTCTCCGTTCAATACCGCCCAGTTGACCGCTGATGATCTTGACCTGGGCGCTGGCGGACCAATCCTGCCTCCGACACAAACAGGCGCAGTTGCGCCCAGCCTGCTTGTAGTGGGCGGAAAAGACGGCAAGATTTACCTGATTAATCGCAGTAATATGGGGAAGTTCAATTCGACTCAGAATAATGATGTGCAGACGCTGCCGCTGGGCAATCCCGATCCTACGAACGGCCTGTTCGCAACACCAGCAGCATTGGATTCTTCCCTCTACATCGGTGAGATCAATCAACCGCTGGGACGGTTTGTTTTCTCCAGTGGATTGCTTTCCACCGCTCCAGCAGCCCAAACCACCACAGTCTTTCTCTATCCCGGGACCTCGCCCATGATCTCAACCAACGGAAGCAGCTCCATTATCTGGACACTCGATCTGCATGCGTATGCTGGAGGCACTCCAGATGGAGGCATCAATACTCCCGGCCCTGCTGTGCTGCATGCTTACGATGGCTCTACGCTGCAGGAACTGTACAACAGTACGCAGGCAGGAACTCGTGACACGTCAGGCAATGCGCTCAAATTCACATCGCCCACCATTGCCAACGGACACGTATACGTTGGCACGGCTGGCCAATTGAATGTGTATGGCTTGCTGCCTTAGACAAAGGCATCTAGAACCCATCTCATAAATACCTCTTCAGCAGGATGAGAACACATGCAAGTTGCACCATGCCGAAGAAGTTGTCGTCGTGGTATTCCCAACGCGTAACCACGCGACGGAAATTGTGCAGCCAGGCGAAAAGCCGTTCAATT
>DASTCT010000230.1:0-95772 GCA_035710845.1 Candidatus Angelobacter sp.
ATACTGGCGAGGCTGCCTAAGCCAATATCGGTGCCAGAACCGGACCCACAATTGATCAAGCGCAGAACTTATAAGCTTTCACCCCGCACAATTGAAGTCATTCAACAGCTAGCAGAAACGGATTACGACAATCCAGGGCAGGTATTAGCTGCCAGTATGATGATCCTGAAGGTCAAGAAATTGGGTTCAAAGCACCTGGCTGACCCCGATCAGTAAGAGATCTTCTAATTTGTGTTCTCCCAAGCCCAATATTCCTTGAATCCCGAAAAAGAGGCACTCTCAGCTTTGGTGCTAAATACATCTCGATTTATCAGTGAGTGCTTCAGTAAAATGCGACTATGTCGCCAAGCGTGGAAAAGGACAAAAAGGCGGTCAAACTCAAGCCGAGGCGCCGTGGCGAGCCTGATACACCTGGAACCGAGCCTAAAACCTACGAGTTACCATTTGATGTCATTCTGGAAATTCGCAAAATGGCTTCGATTTACGGTTCGCAGGGTCGTGCCGTACAAGTAGGGTCGGAACTCTTAGTACGGCTTCCAAAGCCGATATCGGTACCAGAGCCAGAGCCGAGTTCGATCAAGCGCAGAACCTACAAGCTGTCGCCCCGCACAATTCAAGTGATTCAACAGCTTTCGGAGTCGGTTTACGATAATCCAGGACAGGTATTGGCAGCCAGCATGAAGATCCTAAAGGTCAAGAAGTTAAGCGCCAAATACCTGGACGAGTCCGATCGCTGAGGCGAGCTATAAGTTTGCTCCGCCCTGGATAGCAGATCCTTATTACCCCATCGGTTCGCGCGTTGCCCCCCGGGGCCGACGCCCCCCAGGGCGACAGCCTGCCCCTTAGTGAAGTGGAATAAAGTTGTTGATTAATGATCTTGACACCTACGGGTGGGGTAACGTAGACTTTATTTTGTTATTGCCAGTGACTCTGCAATGAATCTTGCCACCGAGGAAGCCAAATACTGGGCAGGCCAACAAGGGGCTTGCGAGCCTGCCCAGTAACGGTCAACAGAGTCGGACAATACAATTTGGGACTTTATCAGTTTCCCATTCAGAAGAGACCTCGCGGCTCGGGGGCTGTATGTCTCTATACAGTCCCGTTTTTATTAGCAGAGAATTTACCCGACAAGACCATTGGTGCACTCCACTAGTAAGACATCCGCGGCTATTACAGCGAGTTGTGCCGCGCTCGGAATGGTCAACGACTTTAACGCGCCAAGACCAGTCAGCAGAAAACCCCCGATAACCATGAAGGCGTCAACGGGATTGCCGATATGTCACCAAGTTTCGAGAAAGACAAAAAGGCCGTTAAGCTCAAGCCGAGACACCGAGGAGAGCCCGACACACCGGGAACCGCGCCTAAGACCTACGAGGTATCCTTTGAGGTCATTCTGCAGATTCGGAAGGCAGCTTCGATTTACGGATCGCAGGGCCGCGCTGTACAGGTAGGATCTGAGATTCTAGTCCGGCTGCCGAAGCCTATCCCAGTACCAAGGCCGGAAGCAACGTCAATCAGGCGAAAAACTTATAAGTTGTCACCCCGCACGATCGAGGTGATACAACAGCTCTCGGAAACGGCCTACGATGACCCAGGGCAAGTGTTGGCCGCTTGCATGAAGATTCTCAAAGTCAAGAAGCTAAACTCGCAGTACTTGGCAAATCCTGAGAGGTCGTGGGGAAGTCGCCGCGGGTTTTGAACTGCCACAGGGCGTGCGCGCGACCAGCATAATGAAATCGGAGAGGAAGCCTTGCGCGTACGAAGCATTGTAGCGGTCATAATCATCGGTTTGCTGGGCTTGGTAGTGCTGTTGTTGCACAAAGTATTTTATTTGAGCGAGAAGTACGAGCAGGCGCAGAGCGAGATTAAGAAGCTCAAAGAAAGTCGCGATGATGAGGTGCTCATGATACAGATCTCCGATGGAGACGAACGGCATAGTATTGAGAGCAAACTTTGGAACGTAGAGGACGAACTGCGCCGGTGCCACGCGAGGCGGAAAACGGCATCTCGACGACCAAGACGCGCCGGATTGTGAATGGCTCGTGAAGGCACATCCCAAAACGAGAGCTTACTGATTGTCGTATCCGGGACAGGCGAAGGAAGGTGTGCTGTGATTGGGCCAAGCTTACCGCTACTGAAGCAAACTCCGGGAAATGCTAGCGGGGAATGATTTCAACACGAGTGGACCTTTTTGTTAAATGTTACCCCTATTCTCTAGCCATGCCGGGTCTGCCGTACGCAACGAATTCCTGGTGGGAGTAACAGTGCACATCGCGCCCCCACCAACATCGGCGCATGTTTTTGTAGAACTTGAGGATGGCCACGATCCGCAGAACCCGCTTGCGGGCTATGAAGCGGACTGATGGGGACACTCCAATTTCAACGACGTAAGCAGGAGAAATGAGAGGAGCACCTTTTCGCCTTCAAATGGAGGCAATTGCACCCCATGCACTTTGCATAACAGCATTAGCTTGCGCTGCTTTCCTTATTTGGAGGGCATGGCGAGAACGTGAAAGGACGAATCTGCTGACCTGGCGGCCTATTTTGAGTGGAACTGGCCTTGTCGCTGTATCCTTCCAAGCTCTATTGTTCATCGCCTTTTTTTGCTCATCGATTGCTGTACTTGGATTGGCGGCGACTACGCGCTGTTTAGTTCGGCAGGCTTGGTTCTCGCCTCATTTCTTGCAGCAGTGCCATGTGTACTCGCCGGCAGAGGTGCTATCCGCTGGTATCTACTTTCTTCATCTATTGTCTTGCTCGGAATTTGCTTTTCTATTGTGCTTATCGGAGAGAGATAAGAACCGGCAGTCAGAACCAAAACACTTGTATGAGCCATGCGGTTTCATCTAGAACCCTGACCAGAAGTGTTCTAAGAAATAGGTTCATGTGGGCTCGCCACGATTCTTTTGGTTTGATTCAGTTTGACCTTACGGACTTCAGCGTAGGCAAATTGAGCCGTGTTGGCGACGTTATTGGGTCGTTGCGGCAAGGATGTTCTAGTTTTGAAATCTCGAAACTGCAAACTAAAAGTTCTCTTAGAGTCTTGACACCTGTAGGAGGGGTAGTTTAGTGTCTGCGGCGTGGTACTTGCAGTTTCAGGATGCCTACCACGGAAGTATATCGCATGCCGAGAGAGCTTCACTAGTAGGTGTCCAGGAACGAGCACTAGAAAATGTGGCGGCATATGAAACGATTCGGCTTGGAAAGGCACTATTGATTGTGGCGTCGGCGACATACATTGGTCGGTTGGGTCGAGGCTGAGAAGCCAATGCGTCGCCAGCTTGAAATAGGCCGATAAAAAACGCAAGTTCTAAACTCAAAAGCGTTCCTGAAACCAGAAGTGCAGAGACTGACACTTTAACCCTAGCCCGCCTAATGGCGGCTCATTAGAAGTCTTTCCTCCGTCCACTCCATTCCGGGGGAGTGCCGTCGTACCGGGCCCCACAAGCAATTCAAATTCACTAAGTCAGGCTTGCAGGGCGCAAGCCGCCCTGGCCTTGTGTGCGGAGGATTGTGTGAAATTGGTGAAAGCTATTGTCTCGTTTTGTGCCGCCATTGGATTATCGACTGCGTTGGCCCTCGGCCAGACAGCGCCCAATCTCGAAAATGGGTTTAAATCGTTTGGCAGCTATGGTGGTTCAAACATTGATACCGTCAACTTGGAAAATGGCGGTGTGATGCTCCACATTTCGTCGTTTTCGTATCCGCAGCGCGGGAGCTATGGATTGGCCTATACCTTCCGGCTTGCTTCAAAGAACTGGCAGGTGGGGAGCTACTATGACAGCACGCATACTTATCGCCAAAGGTGGATGCTGGCCGGACAGCCGGGACTGACATTAAACAGTAGCTATGACGTTCAGTTGAAGCGAGTCCGCACCACTACCACCGATGTAAACGGCGGAGTTTCATATGCCGATTTCAACTATGGCGTGCGCACGCCTGATGGTTCTGTCCACTGGCTAGCTGGCATTCTCCCCAATGGCAACATGGTCACTCAGGATGGGTCTAACTTCCAATTCACCCTGACGCGGGGAAGCATGGTTGATGGCAGCAACGACAGTGGCGTGCTGAGAGATGGCAACGGCACGACCTATTCGTATGCATATCTCTCGTATTCCAGAGATTATGTCTCGGCCCTTTCGGGGACTTCAGCCAATGTAGTTGCTCATGTCGAGGGATGGCGTAATACGCTGATGGCGGAGGGCAACAACACAGTCCAGACCTTCAATGATACTGCGGGACCAACCAGCATCATGGATGCCAACGGCAATACCATGGGCTTTGGTATCTCGGTGTCTCCTTCCCGCGTGATAGCCGTCGGCCCGGCGCTGGACACGTCTGGCCGGCCAATCCCGTTTGATCCGGGCAGTGCGCAGGGAACCGTGGCTGCTCAAGATAACTGTGTTGCCTTAACCACTATCAGCAGCGCGTATCTCTTTAACTTTCCCGGACCAGACGGCAGAGTAAGCCCGGTCCTGGTTTGTTATGCCCAGCTTACGCTTGCGCCAACATTCTCCCAGGCCAATGTTGAACCCCCGCACAACGATACGTATTTCAAGAGTTATCCACCCGGTTCAAACAACGCCTCTGTGGCCAGCCTGGTCATGCCAGATGGCGCAAAATGGGCATTCAATTATGACGCCTATGGCAATATCACCACCATCAATCTGCCCACAGGCGGCCAAATTACGTATACGTGGAAGGAGATCACAGCGCCGCCCAGCTGCGAACAGGATGATACTGCCGTGAGCCGCGCAGTGGCCACGCGCACCGTCAATGATTTGATCAACCCTCCTCAAACCTGGCAGTACACCTGGGGGACCCTGCAGCCAGACAACACAATTACCAACTACGTGCTCGACCCTGACGGAAACGAAACTGCGCACGTCTTCCAATCGCCCGTCTTGCCCCTGCAATGCTCGCTGTACGAGATAGAAACCCGCACATATCAGGGCACCCACGATTCAGGCACGCTGCTGAAAACCGTGGACACGCACTATACCGCAACCACGAACTACAATAACGCTTCCTCATTCGTTGTGAAGGCAGTGGCCGACACCATTACCACTACTCTGCCGGGGAACAAGGTCAGCAAGATCGTGCGCCAATATGATGGCTATCCATCTTTTTCCACTTTCCAAAAGATCACCGATGAGAAGGTCTATGACTACAGTGGTGCGCTGCTCAAGGACACTACCACTACGTATCTATGGCAGTCGAACCCTGCATATTTGAATGCCGGACTGTTAGACCTGCCCGCTTCAGTCATTGTGACCGACGGCAGCGGATGCAAGATGTCTGAAACGGACTACGCTTATGATGAACCGGCTTATGCCAACATTAATTATGAAACCACCGTGGGGGCGTTGCCGGCCGGTACGCATCAAGCGGTGGCTATGCCGCGCGGCAATCTGACCAGCACAACCCACAAGCTGTTTGATCACAGCCAGTGCACGCCCGCCACGCAGAGTGCGGTAAGCAGTCATACAGTATGGTATGACACAGGCGAGCCGTACCAGCAGATTGATCCGCTCGGCCACAAGACCACTTACAGCTATGATCCGGTTTATGCCGGAGTTTATGCTACGCAAACCTGTTCACCGCAAACAGGCGCAGTTACCCACTGCGTCAGCGGAACCTATGATTCCCTCACAGGCCTGCTGGAAAGCCTCACGAATGAGAACGCGACTGCACAAGCCAGCGGCAATACTCCTGGGGATTCGGCCCATACGGCAAACTACAGCTATGACACTTCATGGCGGCTGATCCAGGCGCAGGCCCCGTCTGATCCCGCCAACGGCAATGCCCGTGCTACTACAACTTTTACGCCTTCCGCGCCCAATGCTTTTCCGCTCTCGGTACAGCGTCAGCATTCAGTGACAACATCTTTAACAGATACATCCACGGCCTACTTTGATGGTGTGGACAGGGTGAATGAAACCACGCACGCTCTGCCCAACGGAACAGCCACGGTCGTGACTACCTACGATGGCTTGGGCCAGACTGCAAGCGTGACCAATCCGTACTTCAACACTTCTGACCCGACTTACGGCGTCACGCAAACGCAATACGATGGTCTGGGGCGACCGACGCAGACAACAAAGCAGGATGGCAGTATCAGCTCAATTCAATATGACCAATCCGCATCAGGGAGTACGGGAACCTGCACCGTGACCCAGGATGAAGCCGGCGCGCAACGCCGAACCTGCTCAGACGCACTGGGACGATTGATTGAAGTGGATGAGCCGGGTGGCTCTTTTGCCGGAACCCAGGCCACAGGTTCGGTCACGGTAAGTGGCACGTTGGCCAGCCAGAATGGCGTTGGGCAGACTGCAGCCACGCAGGCCCATGGATCGGTGGTTATGACGAGTTCCACGTCTAGCGGAGGCGATTTTTCCATGCCTGACCCGAATGCTCCGCTGTGCCAGCCGCCTCATCCCTGCCAGGTTATATGGGACAGTGGCACCGCCCAGATCACGGTGAACGGCGCGAGCTATGTAGCCAGATACTCGCAAACCGTCACGCTTCCTGCCCTGGCTTCCAGTCTGGTGAACGCCATCAATGCGGGCGGGGTGCTTTCTGCTTCGGCCAGCGCGATGAGCTGCACTGTGAGTTGCAGCATCACGCTCAGCTTCACCGCGCCAGCTGGCACGGCGGGGAACACGCTGCCCGTTAGCGCTTCCTCTACCAGTAATGATCCTACGGATTTCGGCGGCGCTACTTACTCGTTCAATTCGTCCACGGTCGCCATGAGCGGCGGCTCGGATGCCAATCCCGGAGTCACGGTTTGGGACCAGGGGAATGTAACCATCATGGTGGATGGCTACAGCATCAGCGTGCCTTACGGCCAGAGCACTAGCAATAGCGCTTCAACGTTGGCCACCTCACTGGCATCGGGATTGAACGTTTCCGCTTCCCCGGTGACAGCTTCCGCCAGTGGAACCACGCTCACATTGAACTACAAAAACATGGGCGGAAACGGAACCATCAGCATCTCTTCCACCAGCACGCAGACGCAGTGGAGCTTTCCGGCTAATGCGTTTACCGGAACAGGTGCCATGGCGAACGGTGAAGCAGCGTCCGGCCCTGGCCTGGTTCATAACTATTACGTTACCCTGTACCAATATGACGGCTTGGGAAATCTGACGTGCGTGGAGCAGCACGGCGGCGTCACGGGAACGGGCTGTAGTTCACCGCCTGCGAATGACGCCACTAGTCCATGGCGCGTACGCCGGTTTAGCTATGATTCGTTGGGCCGATTGCTTTCGGCCAAAAACCCGGAGTCAGGGACCATCAGTTATGTTTATGACAATGACGGACATTTGTTGCAGAAGACCTCGCCTGCTCCGAACCAGACAAATCCGGCGGTGACGCAGACGGCGAGTTATTGCTATGACGAGTTGAACCGCGTGACCGGCCGCGCGTATGGTGCATTGAGTTGCCCGCTCACATCGCCGGTTGTCAGCTACGCGTATGACGCGGGCGCAAACGGGAACGGGCATTTGACGAGCTTAACCGACCAAGCTGGCACGGGCAGCTATAGCTACGATGTGCTCGGACGGTTGAGTTCTGAAACGCGCGTGATTTCCGGCGTGAGCAAGAGCATGAGCTATGAATATAATCTTGATGGCTCGCTTTATAAATTGCACTATCCGAGCGGAGCAGTCGTTACCTACACGCCTGATTCTGCCGGACGGATGCTCTCGGCGGTGGATTCGGGCAACGGCATCAACTATGTGACCGGAGCAACTTACGGCCCGGACGGTTCTCTTATGGGATTAGTGAATGGCAGCGTTATCACAAACGCCTTCACTTACAATAAACGTTTACAGCCAGTGAACATGTCTGCCGCAACATCGAGCGCGACGGTGTTTTCAATTGGTTATGATTTCCACTTGGGCAACGGCGACAACGGAAATGTTTACGGCATCACTAACTACAAAGATACGGCACGTAATCAGACCTTTACCTATGACCCGCTGAACCGCCTTCTTTCCGCGCAGAACGCGGGAACCAACTGCGCCGCTACAACAGCCAACGGCAAAACGGAATATTGGGGCAACAGCTACACATATGATGCCTGGGGCAATCTGCTGCAAAAGAGCGTAACCAAGTGCTCTGCTGAAAATGCGATTTTCACGGCGACTGTCACAAATCAGTTCCTCTACTACTCCTACGATGCTGCCGGGAATATGTTGAATGACGGCGTTTTTGCCTACAACTTCGACCCAGAAAATCGAGTGACCGGGGCAGCCGGCTACGCCTACACTTACGACGCAGATGGCGAACGCGTCAAGAAATCAAACGGCACGACGGGCACGCTCTACTGGTACATGACGCCGGGCATTGTCGCGGAAACGGACCTCAGCGGCAACAATCCGCATGAATATGTTTTCTTTAATGGCGAACGCATCGCAAGGAAAGACTCGAACCGGCTGGTCTATTACTACTTCTCCGATCATCTGAAAACGGCATCGGTTGTCACCGACTCTGCCGGAGGTATCAGGGCAGAATCAGACTATTATCCTTGGGGCGGTGAATTACAATTTACGACCAACGACTCCAATCACTACAAGTTCACCGGCAAAGAACGAGATGGAGAGACTGGCCTCGACTACTTTGGCGCACGGTATTACTCCAATGCTCTGGGGCGGTTTATGACGCCAGACTGGGCTGCGAAAGCAACAGCGGTTCCGTATGCTGACTTCGGCAGCCCGCAAAGCCTGAATCTTTACAGTTACACAAAGAACAATCCCACCACTTTCGGCGATGCCGACGGCCATTGCCCAGACGGAATCTGCTACAACATTGCGGCAAAGACGCCGGCCCAAATAGATCATCTCGCCCAAGTAACACCTCAGGTAACGATCGGCGCTGGTAAAACACTGGTGAACGCTGTCACTTCAACAGCGAACATCGGGGTTAACGTAGCCACTCACGGTGGAATGTACATCCCTGGGACAACGCCAGAGATTCCGCAATTGCAGCCCAAAAACGAAGCGCAGGCGGCAGGCATGACTAGCATGAATGGCGCATTGGCCACGACTGGTGTTGTTACTGGAGGAGTCGCAATCGTTGACCTAACAGCCACTGTGCGTGCAGCATCGGTCATAGATACCACAACAGTGATACACTTCACCAGTGATGCTGGAGTGGCCGGCATTACGGATTCGGGCGGTCTCCTTAGATCGGGGACATATGTGACGACGCCCGGCGAAATTCCTGCTAATGCGACGAGTACTCAGGTTGAGAATCTGTTAGAGATCGGTCCGGGTAAAGGACAGAACTCTGTTACATTCGAGACTCCAACGTCGAACTTGACGGTTCCTGAAAACGGACCAACAACGAGTGGCGGCGCTCAGCAGTTCCAGCTAAAACAGCCGACGCAAATCGATCCAACGAAATTCAAGCAAACGGGCGGTGGCTCTTAGGAGTTTATGAATATGGAAATCAAAGAACCCATCCCTTATAAAGAAGCGTTTCCAACGGGCACAAGGGTGCGTGTGGCCGACCGGCCTTTCCTGGAGCAGTTTATGAGGGAGTGGAAGCTCCATCACAAGCTGCGCCCAGAGCAGTTGCCGTATGCGGACCATGAGGCTTTGGTTAAGGAGGTCGGTTTCTATCACGGCGGCGATCCCATCTACACGCTGGATGGCATACCCGGTCTTTGGCTTGAAGCCTGCCTCCGGCCCGCATAGATGTCTCTAAGGCTGTTTCTCTTCTTTCCTGGCCGTGCCGATCTGTGGCGCGTTATTACGACAACGCGCTAGGACGATTCATGTCGCCAGACTGGGAAGCGAAAGCTGCTGCGATACCGTATGCGGATTTGAGCGATCCTCAAAGCTTGAACCTCTACAGTTATGTTCGCAATCGACCGACTGCAATGATCGATCCTGGCGGTCATGAGGTCAAAGAAACAGTAGATACCAGAACAGAAACAATAAATTACAAGAATGGCATCGTTGAGACTCGAACCACAACTGTAACAACTACGTTTAACAAGGATGGATCGGTCGATGTAACGTCAGTCACCAAATCGACCCTTACCCAGACCAACCCCAAGACCGGGGAAAAGACAGAGCTCGGCTCACACACTAGCACCCCCGCGAAACACCATATCGACAGAGATACGGAAGGTAGAATCATCGTTAATGGGAAGATTGCGCCTAGAAGTGCGGGCGACAATATTGAAGCCGTCGCAAAAACGATTGCCGCTGCCAAGGATCCTGAAGGAGCCCTGATTGAACTCACGGGTCACGAAGTCGGGAGGGCTGTTGACTATTCCAGGTCGGTAGAGGGAAAGGCAAGATGGGACAAATTTTGGAGCATCGATCCTGGATATCTAAATAAGGAAGGAAAATGGGTCACATGCCAAGGCGGATGTCCGGAGCACCCGGCAGATGCGGCATCCGATGAGTGAGCTTGGTGAGAACTGCGGCCGTCTATGAAAAGCAGAGTCAAGAAAATTCAGAAATCGCTTCGGCAGTTAGGGCCTCTGAAGCGTGCGGGTAGTCCGGGCCTCCCACGGTTTTTGTTCATCACCATACCGTGGGGTGCCCCCCTTTGCTTGGTACTATATTGAATTGAGCACGTTCAAATTTGGCATTCGTTATATCCTCACGGGAGCGAATCGGAACAACTAGGTCACGACGTCGGGAGGGCAGTTGACTATGCCAGGTTAGAAAGGAGAAAGTCAGCATCGAGAGGTTTACAAACGCGGAATAAGTTTTGATCAATAGGTTCATTCAAGTAATGATAGAGATCCGCATTGCTTCATGAATCGCTCCTGCTGACAGCGATTAATTTGGCAAATTCCAACCCGCTTGATCTGGCATCAACTTCTTCTCCCGAGGCCCCGTTACAGTGTCAATCTGCCCTGCCCGCAGGGAAAGGTTTTCGGGCGCTTTCGAGCACTCAAGTCCTGATTGCCGCGAACCTTATTATTTTTCTTGTGATGCTGCTGCACAGGATGTGGCTTGCAGGCATTCAACCATCCCTTAGTCACATAGGAACCGATTTCGACGATAAGTTAATGCTTTTGTGGGGCGGCAACTATGGCCCGCTCACGCTCGGGGGCCAGTACTGGCGGGTCCTGACTTGCCTTTTCGTGCACCTGAACATTTTTCACCTGGCAGGCAACATGCTGTTCTTGTGGCGCCTTGGAAAACCGCTGGATCGGCTTTTAGGAAGCAAGCAAGCGCTCGCCATCTACCTGTTTACTGGCGTTGCATCTTCCTTGACAAGCTTGGTTTGGCACCCGACATTTCTCAAGCTCGGGCCTTCTGGCGCAATCGTTGGGCAAGCCGGCGTCCTGATTGCGTTGCTTGCGCTTGCCAAGCTTAATCTCCCTCGACGCCAAGTCCTAGGCATTCTTCCCTGGATCATCTTCCTAATGCCCGTCGGACTGCTTTTTGGTCATTTCGACAAAACAACGGACTATGCCGCCCATTTGGGTGGACTGGTGAGCGGCCTTGCCATCGGAGTTCCTCTTGCATGGACGCTGCGAGGTTCTCCTTTGAAACGTGTGGCACGCCAACGCAGAGTGCTGGCCTTCACAGCCTTCGCACTTGTTCTGAGTTTCGGCGTGGTAATTGCCGGACGCTACGATGTGGTCAGGCAGCACCGCCAAAGGTTGGAGATGAATGCCTTCCTCATTGCAGCCGCAAAAGAAGCAATCTCGAAGAACCCAAACGATGCAGTGGCTCATCAGCAGCTAGCGACCTTATACCTTGGCCAGTCGGAATATGACGAAGCCATGGGTGAACTGCGCTGCGCACTTGAGATCAAACCGGGAGATCCCGACGCGCTGTCTCAGCTGCTTATCACTTCCATGGAAATCGGTCGTGTCCGCGACGCTATCCCACTTTTCCGGGAAAACCTCGCGAAGGGCCCTGTGACGGCTGGTAAATACGCATCGTTTTCCCTTCTGCTGGAGCTGACAGGCAACCTGAACGAAGCTGAGGAGATGGCCAGAAAGGCTGTGGAACTCGATAGTAACTCCAAGCGGAGCCATCAACAGCTCGCTTCGGTGTTAGAGCAATTACACAAGACTGAAGAGGCTGAACGCGAACGCAAATTGGCGGACCAGATTCCCGAATCCCAGTAGAGTTTGATTTCGAACCCCCTCTATTGGCGATCACCGTTCGCATGGCAATAGCAAATATCAGCTTTGGGAGAGGAAAAGCAGATTGTAAAGTTTATTCTCCGCAAGAAGTTCGTCGGAAGGCTTCTCTATTTGTCCAGGGGGCCGGAGAATTTAAGATCGTCAGGATGGCTGTTCGGAAAATCATCCATGTCGATATGGATGCGTTTTACGCGTCCGTAGAGCAACGGGATAACTCAGAGTTGCGTGGTAAACCCGTAGTTGTTGCCTGGCGCGGCAATCGGTCGGTCGTGTGTGCAGCCTCATATGAAGCCAGGGTATTTGGCATCCGCTCCGCGATGCCGGCTGTGCGGGCGGAACGGTTGTGCCCCGAAGCGACCTTTGTCGCCCCGGATTTCACGCGTTACCGTGCCGTATCACATGATGTACGGGAAATCTTTAAACGCCACACGGACCTGATCGAACCCTTGTCGCTGGACGAAGCGTACTTGGACGTTACCGAAAATAAATGTGGCTTGCCGACAGCTACCCTTGTGGCACGCACTATCCGAGAGCAGATCCGCAATGAGTTAAAACTGACGGCCTCCGCTGGCGTCGCGCCTAACAAATTTCTGGCCAAAATAGCATCAGATTGGCGCAAGCCCAATGGTCTGTTTGTAATTCAGCCTGAGGAGGTTGACGCATTCCTATACCCATTGCCTGTGGGCCGATTGCCTGGCGTTGGCAAAGTTACAGGCGAGAGACTCGACAAGTTGGGAATAAAAACGGTTGGGCAGTTACGGGCTGTGAACCTGCCGATGCTCGAGCAGGAATTTGGACGGTTTGGCAAGCGTATCTCTGAGCTCGCTCGCGGCATTGATGATAGCGAAGTTGTTTCCGATAGACCGACAAAATCCATGTCCGCGGAAGATACATTTGAGCGCGATGTTGTTCTGGCCGAAACCGAACCAATGATCCGCCGCCTTGCGAAAAAAGTGTGGGCAGCCTCGCGCAAGGAATCGCGGCTAGCCCGGACAGTCGTCCTCAAGTTGAAGACACGAGAATTCAAAATTCTCACACGTAGCCATACGCCCGCATTGCCACCCACATCTTGTGAGCAATTGACGGACATTGCTTTGACCTTACGGCACAATGTACATCTCGGTTCAAAGCAGCTCTTTCGTCTCGTTGGCGTTGGACTAAGTAACTTTGAAGAATCGGGAAACGAGCCGGCACAGCCAGAGCTGTTCACGAAACCTTAATAGCCCAACAGCAGTGTTCTTACAGCTTCTACCGCCCGGTCAGCCCCGATGTCGCTCGGAAGTGCTGCCAGTACGTGGCTAATACCAGTACGTGGCTCATAATAAGGAGTTTCAGTTTACGGCGAAGCTCACCAAAGTGTTCTCGCATGCGCTGGGACGTGACAGGAAAAAATCCCTCCTCAGCCGAAACCATACAGTACACCCCACGAGATGTGGAGGAGGCGAAAAGGGGATTTGATCGACGACCCCCTTGTGGGGCTGTTTACACTCCTCGATCCAGGATGCCCAAGAAGGACGTTTGTAAAATAAACGTCCATACGAAAATTATTGACTTCCATCCCAAATTAAAATAACGTCCATTGGTATCCGGAGTGCTCGAATGGATGGAAACAGCTTAGAATTTACGGCGATCCGGGGTGTTCAGGCCTCGAACGCCTATTACGTTATCATGGTGCCACTCAAAGTGGTTCCCCGTCTTTTTAAGTTCGATGACGAGGCGATGCCGGCCGAACTAAGGGCTCAGCGAATACTTAACAGGGCCCGAGTTCCAGCAATAGCTACTTACATTGTCAACAATTCCTCGGAATACATTCTTTCCTCGCTCTGTGCGTCGATCGACGGAGAGATCGAATTTGACCCAGTTGCGACAGAGGGCCCGCTACGATCAGTCGGCAAACTCCGAATTTCTATGTTGGCCACGATTCTGATCAACGATGGACAGCATCGTCGAGCTGCGATTGAAGAAGCAATCCGCGAACGCCCGCTTCTGGGAGATGAAACGATATCTGTTGTTGTCTTTGCGGATCGCGGATTGAAGCGATCTCAGCAAATGTTTGCGGATTTGAATATCCACGCGGTAAGGCCGACCAAGTCGATTAAATTGCTCTACAACCACCGAGATGCATTAGCCGGCTTTTCCAAGGAGGTAATAAACGCTATTCCTCTCTTTCGCGAGTTCACTTGTTTCGACAGCACAAGCATCTCGCATCGCGGTGTCAAATTCTTCACGCTTAGCAGTATTCATCAAGCTACAGCAGAACTAGTTGGACAGTCAGGCAAAGATCCTCTCGCCTCTGCTGATAAGGAGTTGGCAATTTCCTTCTGGAACGAAGTCATCGCCAACATGCCCGACTGGCAGCGCGTGGGCAGTCGCGAAGTCAGCGCCTTCGAAATGCGTCAGAATTATGTTCACGCGCACGGGGTTGCAGTGCAAGCGATCGCTGCGGCAGGCGCGCAGCTCATTCAGTCCTATCCGAAGGATTGGAAAGCGCGCTTGACGAAATTACGGAACATCGATTGGTCACGGTCGAATCGATCCCTTTGGGACAATCGGGCGTTAGTCGCAGGCAAAGTGAACAAATCCAAAAACAATGTCACACTGGTCACAAACGTCATCGTTAGAGCCCTCGGTCTTCCTCTGAAACCGGAAGCACAACGAATCGAGGAGCTCTATGGTACTGGCCAGAGCGGCCTTCTCAAGGCGGCAATCTGATGGTCAACATAAATATTATCAATGGCCCGAATCTCGATGAGCGTTACAAAGAGATTCGAGAGGTATACCTTTCCGACAATCGACCGTGGGTGGTTGGCTACTCGGGGGGGAAGGATTCCACTTGTGCGCTTCAAATGGTCTGGACAGCGCTGTCGGCCTTACCTGTTGAACAGCGGCGAAAGCCGGTATACGTGATCAGTTCCGATACCTTGGTAGAGACGCCCATCATTGTTCGTTATATCGATACCACTCTTGCTCGAATCGCATCTGCCGCTGCTCAGCAGAGCTTGCCGTTCAAAACTGAAAAAGTCTCGCCAAGCGTTGGCCGCAGTTTCTGGGTCAATCTTCTAGGACGCGGATACCCTGCGCCGTCACGTCGCTTCCGGTGGTGTACCGAACGGCTAAAGATTGAGCCCGCGAATGACTTCATCAAGGCAAGGGTCGCTGAGTTTGGCGAAGTAGTGATGGTGCTTGGCGTACGTTCGTCTGAAAGTGCCACCCGTGCTCAGGTGATGTCTTTTCATCGCATCAAGGGATCACTGCTATCTCGACATTCATCCCTTCTGAACGCCTACGTCTATCCTCCCATTGAGGCCTTTTCTACGGATGATGTCTGGACCTATTTGCTCCAGAATCCTTCGCCCTGGGGGAACGATAATCGGGACTTGGTAGCGATGTATCGAAATGCCCAAGCGGGCGAATGTCCACTTGTAGTGGACAAAACAACCCCAAGCTGCGGAAACTCACGTTTCGGTTGCTGGGTGTGCACAGTTGTGGAGCGTGATCGATCCATGGAAGCAATGATTGATTCCGGTGAAGAATGGCTCGAATCGCTACTGGAATTCCGTGATCTGCTTGCGGAAACTCAACTCCCGGCAAAGAAGAAGCTCTATCGTGAGTTCCGTAGGCGAAACGGTCAGGTGTCATTCATCCGTGGCACGGAAACTCCTGTTCCTGGTCCGTATACGCTCGACTTTTGTAAAACCCTATTGACGCGATTGCTAGAGACTCAGGTTCGGGTGCAGCGAGAGGCCCCTCCTGGAGACGACACGCTTCTGATCCACGACGCTGAATTGCATGAGATTCGCCGAATTTGGCGGGCAGAGCGCGGGGATTGGGCTGACTCCGTGCCCCAGATCGTGCGAGAAATTCTCGGACGAGATCTAGACTGGGTTATCGAGGATTCTGTGGCCTTTAACTCGGAGGACGGCAGTCTCATTAATGAAATATGCACAGCCCACAATGTTCCAACCGATCTAGTTGTGCGCTTGTTGGACGTGGAACGAGCATCTCACGGATTGAAACGGCGCCATGCTGTGCACACAAGAATTGAAGAGGTTTTCCGCCAGGAGTGGAGAGATCTAGACGCGTTGCTCCTGGATCGCAAGGCCGCTCTGCCAATTGAAGAGGCCATAGAAACTGACAATCGCGAAAATGGGGAGCTCTCCTCACAGGACGGAGAACGTGCCTGATGATACTACGCAACATCAGAATGGAAAATTTTGGGCTCTATGCCGGCATGACGGACTTCGATTTGGTCCCGCGGAGGCGGCGCAACGGTCTCAGCCCTATCATATTAATCGGCGGGAGAAACGGCGCGGGTAAGACGACGTTGCTGGAGGCGGTACGGCTCGCACTGTATGGTCGTCGGGCATTGGGTGTACGCGTCGGAGCCACCGACTACGAAGGTTACCTTAGAGGAAGGATCAATCGCGGGAGCGAGATGAATGCCGCCGCCGTTGCCCTCGAATTTGATTATGCAGAAGCAGGAATAATACACCGCTATCGGGTACGACGAGAATGGGTTGTAAAAGGACGAAGTGTCTTAGAAAGCTTAAGTTTAGATCGCAATGGCGAGATCGTAACCTCAGTGCCGCGTGAAGAATGGCATCAGTTTCTGCAGGAGCTCATTCCCCCTGGGGTATCTCAACTCTTCTTTTTCGACGGAGAGAAAATTCGCGAGATTGCTGACGGCGAAGATGACAGCGATCAACTGGCGGAAGCAGTTCGTTCATTGCTCGGCATTGATCTTGTTGGGCGTTTACGAACCGATCTTGGGCTATACATTGCGCGGAACCAGAGCGAAGCGGATGAGACGGTCGCCGCTCGGTTGGAAGCAACCATACGCGATATTGCTATCTCGAAGCAGCGTGCTAGTTCTCTAGTGGATGAAATTGCGGAGCTCACATCTGTGCGCGATTCCCGGGCGCGTGCAGCAGAACAGATTCGTCGCCGGTTTGTCGCTGAAGGTGGCGATGCCGCCGTTCAACGGGCTCGGATCGAAGCTGAATCGGATTATGTGAGAAAGTCGATTGACCGTGCAGAACAAGAGTTTCGAGATCTCTCCAGTAAGCTCCTGCCTTTTGCTGTTGCTCCTAAACTCTTGAGCTCATTTTGCATCGCATTGGATCATGCTGGTTTAGGAGGCGAGCAATATGCCTCTATGCGTGCCGCCCGCGCTGCAATCGAAGTTTGGCGTAAGGATAAAGAGTCTGCGCGATCTGCAATCTGGAGCAAGAAACACTGGACGGACCTCACCAGATTCCTGGATGCTCAAATGTCATTGATCGGCAAGTCAAAAGCCTACCCAGCCTTCCGCGAGGTCGGCGACGGAGCAGTTGCATTATCACAGTTGAGGGAAATCGAAACTGTTGTTCGTCCACGAGCCCGTACACTGTTGGAACAGTTGGATGAACTTGCACATCGTGACCGTGAGTTACAAACTGCTTTGACCCGCGCGGACAATGCTGCCTCCGGCCAAATGCTCGATGAGTTGCGGCTAGCAGATCAGCAGGTGGGTGCCATGGATGCCACGCTCAAAGCTCGGCAAGAAGACCTCAAAACTTTGCGCGGACAGCTCGTGACAATGGAAAGAGAACGCCGCCGTCTACTTGAGGAACAGGCGGGCACCGCTGTTTCGGCAGAGCGTGCCGCGTTGGCGGCAAGGACTTCCCAGGCACTTGCCGAATACGAACGGCGATTGCTTGAGCATAAGCTCTCCCAATTACGCGCAGAGTTCGTTAAACGATTCAACCTTCTTGCGCGCAAAGATGATTTAGTGGCCGATGTCCGAATCAGTCCAGAGACTTTCGCTGCTACGCTAATCGACCGAATGGGGAACGAGGTGCCAAAATCTGACCTTTCAGCTGGCGAAAAGCAGATCTATGCGATCGCCATGTTATGGGCATTGGCACTCACTAGCGGCCGACCATTACCTATGATTATTGATACCCCTTTAGCACGTCTCGATGCAGAGCATCGAGCCAATCTTATCGAACGATATTTTCCGGCGGCTTCACATCAGGTGATATTGCTCTCCACCGATACTGAAGTTGACAATCGGCTCTTGACTGATTTAGGTACCACGGTCTCCCATACCTATCACCTGGACTACGACCCTGTTGCCGGCCGGACCATCATGTCGCCTGGATATTTTGAAGCTAGTTCGCGGGCGCAGGAGGGAGTACATGAACTACAGCAAGCTTAAGATCTCAGCGGATGCCACTAGCCGGCTAAGATCGCTACG
The DNA here is from genome assembly GCA_035710845.1 of Candidatus Angelobacter sp. Classification (GTDB taxonomy): domain Bacteria; phylum Acidobacteriota; class Terriglobia; order Terriglobales; family Acidobacteriaceae; genus Angelobacter. The sequence continues at coordinate 18,363 of DASTCT010000230.1, forward strand.
GCAGCGGACGGGAATCACCCCCAATTTACTATGCCGCATTGCGATCATGACTTCACTGGAAGAAGGTCCGATTGGTAGTACCCCAGCCCCAGATGAAGAGGGTTCAGAGTTTAACGCCTATACTCTCACAGGTGAATACGGAGCATTGTTTGCGGCTTTACTTAGGTGGGTTGAGGAAGGACAATCCGCGAAACGTCCCTTAGACAATGGCGAACTCCTTAAAAAGTTCAGAGCTCATATTCACCGCGGGGTTCGAACCCTTTCGGTAAGAGCGAAATCTCCCGCAGACATATTGCGTTTAGTCCCTCCAACGGAGCCGAAACAGCGATGACGGACCGTATATATCTAGACCACAATGCAACGACGCCTATCGATCCTGCGGTGATCGCCGCGATGGAACCATATTTCCGTCAGATCTTCGGAAACCCGTCAAGTGTGGAGCATGAGCATGGTCATCTTGCAGCATTAGCAGTCGACAGCGCGCGGGAGCAAGTTGCCGTCGCCATCGGAGCGCGAGCCAACGAAATCATCTTCACGGGGGGGTGCACAGAGGCTAATAATCTGGCGATTCTTGGAGTTGCACGTGCGTTGCCGGAGAAAAGACACCTCATCACGAGTAGTATTGAGCATCCATCGGTCCTCGAGCCTATGCGGACACTGGTGCGTGAAGGTTGGCGTGTCACCTATTTACCCGTGGATGAATTGGGTCGCGTAGATATTGAGACTTTCCGCGGCGCAATCACCGATGATACGGCCTTGGTTTCCGTAATGGCTGCGAATAACGAAGTGGGGACCTTGCAGCCGATTCGTGAGTTGGGGCTTATTTGTGCTGAGCGAGGAATCTTATTCCACAGTGACCTCGCGCAATTCATGGCGTACGGAGACATGGATGTTGAACGCGATAATATTCATCTCGCCAGCCTTTCGGCTCACAAAGCATATGGGCCAAAGGGAGTTGGCGCACTCTACGTTCGATCCCGCAAACCACGAGTTCGCCTGGCGCCAATCTTGTTCGGCGGTGGCCAAGAACGGGGACTCCGTCCAGGAACATTGAATACGGCCGCAATCGTTGGAATGGGTGAGGCATTGTCCATTGCAAAACGCTCATCGAAACTCGACGCAACGCGGCTGCGGACACTATGCAATACATTTCGCGATCAGCTACTGGCTCGAGTGTCGAGCGTTTCACTCAACGGACATCCAACTGAAAGGCTACCCGGCAATCTCTCATTCTCGATAGACGGTGTAGAACCACTTGCATTGATTCGGAAGCTGCGTGAGACGGTAAGCTTCTCAGCCTCAAGCGCGTGCGCCACCGACAAGATTGAAACATCGCATGTACTTCTCGCGATGTTCGGAGATACTCGGCGAGCTCGTAGTGCCTTCCGGGTCGCACCTGGACGCTTTACAACGGAAAAAGAATTAGACAGTGCTTTGGAACAGATTGTGCACCAAGTTGGATGCCTACGTGCGGCGACGGCGATACAGCCCGATACTATAGCTCACGCTACTTAAGGCGGAAAACTTTCAAAGCGACATCTTCGAGATCCGTCTGTCGTGCCTTTACCACGGAATCCGTCCAGGTTCCATTCTTCGCAACTTCTTGATTGAGCACGAGAGGTGACTTTTCAAAGATGGCTTTTTTCACCGCGAATGGCTTATTGCCAGCCGCATCATTGTCGCTTGATCCCAATAATGTTAAGTTTCCGAGTGTATCTAAGAGGGGGGCGAGCGATGCATCGGCTGGTACGGCATGCTCGGGATAAATATGTTCGACCGTGGTAGCTGATGGATCAAACACCTGCATCTTATTTAAGCATTTTGGGGCGCCAGTCGCTCCCTTTCGATACCACGGGAGATAGTTTTCCAAGGTAATCAAAAAGTATTTCAATGGCTTATTCGTAAGCTCTCGCTGATACATAACTTCTTGAAGCCGGTTGCGAAACAGAGCGTCCTTGGCGCTCTTATCGAGAAGAGCCTGAAGCTTATTAGTCAGACTCGAAATCTTATACTTGGCAGCATCCTTTCGAATTTCGACAGCCTGTTCGTGGTACACAGTCGTGGCACTTCCAATATGCGCTTCTGATACGATTTTGTATCGAAACATGAAACGTTCCAGCATTTGAACAATCTCAGAGAACTGTTTCTCGGGCAACTTCGTAGCTGCGAGGAGGAGGGGCATACAATTCGTATGTTTCAACTCGTTGATGAGGAGGCCAAGTCTGCTACGGTCCCATGCTGTAACTTTTGTGCTCGAAGGGAACGGCCATTCTCCTTCCTGCAGTTTTGCGAGAAGCACAGTTTCTTCGTGGAGCTGTTCGACCTTTGCTACGAGCCGCTTTACCGCGTCCGCAGTCATCGGATGAGTGGCTTGCTCCGAAAAGATTGTGTTCAAGAACTCGTCGAGGAGGGTCGTCTTACCAGCTCGTTTGCCTGTCATGGACGCATAAATTGCCCGCAGCTGTTGCTCGACGACGTCCGGAGATGCTGCTAGAACCTTGTCCCATGTCTCTTCCACGGTCTGCATTTGGGAAGCAGTGGCAGCGCCGTCCAAAGCTTCCAGCAGCTGAGCCCGCAGTAGCTCTCCTTCCGTAAGGCCTGTTCCACGATCATTGAGAACCCGAAAGAGCCGATATGCTTCAGCTTTTGTATCCGTAACCATGTGGATGAGAATCCAGTCATCCTCCATAACTGTTTCGACTCGAGAAAGCGCTTCTGCTTTGGCGACATCTGTGCCAGCAGCCTGAACAAGCTCCGCTAACTTTTTACCGATTCGGTCCCAGGCTTGCTTGAGGAGTCTATGAGACTGGCGATTGGGCGTGGGATTACGGCCCTCAATCAGATGCTTGTAAAAGGTCTTATCGGGTTTGGACAGTTCGAGCCGATCGATTTCCACCACTTGGAGCTTGATCTTGTCTTGGTATCGTTCAAACTTTTGCTTTAATGTCTCAGCAAATTTCAGAAGGAAGTCTTTTGGATTGTCCGTCGCGGTGTCGTTAACCTCTTTAGCCAACTTCAATGCAGCATTGCGAAGCTGAGCAGCCAACATGGAAAAAGATGCAAGGCGTTGTTGCCCGTCGATTACCTCCATATTCTGGCGCGAACTTCCATCGACAACGACCCTGACTGTCACGAGGCCGCCAAAGAAATGCTCTCGCCGTTGATTGGCGGCTCTTGCTTTGCAGCAGAGTTCCAAATCATTCAAAAAGTCAGCAATTTGCTCAGCGTCCCATGCGTAATATCGCTGATAGCGCGGTACGCGGAAAATGAGATTAGACCCGAAGAGATGGCCAACACTTTCAAGCGCCGGATGAATCGCCATACTAGTTCAGACCTCTCTTCTTCTATGCACCAGACGGGTTAATTGGATCATGCCAGTACGCATGATAGGCAATTAAGAACTCTTCAATAGTTGCTGGTGGCATCATTTTTTCTTGGATCAGAGCAAATCCAGCGGCTGCATAGAGGTTAAGGAGTTTGTTGCCTTCTCCATTGAGACGAGTCGGCGATGTCGGATCCACAAGTTTCACCATCTCCCGCTCGATGCTTGCCCGGTCTTCGGGTTGAATACCCTTGCGATCTAGTTCTGCATCCACGAGCAGACCTGCGATAATATCCGATTGCCCCTTGAAATCGTCAGGATAAGCGTTCACAAAGACATCCGGTTCCAAGTCTTGCGGCGATCCTACGATTCGAGCGTACAGCCCTGCCATCAAGCAGCAATAGTAGGCGTCAAACATAAGAAATTTGGGTGGAGCAATGATGCCGCGAAAAAACGTGCGCCCACTCTGATGAAGTACAAAGCTCATTCGGCTCCTTCGCGTTGATGGAATGAGCGGAAATACTCTAAACCGTCGCGAGCCTGTGTGACATCTTTTCCATCGCGCCAAAGCGTGATGTAGCGTACGCCTTCTCGCTGATAGAAAGCGTCAGCAAATCCTTCACGCTCACTGGAGATTACAAACATAATCATCTGGTCGAAAAGTTCGGGGATGAGATCACCAACATCTCGCCTCACGGCAGTATCGAGCGACACCGCCGGACTATCTACGATGAACGGTAGTTTGTAGGGGGCCTCGGTTAATAGTGAGGTCAGAAATGCGTATGCAACCGCAAGACTCTGTCCTTCACTGACGCCCGTTTTGGAGGATAACTGGCGCGATTCCAATTCGAGGGCTCCAGCAATGCGAGATACACTTAGCGATTCACTCGGAACGATTTGGGCCAATTTCTCGTTGGTCGCGATGCGGACGCGCTCGGTAAGTCGCAGTTGCGCCAATCCTGATATCTTGGAGACGAGTGATTTTACGCACTCCGATTGAAGGACAAAACGTAGGGTGTCTGTCGCGGTTGCCAGCTTTTCCTGGCAGCGCTTTACCTCAATGTCGCAAAGCGGAATGTTGTTTTCACTGCTTGCCGACAATGCCCGTTGGCGAGCGGGATCACGCGTTGTCAGTTTTTCGATTTTCTGTGCGTTAGTATCCAGATCTCGCTCAAGCTGTTGATTTTCGTGGCGGAGATTTTCCAACTCGGTATCGCCGGCTTCAACACGTTCAAGCTCCAATTGATCGTGGGCCATTTTGTTGAGACGCAGCTGTCGCAGAATGCTAGCCAGTTGCGTTGCGACACGGGTGAATTCCTCAGAGTCCGCACTACTTTCACGAAGTGCAGCTTTCATCTGATTGATGACGAGAATTTGGTCCTCGGCAAGATAATTCTCAGCGCGTTCCAGAATGGCTCTCTTTATAGGCTCCGTAACGGGACGCCCGCACACACAATCGTGTTGTTCAGCGAGTTCCTTAAAGAATTCAACTGAAATAGTCTTCGGCAATTTCAGATGCGTTAGTTTTCCGCCTAAAGCGACCAGCCTCTGTTGAATACCAGGGTGAATCTTCGCGGGTACCCGAAGCGACGACATTCCCTGATGGGTAGCCTCAAGAAGGGAAAGATCGATGGTCTGTCGCTCGCGTTCCAACTGCTCTTTTCGCTTCCTCAAAGCTTCATCTTGGTCGATCCGACCACTAATCAATGCAACTACAGTGATCCTGCGGCTTTCCATCTCCTTGCGCCGCTTTTGTAACTCCTTTTGCTCAGCCCACAGCGCAGTCCGACGTGTAATCACCGTTTCATATTGTCGCTTCCAGCGTGTCACTCCTTTGCGTTCCGTTGCTGTTGAGATTGCGGCCGAACGCTGTTGCTGTTCTTCCACGAGCCGATCTACCTTAACATTCAGCATGTCGAGCTGATCCAATCGGTACAGTATTCGGATGGCGTTAGCCGCGCGGTCTTTACCGACTGTGCGGATCTCCTTCGCTAGCTCACCATCAAAGACAAAAAGACGCGTGAAATCGCGACTCAGCAATCGTTTGAGCTCCGGCGGAAGGGATAGTCCCTCTTCTAGCCCTCCGCTACGGACCTCCGACCTCGCGGTCCAGTATTGATGTGTACGGTTCTTAAAATCGAGGCGCAGCTGTATGCGAAAAGGCTTGTTATTGATTGACATGCGCAACTCGAAAAGGCCCGTCTCAGTAATGTCTGTCGCCCGGAGATCGTAAACCTCTTGTGGCGTTAGTGCTTCACCTGAGAAGACAGCCCGTAAGAGAGACATCGTGGTCGTCTTTCCAGTGCCATTTGGCATTTGGATTAAAGTCCATCGCCCTGGTGAGGAATCCAACGAGATACTGACATCCCGCAGCCCGCCCCGAATATTCTCATATCGCCAGCCAAGGACACGTAGATCCATATCAGTCTTCAAACTCCTCATCGACGACTGCGAGCTCAATTACCTCTCGAACGTCATCATCGGTAAAATTCCCGAGCGTCGCATTCTCGATCAGTTTGCGAAGCCTCTGACGGAACTCACGCGTCTGGTCGTTAGCCGAAGACAGAATCTCGGTGATTGCGTTTTCCAATTCGGGATATAGCGGACTTGCCAAGGCAGAACCTCAGAATGCGATGTGGGTTACTAAAATAGCATGAGCGTCAAACCTGATTCCTCCGGATTGCTGCAAGGTCTCGAAGCCAGTCCCGCCGTTCCATATCCGCGTTGAGCTCCGGAATAACGTCATCTTCCTCACCCTCCTCATCTTCCTTTACTCGAATGAAATCCATTACTCTTGCCCTTTTTTCGGGGTTCTGCGGATCAGTCCGCAGGCATCGCCCTAGACGTTGCACCGTCTCCAATCGGGCGCGAGATGAGGCGAAGAGCACAACATTGTTGACTGACTGAATATCGATCCCCTCGGAAATGCGGTGGCAAGTGACAAGACATTCCAGTCCGCCGTCCGCAAAACGTCTTAAATTCGCTCGCTCATCGTCCGCATAATACGTGTGGAAGTCAATGTGCAGGTTCATCAGGATGTCCTGAACGAGCATTCCATATTCGGCCGTCTCGACGAAGATGAGCGAGCGTTGCAGGATCTCGGGATGGGAAGCCACATATTCCCTGAAGTGCGGGATCTTCTCCTTAGAGAGCTTCCGGATTCGCGCAATGTCCTGGTAAAGAGATTCGATAGGCCGTGCCTCTCCAGCGTTGGTCTGGGCATGAAATCGACGTATCGCCTGACGCAAGGCTAATCGATCTTCTTCGGAGAACTGATATTCAAGTTCGACATAATCGAACTCGCAAAGAATACCTTGCCTGATGGCCTCATTTAGGCCAAATCGAAAAATTACGGGGCCGATCTCGTCCTCAATAAACCTATTGCCGGCGTCATCGTACTCGCGGTCCGGAGTGGCGCTGAGTCCGAGCCTGTACGCAAAGGTTCTCAAGCGTCCGGAAAGGGACGAAACAAGCGCCGGCGAGCCCATCCCATGAATTTCATCGCAGATGAGCAGTGATTTTGGATAGACACCGCTCCGAAGCTTAGGCAGAATTTCCACCAGAGATTGCCGTGATGTTAGGAGAATAGTGCCTGCGGGATCATTGAGAAACTGCTGAGCCTCACGGTGTCGTTCGTAGGCTCGGAACACGGGCATTGTCATTCGCCGGAGGATTTCCCTATGCCATTGATCCAAAAGATCCGTACCGTATGCAGCAATTACAGCGGTATCGATAAGCCCTCTTTCCGTAAGTTCTTCGATGATAGTCAATGCGGTTCGAGTCTTCCCGGTCCCGGTTGCCATTTCGAGGATTCCGTGCTTTTTTTTGAGAAATTCGGCTAGGGCGTCCCGTTGATGTTTCCAGCGTGTCTCGTTTCCACTGTTCACGAAATTTGGCGAGGCGTAAGGGCGGGGGGTTCGTGTTGTGAACTCGATCAGGTTACGGCGAATAGCATCCGGAAGTTCGTAAACACGAAGGTTGATGTCGCCGTTATCCCAAATGAGATTGAATCGGCTTTGCTCGTTCTGCACCCGGAGAGCTTCACGTCCATCGATCCATGAGTAGTACACGCTAATCGATTCATAGTTATGAAATGCTTTTTCACTGTCATTTGGCGATCCATGAAATGCAATCGAATTCGATTCATTGTCCTGGAAGACCCCAAACTTATCGTGGAAATCACCATCAAGTTCCCCTGTCGGGACAGCGATCCGAAATTCTAAAAGGCCATCGGCCACCATCCACGCGATTGCTGCCAACGTGTCATGCGTCAGGTCATGCTCTAGATCCGTAAGCGTGCCTTCTAGGGCATTGCGCAGTGCAGGGTCATTCCGTGCATCAGTTCCCTGGTTCAACGCAGCGCAGTCATCACGATCAAGTTTCGGACTCGCGATTATCCTTGCTTTGCCACCATTTCCCGCGAAGATGGATAGTCCGGATGCGGCAAACCGCAGCCAATTCGACGTGAAATATCCCACTCCGCGGTCATATTTCGTCGAGCATGAGAGGGCAGGCAGGTAGAACTGCTCAAGCAGGTTGTGCGTCGAGGTAGCGAAGTGAGGGGTAGTGCTTAATTCGCGAAGTCTCATGAAATCAGGGTGATCATTATATGACGCTCCACAAGGAGACAGGAACGCGGCTGACGATATTCATGAATTCAATTAACACGCGCCCATTTTTCGGCGAACACAATGGGAACAATAATCAGTTCTAGCGGCGCTTGATCGGCTTTCTAGGCGCGACCGCGAGCCTTGTTAGCCAGCTTCTACGTCGGGACGCGAAAATGGGTCATCGAAGCTGTTGCGGCGAATGCGTCCAAGTATTGACCTGTAGCTTGCGTACTGTCCGCCACTGGTGAAATGAATGCAGTTCTAGCCCGATCCAACAGTTATTCTGATTTGGCGCCTGCGAGGGTGTTGCAACATAGTCTGTTGATGAGGAGCCGAAGCCGCTGATCTGAACTACGAACAGCTTCGTCGCGTGTTTCTGCAAAATCAGCCTCACCTGGTGGTTCGGTGTAAAAACTCCCCGGAGGAAGCTTTGAGTCTTGCCTGATCGAACTTTTCCCGGTAGGCAATGTGCCAAGTACCGGAGATTGCAATTGCTACTCGGTCATCGCGATGGGAGCGCGCTGCGAATCTGGTGTATACGTGCTATTCCAGATAATGCATACACGTTTCTGTTACATTTAATTCGCGGGGCATGGACAGATGCTCCCGGGTCGAGGCTCGCATCAGGAATCCAGAAGGGCTACTTCCTTACGGTTTCCTGTCGATAAAACCCCGGAATTCGGTTATATGGGATGGACGCAGTTGACACAGGCGACGCTATCGACAGTAAGAAAAGACAGGAAAATCAAGGGTTTCCCGCAACCCGATGAAAACAAGCTGGGGACGTAGTTCAGTTGGTTAGAACGCTGCCCTGTCACAAATCTTTCCATCTTCTTTGTTACGTAAAGCCGGTTCGGCAGAGCTTTTCAAAAACATTTCGGCACTTCCGTGCTCACCATTCCTCCAACATTCTCCTGTAGCAGGGGCTCGCGCTCCTGGGGATTTCGCCTGCGGGCTCCCGCTCAGCTGCGCGATTAGGCCAGAAGTCTGTGGCAAAGCAATTGGGACGATGGTATCGACGATACCTTGGTATCAAGTGTGCCGGTTTCGTTTCCTTCTCTCTGAAACGCAGTCGATCCGGATCTGCGGGCAATACAGCGTCTAGTTGCGCGAGTCACTTTGTTCTGGCACATTCGCTTCAACGAAAGAGCGCTTTGATCGGAAAGATACAGCAGCTCTGGACAGAGATGCTGCTGGCAGGAGTGTTAAGTAAAGATTTTCAGCCTGAAACGAATTAACGTGGCGTTAAATGAAATAAACGAGCAGGTCAGGAGACCCACCTATGAAGATAGCAGAGGATACAGTGGAAGTGGACCAAAAGAGTTACGAGATGCCCCCGCGTGAGGGAATCAGCATTGCGCATTTTCTCACTGTCGGCGACATTGAGCGGTCGGCTCGCTACTACGAAAAGGTTTTCGATGCTCGCATTCTCACTATGGGTGACGGGAACGCGCCCGCGTACCTTCAGCTTGCGAACATCTGGATGATTCTGAACGTGGGCGGTGGCCCCACCCCCGACAAACCAACGGTAATACTGAGCGTCCCCGACCCGAATCACATCAACAGCTTCATGAACTTCCGCGTTGCGGATATTCAAGCATGCTACAGCCTATGGAAGAAGCGCGGAGCAGAATTCATCACCGAACCGATTCCAAAGTACGGCGAAATCCGCTGCTACATTCGCGATCCTGACGGTTACATCATCGAGGTCGGGCAGAGCACCGATCAAATCTACGGTTAAGGCACAGTCGCGGCGAAGGCGCTTCGGTGTCGATGAGGTGAGCGTATATTTCAGGGAAACAGACTCGATTCAAAAAGGGAGAACAATATGGCAGCAAAAGGAAGAGTCCTGGTACTGGTTTCAAGTGGTTACGGCCTGCCCTTGAAAGATGGCAAGGTTTACGCCGGCGCCGGCTATTACCTCAACGAACTGACGGTTCCGGTTCGCGCCCTGATGCGGGAGGGCTACGAAATCACCTTCGCCAACCCCAAAGGTAACACGCCTCAACTGGATCTCCATTCCGCTACACCCGACTTTTTCGGTGGCAGCGAGGCGAAACTTCAGGACTATTTCAAATTCCGCGACAGCCTGACCGGGCTGAGAAATCCAACGCGTATCTCGGATGTCATCGCATCCGGGCTGGATCAATATGACGCGGTTTTCGTCCCCGGCGGCCATGGCCCTATGGAGGATCTTCTCGATGATCCGGACGCTGGCACCGTGATGAGGCACTTCCATCAAACATCCAAGCCGACGGCCGTGCTCTGCCATGGCCCGATTTCACTGCTCTCAGCTCTTCCCAATTCGAAGGAGTTCGTCGCCGCACTCGCGGCTGGCGATGCCGCTGGCGCGGCAGCAAAGGCGAAAGATTGGATCTATGCCGGATATCAGATGACAATTTTCTCAACAGCCGAAGAACAGCAGCGGGAGCCGCTCGAGATTGGCGGTAAAGTTCTCTTCTATCCAGACTTCGCTTTGCATACCGCGGGAGGTGACGTAAGTGTGGTGGCACCATGGAAGAGTTACGTCATTCAAGATCGCGAGTTGATTTCAGGTCAGAATCCATTCTCTGACCAAGAGCTTCTGAATCATCTTCTACCGGCACTCAACACGAGAAGAGTAGCCGCTTAAATTGGTGGCAAGGTTCGTTTTCTGGCCGGAGGATTTCATGAACCGAAATGGACGTTCTTGCTTGCGTGCTGGGTGCTGGCGGCATCCATCCGTGGCTTCGAAATCCTCGCCGCCCCCAATCCGCAAGTCAAGTCCGGGGTAGAAAAGACCAACTAGTTTCTGGATATCGATGAGGTACACATGCCGCGATTGCTCTCGGTAAATGTCGGTCTTCCGCGCGATGTGACATGGAACGGGAAGACTGTGCGTACCGGGATATGGAAGTCTCCGGTGGAAGGCCGGAGGATTGTGTGCAAACTCAACATCGTTGGCGACGGGCAGGGCGATCTCGCCGGTCACGGAGGGGAGCAGAGGGCTGTCTTTGTCTATCAAATGGAGTCTTATCACTATTGGGAGCGTTTTCTCGGACGTAATGACTTCGTTTATGGCCAGTTCGGAGAAAACTTCACCGTCGAAGGACTTCCTGATGACGAGGTCTGCATCGGCGATCGATACCGAATCGGCGATGCGCTATTCGAAGTGAGCCAGCCTCGTGTAACGTGCTACCGCGTCGGCATCCGGATGAATGAACCGAGGATGGCGGCTCTTCTCGTAGCACATCACAGACCAGGATTCTATTTCCGCGTATTGCAAGAAGGAGAAGTAGGGGCTGGCGACGACATTGTAGAAATTGCCGACAGTCCCGAACGAATCACCGTTGCCGAGGTTGACGGACTGCTGTATCTGCCGGGACATTCCCGCAAAGAACTACAACGCGCGCTGCGTGTTCCTGCGCTGAGCAAGGGTTGGCAGGAATCGTTCCACGCCATGCTCGAACAAGATCTGACCTCCAAAACTGGTTTGGGGAATCCGGGACTCGCGTATGAGGAGCAAGCGCCAGCATGGCCCGGCTTCCGACAGATGCGAGTCGCAAGCATTCACAAGGAAAGCGACAGCGTAACGTCCTTTGTTCTATCCCCGGTCGATGGGCGGCCTCTTGGTATCTTCCAGGCGGGTCAATTTGTGGTTCTGCGATTGCTCGTCGATCCAAACAAACCATCAGTTCTTCGCAGCTATTCGTTGTCCGATCTGCCGGCGACTGACCATCTCCGCATCAGCGTAAAGGGCGAATTGAATGGTATTGGCAGTTCATTCCTGTGCAATCGCACGCGAGAAGGCGAGGTCTTGGATGTCAGCGCACCGCGCGGAAGCTTTACTCTGCGTCCCAGCCAAAACCCTGCAGTTCTGTTGAGCGCGGGAGTGGGCGCAACGCCCGTAATGTCGATGCTGCACACACTCGCTGCAGAGAAATCGCAACGTGAGGTCTGGTGGATCTACGGAGCGCGCAACCGAGCCGACCATCCATTTGCTGAGGAATCGCATTCCTTGTTGAAACAGCTCTCTCGCGGACGAGGATACATTGTCTACAGCAGGCCCACTGCGGGCGATCAAATCGGTGCAGACTTCGATGCTCCCGGACACATAGACACAGCTTTGCTGGAGAGGGTCGGCGTGCCGAAAGGTAGCGACTTTTATATGTGTGGCCCATCTTCATTCTTGACGAATATGCGCGATGGCCTTAAGCGTTGGGGTGTGCCCGCAGAGAATGTGCACACGGAAATCTTTGGTGTGCTTGAGAGCATTACACCTGGCATGGCGCAGGTTGAGCACACTCCTCACCTGCCGCAAGGGCCGCCCGGACCTGGCCCGGCGGTCTCGTTCGCGCGCAGCGGGATTACCGCGGCTTGGGATCCGAAATTCGCGAGTTTGCTTGAATTGGCGGAGGCGTGCGATGTTCCGGTCAGATGGTCATGCCGGACTGGAGTGTGCCATACCTGCATGACCGGCCTGATTAGCGGATCGATTTCTTACAACCCTGAACCGCTGGAGAACCCTGCTCCCGGAAACCTGCTTATATGCTGTTCCCAGCCAAACGCGGTGGTCACTCTCGATCTTTAGTGAGGGGAAGGAGTTCAAACATGCGTTCTGATATCGTGCCCGGAGGCATTTTTCCCGACTTCCAATTGCCCGATCACACGAACACTGCACGCAAACTTAGTGAACTACAAGGCGATGACCCGCTGATACTCACGCTAGCGCGCGGTCACTATTGCCCCAAAGAACACCAGCAACATCTGGAGCTCGCAGCTTTTTATCCGAAGATCGCGGTAGCGTACACTCAGATCGTAACGATTGCCACTGACGATCACCACACGCTTCAGGAGTTCCGTGCGTCTATCGGAGCGCAGTGGCCCTTTCTCTCCGATCCAGACCGTAAAGTCCAGAAGGATCTCGACATCCAGGAGTACACCGACCCCGAGCACAATCCGATGATTCCGCATACGCTTGTGCTCAAGCCCGGATTGGTCATTTACAGCATCTACAACGGGTATTGGTTTTGGGGCCGTCCGTCTCTCGTTGACCTTTGGCATGACTTGCGCGTGGTGACGAGGGAAATCCGCCCAGACTGGGATCTCAACAGTCCTGGAATCCGCGAAGCATGGAATGCAGGTGACTTTTCGCGTTTCCACGGCTGGAACAAGCAGAAGAGTTGATCGGAACTACTGGGATGAGCTTCCCATTCGACCGATGACATTGCGGACGCGTCGATCACCGAGTCGGCAGACGGCATCCAACGCTCAATAATTCGTTTGTCGCGCAGGAGTAGCAGAGATGACGACTAAATCGCCGGCAAGACCAGTTGATGAAAGAATTCGGAAGCGCCTTGATGCAGCGCTTTATGCTGGGGGGCGACCGAGCGCGCAGAAAATTAGAAATTTCCTTAACGGCACATGACGATTACCAGTCGCCAGAAGCATTCACGTTATCGGGTAAAGTTACTCAGCAACTCTCCCAGTGGACTCGCTTTGGTGTTGTCCGAAAGCCTCGGTACTGGACGTATCCAGCCAGGATCAAGCGGGCGTTGCACGGCATCTTCAAGCTCTCCGAGCGCACTCTGTGCGCGTCCTTGGGCATCAAGTCTTGCCCGCGCCAGGACTGAGAGTTGAATTTGCGCACCGTCCATGCTGAGCTGGTCTGCCGCGCCGGCTCGAATGGATTGCTCAACGACTTTTACCTGATCCTCCTGAAGCTTATAAAGCGATTGCGTGTCCGCGAGTGCCTTCAATGCCGCGGCGTAGACGGTCAGCGCTCGTTCACTTCTGGCAATCACTTGAGACTGGGTTTGTAGAAACGATGCAGCGGCCTGCTTGCGGCGTGCCTCTGCCTCAGCGATTGGTCCCTGGTTTCGGTTGAAGAGAGGGAGCGAGGTTAAGAAGCCCACAGTAAAGAAGTTGTTTCTCTCCTCATATGTGTAGCCCGGCCCGAGATTGATGTCTGGATACTGCCTGGCAACTTCCAGTTGGAGATTGGATTCAGCCGCCGCGTACTCTGCCAGCGAGCGCCGAACGTCAAGTCGATTCAGTACTGCGTCACGCTGGATCTCGCCGAACGAAAACGACTCTGCGGCAGGAGGCTTATCCATATCGGGCCACGAGAACTCGGCTCCATGGAGTCCGGCAACCGGAATACCGATGGCAGCCGCCAGGGCTTCCCTCGTCTCACTCACTTGACCCTCAGCATTGCGTGCCGCGACCTGAGTTTTTGCCAGCTCGATCCGCGCGTTGTCTACATCCACTCGCGGTATCTCTCCGGCAGAAAATATTTGCTCCAGGATGTTCACTTGCTCGACATGTGCTTTCTCTTCGGACCGAAGTAGTTCCAAGTTTTGAGAGGCGATGAGCTGGTTCAGCAAAGCGAGCCGGACCCCAATGAGAATGGTCCAGGCTGAATTCGCAAGATCAAGTCGCGCAGCTTCGCTAAGATTGCGCGCGGCCTGAATGCGATAGCCGCGTTTACCGGCGGTCTCAATAGGAACGCTGAAATCCAGAGACAGGAGATACGGACTTGGTATGCCGGGCTGGATGCTCAAATTCGGATTAGGCCGCGCGCCAGCCGTTACGATGGCTGTGTCTGCCACCCCGACACGAGCACGAGCCACGTCCAGCGCGGGATTGAAGTACAACGCGGCAGCTGACAATGTCTGCAAATCCCAGCTCTTGGTCGGCCACTGAGTCAGTTGATGACCCAGCGCTTTTTCTTCAAACGATCGCAGTCCTGCATCCGCGAGACTCCGCGATTCCAACCGTGAGGCAGTTTCAGTCGCAACGATGGGAGCCGGATGATAATGGCGCGCAGCACAGCCGGCCAGCACGAGAATTCCAATCAGAGGAACGAACCGTTTCGAGATCATATTCATGATTTCAACAAAGCCTCCGGTCACGAGCTAGCGCCCTGCAAAAACTACACCGGGTTCAAGCTTCAAAACCGGGCGGGCACTGATTGCTGCAGCCACAAGGCTTACCAGCAATACCATCACTCCGCCTGCGAGCGGGGTGAACCACATCATGCGGAACGGGTAATTAGCCTCGGTTGCTGCCAGTTGTCCCGTGATTGCGCAAATGCCGAGTCCAAGTCCCGTACCCAGAAGTGCGCATAATCCTGACTGCACAAGGACCATGGTCAGGAGAAGTCTTGATGTAGCCCCCATTGCCTTGAGTACCGCGTACTGCTTCAAACTGTCCGCGGTGAACATGTAGAGCATCACGGCGGTGACTCCGAATCCCACAGACATGGCCACAGATAGCATCGCGGCTATGTCCCCGACGTCTTCCGAGTTGATCAGAAACCAGCGAACAGTGTCGGCTATGAAGTCGTCAGATGAACGTGCCTTGAGGCCAGTCTGCGCCTGGATACGTCGAGCCAATTCGCGTGGCGAAATGCCTGGTGCTGCCTTTGCAAGTATGAACGTGATACTGTGCCGTTCCGGAGGCAGGATGCGCTTCGCGTTTGCCAACGTGGTGTACATCAACGGACGCGGCGGATATCGCGGCAGCGCGTTTGAACGGGCCCTGACGATCACGCGATGATCGTTAACAAGTAGCTCGTCGCCCACCGCCAGTTCGCGGGTAGGGACGTTGAGATGCGGCTGGCCAAACGACCATTGGTCAGACTTCGATGCAGGCGTCTTCAGCTTCCCGTCCGTTCCGCCGGCGTCGACCACCACCGCGTCCGGAGTGCGCAGCACATCCGCTCTGAGGTCGTCTCGTAATGGCGGCGCTCCAAGAAGCGTTGCGTCATCAACGGCTATCAACTGGAACGGCTGAAATCTTCCGTTCGGGAATCGGGCCTCAACCGTGCCCAGGGCCAACGGAATCGCGGAACTAACACCGGTGACGCTGCCAACGCGTTCCACGGCCGAATCGGGAATATTGATTGTCTGCTCCGGAGAGTCAACAGCGGGAGCCATCACCCAGACATCCACCGCACGGTTCTCGCTGATGAGCGCGAATCCACGAGTCATGAAGCCGCAGAAATAAGACACGGCGAAAGTCACGAGGAACGAAGTGAATGTAATGCCGAAGAGCAGCCCTATATACTTGGCGCGATCACCCATAAGCATCTTCAAACCCAGCCTGAGCACTTAGCGTTTCCTTTCTCTCGCGGCAGAGCCGTGACTTTGTTCAGTTCCATCGCCGCAGGGCGCAGGTTGCGTGCTTCCTGTTGTCCCGTTGAGAGGAGGCGCTTCGATAAACACGTCCATCAATTGCCCGACGTAAAGCGGCAATGAACCGGGAGGAAAACTGTAGATCACCTGGAGAACGCGAGTGTCCGTTCGTTGAGTAGCATCGCCGGTGAGCAATACTTTGGGAACTACGGCAGGATCCGTGCGGACATATCGCAAGGAAGTCTTGACATCCGGATTGCCGCGTACTGATGCCACTGCCGCGGCACAGGGACGAAATCTCCAGGCGTCGTTCTCATCAATATCCACCCGCACATGCAGCTCCGTTTCATTGCCAAGCAGAATCAATGGTGGGTTGACGATTCCGCTTTGTGCGAACTCTCCGGGCAACGTCTTCAATTGCAGGACGCGGCCCGAAATGGGAGCACGAACCGTGCGCAGCTCGATCTGTTGCTTGATTTGCGCTACCTGCGCCCTGGCGGATGCAAGAGTCGCCTCGGCAATCGTCACGTCATAGCGCCGGTTCGCGAGATCCTCTGCGCTGATGGACACGTTCGGCTTCAACCCTTCTCCCACCTTAAGCCGGTTATTTACTTTCTGTAGGTTCGCCTCGGCCTCCTGAACTTTGGCGCTCGCGGGCAGCAACTGCGCCTGCAGGTCGCGCGGGTCAATCTTGAAGAGTCGGCCTCCCTTGTTCACATGGCCGCCCCATTTGACATACACCGCAGTGACAATCCCGGAGACAGGAGCGCCAACTGCAATGTTCTCGCTGCCAGCCTCGACAACGCCGGGGCCGAAAATGTTTGAAGAGAACGGCGCTCTAGTGGGCTGAACGGAAGGCTTGGCCACCGGCACGGCACGGTTGTCCTCGACGACCATAGCAACCGCCAAAGCAACACCGATGAAGGCAAGGAGAGGCACCAAATACTTACGAATCACTGCACACGCTCCTCTCTGACGATCTTTCCATCGTCCATGTGAGCAATACGGTCGGCGAATTCGAAGATGCGCGGATCGTGCGTAACTACTATGACTGCTCTGTTCGGAGTCCTGGCGATGCCGCGCAGAACTTGCATCGTGCTGTGCCCGGTTTCATGATCGAGGTTGCTGGTCGGTTCGTCGCAAACAATTAGCTTTGGGTTATGCACCAGCGCCCGAGCGATGGCGACACGTTGCTGCTGACCTCCGCTAAGCTGGCCTGGAAGCGAGCTCAAGCGCGTCGGAAGTTGAACCGCATTGAGGGCCTCCTTCGCGCGCGCTTCAGCGTCTTTCCTCGTAACGCCATTGATCAGCAACGGTATGGAAACGTTCTCAACGGCGCTAAGAGCAGGCAACAGGTTGAATAGCTGAAAAACGAACCCTATTGACGCGCCACGAAAATGGGTCAACTCTGTCCGACCCATGCCCCTGAAGTCACGGCCAAGCACTTCGCATCCGCCGGAATCCTGGTTCAGGATTCCCGAAATGACGGAAATTAATGTGGTCTTGCCAGACCCGGATGGGCCGACGAGCATGAGCAATTCGCCACAATGGACGTCGAGGTCAACGCCGCGCAGCGCCATGACCTTTCCGTCACCGCTACCATAACTTTTAGTCAGACCACGACACCTGACCGCGGTGTCGTGGTTCGATTTCATTGTTTCCACCATGTGAACTCCCTTAATGGGCCGCCATGTAAGTACCAGTGACATATCCCAGCGCTGCTCCCATCAAAATGTCCGAGGGAAAGTGCTTCTTGGCCGGATAGCGCGACAAACTGACCCCGGTCGCAAGTGCATAAGCACCCCACTTCACCCATTTGTTTTTTGGATAACGATGAGCGATGACGGCAGCGAAGGCAAAGCTTGTAGCAGCATGACCAGAGGGGAATGATCTCCCTCCGCCCCAGAATTTACCGGCCCCGTTGGCTGTGGTTGGAAATTGGCGATCAAACGCCAGTTTCAAAGCCAGATCGACCGTGCCGGCAGCACCCATTCCGGCAAGGGCGGTAAATCCGGCATCCCGCAAGGAAGGCCGGTGTTCGCCACAGCCTATTCCATAAGCCAGGGCAGACGATCCAAGCTCGAGGCCCAGCCCGACGTTGGACCAGAGACTTGCGGTCTGTTGCAAAGACTTCGAGTGAATCCGGTTGTCCGCGGGCCGGTCCACCTTGGCGATCAGTACTCCGGTAGTGCCCAAAATAGGCAGTTCCCATAACAAATTACTGGGTCGAATCGCATTTCGAGGAACTTGGAGCAGCCCATGCCCGAACTGTGAAGCGTCAGACAATGTTTGATGGGTGAAGGTATGAATGTTGCAACCTTGATCACTTGTCCTCTCGCGTTTCGCCGGAGAAGTCTGTGATGTTGGCGTTGGATCGGTAAGTGTCGATTGGCCCTGCGCAAACAGCCCCGCAGGCAACAAGAAGAATAGAGTTGCGATGGTCCCCAAAAATCTCACTGCAATAATCCCCTGCCGATACCTTTGGTGGCACCGGCTCACAAAGACAAATAGAGCTACACACGGAAAGGAGTTGTAGAGGTGCTCTACGGGGAAGGAAGGATCAAATGCGGAGTATCAATGGCGGAGAAGCGTTCTCCAAGGGCGCGAATCGAAAAGTAGTGACTTCACCTGAATTAAGTGCGGATCTGCTCAGAGAAAGAAACAGACTGCCCAAAAAGGACCGAACTAAGGTTACAAGCAGCCGCGCCAGAACAAACATTGCGCCCACCAGCGTGAGCAAGGCGATAATCTGGATTTCAGAGTCAGAGGAGGGCCCAGGGGCATCCCACCGGTCGAGAGCTTCAATCACAGGGTAGAACACGGCTAGCGTCGCTAAACACATCAAGGTCGCAACCGTGAGAATTCTGCGCACAACTAGTTTCATGCTACGACGCTTGCACAGAACATGCAAATTGAGAGCCGGCCATGGCACAGGGTCAGCGATTGGTCCGATCATTCGTCAACAGAACTCCGTTCAGAACGTGACTGAAAAACGAGTGCAAGACCGTAGCGGTGTGTCGCTGGGTCTGCTTCAGGAACTATCATCGGAAACAGTGATGCATGCTTGTGGGCAAGATGACTCATGTGCGTATCGTAAACGTATCGCCCGATAAACCATCCCATTGTGCCCCCGGCAACGACATCCGATGCGAAGTGCTTCTGAGCGGCGATTCGGGCCGCGCTCACTATTCCCGCGAGACTGTATGCCGTAATTCCGACAATCTTCTTGTGCTTGTATTCGTGGTCCAATAGAGAGGCAATCGACCAGACCTGAATGGCATGTCCTGAAGGGAATGAAGTTCCGCCGCCCCAAAAGTCGCCAGGATGTTTCTCGTCGGGGCGATTCCGTCGAAAGACCTCCTTTAGTACCCCAACGACAATCAAGCTGTCTAGCAGCGATTCCGTTCCTAACACACCGATTTCTCGACCCTTGGGGTTGTCTCTCCATGCTCCATAAACATAGGACCCAGCCACAATTGGGATCAGCGTGTACGATGAACCGATGTCTGAAATCCGACCTCCCCAGCGAACCTGACCGCGACTGTTCTCAAATGCATTTGCAATATGAGTATCAGCAGGCAATCAGCCCTCCGGTCGCAGCGACTGGGATCAGCCACTCCAAAGCATTGTCTCGACTCACCCGAAATGGGCTAGTGAAAATATCCTTCTGGTCGAGAGCGATATTCAGGACGAGTTTCTTGAGAAGAGGCTTTGGCCGTTCGGTGTCATCGGGATAGAAAATGCGGTCGCGCCGGTCTAGTCGCTGACGCTGCTCTCCGCTTGGCGTGTCATTTCTGGGTTGATTTTCTTGGGGCTGATCGGGGGTCGTTTGCGCAACTTGTGCGCTTGCGGTGCAGGCTAGAAGCCAAATGATGACTGCTCTCTGGAACAATCGAATCATGAACAAAGCGTTCGATGCGGGTCCGGCTCTCCCGGGTGCCTTTGCGACCCTGTTCTGAGGGATTTCAAGGTTCTTGCAGTCGCCATGTCCTTCGATATGCTTCGAAACGCTGCGACGCCGCGACAGGAAAAAAACGCTGAAGGGAGCTGCCTAGGAGCCTTCTTTTTGATTTTACTTGCGGGAACTCCATTGATTTTTTCCGAACCCGCCGTACAATAACCGTACAATGAATTCGGGAATGCAGGGCTTTTAGGCATTCTGGGCATTCTACGATTTACCGCGAATCAATAACTTGCCTGTTTTCAGAGCGGGATAGCAGTTCGATCCCGACTAGCTCCACCAATATTATTTTTGAAGTCCATAATTCTATAGTCCGCTTTTTCCTCGAACATTGACCTCGTCTATGCAATTGAGTTTACTACGTGAATCGCAGAAACTCGTGGCACTATCGGAAATAGTGAAGATCGGTCTGGTTGAAAAGCCAGCATCGCACACTTAACCAGCGCTTATCAGACCCCAAACAGGCGAGCATATTTTTAATGAATCGAGAAAATTGAAACATCATGGTGCATGGGATCGAACTGATAGAACCGCAACCGGCGTGAAGGATCGTAGTTGTAGGTAATCTCTACTTTATATTCCCCTGGCTTATTGGTCTTTGGGTTCGCGGGTGGCACTTTGATCAGAAATGGCTGGCCGTTGTACGTTCCGGGAACATTCATCCACCAGTGCACGCGGCCAAAGGTGAACCAGCAGCCAGATCCGCCACTCTCCACTGACGATTTGAACTGATTCTCCCATCCGCGCGCGCCGCCAAAATCCACATTTTGATAGCCGTGCTCAAAGTAGTCGCCGTTATAAAGCGTTACTTTCAACGTTGTGCCCCGCGTCTGCCATTTTGGAAAATCAATGCGGCTGCCGTCGCTGAACTCTCCATAAATCGTGTTGTTGACATACAGCAGGGTGAGGTCCGAATTCTTATCCGGAGTTATCCCGCTTGGAAGCAAAGTACGGTCGCGCCAATCTTTAAAGGCATCGCGCGCCTTCTGGTTCTCGCGTCCGATGGCTGCGAAATCGTGATTGCGGAGGTTCGCCTGGGCATTGCGAAATGCCGTCCACATCCGCTTGGCGGGCGCAAGATCACCGATCTGAGCGATTGCGTGTTCCTTGTCAGAAGAAGGATGCTTCCCAAAAACTTCTTCCTCTAGTTCCACCAGGGTTTTCCCTGACGGATTGGGAGGAATTCTTTTGGTGGCATTCTCGGTGACCTGGACCCGGGGTGGATGCGACCTCCATCCCCAGGTATAGCTCAGGTTGAAGTATTTACCGGGGGTCATTTTGATTTTAAAAATCGTTCGCGTGCCCTCTTCCATGTTGTAAAAAACCTGGTCCATTCCCACATGGGGCAGAGGCGGATTGGGCTTGGTCAGGGCGGGATCATCAACATACATCACAAAGGGGGAAAAATCGTCGTTCCCGCGGCTGAGCACGTCCACGGTATAGGTGATGGTCCAGGGCACATCCAACACAGCAGTCGGATCTACAAAGGCGGTATCGGATTCAATATGCGTGTCATACCAAACCTGATGGATATCGACGTTGCCGCCGATCACTTTGCCGTCGCGATCGTAGATGGCCGTTACGCTCTTTACTTTCTCCGGCCCAATGTAGTGGAGCAAAGGAAAGCCGCTATAAAGACGGTTGCCCACCGGATTGCCTTCCAGGATGTCTATCCCGAACTTGAGCTTTGTCTGAATGAGGTCTGCGTTGCGCGCATCCACGGCTTTTTCAATCGTGTCCATGATTTCCAGCAGATCATCCGTGGGAGACGTGGGATCAATCCTGCTTACGATCGGAGTGCCATCCAGTAGATTGTAGGGAATGGCAGGTGTGGAGGGCAGTGTGTTAGGCATCTCCTTGCCATTGCCGTCGTATGCATTGGTGTAAATATTGGGCAGGAGATTGGTTCCCGGAGGATCGAGAAAAGGTTTGCTCGGGGTGAAACAGCCCGTTCCGGTGACAAGCTTGGCGACCGAAACTCCGTTCTCCTGAGAAACAGTTAGAGTTCCAGCGCTGGGACGCGGCTGAGGGTGTGGATGACCGGGAGTTGTGGGACTCCAGGGGAGTTCGGGGCAGTATGGTTCTTTTCCCTGCTCGGCCGGCTGCTGCGAAAAACAAAGCAGGGCGGCAGACATGGCCATTGTGAGCGCCGCCATTCGTGTGGAAAATTTCATGGCTGTCCTCTTGGAATCATGGTCCCGGCTGCGTTGTGCTCCGCCTGGGGCGCTGGCCCACGCCTCCGCGTTGGTCCGGCCGTCCGCTCGCGTGGTGTTATCCATGCAAGGCGCTCCAGGATTGCCTCTGCTCCGCCGCTCACCGGCACTGCTCCCCACACGCCACAGGCCTCATTGCCATAGCGAATGAGACTGGATGAGCAATCGTGCCCTCCGGAATGGGTGAAGAGTTGCTCGCGCAGGAATTCGAGTGCCGCAGGCTCGCCCGTCAGGAACAACCACTGCTCGCCGGCGCCATATTTTGTTGCCAGGGCACGCAACGCTTGTGGCGTGTCGCGCTCCGGATCGATGGCCAGCGAGTAGATAAAAACTTTCCGGTCAGGCTGGCTTCCAAGCTGCGACTGCACTTTTGCCATGATCTCCAAACTCTCAGAACTGCCAGCATCATCATTCTGGCTGCCGACGCAATGGACCAGCACGATCTTGCCGCGCACCAGATCGTCATAGAAGAAAGCTCTGCGATTGTCGTGGGTCTGCACCACCACATTGGGAATGAACGCGGCATTCGGTCCGCGAAGCGGGCGTGCGCAGCCGGATGCGGTGTTGGTATCGTTCATAGCGTTTTCAGGCCTCAATCTGTTTATCCGGGCTCATCGCAGGACCGGCAACTGATCGGTTTTCCGGCTTTCCCTGGGGCACAATGTCCCAGCGAATCATCATTGCGTGGTCCTCATGGACGACGTTGTGGCAATGCATCACGTACCTGCCGTGGAAATCCTTCCAGCGCATGAAGACCACAATTTCATCATCGGGCAGCAGCGTAGCAACATCACGCCTGTTTCCTCCCATGAAATTCAGTATTGGCTTTCCTGTGCAGCGGAACTCCCCAGCCACGTTTTGCACTCGGGCAGAGAGTGTGGTGAGCGGGACAAGCTCTGTGCGGCGAGGCTCGCCCGGAACGCTGGTCTGGACTTCCGGCAGCTTGATTTTTTCCCCATTCACCTCCAGCAGTAGGAACTCGGTGAAATGGGAGTGAATGGGATGCGACCAGTTTTTGCCTTCATTGCGGATAGTCCAGATCTCCGCCGTGCCTTCCTGGATTTCCGCATCAATACGGCACATATCCGGCGAGGCTGTCCTGCCATTGATGGTCCATTGCCCGCCGCGATAATCAAATTGCCACAAACGGCGGCGGCTTACCTCCTTGTAATCCACGGGCGGAAGGTCACGCAGCTTGTCCGGTATCCGGCTATTGTCCACGGGCTTTTTGTCAATGACGTCAAAGCGCAGCATATTGTCCGGCTTGGGCAGCAAACGTCCTGATGGACCTTGGCCCTGGGTCTGCTCCAGCCAGTTCTGAAGAAAAATCTGGGTGCCGGGCTGGTAGCCGGAAAAATCAACAATCACATCCACCCGTTGAGCGACGCTGAGATAAATGTTCTCAGTGCAGAGCGGCTCCGGCAGAAAGTTGCCGTCTCCGGTGATCACAATAAAGGGAATTCCTTTATCGCCGTCAGGGCTCGCGGTCAAACCAATGCGATAAAAGCGGGACGGCCCGCCATTCAAAATGCGAAACCGGTATTTTCTCCGCTCAACTTCAAAGCGCGGCTGAATGATGCGGTTGACCGTGTATTGATCTCCCAGCATTCCATTGGTGTTCAAACGATTAAAGATTACCTGTCCCTGCTGATCGAACAACACATCTTGAAGAATCAGAGGTATGTCATATTTGCCGCTGGGCAAACGGAATGCGCCCGGACGCTTATCGTTTTCGTCGTTGGAGTCCTGATCGTCAAAGAGGCAGTAGAAGCCATCCAGCCCGGCATACACATTGGCTGCGGTAAAGTCCATACGGTGGTCGTGATACCACAACGTGGTTAATTTCTCTTTGTCATCATGGCCCATGGGGAAGTTTGCGTAGTGGTGGTCCCAGAACTCCCCTGAATCAATGAAGTCTGTGGGAAAGCCATCACTCTCTGCTGCCGTATGAGCATTGTGAAGATGGGTGGTGGTGGAAGGCAGGCCAAAGGTGACATTGGCAAATCCCAGCGGCGGAAGATCATTGAAGATGCGCACCAGGACTGGCTCGCCATAACGTGCATGGTAGGTGGGGCCTGGCGTGGAGCCATCCCAGCCCCATGACCAGCTTCCCTTATCGTAAGGCGGGTCTGGATGATAGTGCCAAAGAAACTCCTGCTCGTGGATTTCATAAAACTTTTTTGGCGGGTACTCCTCATAGCGTTGATGCGCGCGGGGATCGGGCGGCGGAGAAAGGTGCGGCACCGGCTGCTTAATAGGCGGCACAAACAGTGTTGCGCGAAAGGGCGTCACCTTGGGACTGGGAGTGCTCTGCAAAGGAGGAAGCCCATCTGGCGTGCACAAGAACTTAAGCATCTCTTTGCTCTGCTGGGCCGCGAGTGACTGCGGTTTGAATACCTGAGTCGCCGCTGCCGCCAGTCCCAGCTTGAGCAAATGTCGTCTCTTCATCACCGTTCCATTTTCATTTCTGGAAAAAAGCCCACCCAATGTTGATTACAGGCAGCATTGCCATCTTCTCGCTTGAAGAATAGACAGATGGAGTTGCTGGATTTGCTTGATCAGAAAGTGATCGTCAGCGCGAGTGCTGCGAAATCTGCGCAAATTTCTACAGACAAATTGTCACCAATAAACTCATGACTCTGGCCTCACAGACCGCGGCTCGGTGCGTTTCACCAGTTTCGGCTAAGACGAAAGCAATAGACTGGTCGGCATTCCTGAACCGTCCGCTTTTTACCGCTGCCGGCACTGATGATGCTACGACGGCGGGCAAAACCGTATTAGTGACCGGTGCCGGGGGTTCAATTGGATCGATATTGGCCGAGCGCCTGATGGGAGGGGTTGCAAGCCATCTTCTGCTGCTCGATAGTTCAGAGCAGAACCTTTTTGCTCTCTACCAAAAATATCAGGAACGGCATGTCACCTTGCCCAAAACTGAGTTTTTTCACGCCGACATTCTCGATGAGAAAGCATTGCAGGATGTCATCTCCAGCTATCAACCGCAGATCGTCTTCCATGCTGCGGCCATGAAACACGTTCCGCAATTGGAGCATGATCCGTTTGTTGCACTGAAGAACAATCTGATAGGCACGCTGCGCCTTCTGGAAGCCCTTGATCAGTGCCCTCTGGAATGCTTTGTAAACGTATCCACGGACAAAGCCGTGAACCCCAGCAGCATTCTGGGTGCTTCTAAGAGAATTACAGAGCTGCTTCTGCTGGCCATGCAGCCTGAGCATGCCCGGTGCCTATCACTGCGTTTAGGAAATGTCCTGGGAAGCGCCGGCAGCGTAGTTCCGCTGTTTCTTCAATCGCTTGAGGAGCATAAGCCACTCCAGATAACAGATCCTTTTGCTTCCAGATACTTTATTACCTTAGAGGAGACCGCCGCCTTTCTGCTGGAATCGCTCGAACTCCCGGAGAGCTCTGTGCTTTTGCCCGAGTTGGGAACTCCGCTGGCCATCGTGGACCTCGCCAATTTCCTGCTGTCTGAGTTTGGAGAGGGCAAGCACACTCCACAGCCCAGCTTTATTGGATTGAGAGACGGAGAAAAGCAGAATGAGCAGCTTATCTACAGCTACGAGTATCTGGAGGCCACCTCAGTGACACAGCTTTATAAAGTTTGCGGGAGTGGGATTTCAGACCGCGAGACATTCATAAGAAAAATGGCTGACCTTCTGGACCTTGTGCGCGCCCGCTGCACAAAAGGCCTGGTTGAAGCCCTGACCGCAATCGTGCCGGAATACGTTCCCAGCCCGACCTTTTTACGCCATGCCGCCTGATGCCTGCTCGTTGGAACTCGCACGAACACCCGCTCGCACCATGTGTTCTTGCACTACAGAGATCACCCGCTTGCCGGCTTCGGAACTGGCGAAGCTGGTTCGCCGGAAGCAACTCTCGCCGGTAGCAATCATGGATGCGTATCTGCGCCGTGCGGAGCAACTGGATCCCGTGATCAAAGCTTTCGCTTCCCTGGAAGCAGATCACGTAATGGCCGCAGCCAGACAAGCTGAAAAAGACTTGATGTCCCGGCAGACATTCCAGCCGTTGCTGGGCGTGCCCATCAGCATTAAATCCTGCATTGACGTGCAGGGTTTCCGTTGCGAAGCAGGCAGCCGCCTTCGCTCTGGCTATATAGCCGAGCAAGATGCGCCACTGGTTGCGCGTCTCAAAGCCGCAGGCGCGATAGTGATAGGAAACACCTCCACGCCGGAAGCCCTGGTTTCCTACCATACTGAAAATCTACTGCAAGGCCGCACCAACAATCCTTACGATCTCTTGCGCAGTGCAGGTGGCTCAAGCGGCGGAGAGGCAGCGGCCATTGCGTGTGGACTTTCCGCAGGCGGAATCGGTAGCGATGGTGGAGGCTCCATTCGCGTGCCTGCAAGTTTTTGTGGCATCTGCGGCCTTAAACCGACTCCGGGAAGAATTCCCGCCACCGGTCACTATCCTCCATGTGGCGGCCCGTTTTCCTTGATCGGTGTAGTTGGTCCCATGGCCCGCACCATTGAAGACCTGCGCCTGTTGCTGGAGGTGACCAGCGGTTACGATGCAGGAGATCCTGTCTCCTCACCCGTTCCGTTCTCATCAGGAAGCAACTGCGACAGAGCGAAACTGCGTATCGGCTTTTATGAAGATGATGGATACAGCCCAGCCGAACCGGAGATACAGGAGGCGGTCCGACTCGCAGCCGCATCCCTGGCGGAGGACGGGTTTATGGTGGAGTCGTTTCGCCCCTCCGGACTCGAACGCGCCCGTCAGCTCTGGTTCACCCTCTTTGTGGAAGGCATTGCCATGGTCCTCGCGCCCATGGTGCAGGGTCACGACGATGACATCAGCGCCGACACAAGAGAGTTTCTTGCCTTTGCCGCAGACCAGCCGCCTCTTACTGCTGAACGCCTGATGACCACCTTGCTTGAACGCGACCAATTACGGGCTCAATTTCTTGCTGAAATGGAGCGGTTTCCAATTCTGCTGGCTCCTGTCTGCGCCATTCCCGCGTTCCCGCATGAGGATGCGGGCTGGGGAGCGGCGCACAAGGCCGACTATGCGCGCACCATGTCGTACAGCCAGCACTACAACCTGCTAGGCAATCCCGCGGCTACGGTTCCGATGGCCCAGACCTCCAGCGGCCTTCCTATCGGAGTGCAGATCATTGGCAGACCTTATAAAGAAGATGAGGTGCTCGCGGTAGCCGGGGTGCTCGATCAAAAATTTGGTTGGAGAGAGCCGACTCGGCTGTTTAGCCGGTAACACCCAGGCGGTGTCAGAAATCTTCTGAGGTTTTCATGGAACGTAAGATCGCAGTAGTGACAACATCACGTGCTGACTACTCCCATCTTTATTGGGTGCTGGTTGAGCTTTCCCGGAGAAGCGACCTGGAAATAGCTTTGATTGCCATGGGGCCGCATCTGTCCGCGGAATTCGGGAATACATGGGAAGATATTGCGCGCGACGGTTTTGCACCGGCCATGACAAT
The DNA here is from genome assembly GCA_035710845.1 of Candidatus Angelobacter sp. Taxonomy (GTDB): domain Bacteria; phylum Acidobacteriota; class Terriglobia; order Terriglobales; family Acidobacteriaceae; genus Angelobacter. The sequence continues at coordinate 46,059 of DASTCT010000230.1, forward strand.
TGAATGTCTCTTGAGTTCTGATAGCGATGTTGGAATGGCCAAGACCATTGGCATAGCGACTCTTGGCCTGGCTGATTATCTGGGAAAATTACGGCCTGATCTCCTTCTTCTTATTGCCGATCGTTACGAAATGCTTGCCCCGGCCTCAGTTGCTCTGGCGCTGCGCATTCCCATTGCGCACATTGAAGGCGGTGATGTGAGCCTGGGCGCGGTTGACGAAGCCGTGAGGAATGCCCTTACCAAGCTCAGCCACATTCATCTGACCACAACGGAAAGCGCGCGACAGCGCGTGATCAGCATGGGAGAAGAGCCCTGGCGGGTCCATGTTGTCGGCAGTCCCTCACTCGACCATCTTACAAAAGCAGCTCTCTTGAGCTGTGAGGAGGTAGAGCGTGAGCTGGGTATTTCTTTGAAGGAAGAAACGGTTGCGGTCATTTACCATCCGGTAACTCTTTCGCGCGATACTTTATGCGAGATGGACGAATTGCTGGCCGCCTTGGCGGAACTGCCGCAAAACCTGCTATTTATCAGCCCCAATTCCGATGCCGGCAGCCGCGAACTTCTTAAGCGCGTTGCCGCTTTCTCTGCCGGCAGGACGAATGTGCGGTTTATCACCAGCATCGATCATCGTACGTATCTGAGCCTGTTGCAGTTTCTCGCTGTTCTGGTCGGCAATTCCAGCAGCGGGATCATGGAAGCGGCTTCCTTCAAATTGCCCGCCGTGAACGTCGGCATCAGGCAAAACGGCCGGGAGCGTGGCAGAAACGTTCTGGATTGTGCCGCGAACCGCGCTGACATCGTAAATGCCATTCGCACCGCGTCATCCGTCCCTTTCCGGGCATCGCTCCGCGATTTGAAAAATCCTTATGGAGACGGGCACGCAGCGGAAAAAATTGCGGATATCCTGAGTTCGTCAGCCTGCTCGGAATCTTTGCTGGGAAAAGCGCCATCACCGATTCGTCTTTCCACAGCCGCATGAATGTCCCACTGGCCAAACCCGAGGTGTTGGAAGAAGATATTGCCGCGGTTACAGCAGTTCTGCGCTCCGGCCGCTTGAGCCAGGGACCAGTGATGCACGAATTTGAACAGGCATTGGCAGCTTATCTGGATCGGCCACATGCCGTGGTGGTGAATTCCGGCACCAGCGCTCTGCAACTGGCCCTGCGCGTGCTGGACATTAAAGAAAATGACGAAGTCATTTTGCCTTCCTTCAGCTTCATGGCGGTCACGAATGCCATCCTGAGTGAAAAGGCCGTTCCGGTTTTCGTGGATATTGATCCAGAAACGCTGAATATGAATCCGCTCCATCTCGAAGCTGCTCTGAGCAGAAAGACCAGAGCTGTCATTCTGGTCCACTCTTTCGGGATTCCTGCTCAGGCTGCGGAAATCGTGGCCTTTGCCAGACGGCATTCGCTGGCAGTCATCGAAGATGCTTGCGAAGCTCTGGGAGCGGAGATGAATGGACGCAAAGTGGGCACGTTTGGCGATATTGCAGCACTGGCCTTTTATCCCAACAAGGTCATCAGCACCGGCGAAGGCGGCGCCCTGATTACGGACTCTGCCGTTGTTGCCGCGCGGCTCAGAAGCTTACGCAATCAGGGAAGGAGTTCCGGCGAAAATTGGCTCCAACATCATGAGCCCGGGTTCAGCTACCGGCTTTCCGACATCCACTGCGCCCTGGGCCTGCAACAGCTCTCACGTATTGAGCAGACATTGCGCTATCGCGATAGCCTAGCCTGCAGCTACGCAGCGCAGCTCAAGGCGAATGAGCATGTCAGTTGTTTTGAATTCAGCCCACGCGATCGCTGTATAAGCTGGTTTACTTATCCCGTGCTGCTGAGTAGCCATTTCAGCCGGCAAGACCGCGACGAAGTCTGGGCTGTTCTCAGTCGCCAGGGTATTGAGACCGGCAGATATTTTGCACCTTCGCACCTGCAACCTGCACTGCGCAACCATGATTTCCGATGCGGGGACCTCACACATACCATTTCGATCTCGGAAAGACTGCTCTGCCTGCCAATGTTTAATGGACTGACTGAAGAGCAAATCCTCCTGGTGCGCAGTTCCTTGGATGAAGCTGTGCGCCCGAGGAGCGCTTTGGCCGCCGTTCATGCACGGGCAAGTTGATACAGCAGATGACCTCGCAGCGCCAGTTTACTTTCCCGGCCCGTTTCATAACTGATGATCCAGCGCCTCAGAACCTTCAATCCTGCTGAGCGGACGAGCCATTTTATTTCGTGGTGAGTGAACACATGTCCGATTGTATGGATGATCTGCTCGCCCGCCTTCCAGGTGACAGCCACATCGCCCTGCTTTTTTGATCGCAGACAAAAATCTGCGGCCATGCGCAAGAATGTCATGCTCCAGCCGTAAGATTCGGCATTATAACGATGACTGACGTCGAGAAAGACCGTGCCTTGCGGAGCGAGCATCTTTCTGAACTGGACTAGAGCGGAGGTTCTCTGTTGCGGTCCTTCAATATGGCCCAACACGTTCCACAAGCACGTAATCACATCAAATTGAAATCCGGAGTCAGGAATCTCTGCAGCGCTGTATGGCCAGACCTCAATATCTGGAGGACATTGAGCGCGCATTCCAGCGCTTGGCTCCATGAGCACAACTCGCGTCAACTTTGCCTCTTGCGCGATTCGCAATGCCCGGTTTCCATCCCCTGCTCCCACGTCCAGCAGGGAGGCGCCTGCTGGCGCATGAGCAATGACTAGGTATTCAATCTTCTGCAGGTAAGATGCTCTGGTGCTGGCATAGGCAGAGTAATAAGGCGCAAATGCGTCATAAGCGGCAATCGGCGCGAGACGAGGCTTTTTAGCCATGCCCATAATTTGCTTGTCGGGCGGCCAGTTGCGCAGGCCCAGAAATTTGCTTCTACCCTCCATGAAGTTCCTGACACACTGTCTTGAAAAATTCGCGCTGCTGCCGGCAAAACTTGCCCGGCGCAAATGTGCATTAAGAGAAGCCAACTTCATAACAAGCAAATTCTACGGAGATTCGGATAGCGCAATTTCATTGATTCCGAGTGTCTGTCTTTACGGGCAGCTTTTCTAGATTATGACTACAGATACATCCGGAAATAGAACGCCTGTTTGGGCAAAAATATCGGGACTCGAGTATCCGCCGCTGGCCGCCGATATTTCTGCCGACATTTGCATTATTGGCGGCGGCATCGCGGGGCTCACTACGGCATATCTGCTGACCCGCGAAGGTAAAACCGTTGTGGTGGTGGAAGATGGTGACATTGGGAGCGGTGAAACCGGGCGCACCACGGCCCATCTTTCCAACGCGCTCGACGATCGCTATTACGAACTGGAGCGCTTGCACGGTGGCGAGGGAGCGCGAATGGCTGCTGAGAGCCACACGGCAGCCATAGATGCGATTGAAAACATCGCTCAGACTGAGCATATTGAATGCGATTTCGAACGGCTGGATGGTTATTTGTTCACTCCTCCAATGGAGGATCGTACTGAACTGGAGCAGGAGTGGCATGCGGCCCGGCGCGCGGGATTGATCGTAGAGTGGGCGCATCGCGCTCCCTTACAGAATTTCGACACAGGTCCGTGTCTCCGGTTTTCGCGGCAGGGCCAGTTCCATCCCATGAAGTATTTGCGGGGACTGGCGCAGGCCATCCAGCACTATGGAGGAAAGATTTACGGAGCGAGTCATGCCCAGCAACTGAACGATGGTCACCCCGCAATGGTGCAAATGGCGCATGGGCCGAGCGTCACGGCGAATGTGGTAGTGATTGCGGCTAACGCACCCATTTTTGAAACTTACGGGCTTTATACAGCCGATGCCAGCTACAGAACGTATGCAATTGCGGCGCGCATTCCATGCGGCTCAGTTCCCCATGCCTTGTACTGGGATACACCCGACCCATACCACTATGTGCGCCTGCAGAAAAACGAGGACGACAAATCATCTGAACTGCTCATTGTTGGCGGAGAAGACCACAAGACCGGACAAGCGGAAGATTTTGACGAACGTTTCGAACGCCTGGAAGCATGGACCCGCGAGCGGTTTCCGCAAATTCGGTCCGTTGATTTTCACTGGTCGGGTCAAATACTGGAGCCGGTGGATGGACTAGCTTTTATTGGCGCACATCCGCTTGGAAGAAACAATATTTATATGGCCTCTGGTGACTCAGGACATGGCATGACCCACGGAACGATTGCGGGGATCCTGTTGCGCGATCTGATCATGGGCCGCAGCAACCGCTGGGCCCAACTCTATGATCCCTCCCGCATTACTTTGCGCGCCTTTAATGAGTTGACGCGCGAGAACCTCAACGTCGGCGCACAGTTTACTGATTGGGTAAAAGACCCGGACGTAGACTCCATAGACCAGATTGCACCGGGCCAGGGAGCAACCATACAGAACGGCTTGCTCAAATTGGCGGTTTATCGCGATGAACAAGGTAATTACCGTCGCCGCTCAGCCGTGTGTCCTCACCTGGGCTGTATTGTTTCGTGGAATTCGGCAGAGAAGAGTTGGGACTGTCCCTGCCATGGTTCGCGGTTCGACCCTTATGGGACCGTGATTAATGGACCGGCAAACAATAACCTTGATTCTCCTGAAGAATACCGGGCGCTGTTGAATGCTGCTACCTTGCTGCTGCAAAGCTCAGCATCACTAAGTACGAATTTTCTGGGCCGGCTGCTTGGTTTGGGGATACGGCTGGGATAACCCAGAAATGGAATGACTCTGAAATTAGATGATGCGGTGCTTGAGTTCCCTAAAATCAAGGCCCCAAACGGCAACTGTACGATTAGCTGCTTTCTAATTACCCTCATCTGGCTTAGCCGCAAATCTGCTTATTTAGGGTGTCAACTTCTAAGGAAGTCTTTCAATTCATTAATAAATCTTACGCAGGCCCCAGCAAATGGAAGACACTCTATTCAAAGTCATTCTTCAATTGACAGTGATCATCGTCACTGCGCGGATTTTTGCATCTCTGTTTAGTCGCGCGGGCCAGCCTGCCGTTTGCGGAGAAATGGCTGCAGGACTGGTGCTTGGGCCGTCATTGTTCGGAAAATTATTTCCGCATCTCTTTCAACAGGTATTTGATCCTTCCGTCGGACAGATATTGACAATTTTCAGCCAGATCGGGCTGGTACTGTTGCTCTTCCTGATCGGCATGGAATTCGAATTCAGCCATCTGCAGACGCATGGCCGAAGGGCGGCAGGAATCTCGCTGGCGGGAATCGCTGTACCCTTCGGTTGTGGGCTGTTGCTTGCGCGGTTTATTTATCCATTTGTGGGGAAGGGCATTTCGCTGGCTGGCTTTTGCCTGTTTACCGCCACAGCTATGTCCATTACCGCGTTGCCCACGCTTGGGCGCATTCTGATTGAATTGGGACTCAATCGCAGCCACATTGGAGTGACTGCAATCACTGCCGCGGCCCTTGATGATGCCGCCGGCTGGACCATGCTGGCTGCAATCAACGCCATCGTCAGATCGAATTTCCATCCTATGCTGGCTGCCAGAATGCTCATTGAGACGCTGGCTTTTGGGGCCATTCTGCTGTTCGTAGTCAGGCCGCTTTTGAAGCGCTGGACGCGCCACGTTCTTGCCGTGGAAGGCTCGCAAATCTCCTTTACCACATTGGCCATGGTGCTGACATTGGTTTTCTGCGCGGCCATGATTACGAACCTGATTGGGATTTTCTCTGTTTTCGGCGCGTTCATGATGGGTGCAGTGCTTTTTGACCAGGAGGAGTTCCGCCGCGCTGTGGCGTTACGGCTGCGGGATTTTGTCTATGTCTTCTTTGTCCCAATCTTCTTCATGTATACGGGCTTGCGCACGGACATTGGAACAATGTCGACCCCGCTCATGTGGGGACTATGCCTGCTGGTGATTGGAATTGCGATATTGGCAAAGGGTGGCGGTTGTGCCCTGGCCAGCTGTCTTTGCGGCCTCTCTTGGGGAGAATCTGCTTCTATGGGAGTGCTGATGAATGCCAGAGGTTTAATGGAACTCATAGTGCTGAATGTTGGTTATGACCTTGGCGTGATTCCCAAAAGCATGTTCTTCATTCTTACACTTATGGCGGTGGTGACTACCTACATGACAGCCCCGCTGCAAAGAAAACTGATGAGTCTAGTCACAGCGCAGACACGTCTCCAGCCAACAACAGTTTCCAGCGAAGTAGAGCTGCAGAGAACTTCCGCAGCAAGCTAAAGTTGGTTTCTGAGTCTCTGTATCTTTACAGTGAATTACGCGAATTTTGCGCCCGTCGCAATCGGGATGGCGGTTGGCAGTGGCTTGGTAACTTTGCGCGTTCGTCCCGTAGCCTTCCTGAACTGTTTGATGAATTCCGCGCCCAGCTTTTCCAGACGTGCGTCCCGTGTGGGGTCGAGCGAGCGGCACTCCAGGCGCATGGCTTCCGGATCAAAATTCAGGTTTGTAATGTTTACTGACTCAATTAATTGCTTGTTGGCCAGTAGATTTTCATCTTCGAGGACCACTGAATAAATGTAAACAGCAATAAACCGGGCAAGATTTTCAATGTTGGACATTGATTGGCGCAACAGCCGTATGCACTCGCGCGAAGAAAGCCCCACCTTGTAGAAGAGCTCTTCAGATTTTTTCAGTGGCTCAAGACCGGTAAAATCGAACAGGTTTGGTTCTTGAGAGATGGCGGGCCGGGCCTGCTTCCAGCGATAGTAGGCAGTAATGAAGGCCTGAATGCTGTTATTCAATGGGCCCAGCTTTGCAAATACGTCAAGATATGGGACAAGAAAGCTGGTATCTGTGAATACCTGGTTGATGAAGGGAAAGACATAGAAGGTGAAGTAGATGCTCAGTTCCCAGCAATACTTCATCACAAAGCATTCCTGGTCGCCCAGCACTTCATAGCTCGCTGCATAACTGGGGACATAGGCTTCATAGAGCCCCCACATCAGCAACTCATACAGGCGCGCTTTTACCGCCAGAGTTTGTTCGTCGGTAGTAAGGATCGCGTCGGTGATGAAGGTGTTGTAGAGAGAAATCAGGTCGCCGCCCGGACTGTAGAGCGGATCGGTGAACCGTCCGGCTTCGCCGGCCAATGCCCAGCGATCGGCGCTGATGGTTTGTTTGCAATCATAAGAGAAGTCCCGGTACATCGCCTGGTCAATGACTTTTTGCTTGGGCAGATCTCGGGCAAAGAGCGGATGCCGCTTGCAGACCCAGTCAATAACTTTCTCCGGCGATGATACCTCATCTTCATTGACCTTGGCGCGGTCATAAACCAAGCCAAGGCTGGTTTTACCCTGAAGTGGAATCACCCAGAACCAATAGCCTTCACCACAGAAGTGATTGGTGCCCAGCCAGGCCGGTATGTGCCCCAGTTTGCGCCGATTGGGGTGCAGCAGCATCTCCTTGTGCGAAAGCTCCGTCAGCTTTTCAATGTTGAGCAATCCGTCAACCCAGAAAAACACCGAGCCATGGCGAATGGGATTCGGTTTTGTAAGCTCCAGCCTGCGGGCAAGAAACTTTGACCGGCCTGTGGTATCGACAACCCAAGTGGTCTGAATCTCATTCTTGCATTCATCCACTTCAAAGGTCACCACGTGGGGAGCGGAGCCGCTGGCCAGAGAAACATCAAGATTAGCGATGCCGGCTTCGAAAGAGAACCTAGGGTTCTGCAAATTGACTCGCAGCAATTCTCCTTCGATCTTGTTGCGGTCAAGCTGGTAGCAACAAACATTCGACAAAAACCGGATGTATGACTGGCTGTAGTGCTCATAGCCAGTATTGGGCTGTCCGGGCGTGGGCCAATAAAAACGGAGGTTGTATTTCAGGAAGTGCTCACGTAGCAGGTGCTCTTCCATGTCGAGGATCTTCGAAAGATAATACCCCTGCACCTGAACATTAGACTCGCCGACTTTTTGCCGCGAAGGAGGAATCTGCGGCCGTTTCTCCAGTAAGAGAACTTTTTTATCCGAATACATCAAAAGCTGGCGCGCCAGCGTAAGACCCGCGATGCCGGCGCCAAGAATAACTACGTCAGGATCATTTTTAAAGATCATATCCATGGACAAGGCGGCTCTAGAGACAAGACACCGACCGGCGCTGAATTTGCACAGCGCTTTCGAGCTTGAAGTTGGAGGTTGGGCAGGGGCAGCTTTGTTATTTTTGAACAAAATTGCTGCAAAATCTGCACCCTGAAGCTGTAGCAGTTCCGGGCATTCCACATCGGCTGCAATTTTTATTTGTGGAGCTGCTGCCGTAGAGCAGTCTTTGGCTGAAGCGAATCATATAGGCTGGATTGATCATCATGCTGGTCATCTCCCGGAACATCTCTGCCGGGTCCGTCATCAAGCCGATCATCTCCCGCATCATATTGCCGGCCATTGCCGGAAGCTGCATCGAGTCCCTCATGTTCTGGGCAGAACGAAAATTCCCGCGCGATGAAGACGCAATCATTCTGTCAGATGTGCGCTCGGCCAGTGCCATGATCGTGACCATTGGATTGGCGCCTAACGCTGTAGGACAGGCGCCGGCATCTCCTACCCATACTCCCTTTACATCGTAAAGTTCTCCATTGGTATCGGCCACGCAGGTGGCAGGATCTTTTCCCATGCGGCACGAGGAAAGTTGGTGCGCGCTGATCATGGGTTGAGCGCCCTCGAGCAGCGGCTGTTGCATGATGAACTCAATGAACTGTTCCAGGTTCTGCCCGCGTTTCCATACAAGCTGTTTATGGGCCAGGCTGATCAGGATTTCTTCAGCTCCCGCAGCCTCATGAATGCGTATGGCTTCAGCCGTGGCATGGCGGAAGTTTTTCTGGTCCACTTCATCCGTCAGCGAATACACAGCCTGCGAGTTGCCGGCAGGATCAAGAGTTATTTCGCCCGAGCCACGGTCGCGCAGGAACCAGATAAAAGTGCTTATATAAGGCACCTTGGTCATGACTTCCTTGTGCTGTCGTCCGCTGGACCACGGAATCACAGATGCTACAAACCCAGGCCCAAACGCAGGAATTTCCATGTAGAACCCGTATCCCCCGCCGGTATCGGTGAATTGTTCGCAGTTGGTGGTCATGGGTGAGCCCCACCAGCCCTTCTGTTTGTCCTTATAGACGCCGTAGACCGCGCCGCCAGGTTGAACGTGCAGGTATTTTCCGGCAGCTGGTCCTCCAATCTCGCTCCTGAGCAGCAATGCCGGAGATTCCAGCGCTCCACAAGCAACCACCACCTGAGAAGCCCGGATTAAGAGATTCGATTGGCGGCCCTGGGGATCAGAATAAGTGCCTTCCACGCCGGCAGCACGGCCGTTCTCCACCACAATGCGATTGGCCCTGCAATGAACAATGATGCGCGCTCCACTGCGATAAGCATCGAGCACATAGGTGCGGCGCGCGGTTTGCTTCCCTCCAGTCTGGTCGCCAAATCCGGTATAGCCGGCCAGCAGCGGCTGAAAGATTCTCGGGTCCCAATTGATCTGGGTCTGCTTGCTCAGATAGCCCAGTTTGGCGCACCCCTCGCGCATGCGCAGGTTCTGTGAATTGTAGTAAGCCGTCTGGCTGCTTGCCATGATCCGGGTTGCAACTGTATTGATGTAGCCCTCGAACTGGGCGGTATCTATGCCATCCAGGCCGAAGTTCTGTGCCCAGTCAGCGCGTACCAGGTCGGGCGTGCGGACACAATTCATCCAGTTAATTTCTGTGCCGCCACCCAGGGTCCCTCCGGCAAGCAGGGTGACATCACCATTGGCAGTGGGAGTAGCGCCGCCTTTGTACCAGAGGTGCTTATAGCCCCAGAGCTCAAGCTGATGAAAGTCAGTGGAGGTGTAGTAGCCGCCGGCTTCCAGCATGATTACGTTATATCCGGCGGCAGCCATTCTGGATGCGATCACGGCGCCGCCGGCCCCAGAGCCTACAACGCACACATCCGCTTCAAGGGTGACGTTGCTTCCCTGAGGCATAAATGGCTGGATTTGCCGCGGCCTGTCTTTGGGCGGCACAGTAACCGGCCCTGGATAACCCATCGCTTCCCAATTCGGGTTTTGCCCCTGTGGCGAGCCATAGGTCACCATATTTTCATTGGGTACAGGTTCCGCCGGCAGACCATAGTTCAAGAGCAGCGTTTGTTTTTCAAAAAATGAAAGTAGCCTTTCCGCAGGACGGGAGGCACTGTAAGTTTGCGCTAGGATCTGTTCCCTGTTCTCCTGGTCGGCCGAGACGAAGTTTTTCCCGCTGATATCGTCCAGTAATCCAAGCAGCGGAGTACGCACCTCGTCAGGCAATCCGGCGAGTACTTGAGAAAGGGCGCTGTCCACTCCCATATCGGAAGCGCTGCGCGCCCAGAATCCCATGGGATCACTCGCCGTCCGGATAGAAGGGACAAAGGTGTTGCACAGAGCGTGGAGGACGGCGCGCTGGTTTTGATTCAATTCGGCGCTCATGAGCCGCTCATTTATGTCCATCCCTGAAAAACTGGTTCTACTAAGTGCGAAAGAGGGTATATGCATGGCCTATGGAGCAGAACTGTAAGCTATTTCAAGACATCGCGTCGAAGGACGATCTTGAAGTAGGTGCTTACCAATGCTTTAAAGCCTTTGGTGAGCAAAGAAATCTGCTCGTCAGGTTCTTCAGGCCAAACTTCCAGATACGCACTACCCAGGTAGACTGACATTCCTTTTACGCCTTCATACTTTCCTGTGCCCTGAGCAATGACACCAATGCTGCCCACCCAGAACTGAGCGCCGCCATTCTTCAGAAGGGCTATCTTGGGCAGCGATGGTCCTACGGTGACCAGCGAATCTGCCCGATCATTAAAGAAATAAGCTTGTTTCGAGGGGCCGGGTGACACGGCATTCGTATTATCCAAAGGGGGACCATCGAATGGAGGAGGTTGCTTCTTAGGCCATAAAAAGGCTTCGCCCACGTTCGCCGGATTGATAGGAAACGTGGTTTCAACGGCACTACCCGGAATATCGTTAAGCTGCAGGTCGGTGAGTGTGCCGTGGGATGAGAAATGCGGATCTTTGCCAGGGACTACTTTACCGTTAACCACCTTCACGTCTTTCAATGCAATATGTTCAATATTATTGAATGCAATCACTTCTTCTACCGGTCCGTTGGCGATTTTAGGATACAGGTATTCGCCCTTTCGGTCAGACCCGGCGCAGCACAACTCTATAGCTCTACGAATGCCTTCCACTGACTCAGTATTTCTGTCCAGTGCCTCAACCACGCTCTTACTGCTCATTCCTGCCTCCAGATATTACGGCGCAAGTTGCTGAATGCAATCTTCTGTATTCAGTCGCTATGCCGGTAAGACAGGAGGACCATCTGAATTTGCGAACAGCCCTGAAACCAGGGAAGTAACGGTTTTATTGGAAATCGTTAATCCGGCTGTGCGCCACATCCTTTCAGTGCATCTACAGTGGATTTGAACTTGACAGTCGAAGCGCAGGGAATAATATTCACCTGTTGGTCGGACCTGTGTTCCAACTGAAAATTGCACATCGCGCAAGGCGCAAAATCTCCAACTGTCTGCACGAACAAGGCATGTATCTGGAAAGGAACAACCGCTTATGCCACTCATCGATCCAATTCTGATGGAATTAGGCCAGGAAGCACAAACTACCAAGCGTGTTCTGGAGCGTGTGCCGGAAGAGAAGTTTTCATGGAAACCACATCCCAAGTCGTATTTCACTCGGGCAACTGGCAATGCATATCGCTGCGGCGCCGGGCATCGTTGCCGGCGCTGCCGGCAAAGACACCTACGAAATCAGTGGAGGGACTCCGCCAGAGCCCAAAAACCATAAAGAACTGATGGATACTTTTTCCGCTAGTCTGGTAAGCGCAGAAAATGCTTTAAAGGAGTTGGATGACGCGCGGCTTATGTCTACATGGAATGGAATGGTCAATGGAAAAGTTGTTCTTTCCATTCCCAGAATCGGCCTGGTTCGCGCCATTCTCTTGAATCATTGGTATCACCATCGCGGGCAGCTTTCGGTTTATTTGCGGCTGCTGGATGTGCCGGTGCCGTCCATTTATGGGCCGAGCGCTGACGAGAATCCGTTTGCTTAAGACAGGAAGGGGGACAGAAGCTCCCCTTCGTTCTTTCATCTTGCCGATTACTCGGTGCTGAAATGCTTCTGTAGCCGTGTCCAGTAGTGTTCTGTCCATCCTTCAACATAGTGTTCGTATTGATCGGCAGGGACCCCTTCCTGGGTAAAGTTCAGGCGCGTTCCTTCTGGGACCGTTTCCAGTTCGTAAGTCACTTTCGAAAAATGCTCCCGGGGCCAGCTCTTATTGGCAGGACTTTGCCATGCCTGGACGATTTTCTGATCGGAAACCAGTTCAAGGTTCCGGAAAAAAAGACTTCCGCCGTAGGCAGTGGATTCGCCGCCGATCTCGCGGCTGATATTCGCGGGTTGGCCGGTAAACTTGCTATGGCCGGCCGAGTCAATCAGCGCTTCGTATACCTCATGAGGAGTAGCCGGCAATATCATTGAATGATGAATCGTCTTCACATCCATATAGAACTTCCTCGCAGGAGATCAACCATACTATAAGCGCGCCGAGCTCTCTAAAGCTATGGAGGTCTTAATAACGGCCCATCAGTTCCAATCAGCATCATTCGGCGGTGAAGCGGCGGCCCTCCTCTCCTATGCCGGTGGTGCAATTGGGGGATTTTCTGATCGCTCACCGCTGATTGGCTATGGCCATCCGGCAATATGGTTATTGGTGGATGCGCCTACGATGAACTCCTGCCGCTCAGGTTTGGCCATCAGGTATGGCTGAGTGAGCGCGCTTACCTTCGCAAATCCATTCTGAAGGAAGAGAGTGCCGTCCTCTTGGGACTGCCAAAAGCTGATGGCGGTCACATGGTTCGGATCAGTTTCGGAAAGTAAGACAATTTCATCAATAAAGCCCCGGGACGGCCGGATAATCTCGGGGATTGCGCGGTCTCGGATCACGTCGACCAGTTCGCGCCCCTGGCCTGGTTTTGCAGTAAGCTCGATGATATGGCTATACATGGGCCCTCTTCTGTTGGTAGCTGCCTGAAGGTTATTGTCACTGGCTGCCTGCCTTGCCGGCGTTGCCGGTTTTGCCAGCGATGCGATTTCAATAGGAACAGCGAACGCTGTTGCCGGGGTCAGGGTATTTACGTTTGAAATTTCTCCACCAGGCCCGATCTGAATACCAACATAGCCGGCCTGGGTGGAATTGAAGAATTGCGCCGCTGCCTGCGTTACCAACTCCGCTCCGTTCTTCTTCCACACCCCAAACCCGCAGAAGGTCACAGTATCAATGCCCTGGCTTCCGCTGGAGTTTCCAAAATCAACCCAGGCCAGGCTGTGCATGCGGAAACTGCCTTGTTGCGTATGGTTCTCAAATTCAAAGAACGGGGCGGCAGTCTCTGAGCGATGGAGCGCAACGCCGAAACGGAATGAATAAATCTCGCCTCGCGAGGAGACCATGCGGGTCCCTTCGCCGCTCTCCACTGCCTCCGGATGAGGACCGCTCCGGATGCCCCACATCCACAGGTAAGGATCGAGCGAGCCGCCGCCAACCACTGGAAATCCTGTCGCAAGGTTTGGATCAGGAAACAGGAAGCCCGGAGGGTAAGGAATATGCACCTGGCCAAAAGACGAAAAAACCTGTCCCGAAGCTGCGCCCTTCTTCAACTGCGCAGGACCACGAAAATAGAAGGAATTTTGCGGAGTCCTGGGCTCTACCCGCAATAATGCGAAGAGCAGGTCTTGGTTGATAAAACCCCGATGGAGCAGCGGGTGCAGTGACTCTCCTGTATTCAGGTCCAAAGCTCCCACTGAGAGATCGAAAGGATCGTCAATCACAGCGAGATCATTCAGAGAATATGTACGAAAAGGGAAGCGCAAGATTTCGTAGAGTCCCTGCGGACCTGGCGTCAACCGCCCCGGAAACAATTGGGCCAGCGGAGTAGCGCCCAGGGGAGCAAGCATTCCACCGGAGGTAGTAGTGGAAACGGCAAATGGAACGGAGTTGCGCGAGGGAGGACCAAATTGTATCTGTACGCGTCCCAGCAGCCGTGACCGGCCCAGCGCCGTACCGCCTAATTCAGGCGCATGAAGTGTGAAGTAGTCCCCAAAGGAGCTGGCCGGTGAAAACAATGTGAATTCCTGCACGGTGTTTACGGGAATCTGTGGCGCTTCAACCGGACGCACAGATGTTTGCGATAGTTTTGTGCTCAGCGCCAGGCGTGGATGGAGCACTGTGCCATTTGCAGGAATGGAGGCAAATTCGCGCGAGGGGCCGCAGAAGTTGAGTGGAAAAGCCGTGTTCTGTCCCAGCGGAACAAACGTTGTTCCCAAAAAAGTAAAATCCAGCTTTCCATCAGGGCGTTGCTCAAACTTCGCTGTCGCAGAACCATATTGGCCGGGAAAAGAGAGCGGAGTAGCAGGAAAGTTGGGGTTGACTTTCAATAACGCGAACAGCGCGCTGTTAAAAAATGCCGCAAACAGGTTGAAGGTCCCGGGCGTAGGATCAACCTGTCCTGTTTCCAGATTGAGCCGGCCACTTGAAGTTACGCCTGGAACATCTCCCACCAACTGCTGCTTGCCCGGCATGGAAAAGAAAACAGGGGCGGCAAGATAAGCGTCAGAGCCCGCAAGTCCTTTTTCAAAGGAGATCTGAAATGTCGTCCAGTTGCTCACCGGAGGTGTGAACCGGATCCGGATATTTCCGGAGAGATGGCTGTCCATCATGGCAAGACCGCGGAAGTAGAGATTGCCTCCGCTGCCCCACTGAATGGTTGCCGGCGTGCGGCAGTTTTGCGCGCTGAGCGCATCGCCGAAGTAGCTTAATTCGGGATTGAGCGGCAACACCTGCTCCAGTCCCGGTGGCAGCTGCAAGGAGCGGCTGCGCGTCTCAATCTCCTGGCTGGATGCTTTCTGAGGAGGCGGGAGCGGACCTGTGACAGGCTGCGCAGGAGGCAATGGCAATGGTGACGGTGAAATAAGCTGCTGGCGCGTCCAGTTGGGCCCTGTAGGCGTTTTGTAGGCCGCGACCGGATCATTCGCCGCGATTCTTGCAACGTCTACCAACGGGAATGAAGCACCGAACTTTCTGTTCAATAAACCCAGAATCTCATTGGCCAGCAGCGCCTGTCCTGTTGCTCCCGGATAATAGCCATTGAGCGAGTAGAACCCGCCAAGATAATCACCGCTGATGGCCTGGGCCCCGGCACGTGCTCCATGCTCATGAATTCGCTTGATGAAGGCGGCCAGGTCATAGAGCAGCACGCGTTCGGCCGCGGCAATTGCCGTAATCTCGCGGTTCAGTTCCTGTATTCCCCTGCGGAGAGCGCACACCGCTGCCGCAGAAAGGCAGGTGCGCGGTCCCAGGCGCGTGATTGCTTCGCCAGAAGCGGGACCAATGGAAGCTGCATACACCTGGTAAGAGATTTCATTCAGGCCATTTACCGTAATCAGGTCATCTGCTTGAATTCCCCAGAACTCGCGCAGCAGGTCAACATCAACCTTCACCAGAGAAGCTGCGGCGTGCAGGGTAGAAAAATAAGCAGTATCGAAGGGGTCAGGGATGGTAAGAACGACTACCTCCGCCCCGGTTGCGCGCAGATTGCGCACAATTTGCGAATAGTCGTTCCGGAAAGCAGATGGATCAGGCAGTAACTGCGGATTACCAGCAGTGGCTGCTTCCAAGGCTTCAACGTAGCCCAGTTCTACCAACGCGATTGTTGGTTTCTGCCCGATAGCAAGTTCAAGCTGGGTCGGCAGCGGCGAAGAAGCTCCATAGGCGATCTGCCGCAGCCCCAGCACCAGATTTGTCACGGTCTGTTTGCTGCTGGTACGGTCAATAAGCGGTTCGCGCGGACGCATCCGCAAAGCATCAGCCAGCGTAAACCCCGGCACAGAAAGATTGCACGGCGGATCAGGCGGAATCTGATCGAGTACCGTGGATTGTAAAGCTAAAGGCACAATGACCGGCGACGGGATGAACCCAGGCACGTCGCCAATGCCGGGAGGCTGGATCAACGTTTGCGGAAAATCTGTGTCCATTTGCTGGGCGATCTGTACCGGAAAGCTGTACTGCTGGGTAGCATCAGAGAGAGAAAAATCCCCCATTCCGGCTGCCAGACCTTCTCCTAAAACGACAAAGCGAGAAGTATTTAGACGTCCCCGATTTACCTGGGTTCCCCGCTGTGAGGCAGGACCCGAAGACGGAGCAGATACGCGGGACACGGGTTGCGCCGGTGCTGGAGGATTCGGGACGGGCATACTGGTATTCCCTCCTGCAAACCCATGGAGCATCCGCATGCCGGCGGCCCACGCACTCATGGGAAGGGAAATCAGCAGATTGCGGAATTCATCCATTGTACGCAATTCCTTCCGGGGCCATGACACACGCATTCAGACTGCAATCGTGGAGCAGGGCTGTGTTCTCACCTTCCTCAATCACGCTTGCAATCTGTTCCACCCCTAAATCGAGAACGGACGAAGCTCCTCCCAACACCGATCTTGGGAAATAACGGTGAATCGTGAGAGGTTTATAAGCGGAGCCGGAACGCTCAAGCAGAGGCCCTGCAACACGAATAAGATCGCGGAGGTCCTCGCTCGTGATCTGACCCTGCTTGTGAGGTTGAGAAAGGATCCTGATTCCGGCATTAATCCAACGGGCGGACTCAATGTCTTCATTGATCTTGGTGGCGAGCATCAATTCATAAACGCGCAATACGGTCTCGAACGTATTAGGCTCCGCGTTGAGTGGAATGAATTGCGGGTGTGGGTTAAGGTAGATAACATGCAACTCTGTTGCCCCGGACTCAATTGCCGGGTCCAACGGGGTATTCTCAACAACCCCGCCATCGACGAATATGTCCCCTTCAATCCTTACCGCCGGAAAGATACCAGGCAAGGCGCTGGAGGCCAGAATGGCATGTACCCCGCGATCGTTATAGAAATCAGAATTTCTGAAATGCACAATCGCACCTGTGACCCAATTAGTAGCGGTGACGATCAGCTTCTTGGTACTGGACCGAATAGCTTCTTCGTTGATTACGTCATGCATCAACTCATGAAATGGCGTCGAATCGATAAACGAACCGGCGTTTAGGAGCTGAATGAGCCGATTGTCTAGTGGAAGTGATGAAGCCAGGAAATTTACGGCCCGGAACAAAAAATATCTGGAAAGGAACAAGCTGTCTCCGGTAAGACGGGAAAGTACCTTGGCCGGATCATTAAGGCAGTTGGCATCAAGATATTCGAGAGGATTACCGCGGATTCGAAAGATCCCGTTCTCACATCCACCAGATCGCTGCGCAATGCGGTCGAGCCACAATCGTTCCAGCCGTAATGCAGTTGCCAGGCCGCTCTCTTGCGGAAAGCTGGACATAATCGCGGCGTTGAATGATCCCACTGATGTGCCGCTAAGAATATCTGCCGAGAGTGGTGTGTATCCGGTTGCAGGGCTTCGTCCTGCGAACAATGCCTTCATGACACCTACCTCGAACGCCCCGTACGCCCCACCTCCTGACAAAATCAATGCCGTCTCAGAAGCGGAACTCACGATCCCACTCCCGAAATCACCCACGCAGGCAGATTTTCCTGGTCAAGCCAGTCTGGAATCTGGCGCCACGTGAGTAGCGAACCAACAATGGTTTGATAGTGCTGCCGGAAGTGCAGAAGCAGAAAGAACCTTTCAAGCTGCTCCCGCGAGATGCAGAGTGCGTTTGCTGCATAGTCATTGCTGAGGCCATTGGCGGCATTCACGAAGAGTGTCACCGGATCAATGCTGAATTTCAGTGGATCAAACAAGTCGCGGGCGGGACCGAACAGGCGCGACGCTATTCCCAGGGAAAGTACATCCGCAACCCTGAAGCTCCAATCCACAGGATCAATCACGAGGTTGGAAATCCCGGTAGGACGGTTAGCAACAAAGATCATCCGCACGCTGACATAACCGGTGGCATAGACTCGGAAATTGATTAGTTCCACCGCAGCATCGAACGCGCCCGGGCCATAACTGAAAGGACCAGGTTTTGGATTTTTTATGAACGCATAACCAATGCCAGCCTCACCCAGCACGCCTGGCAGATGATGGTCCTTGTAGTTGACGAACTCCTTGTGAACCGCCAGATAGCTCTGCTCGTTTTCGCCAAATACCAACTCTGGGCCATTGTTTCCCAAAGGTCGAAACTTGAAGCTAAAATCAAAAATGCGGACTTTCAGAACAAGCCACTCGTATAAATTGCCTATCTCCCGCTGGTCTACGATGGCAAACCGGTCATAGCTTGGGTAGGAATAGACACCGGCATTGTTCATGAGCTTGTAGAAAAGTTGGGAAAAACCAAAACCAACCCGGTCGCCCTGAGGATTGGGACACCAACTCAACCAACGCAAAGCCGGCGGAGGAATGGGAAACGAAGCGTCTACATAAGCCTCCGGTTGCCGGAACGAGCTCACGCGCATGAAATACTTCATGACGAACTCGCGGATCTGCTCCCACATCCACTCAGCTGATTCCCGGTTCAGGCTCTCCGGCGCTCTTGTCTGGTCATAGAACATCTCCTGGACGTTGCCCATCACCGGCATCATTCTGCCTTCAACCGGAGCTTCCCCGTAGAATCCAAAACTGCGCGTAGGACGGTTAAAGCTACGCTCGATCGGAAACTGTATCTCCGGACCGCCTTTACTCTCTACCTCGCGCCACCATTTCAAAAGTTCTATACCACGCGAGAGATAAGTTGTGACTCTGGGCAATACAAGAGCGTCTTCCTGTAACTCCGGAGAGACCTCTGCGCCGGGTCTCTGTATGTCCTCGCCTGCACGGGTCACCATGAGGAGGCCTTTCCGGCAGGATGGCTTTGCAGTCCCGCCAGCGCCTGATACCGGAACAGGTCCTCAAATCTTCGTTCCCTTGAAACAGTGCTGTGAAGCCGCCGGACATACTCACAGGCGCGTTTTACATATTGTTCCCAGACGGGCGTTACGGGCTGCTTCGGAATGTAACGTTCCAGCAAAGTAAAATAAATGTCGTCCGGGGCCGCATCACGCCAGATGATCAAGGCGGAGCACATGCCGTTGAAGAGCGCTTCTGGATCGTTCATCCGGAGTGCATGGTGGTCCAGAAACTCCGCGATGACTTCCGGATGGCGAATATTGACCAGAGTGAGTGCCCATACAAATCCTGCTACGGCATTGCGTCTGCTGCTCTCATGTGGGGCTTGGCCCAGGCATTCCTCCATGCCTCGCCATGGCGCGCTGCGGAAAGGAAAGAAATTCAGAGGAGCAAAATAGATTCCACGCCCAACGCCATGCCAGAAATATGCGCGCAAGACATCGGACGGCAGGCCGGCATCAATCCCCGGGATCAAATGAGGATAGAGATTGCGTGTAACCAGCCCCAGCGCTTCAAATACAGCTCCTGCGTACCCCCTTTGAGAATTACTCCGGCAAAGCTCTGCAAATTCACCCAGCCTGTCTTGCAGGCTGCGCGAGTAAGAATTAATGCCACACAGAAAAGATTGTGCCAGCGAGAGCCCCATTCCGGTGTGCAGTGGGACCAGGCTGGCTTGGGAAAGTTGTCTTTCTTCCAGGCTGCTGAGCAGGCGTAATGGCAGGCCTTTGTTATGGGTCCACCAGCCCGCATAGTAGTGTCCCAGGCCCTCTGTGGCCCAGACGGAGAGATACGGGCCAAGGCTGCGGGCCTGGCCCGCGATCATTGGGAATGACCTGCTGGAAATACCGGATATTTGAAGATAGGAATCCACAAACTCGAAGCAGGAGAAAGCTTCCAGCTTGTTCCGGAGCTCCTGCCATGCATTTTTTGTGTTCTCCCGGGAACTTATTTCTTTCAGGATGCTGGCTGAATTCTGCAGGATCTCCAGGGTGGTTTTCAGGATCTGGCGGGGCGAAATCGGAGCTGAATCCAGCATCAGTGCAGTGCCATTGGGAGTAAATTGTTTTCCAGCAGCGTCAAATCTACTGCCGCAAAGCGGCTGAACCAGGCTCGTCTGTGGTTGTGTCGCGGGCCGCATGGTTTTGAAAAATCTGTTCCTCCGGGCACAAACAGAGACACTTGACCGGAAGCAGGTTTGCGATCCAATTGATTTGGGCATACCTCCTGGTCAGTAAAAACACTTCTCCTCGTCCGCCTTGCGCACGCCATAAAGGCGGACGAGCTTCTTTGCCCTAATCAACTCAGGATGTCGTCAAGCAGTTGAGGAGGTTGAACCAGAGTTGCCCTGATATGCTATATCCAGCTCAACTAACCTAATTTATTCGCTATCTCTCTAAGTACCTCGACCTGCTGTTTATCGTATTGCGGGTCTTCTCTTGTATATTGCGCCAGGACTTGGGCAAACAACCGCAGAAACCGTTTATCTTCTTCCGGCAAACCCCACAAATAGATTGGTATGCGGGCGTTACGCGCTTCATCCACTTCTTTCTGGCTCGTTGGTGCTTTCCCGTTAATCCTAAGATATTCCAACCTGGGATAGTGGTGATCAAGCCATTTCCATGGCACCACCACCTTGTCGGCTGCGGCAAGTTTCTGAATGAATTCCGCAATCTTCCAGGCCGTGATGTCCTGAACATCATCCGGCACAAGATCCTCTGCTTCATCAAAGGCATGTTCTAAATCCCTTTTTATAAACAGTACCTTGTACCGCCACAGCTTTAAGCACTTGCCTCCCTTTTGATCTGGATTGCAATAATTAAAATTGTCGTTGTTCAAAGTTTCCTCCTCGTTCCGATTGTTCATATTGCTGTTTTTTTGCCCGGTTACCTGAGTATCGGGCGCCTCTTGTTCGTCAAACATTCTGTTGGATCCGGCCATTGGACCCGCCATCACATTCAGCCCCTGGTTCGTGATCTGCTGCATGCTTTGCATGGTGCGCAGCAAAATCTCGACGCTATAAACCAGGGCCGCCGCGGGGATCATCATCAGCTGCCCCCAAAGCCACATCATGTTTTGCGGTTCCCGGTACTCATTCGTCTCTTGTGTTCTATCGTCTGTTGCAGCCATCTTTTCTCTTGTCTCTGGGGCTTGCGGCGCAGCTAATTTGTCCGGTCGTATGGTTCGCGTTTCTTTGGCTCTATTCGCATCATTCGCGCCGTACCAGGCCCACTCCGGCAAGATTGCCGGGTTGCGGCTCAAGCCTGGCCACTAACTTCGCCAGGTCCTGATACCGGAACATCTCTCCCAGCGCAGCATGATCCCTGAGCACCGGGTAGTAGTGGTTTAGCGCGTCCTCGCAGGGTTTTGTGATTAATCGTTGCCACAGTTGTGACTGCTGTGGGTTTGCCGGCTGGTATTGGCAGAAAGATGAAATAAATGGAGCCTCTGGGGTCGTGTCGTGGCGCATCATGAGGGAAGACGCTATTCCGTTCGCAAATGCATTTTGCAGTGGAGAACTTTCAACATAGGTATGCAGCGCGGCTTCCATGATGTCCGGCTGGCGCATATTGACGAGTGCCACCGCCCAGGTCAGTCCGGCCATGGCGTTTTCCCGTTCCGGGGCGGTCTCCGCCTCGTTGTCTACACCTGTCCAGACCGTGCTTAACACCGGCAGGAAGTAGCGGCGGGAAAAATAAAGCGCGCGTCCTATCCCGTGCCAGTAATAGCCAAGAAGATCCGGCGCCGCCTGCCGCAGCGCACGATCAATGCTGCCCACCATTTCCGGATAGAAGTCACGCGTGACCAGCCCCAGGGACTCGATCACTGGGCCCAGGTAGCCTTCCCGCGCATTGTTTCGGGCGAGCCGGACAAACTCTTCAACTACGGATAAAAATTGGTTGGGTGGAGAGTCTGGGATGAGAAAAGGAGAGCCCCGCCCCAGAAGATGATGAGCAAAAGCCAGTCCCATGCCCGCGTGCAACATCAATAGGCTTTTTTCCGGGACCTGTGCATTCTCCGCCAGCAACAGGCTTTGCGGTGCTCCATACCGGCTCCAGTAGAGATTTGCGTAGTAGTTGCCCATTCCCTCCACGGCCCATAAGGCCTCGAATGCAGGCAAACTGTAGGCCCTTTCCACCAGTTCCGGCAAAGGCAGGAAGACGTCTGGCGAAAGACCCAGTATGGATTCAAGATTGCTGACCAGGATAAACACTTCTACTTTATTGCTCAGCTCCTGCCATGCAAGATTTGCTGCTTGCGGAGAGGTAAGCAGCTCTGATGTGCGCGCAAGCTGCTGCGCTGCCAGGTAACTCAACCGCAGGATGTTGTCAGGGCTCCAGGTCTGGAGCCGGAACAAGTCGAAGACGCCATTGACTACGGCGCGCTGTACGCCATCTCCAAGCGAAAATATGGCCTGCTCGTTGAATCCAAGCTGGTTCTGGATTCCTTTGGTAATAACATCAAGAGTTGCGGTCAAATTAGGGCCGCAATTTGTCATGCCGGTGAAAGCACTGGCGTATTGCGTCATCCATGGAGATGTCATTACCGCGTTACCCATAAGGACATGAGCACCCAACCGGCCTTTCGGCGAAAATAACAACGGAAGAAACTTTCAAAACGACTAACTCACCTTGGCGGTCCCCAGTTGGCGCTGCGGGAATCATTCGCTGTGCCGCCCGTATTCTGCGGTTGCTGTCCTGAAAATGAGGCAGCGGTCTGATTTACGGCTTGTCCGATCGTTTGTCCCATTGCGGCTCCGGCTTGCCCCATGGTCTGTCCTATATCAGCGCCAGCCTGCCACACTCCTTGTACCGACCCCATTCCTCCGCGGCACGTGCTCTGTCCTGCTCTCGCTTCTCCCTGCCCACACCCGCAACTGCCTCCGGACGTTCCCCCGCCGAGCCATGTATTCGGGTTCAACCAAGTGAATGGGTTCAGCCAGGAAAGAACTGCATCGGCGGGGTTTCCCTGTCCTGTCTGTTGTCCCATGCCTTGTTGCCCGTAGAACTGCTGGCCCACTCCTTGTCCTACACTTCTTTGGGATTGCGTTCCTCCAGGGGAATATGGTGGTGCGTTTCCCTGGCCGTTCGCGGCTTGCTGGCTGGAATTCCCAATCGTGCGCATCCAGCTACCAGGATTGATCCAGTTAATAGGGTTTAATGATGCGAATGCCAAGTCAACGGCCCGGGCCTGCAGGTTGTCTCCGGAACGAAAGACGCCCTTCATCGAATCGTCCAGCTGGTCGACGGTTGCCTGTGTTACCTGGCCAAGCGCGTCACTGCTGCGCTGCGGCTGTCCCGGCCTCAAGAGGTTCCATGCCTGTCTTAAGCCCAGCAGGGACAACGCCCAGGAGAAGCTGATTGTAGATTTCGTAAGATCGCGAATCATGCCCGGCTCCTTCACCCTGCCTCCGTACCGGCAGGAAAATACACATAGCCCACTGCGGTAGACAGCCCCCGATTTCTTATTTGCGAATCGTTGAAAATGTCCATCTGGTACCCTTTATGGGGGCCCGGGTTGAGCGCTAAACCCCGCGTGAAAGCCAAGATAGAGAAGGTCATCCAGCAGAATACGGGTGACCGGGCCATGAGCAACTCTGGCCGCCTGGAAAACCAGAAACGAACTTTTCCGGGCTGCGGCATCGAATTCCTGGCAGATCACCACGCCGTCATCTGTCCCGGGCTCGCCGATAAAAACCGGCTCGCCTCCCAGATAGTGCATTGGCGCGGATTGATAGATGTCCTGAATGCCAGGCTGGTTCCAGCGCGCATGGACTAGCTGGTCAAAGAACTTCCGCCCATGGCGCCCGGTTGTGGAAATCCCCAGCATCCACAGGTCGTCATAGGATTGCATCGCGCGGCGCGGATCAGTGGCTGGAAAATCCGGCGCTTTCACATAATCAAGCGCAATCCGCTCGATGATCTCCCGTGACCTGAGGTCGATGACGAAGCGCACCGGGCCGCCGCGCGAGATATCGCTGAACAGATCGGGCACGGGCTGGTAATAGCCGTAAAGTGGCTCATCATATTCAATTACATCTACGGTCAGCCGCTTGCCTTCCTCAAACGAGTTAACCAGATGGAGGCAATGGTGATTGCCCACGGGCAACGAGAGAACCGGCTCCCCTGTTTTGCGGTCGAGCACCAGCAACCTGCTGCCCCTTTCAGGTTCCCAGCAAAGCGACTCCATTACTGTCTTTCCTTCTTTGAGCAGGCCCTGAATATCGAGCAGGTAAGGGCTTAAATAGAAGATGGCGTAATTTGGGCTGATACTGAAATCGTGCACCGAGCAGGGATACTGTAAGGGTATGGCCTTGCGGTAACGCATCTCTGCCTCTTTGAGGCCATAGAAGTATAGGCGTGGGTTTTGCGCTGAAAAAAAGATACCGAAGTTGAACATCTCGCCAGTTTTCGGATCGAACTTGGGATGAGCTGCGAAGGGGCTGGCGTCATTCAGGCGTCCGCCAAAGGTGAATTGCCCACGTGTCTCCAGCGTATGTGGGTCGAGTTCCCATGGCAACCCCTGTTCTCCAAAGGCCAGCAGCCGCCCTGCAAAGGGATAAACGCTCACGTTTACCGGAGATTCCAAGCCATTCTGTGTGCGGTTGAGTTGGCTGCCTGGAAATGAAGTGCCGAACGTGCGGAACAGTGGACGCCCGGCGCTCTGCTCTTTCTGAAACTTACGGCTGCGGATGTAGCGGCTCTGCAACTTGATTCTGTCCTTTTCGAACTGTAGAGTGGAAACCATTCCATCTCCATCGAGCCAATGCCGCCATGAAAAATCACCACTCTGGAAATGTGCCGGACCATTCAGGTAGTAGGTGCCGCGAACGAAATCAGGAAGCGGCTGGCCTATTGTTTGCAAGACACAATTGTGTTCGGCAAAGCTGGCCGGAAACGCATGTTCGATGCCCGGGGCAAAATCCTGTTTTGCCTCCTGCAGTGCATTGATCGCAGAGGTTTCAAATGTCATTGTGCTCGCTTCGTTCATAAGCCCTCACTGCTGCCTTTTTGCGTCCTAACGTCCTTTGCTGTAAGTTGCAGTCAATGTTTCTTCATAAGCACGAGAACTCCCGCGAGCATGAGCACCAGAGGCGTGATCTTGCCTGACCATCCTGGAACGGCAGGTAGTTGCAAAATCAGAATCAGCAGCACCAGCAAGATGATGAAGTCTCCCGCTGAAGGTCCGCCGTGGGCTGTTTCGCGGCTGGGAGACTGCCGGGTTGCATTCTCGAGCGGCATCGCGGCGGCATGATTGAGAGCTTCATCCACCGTGCCCGGCAGGTGCGCGATTGCTACCGCAAACTTGTCGGCATTCCCATACCAGTAGCGCCAGTCCATGAGTTCGCGCATCTGGCCGAAGACGTTGATGGTCTGAAACTCTTCCAGTCCTTCGTGTAGCGCATCGCTGGCCGGCGAGAGTTGCTTGGCAATCTTTGCTACAGAGAACAGCCCGCGATAGAAGCACAGCAGATGAGGCAAAGGAACATACCCATGATCCAGCGCGGTTTTCCAGTGTTGATATATAAGCTGTGCCAGCGCATTGCTGTCAGTACCCAGAACTGGTTCGAGCACTCCAAAATAAGCCGCTTGGCGAAAATGCGTTCTAAACAGCTCCGTATCGGTTTTGCGGACGGAATCGCGCGGGGACATTTCGCGCAGCAGATACATGGCCGCCGTATCGGGATCATTTCCCAGCAACGCGTCCAGATATTTTGAGAGGTTTTCGCGCGCACTGCTCGGCAATCCCACGAACTCACAGTTCAGGAAGGAAATCCGGTTTTCCGGCCCAATATATATGTTGGACATCCGCACATCCACAGGGAAGCAGCGGCCCTGTACTGCCTGGCGCAGCCAGAGCTGGGAGATGCGGCGCGCCAGAATGCCCGCGATTCCACTCGAATAATGCAAGGGAAGCAATGGCTCTTGTGGCAACTCCATGGTCAGCAGCCGCCTGGTGGAGAGTTCAGGAAAAACCCTGGGCATAAAGAGCAATTCAGACACCGCGCCGTCTCGCGCCATCAACTCCATGGCTCCCCTGGCCAGCATCAGGTCGGTTTTGCGCTTGAGGCTTTGGGTAAAATCCGTCATTACGTCGAAGGACAGCAGTTCACCCCATAAATTCTCGATTTCCGGAATATTCAGGATTTCTGCAGTGCTCTTGTTTTGCAATTCATGCCAGAAAGGATGCAGCAGCATGACTGTGACCGCATCGCCGGTCCTGAGCCGGGCGTAATGGCTTTGGCTGATCAGGGTAGATTGAAAAGGAATGAAGTCGAACGCCGCGAAGGCCCGGTCCAACTGCGCTCCCAGTTCCAGCCCAATCATTTCCTCCACATAAGCCGGTGAAAGAGCCTGGGAGTAATCGTGCGTCAGTGCGAGTTCACGGCAATATTCCGCGGGCAGCACATCCAGACGTGAGGCCAGATACAATGCCAAAGAGGAATGTGCCGGGCCGAGTTCCTGCAGGCGGAGCCGCACTTGCCTGGCATGCTGCTCCAGCGCCAGATGCTTGCCGGACAGGGCGGCAGTGCCCGCGGCTGCGGCGTGGCTCCTTTGTCCAGCTTTTTCTGTGCGATGGTGCATCCAGCGGCGCATCACGTCTCTTTTCCCGCTACTCGTGCATGCCGCAACGCCTGCCATGCAATGAGCGCAAGCACCAGCACCAGAGGGACGGCGAGTTGCAGGGAGGCCAGCCTCTGCCGCTGCCAGATCATGGCCAGACAGAGTGCGATCCACATGATTTGCAGCGGCCATGCGCGGTGTTTCTGCGGTTGCACTTGCGGCCTTGTGGCGAAAGGCGCAGGCGCTGACAGGCCCGCGCCGGCCCTTCTCAACATGGCAAAGGTGCGCAGGAAACCATCGCGGAACAACCGGGCATTACCGCCGAACCAGCTGGAAAGCGTGTCCAGCGAGATCAGGCTACGCATGGCATCGCGTTTAATGTGCCGCTCGCACGCCTGCTCCAGCTGCCGTCCTATGTCCAGTCCCGGAGAGAGCACCTTCATTAATCCATCCAATGCGATTGCCGAGCGTATGTACTTGATCACATCGCGTTGCGGCCAGATACCGCTGGCCTTGGACAACAGCAGCAGCTCAAGCATGATCGAAGTGATGCTCTTGCGCAGGCGGCTCTCGGTTTCGTCCGTGCTGTACCAGTTGCTAGATAATTCTTTGAGCTGGCGGTGAAACTGGCGCGCGTCTGCATTTCTATCGAAAGTCGTGATGCGGAAAAATGCTTCGCACATTCCTTCGATGTCGCCACGGGCGTAAGCCAGCGTCATGGCGATGAGGTGCCGCCGCGAATATTGGCTTAAAACGCCCGAGATGCCGAAATCGATATATCCCACAACATTGCCCGGCATGATGACCAGGTTTCCGGGGTGCAGATCGGCATGAAACATGCCGTGCCGGAAAGCATCGCCCAGAAAGTTATCGATCAGGCGCGTTCCGTAGATTGCGGGATCGAAATCCGGGCTGGCGTCCGGTATCTTTCCCGCTTCCACCTGCCGCAGATATTCTGAGACGGTAATTCCTTCCAGAAATTCCACCGTAAGAATGCGTGCCGTGGTGCAGCTCCAGAACACCGCCGGGACTTTTTCCTGCTCGCTGTTTTTTGCGTTGCGTCCCAGTTCATCAATGTAATGCGCTTCGCGGCGATAGTCGAGTTCTTCCTGTGTCCAGGCAATGAATTCTTCAGTTGGAGCAACGATCCAGTAAAAAGAGCGCAGGCGGAGTAGCTTGACTGCGCGAACGGTGAAGCGAAGGGCGGCGATGTCGGCATCAAAGTCACTGAGAATGCTCGGCCGCCTCACCTTCACGGCAACTTTCTGCCCTTGCAGCATGGCAACATGTACCTGCCCGATGGAGCCTGTGGCTGCAGGAACAATCTCAAAGTGATCGAAAATTTCTTGAGGAGTGCGCTGCAGGTCTTCCAAAAACGTTCTTTCCACTTCCGTATAATCAAAAGGCGGCACCTGGTCGAACAGACTGAAGAGTGCCGCGCAGTATTCCAGGGGCAACAGATCAGATTGCATGGCCAGCATCTGGCCAAACTTAATAAAGGTTCCACCCAATTCCTCGATGCACAGGCGGAACCTTTTAGGGGCGGATAAACGGGCGCCGGAGACCATGCGGGCAACGCGGGGCCATCGTGCGGTCTGCTGGTGCAGCACATGCAACGAAGCATGCCGGGCGACGATCAGAAAAAGATCTTTAAACCGGGAGAGGCTTGCTTTGGCCCTCATCTTGGCTCCGCTTGAAAATTGATCCAAAGAAAATTGACTTGCGTCGTGCCAGCATCTCATCCACAGCCTGTTGCATTCTCATGCGCACCTCGCGGCTGATTGCCCGCACAACAGCGCGGTCCTCTGCCGCCTCCGGCCCATAGTGCGCGGTGCTGATCGCCGGCAGGAATTGCGTGTGCCACTTGGAGGGCAGCGGCACGGGTGCGAGAGGAAATGTTGGCGTAATGGGAATGAAAGGCCAGCCGGCATAGCGGGTCCAGCGGCGCGATTTGATCTTGCCGAAAATGGGGAAGATCTCGGCGCTGCCGACAGTGACAAACGGCACAATTGGGGCACGATGACGCAAAGCCAGCTTCACAAAGGCATCACGCGCAAAGCCCTGAAGCTTGTATGCGTCACGGTACAGAGTGAATGCGCCATGAATGCCTTCAGGAAAAATTCCCAGCAAGTCATCGCCTTCGAGCACACGATCGGCGCTCTCTTGGCAGGCCACCACGCCGCCCAGTTTGGTCATGAAATTTGCCAGAAATGGAAATTTCAGCAATCCCGGATGAGTAAGAAAGCGCGGATATCTTCCTGTCTTTTTCGCGATTGTGTGCAAGGCCATCACGCCATCAAACGGCATGAAGCCACGGTGCATTCCGACCAGCAGCGCGCGGCCTTGTGCGGGAATGTGCTCCATTCCCCGATCTTCAATGCGCCAGTAGAAATCGCTCAGAAACTTGAACAGCGTCTTGCCGTAGAAGCGTATGTAATCCTTATCCATCCCAAACAGATCAAACTCGGCAAGCGCTCTTTCTTCCGTTTCATTTCCGTGTAGTTGCAGCAATGCTTCCATGCTGGAGTGCTGCGGGCGGAATCCCAGCTCACGCTCCATCTTTCTGCCGGAAATCGTCCAGGAGTAGCGCAGGTATTCGAGAAACTCTGTGCCTCGTGCGATGCGTTGCAGCATGCGCGGGAAGGGAAGTCGCGTGCTTCCCAGAATCCGAATTGCCTGATGCAGCGGGGCTACATTCTCAGGAGCGACGTTAAATATGCCGCACATTTTCCGTTCCATAATGCAGAGTATGGCCCGTGCCAGATCGGCTACGCTCAGAAACTGGAAAACGGGATCATGCCCCGGAAGCGTAGTAACCATGCGATGAGAAAGCAGGCTGGCAGGAAATGTAGAGCGCTCCGCAATAGGGCACGGTCTCAGGATTGTCAGCGTTGACTTGTCTTTTAGAGTAGTTGTGGCCAGTTGCTCTAATGCTTTCCACTGTGCGCAGATTTTCTGCGACTCGCATCCAGCCAGCGAATAATCTTCCACAGCCAGGGCCTGCCTGTTTTCTCCAATCCCATACACCGCCGCGCTTGACAGTAGAATGAAATGCCCGCTTTTTGTTTGTGATGCATGCTCAATTACCTGGCGGGCTTCAGCCTGATCGGGCAGCATGCGGTCAGCCGCGGGCAGGTAAATGCAGGTTTCGTTTGCATTGCACGCAGACGCGCAAAAATTCTCAGCGCTTATCAGACGAGCAGATCCGAGCGCACGTTGCAGCTGCAGAGGGAGTGATTGGCGAACATCGGCAATTAGAATCATCTGGCAGTTCTTCCTTTGCGTCCGTTACAGTGAAACTTCAAACAGCCGAAGCCGGGATTTCTACATCGACTGCGTTCCGCGCTGGCTCAATCGGCATTGCCGTGCTCTGTGTGATCTGTTTCGCTGTTCGCAAGGCTGAAATCATTACCGGGGTGATGCCGCCTCCGGGTTGCGCCCAGTGTCCAACGAAATAAAGGTTCTTGAATGGCCCCTGAATTCCAGGGCGATATTCTCCTAACTGATCCGGCGACATCTCCCAACCCAGCATCGCGCCGTGATGGTTCAGTGTGTATCGGTATGAGGTCTGCGCAGAGGCGCTCAGCTTGACTACGATCTTGCTGGATAATCCCGGAATACAACGCTCCAGTGAATGAAGGACCCAGTTTTCAATGGCAGTTTTGTGCGCGCCCCAGTCCTCAATTTTTTCATAATCAACGCTGGTCACTTTCTGCACGATGATAATCTGCCCTCCCGCAGGCACCAGCGCCGGATCGAACACAGTCGGCAGAAAAACTTTGAAGACATTGGTTGCCACGTTCTCTGCGTTCCACGAACTCCAGTGATATCCTTCGGCCTTGCGCAGTTCTTCCAAAGAAATATCTTTCAACCCGATATGCAGCAGAAAGCATGGCATGGACGTACGAAGTTGCTTGATTCGCGCCAGGTAGTCGGGATCGAGCAACTCGGGGCCGATCATTCTCTCCAAAGTCTGCTGCAGATCGGCATTCGAGATCACTACGCCTGCGGAAATTTGCTTCCTTTCCCGATAGCGCACGCTTCCGGTTTCAATCTCAAGACCGTGAGCAGTGTGGTTACGAATGTGAATGCGGCGCACCATGGAATTCATCAGGATATGGCCGCCGCCTTCCTCGAACCGTTGTGCCAGTTCGTCGACGAATACCTGGGAGCCGCCACGCGGGTAGTAATTGCCGAGAAAATAAGCAAGGCGCAGCATGGAATCGAAGACAAATGAAGTCCGCGAGGGCGGCGACCCCCAATGGCCGATGTCACCGGTAAGTAACAGCTTCAGTTTGGCATCCGTGAAGTGACTATCAAGCACGTCCCGGATCGTCAGGTGCTGGTAGGGAACAATGCGCTCCGTAGGTGCGTTGCGGAAATAACGGAGCAGGCCAATGAGATAGGTTTTGCGTACCAAGGCAAAAAATCTATCAATGTTGTCTGCTTCGGCGGGAAATTCCTGCTTGAGCCTTTGCAGGTAAGTATCAAAGTCAGCGGGGACAGAGAACCGAGAACCATCAGGAAAGTGGAAGGAGTCCACCGGGTCCATCTTTACCCATTCTGTTCTGATTCCCAGATCCACCAGTAGGGACCCTGTGATCGTGGCTGGATTGCCGAGTAGCGGATAGAAATGTGTGGCCGCGTCAAATGTATAACCGTTGCGGCGAAACGTGCTGCAGTAGCCCCCAACCAGCGAGTGCTGCTCCACCAGCAGCACCTTCATTCCGGCGCGCAGCAGCAGGTTTGCGCATACCAGACCTCCCACTCCTGCGCCAATCACAATGGCATCGTAAGAACTGTGGGGTTCGCTGCGAAGACCTCGGAAGCGCCTGGCCAAGACTTCTCCTTGCGACAGCAGTCCGCTCAGAGGCATCAATGTAAGTGTGCTTCTGCGCTACAAGGCTAGACACGCTATTGGCAAGGATTTGCGTATGCTGGCAGAGCGTACAAATACGCATTGAAGCTGCATCTGATGACATTCCCCGCAGAGGAATGATTTATTTTGCCCGCTGACGCCTGGATTTGGCTGGGACTTTAACGGCTTTCTGGCTGCCAACAGTGCCAGCGACAATCTTCCGGCAACGAGTACAAGCTGACAGATGATTAAGGACAGGTTCGCGCCTGCGCGAAGAGAGCGAGCCGCTCACGAATGCGGCAATATCTTCGTCGCTAATGTGCCCGGATTTTTTCTCACGAGTGCGCTTGTGCGCCACGCGTGTATCCCAATAACGGCCAGCAGACTTGGTGTGCCGGCTTGTATCTGAGCGACAAGCCAGCCAAGCCTCTTATCGAGCTATGCTCCTTTCGGAATATCGGTACTCACAGGCATCTTGTGACCAGATTTATAGATTGCAGACGTCATCGCCAGCATCGAAGCCGCCCCATTGCCGTCCGGCTGCTGAAGCACCTTCAGGAAATCAATAATCGCAATTTCATGCCGGGGATTCTCCGTAATATCTTCAAGGCATTCCTTTATGGCTGAACGGCTCAGACCATGTTTGGTGGAAAGCACAGCAATGACATCATCGCGCAGTTTGCTCTGCATGCGTTCCAACTGTCTTGTCACATTGGATTGATGAATACCTAATAGCTTGGCAATTTGCCCTAATTGTAGCCCATCCTCATATCGCCACAAAAGCACCAGCCGTTCCCGAGGAGTGAGCTTGCGGCAGGCGGATCCCAGCGAGTCCTCGAGGGCAGCGCGGTAGCGCCTGGCCCGCAGGGTCATCTCGATGCTTTCCAGTGCAGGCTCGTCCGGCATCTCCGGTTGTATATCTGTACTTTTAGCATTGGCGCTGCAGCGCTGGGCGTTGATGGAGCGATTGCAGACGATTACTCTTAGCCAGGTGCTTAGAGAACTGCGGCCATCATATGAGGCAATGCGGCTGGAGCCCGAACGATCAGGAAGAAACAGGTCGGCGATGATGTTATCGGCCAGATCCTGTGAGACAAAACCGGGCCGATAAAAGAAACGCACCAGATCGCAAACAAATCCTCTATAGGTAGTTTCAAGGATTTTCCAGGCAGTGCTGGCGTGTTCAGCAGATCCGTTTCCGTTTTTATCGTTGTAGCCCGGACTGTATTGTGCGCATGCGGTGGCCAGATAAAGATCGCACAAGTGCAGCGATTTCACGAATGCTTCTGCCTGGACCGGCTCCGGCGAGGAACCAAGATG
Organism: Candidatus Angelobacter sp.; assembly: GCA_035710845.1. Lineage (GTDB taxonomy): Bacteria > Acidobacteriota > Terriglobia > Terriglobales > Acidobacteriaceae > Angelobacter. The sequence continues at coordinate 78,650 of DASTCT010000230.1, forward strand.
CTTTTTCACGATAGAGTGAATGCGGTCAACAAAGACCGGCAATTCAAGACCAAGGTTGCCGAAGCGGCTGCTCCCTTCAAGATATGCAACCGAAACGACAGAATCTAATTGCAGTGGCGGCAACATGTTTTCCTACCTGTCTGTCCGGGAAGTTGATGCGTTTCCCATCAACGCTTTCAACAGCGGCTGTCCGGTTCAGGGTTCTGGTCGATTTCGTCCGTAGCTTTCATGGGCATTGACGAACTCTCCACTGGCGATGGCGGCGGCCATGGAGATCTCGCCGGAAAGCAGGGTGGCAGCGGCAATTTCTGCCAGCTTGGGGGCGCCTCCCTTTCCCACAACACCTAACATCCGCAGGCATTCAAGGCTGGTGCCCAACCCAGTCCCGCCGCCCACGGTTGCAACGGTCAGAGAAGGCAGCGTCACTGATACATATACATCTTGATTTTCCAGAAGCTCAAAGTTGGTAATGCCTATGGCGGAATTCACTACATTTGCTACGTCCTGTCCACAAGCGATAAATAGGGCAGTCAAACCATTGGCGTAATGGCCGTTGTAGCCGATGGCATTGGCATGAAGATGCCCAATCACTGTATGACGCCAGAGGTCCACGAGCTGCGCTGGCGCGATGTGCAGGTACTGGCGCAGGAACGACGATGAAATCCTGGCGCCGGCAACTACTTTTTTACCCTTGCCTCCGGCAAATAATGCGCCACTGCCACGCTTCTCAGAGCTGTGTCCACTGAACAGCCAGAAATCAGTGGCAGCGCTGTTGAGCATGATCCAGCGGCAGGCCCGCTCCGTAGCTTTCACGATCATGTTCATGCCATGAGCGTCGGCGGTGAAGTAGCAGAAGTTGATGATGACTTCACGGCCTACAGGGTGGCATTCCAGGCGCAGCAGCTTGCCATGACTGGTTGTGGATTCAGCCTCCCGCTGGAGAATGGGGAAGCTCTGGTTGAGTTGGGCAGTGAAATTGTGCGCCGTAGCCACATCAGGGAAGAGAAACACAGGACTGACGCGGTTCTCATCAAGATAGAGCCGCGTGGTAACCCCGCCGGACCGTGTAAGCGTAACCATTCCGCGCTCATAGGAGCGGATGAGCGCGCCTTCTGTCGTCGCAAGTGGAACGTAGAATGTGCCTTGTGCATGGCTGCCATGAACCAGCAGCGGACCGGCAACGCCTACGGGCATCTGTATTGTGCCGATAGGATTTTCGATGTTCCCGCGCATTTGTTCACTGGAAAGAGAATAGGCGCCGACATGAGTCAGCGTTGCTCCGGTCTTCTCTTCCACCCACTTGCGGCGGGCAGCCACTGCTTCATTGTTGTAGCCCTGCTTTTCAAAGCGAGGAACGAGCGCGGCGCTCGGGCCGTTGCGCACCAACACTTCTTCGGAATCAATCAGCAAAGCTCCCCCTGGAGAATTCTCAAAAAACTAAAAGCGTAATCCAGTTGCAATATCACTTGCGTTAAGCGCTGTTTTACAAAAGTTTCATTTCTCGTATCCGGTACTTACACCGAAATCACCAGCGAACAGGCGTTGCCATCAAAGCCAACGGAGTTAATCAGTCCAAAGTTGGCGGTAATATCCTGCTTATGACGACATAAATTCAGGGCTGGAATTTCCGGTCCGGGGTGTTCCAGGCCGCGAATGCCGGGCAGCACGCCTGTTTGCATGGAGTGCAGCAGTGCCACTGTCTGCAAAGCGCCCGATGCACCCAGCGCTTCGCCAATCATCGATTTGACCGCGGTGACCGGCACTGCGTCTCCGCTGCCGTTGAAGGCTGCGCGGATCGCCAGAGCTTCATTGCGATCGGCGGAGACGCTTCCATTCGCAGAGGCGCTGATGCAACTCACTTCAGCGGCGCTGACCCCGCTGTCATATAAAGCGGAACTTATGGCGCGTGCAATGGCGTGAGGGCCGCACTCGCGAGTGCCTGCAGGATCATAGGCGCTGCCATGTCCGCGGATTTCACCCAGTATCGGAGCGCCGCGCTCCATAGCTGTATTCCACTCTTCCAGCATTAGCAGGGCTGCGCCTTCTCCCAGAGCGAACCCACTGCGCTGCGCCGAGAAAGGAACTGGGAATTCGCTATGGCCATTGCATCGGCACAACAGCCCGGCTTGATCGAAGCCGCAGAATGATTCGAAGCAGAATTCATCGGCGCCTCCAGCAAGCAGCGCCGTGTGGCCGCCATAGCGAATGAGGTCGGCGGCATAGCCAAGCGCCATCAGTCCTGAGGTGGCGCCGCATGCAATGGTGGAGTTAATACCGCGCAAATTGTGCCAGATGGCGGTCTGGCCAGCAGCTGCGTTCAGCACGGTGTTAGCGAAATCCATGGGGCTGACGTAGGAAGGCCCTTCCGTGAGTCCGCGCCGGTCAAACTCAGAGATGGTATGCACGCTCCCGAACATTGTGCCAAGCACCAGGCCGGCATCATGGCTACGCAGAATTTCCGCAGTCCACCCGCTGTTTTCGAGAGCGAGTTTGGCGGCCGCGGCCACAATGCGTCCGGTGCGATCGAGAGGGCGGAGAGGTTTACCCTTCAGGTAGAGCTCAGGTTGAAATGAACCGATATGTCCACCCTGCCTGCAAGCGGAAACACCAGCTTCAGAATCTTCGAGCCGATAGGCTGGTTTCTCTTCATTGCAGAGCGCGGAATGAAATGCTGCAGGCGAGTCACCAAATGAGGTGATGACTCCTGCTCCGGTAATGGCCACCCTTTTCATGCAATATCGTTGTTCTTGCTCTATGCAGCAGACGCAGTAAATACGAGTGAAGAGTTATTGCCACCGAATGCGTAAGCGTTATTCATGGCGACCTTTACATTGCGCTTACGGGCTTGATTCGGCACAAAATCCAGGTCGCATTCAGGGTCCTGCTCATGCAGGTTCATGGTGGGAGGAATCTGTTGATGTGTGATGGCCAAGGCGCAAACAGCGGCTTCAATTGCAGAGGCCGCTCCCATGGTGTGCCCGAGCATGGATTTCACAGAGCTGACTGGAATTCTGTACGCAAGCTCTCCGAAAGTCTTTTTCATGGCGATGGTTTCCAGGCGATCATTGGTAGGCGTGCCTGTGCCGTGCGCGCTGATGTAGTCCACATCTTCGGAGGCAATGCCGCTATGTTTTAGCGCCATCACCATGGCCCGCGAGGCCCCTTCTCCCTGCGGATGAGCAGCCGTCATGTGGTGCGCGTCGCAGGAAAGTCCGTAGCCAGCGACCTCGCAATAGATCCGCGCGCCGCGCGCGATGGCTTGCTCTTTTCTTTCCAACAGCAAAAAAGCCGCGCCTTCACCCGGCACCATGCCTTTGCGATTACGGTCAAAAGGCTGGCAAAGTTCCGGAGCAATGGCCCCAAGCCGCGCGAAACCGGTGTAGGTAATCCGAGAAAAGCAATCGGCGCCACCGGCCAGCATGATGTCCGCGCGCTTGGCACGCAGAACATCAGAGGCATGAGCGATGGCATAGTTTCCGGCGGCGCAGGCCGTGGGAATCATCATAGTTTCGCCCGCAAACTCCAGTTCTGCAGCTACGTAGCCGGGAACCACGTGACAGGGATATCCTTGAATAAAGCCATCACCTGCTTTGGCAATATCTCCCTGCACATAACGATCATCAAAGCGCTCAATGAAGTGTGGTTCACCTGAAGTGGTCCCTACGCACACACCGGCGCGGGTGCGGTCAATGTTCTTCACATCGAGTTTCCCATCTGCCAGAGCAAGGTGGGCAGCGGCAATGGCGAGTTGCGAAGAGCGGCCGATAACGCGGGGATCCAGGCGCACCACGTGGTCTCTGGGATCAAAGTCCAGAATTTCAGCGCCCAGATGGACGCTGTATCCGCTAGTGTTAAAGCTCTGCACCGGGCCAAATCCGCACTTGCCTGCAATCAACGCATTCCAAAACTGCTCCCGGCCAGTGCCGATGGAGGTGACCATCCCTATGCCGGTAACAACGATGGTGGACGCAGTCTTCATGCTACTTCCGCGAAGATGCGCCGTTTCACCAGTGCGATGGTATCTTCCACGGTGCGGATGGATGACAACTCATCGTCGCTGGCATGGAACTTAAATTGGTTTTCCACTGCCACGGCAATTTCAAGGATGGCAAGCGAATCGAGCCCCAGATCATCTATATAGGAAGCAGAGTCTGAGATGGTGGCGGCATCAAGGCCTGTAACCTCATGAATGGCCTCTTTGATTTTTGTCTTGATCGTCTCCAATTCCATTGGTGGTCAACTCCGGTGAAAGACGCGTGATTGTCAGGCAAAGTGCGGCTGGTGGTGAGAGTCTCAGAAAAAAACGCTTACCTTACGAACAGCAATTTGCAGAATTCAACGTGTGAGACAACGGGCGCTGAAAAATTTGCGCAGCAATGTGCGCACGCACTATGCACCAAAATTGGGCAACAATAAAGTTCCAAAATGGGAATTTGCATCTTTTTCATCGGATCTAAATAGGTGAAATCAAAATTCACACGCGATACAGAAGAACGCGGGGCACGGAGAAAGCAGAAGATTAGAGCTAATTTATCTTTGGAAGAATGCCGGACAGTTCAAGGGCGTAATGAGCCTATGTTGACGACTGGTTCTCTAGTGTTAAACAACCTTAGATATTCCTGATGTGCGGGGTCATTGGGAAAGTGCTGCGACCGAGGATAAGGATAACTAGACATTCCATGAAAGGGCAGAGGCTCCACGCTGTGCGCATAGGCTGTATTTGCGTCAGCGTCTTTGGCCCAGCCATCTACCAGCAAGAGAAAATCGCGGGTCCAACCTTTAGCGACCGGCGGCAAGCGGCGGGCGTTGAAGAGCAATCGCAGTTCATCTCCTGAGCCCATGATGACGAGACGATCATCTGCCTTCGTCAGTAGTTCGCTAACTTCGCCATAGCGGGTATAAAGACCGGGTGTGGGGTTCCACATGGTCGTCGGCGACCACTCCGCATAGCTGAAACTTTCGGGCTGGGTGCGCTGCGGATGGATTTTCACACGCGAAAAGCCACGGTAGTGAAGATCGGCGCTTTCAGGATCAATCCTGGTTAACCTAACAGAAGGGACACCCGTTTTTTCGCTCAGATAGATTTCATCCCAGTAGAGGCACATATTCGTGACAATGCGAACTTCACGCGAGGAGGAGAGAAATTTTCCGGTCAGATCTACCACCATGCTTTTCTGCTTGCCGGAAGGTACCCCCATATCTTCCACTACTGTCTTCCAGTGCCCATTGGCATCTTTCACCTGAATGTAAGGAAAGATCAGACCGTCTTTGTTTCCCTGTAGAGCGGCCATGAAGGTGCTGCCGTCAGCCCAATCAATCCAGCCATCCAGAACCAGCATGGCGCGGTTGTCCGGAGCGGCCTTGCCGAAATCCAGATCGAGGTAGTGCAGCTCAGCGACGCCTGCATAATTATGCTGAAAGCTATCCACATACTGAAGATCATGCTTCAACAAGCGGGGCAGAACATCCCGTCCGTTCTGATCTGTGGCATGCAAGGGATAGAGCTTGCGTTCGACACCATAGAGGCGGAAGGGTGGAAAAGGCGGGCTTTTGAACTTGTCATTGGTGAGGATCTCTTCACCGGCCTGGTGGTCAATGGCAATGAGTTGCACTTTATCGAGATAAGAAACTTCGCGCAGCTCTTCAGTGATCCTGATCTGATAATACCCGTTGTTCGCATGGAGAGCCGCTCCGGGAATTTTGATGTGTTCACGGTGATTGGTGGGAAAGAACTGTCCGTCTCCGTTGTTTGCGCCCAGCGGCGCCACACCTAAAACATCGGTGATGAATTCAAAATTCCTGCCGTTCCAGGCAAAGATCATGGGACACGATCCGGAAAGGCGCGGCTTTTCTTTGTAAGCGAATTCCTTGCCTGCCGGCTGCTTGATCTCATTTTGGACCATGCCGTTCGGCCAAACGATACGCACTGTGTCTACTTCTGAATAGTCGCGCAATCCAAACAGCAGCGGCAGGCCGGCATAAATACGCTTCTGGTACCATGCACCGGCCTTGACCTCCACCACGGCGCCTTGCGCTTGCTTCAGGTTTTTTACACCTTCCAACTGCACCTTCAGAAAATGATTTGGCGTGGCAATGCTATTCGATGCGATTTCCAGATTGCCTTCCTGGGTGACAAATGCAAGATCGGGTCGCCCATCATTGTCAAAATCAGCCGTGGCAATGGCCACAGCGGGAGGAAGCCCATCCACAGAAGAGGGCAGGAATCCACCCCGGCCATTGTTGCGGTAAACAGCGTTGTTGACAACAATATCTGCAAGGGAATGATTGGCAAGATCGGATATTACAATCGGCCCTTTTTCCTTGATATCTGTGTTGCGATCAACCAGCTTGCCATGGTCATTCATGAACAGATGGGGGCCGGTAGCACTGGAGACGATCAGATCAGGCCATCCATCGTTATTCAGATCAAAGGCCTGAATGCCGGAAGCATTTTGCAGCGTACCTGGCAGAGTTTTAGCCTGATAGTGGCCAAGCAATTGGTCCTGGTAAATAACAGTGCGGCCATCATCGTACTGAACGGCCAGGTCCAGTTCGTTGTTGTCAGGCACGAGTTCGAATGTGGCTGCATCAATGGCCCGTCCGGCAACAAAAGGAAAGTGGCTGGTCTGGTCACTGAAGCCTGCGCTGCCATCATTACGAAGCAGGACAGACTGTTCACCCAGCAGGAACAGGTCAAGGTCGTAATCGTGATCAAAATCCATCCAGACGGCTTTCCTGAAATGGCCTTCCGGCAACTTTGCGGGGAAGCTTTCAAATCTGCCTTTGCGGTTTACATACAACGACACGCCCGCAGTGGTGATTACGGCCAAATCGGGAAGGCCATCATTATTAAAATCGCCCGGAGCTATGGATATCACGTTGCGCACGTTTTCAAGCCCAGTGTTGGCAACCGGAGTAATTCCATTTTTCAGAAGGACTACGCCGTTTTTCGACCATGCCAGCAACGCTGGCTGACCAGAGCCGTCGAAATCCAATACGGCCAGCCCGGCAGTGGCCGCATCAAGGCCTGAAGCAACTTTGTGGCGCTGAAACTTGAAGACAGGAGATGCACTGTCGATTTCAAATTCGCTGTCTAGTGCGACGACGTCATAAATTTCCGAGTAGAAGCTCCATTCAGGGTCTTCAGCAACGGTAGTCGCTGCTTTTCTTTTCTTGATCTCGTTAAATAACTCCAGTTCCCGTGCAGCCTCCTGCGCGCGTCCGGCTTCGCGGTAGGCGTTATAGAGTTGGAAGTGAGGAGCGGCAAAATTGGGACTTAGACGCGCTGCGGTTTCGAACTGCAGCAGAGCTTGGTCGGCTTTGCCGGTCAGCTTGTATTCAATGCCGAGATTGTAGTGAGTGACGGGTTCATCAGGAACGAGCTTGATCATTCCTTCCAATTGCTGGATAGCCGCAGCATGATCGAACTCCTTCTTATAAGCAATACCCAGGTTGAACCAAGTATGCGGGATGGTGGGATCTTCTTTTTGCGCTTGTAGGAGTTCAGTAATTGCCTCTTTGGTTTTTCCGGCGCGCAGCAGGGCCAGCCCGTAATTCACACGGTCGCGTGTAGAAGTGGGGACAAGATCGAGAGCTGCTTTAAATTCATCCACAGCCTTGATTTGGGTCATGGGGTTTTCGTAATAGGCTTTTCCCATGTTGCGGTGATGCCATACCTGCTCGCGCACGTTCGGGGGGAGGACAGGAGTGGACGGCAGTAAAGAAACCTGCAGGGCTGCAATCAAAACGCCTGCCACTGATACACGGAGGCCAGCAAACCGCAGAAGAGAGGGTAATTCGCGGATCATCGCTGAACTACTCCGTGCCCTTCTTCTATGTAGCTGACGTGATTGAGTGGGACGGATACAGATTCGACGCGTCCGCTGGGCCACCTGATCTCAAGATGATTAATGGTATTAGCACTTCCAAGTCCGAAATGAATGCGCCTAGTGCTCTCTCCGGCATAGCCATTTCCACCATCCACCTCACGAATCTGCGTGAGCCCACCGGCTGTCACCTTGACGCGCGCTCCAATAGCATCGCGGTTAGACTTGGTTCCAATCAGCTTCAGTTCAATCCAGTTTCCGGTGTGTTCGCTTATGTTGTGGAAGAGAAGCAAGGGCTGATCGGCATTGGTTTGTACAAGATCAAGTTTGCCGTCATTATCAAGGTCAATGACCCCAATGCCGCGTCCGTCAAACTGGTTGTCAACTCCGGCTTCGGCGGAAATCTCCTTGAATGTGCCATTCGCAAGATTGCGGAAAAGGCGTTTTTTCTGGTAGCCGCTCCAGGTGCGATTGCCAATGCTGGGCCAGTTGCCAGGATCGGTAATATCGAGACCAGGAGTCGTGATTACCGGCAAGATGAGCGGCACATAACTTTCCGGCCCCGCGGAGCGAAGCCCATTCACGACGAACAGATCCTGCCAGCCGTCATTATCAAGATCGGCAAATTTTGCAGCCCAGCCCCAGCCGGTATCGCAGGTTCCGGTTTCCCGCGAGATATCAGTGAACGTGCCATCGGCATTGTTGTGCCAAAGCATATTGCACTCTTTCATGTACTCATCGGTGATGTTGGTTACGTAAATATCCAGCCAACCGTCATTGTCATAGTCGGCTATATCTACGTTCATGCCTTTCTTGGTGTCCCAGCCCGTAGCTTTTTCCGTGATTTCACGGAACGTTCCATTTCCATTGTTCAGGAAGACATGATCGGTGCCGTAGTCGCAGGCGATGTAAATATCTTGCAATCCATCATTGTTGAGATCGCCGTGGCCAACATCGAGCACCCATCCGGTAACATTTGCCAATCCCGCCTTTTGAGTGACCTCTTCAAATGTTCCTTTGCCGGTGTTGTGCCACAGAGTGACGCCTCCGCCGTTAGTGGCGTTATCAAGATCGTTGGGCAGCACGTGGGGATCTTTCAAGTCAAGCAGGTTTACCGGTTTGAAATAATTGCCAAACAGCAGATCGAGATAGCCGTCATTGTCATAATCGAAGGCAATCACGGCGATGCTATTTCCGAATTTGTTCAGCCCTGAGGTGGCGGTTACATCCTTGAATTTTCCGTTGCCTTCATTGTGGTAGAGAATTGGAGTGCCGAAGCGCGCAATCAATAGATCGAGCTTGCCGTCATTGTCATAGTCAAACCAAAGGGCATCAGAAACCACCGATAGGGGATCATTGCCGCCTGCTACTCCGGCTTTCACGGCTACATCGGTAAAAGTAAGATCGCCGTTGTTGTGGAAGAGATGATTTGGTTTGCCGGCGTCTGAATCGGTGATGAAAATATCTTCAAAGCCATCATTATCGTAGTCGCCCACCGCTACAGCCGCGCCACCGGAGGTGAACATGTGAAGGACATCAGCATTCTTGCCGTGAAACGTGCGCGTGTGGTGTTGCACGCGGACTCCGGCTTTGACTCCGATTTCCTCAAACCGGATGGCCGGCTGTGAACTCTGGGCAGCCGCAAAGGTCTGTGTCAGCAAAAGCAGAGAGAGCAGCAGAGCTTTCAGTTTTGAGAACTTGTCCATAGCTCCCTCAGGTCAGTATCTACACGCTTATTTGGATCTAAATTTGCTTCAATGATTTTTTGCAGATCGTCCCCCTGGTGGTCTACCCTCGCTTTCAATTGCTGATTGTCCGGGAATTGCTTCAGCCCTTCCTGCCAGACGGCACGCGCTTTCTCCAACTGATCGGTTTTCCAGTAGCCATCGCCGAGCGCAAGATAAGTTTTTACGTAGTAGTTCTTCTTAGGGCCAGCAACCTGGATTTTCATGGCTTTTTCCAGATCGGCCACCCCCATGGGAGCGCGATTGAATATTTTGGGCCAGAAGAGATAGCTCATTCCGCGCGTGTAAAGGTTGATCCAGTTGGGCTCCAGTTCCACCGCCTTGGTGAATTCGGTGAGAGCTTTGTTGGCGAGAATGACCTGCGTGATCGAACCAGCCACAGGGATCTTGTCCACATAAGCAAAGCCAAAGTTCAGATGAACATTTGCCGATTGCGGCTTGGTGGTGGCCAGCTTTTCAAAAAAACTTACCGAGCGGTCAAAGTCCTTGCTTTTGATTGCCACCTGGCGGTATTCGCTGGAATACATGAGGTTGTCGGGATCGTCTGTTATCGCGGATTCAAAATAATGTAATGCATTAACAAAATCGTTGCTTCCCAGCGCTTTCATTGCTTGCTGGTAATCAGAGTCAGCAGCCCGCGTGGGACTACAAAGCAGGCACACAAACAGGAATGCAAAGAGCGAATAAGAAAGTGTGCGAATCATTTTTTTGCCTCCCACGGTTGAATGTTTGTGGTGGATTGGCCTTCTACGATCTTGTACCAGTGGTCTACTGGCAATGCAGGCAAGACTTGCTTCAGACCGGAGGGCCAGCGGATTTCGACGCCCGTAATTTTTGCGTTCTTCCCAAGGCCAAAGTGGACGCGAGTGGTTGACTGGCTGGCGAACCCGTTCCCTCCGTTCACATAGCGCAGCAAGGTCTGGCTATTGGCGGTGAGTCGCACCTGAGCTCCCACTGCGGCGCGATTGGATTTGGTGCCTTCCAGAAGAAATCCCATCCAATGGGCCCCTGTTGGCAAAATGTTGCGGTACAGATAAGGTTCATCGTCAGCATTGGTCACGAACAGATCAAGACGGCCGTCATTATCAAAGTCGGCCACCGCTATACCTCTGCCGTCTTTGGTTGAATCCAGCCCATGACGTGCAGCTTCGTCTTTGAATATGTGACCGCCCTCGTTATGGAACAGCCGCTTTTTCTCATAACCGCTCAGCGACTTGTTGCCGATGGGCGGCCAATTGCGCGCGTCGGCGAAATCAATATCCGGTTTGGTCACCATGGCGAAAATGTCCGGCACGTAACTTTCTTTTCCCGCTGATACCCATCCGTTCACCACGTAGAGGTCTAGCCAGCCGTCATTGTCATAATCAAAAAACTTTCCCGCCCAGCCCCAGCCGGTATCGTCCGTGCCGGTCTCACGCGAGATGTCCGTAAAGGTGAGGTTTCCGTTGTTATGCCAGAGGAAATTTCCTTCACGCATGTAATCGTCTGTGATATTGGTGACGTAGATATCAAGCAACCCGTCATTATCAAAATCACCCCAATCGGCATTCATTCCTTTTTTGGTGTCAAAGCCAATGGCGCTTTCCGTTTTGTCCGTAAACGTTCCGTTGCCGTTGTTTACATAAAATCTATCGGTGCCAAAATCATTCGCGACATAGAGATCTTCCCAGCTGTCGTTATTGGCGTCTCCGTGCCCAAGATCGAGTGTCCAGCCGGTGGTGTGAATGCCGACGCGGTCAGTTACCTCAGTGAATGTGCCATTGCGGTTGTTGTGAAAAACGACGACTCCGCCACCGTTGTTGGCGTTTTCAAAACTCTCCGGAAAAAATCTGGGGGTACTGGGATGGAAGATATTGATGGGTTGGAAATAGCACCCGATAAAAAGATCGACGTAGCCGTCATTGTCGTAATCGAACGCGATGGCCTTGATAGCATTCATGTAACGGTCAAGGCCAGCCTCTTTGGTTACATCGCGAAATTTTCCATTGCCAAGGTTCTGGTAGAGAATGCTGTGACCAAAGCGGACTACGAAGAGGTCAGGCAAGCCGTCATTGTTATAGTCAAACCACAGCGCTCCGGATGAGGCATTTGCTTCATCATTGCCATTGGCCACGCCGGCTTTTTCTGCGACATCAGTAAAAGTAAAGTCGCCGTTGTTATGGTACAGGTGGTTTTTGCAGGTAGTGCATGAGTCGGTGACGAAGATATCTTCAAAGCCATCGCCGTCATAATCAGCAACGGCCACAGCGGCGCCCAGCTTGGTATAACCCTGCATGATCTCTGCATAAGGATTGTCAAAACGGCGGGTGTGATGGCGCGCGGCCACGCCGGCCTTGTGAGTCACATCTTCAAACCAGCGCTGGCTGGACTGGTCCTGCGTTGGCGCGGTCTGACCCGCTGAAACACGCGAGGCCAACATCAAGGCAAGCAGGAGCAGAGCAAGGGCCGGGTTATGCGGTGACAGTCGCATAGCATTTTTCAACGAGCTTCTCCACTCCCTCTGTGATTTCAATAATGCGGTTGACTGCCACGTTCTCGAAGATCTGCACAACGCCGGACGATGGCCAGCGAACTACGAGCTTGTCTACTGTCGCGTGATGGTCTAATCCAAAGTGCTGGCGCAGGGAACTCTGGGAGCCATAGCTATCGCCAAGCACGATTTCTCTGGACTGCTGTGTTCCTCCGGCGAAGATAGTGATGCGTGCTCCCACCGCATCGCGGTTTGTCTTGGCGCCGACCAACTCAACTTGCAGCCAGTTGCGGGCCACGCTTATGCAATTTTTCAGGAGCGCATGACGGTCAGTGGAAGCGGCAACGGCTATGTCCATTACGCCGCGATTCCAGAAATCGGCAATGGCTACGCCCCGGCTGTTGAGCAGCAAATCAGTGCCGGTGGCATTCCCTGCCTCTGTAAAAGTCCCATCTTTATTGCTGCGAAGATAGCGATTGCGCTCCCAGCCATGCCAGGAAGAAGAGCCGAAATGGTCTGGATGAAAGAATTTTCCAGTCTTATAGATGTTCTGCTGAGTGACTACATTGTTGAGGAACTCGAGCTCAATTTCCGTTCCTCGGCTATTGTAGACCCAGCCATTGGCGGCGTAAATGTCCTGCCAGCCGTCATTGTCGAAATCAGCAAAGACCGCTCCCCAGAACCATCCCAGAGGATTTGCATTGGCTTTAAGCGTGACATCTTCAAAAGTGCCATCACCCTTGTTGCGCAGCAGCGTATTTCCTGAGGCCATCTGCTGGAAGACTTTGATAAAACCCATACCTGATTGCCGCATGATCTGCATGTAGAGAGGCATATCAGTCTTCCAGGTCCCCTGGGTCAGGCATTTGAGCATGTAGCGGCGGACAGTGGGGGCTTCGGCGAACCATGAATGCTCGGAGCGGATATGAGTCACATACAAATCGAATTTGCCATCATTGTCATAGTCAACGTAAGAAGCGCTCATTCCTGCGCCGTAAGCCAGAGCATTGCTCTTGACCGTGACATCAGTAAAAGTGCCGTTGCCATTGTTGCGGTAAAGGGTCTTGCGGCCGAAATCGTTCACCACATAAAGGTCAGGATAGCCGTCATCATTGAAGTCACCCCAGACCGCGCCCAGGCACAATCCTGTTTCTCCTACGCCAGCCTTTTCAGTCACATTGGTAAAGGTGCCGTCGCCGTTATTGTGGTAAAGCTGGTTTGGCTCTCCATTGCGCGCGTAAAACGTAGTGGGAATGTCTTTGCGCGGGTCCATGTATCTGCCCACGTAGAGATCAAGAAATCCGTCATTGTCATAATCGGCCCACGCCGCTACGGTGGTGCAGCAATCTTCACCAATGCCGGATTCCTTGGTGACGTCAGTGAAAGTGCCGTCGCCATTGTTGTGGAACAACTGATTGGGTTTGAAGGTGCGGCTTACAAAGAGGTCTTTATGCCCGTCATTGTCATAATCGGCAAATACGGCCACGCTGACGCCATCAAGGCCCGCAAGGCCGGCTTTCCTGGTCACATCTTCAAAAGTGCCATCGCCACGGTTGCGGTAGAGCTTTGATTCCACTCCATCCGGAATGAACAGGTCATAGAAACCGTCATTGTCATAGTCAACGGCGGTAATGCCGCCCGGCCCATAACGGATCATGCCGAACCGCAGCGGTTCTGTCAGGAATGGCGGATAGAACTGGTTCTGAAAATCGATTCCCGCTTCACCGGCGACATTGATGAAGTGGGGCCGATCCGAATAGATACGCTCGCCACTGATTAGCTTTTGCGAACTGAGATGGAGGCAACTTCCATTGCGCTCCCATTCTGTGCTGAAGTAAGCACGATCTATGCAGGTGCGCCGGGAACCACGAGGCGTGCCGATGTGCTCAAAGCGGATGCTGGCAGTCACTGAAGTCGGGGATTTCCAGAGCTCCAGCCGATGGAGGTGTAGAGAAATTTCCTCCACATCATCAAAGGACTCCATGTACTTGCGCCACTCTGCGATGGCGATCTGAGAGTCAATAGTCGTATTGTCGCTGCTGAAATGCCAAGTTGAGATTCCGTCTCTCTCCGACTCTATCTCAGGTTTGTTCAATCCCAGACTGTTTCCGGAAAAGCGCGGAGCATAAAAGCGCTCGAGACCGGAGAAGCGCATTTCTTTCGCAGCAGTAATGAACGCGCCCAGGGTGATGACGAGCAGCCGGCCAGTCTGAAAAAACTGTTCTCCGTTCTTCTCAATGGATCCTGCAAAAGGAAGTTTGGAAAAGATGCCGGAAGATGGTCTTACTTTCCTCAGAAGCTCGGCTGGACTGAATCTGTTCAAGGCTTACACCCATTTTGTGTTTCTTCTGTCTTGAGACAGGCAAGCGCGGGGTTTTTGCGGAAATTGATTTGCGGGGCGCAATTTTTCACGGCTTATGTGTCACGTACATGAGCCCGTAAATTCAGCTGTTTGGATTTAGAAATTCAACTGCAAAGGATTCAAAAGGAGAGGGAGCCATGAGGAAGGTAGCAAGAGTCTATCTTATCGCGGTATTGTGCAGTGGATTTTTGTTTGCCGCGAACCAGTCTGGATCTGCGGCTGACAAGAGGCACAAAAAGGAAAACGCCAACACTCAAAATAATGAAGAGCAGAACAAGCAGATTGTGCGGCAGGTGTTGGATGATCTGTGGAGCAGAGGGCACTACGAATTGATTGACAGGCTTTACAGCCCGAACTGCCTTGTGCATTCGCCCGGACTGAAGGGTAATTCTCTGAATGATGCAGTCGAAGAAGGGAAGTCATTTCGTACTGCCGCGCCGGATGCCAAGATTACGGCCAACAAGATTCAGGCCCACGGGGACATTGTGACAGTGGAATGGACTGCGACGGGCAAAAATACCGGCAGAGGTGATGGACTCCCGGCGACCGGCAAATCCGTCCACATTCGCGGTAACAGTACTTTCAAACTGGCCGATGGCAAAATCGTAGAGGTAACCAATAACTACGATCAAAATGAGTTGTTCCGGCAACTCGGCGTAAATCCGAGAAAATAATGCTCCGTCTTAGTGGGCGGCCATTCGTAATACAAAACCTGTTTATGACGAAGAGGGCATTCCATGAATTTATTTGAGCGCGTACTTAACATTCCGGCAGTGCTGGTGCTGGCGTCTCTGCTTGCGGGCGGCGGCGCGCCTACCAAGAAAGGGCCTGCGAAACCGGCCTCGCCTAGCGCTCCACCAGGAACTCTTTCGCCGCTGCATTTCGCCGACATCACACAATCGGCGGGCATTCGCTTTGTTCATAACAACGGTGCGTTTGGAAAAAAATATCTGCCGGAATCGCTGGGAGCGGGGTGCGCTTTCATTGATTACGACAATGACGGCTATCCTGACATCATTCTGGTGAATGGGGAGGGCTGGCCGGGACATGAAGCTGCGGGAAGAGGCACACTGAAGCTGTATCACAACAACGGCAATGGCACGTTCACAGACGTTACCGCCAAATCCGGACTTGGCTTGATCATGTATGGTTTGGGCGTGGCCGTGGGCGACTACGACAATGATGGCTTCGATGACATCTTTATCACCGCTCTGGGGCAGAGTCATCTCTTCCATAACAACGGTAATGGCACGTTTACTGACGTGACAAAATCGGCCGGATTGTGGGGAATCCAGGAATTTTCTACCAGCGCCGCGTGGGTGGATTATGACCGCGATGGCAAGCTCGATCTGCTGGTCGGGAACTACGTCGACTGGACTCCGCAAAAAGATATTACCTGTTCGCTCGATGGCACACACAAGTCTTACTGCACTCCGGAGTCATACGCAGGGGTGCCGCCGCGTCTGTGGCACAACCTGGGAAATGGCAAATTCGAAGACGTAACCAAAAAAGCCGGACTCTCCGGCAGCGCCAAGACCCTGGGTGTAACCATCTTTGACTATAACAATGATGGATGGCCGGACCTTCTGCTGGCCAATGACACGCAACCGAACAAACTCTATGTGAACAATGGCAACGGCACGTTCACAGAGAAAGGCGTTGAGGCGGGGATTGCATTCAGTGAAGATGGTGTCGCACGCGCCGGAATGGGGATTGATGCCGGAGACTACGATCACTCCGGGAGGCCCAGCATCATTATTTCCAACTTCTCTAACCAGATGATGGCGTTGTATCACAATGAAGGCAATGGGTTGTTTGTGGATGAGGCGCCACGTTCGGAGATCGGACACGCTAGCCTGTTAACTCTGGGCTTTTCATGCTTCTTTCTCGATTACGACCTTGACGGATGGCCGGACATCTTTGTGGCGAACGGGCATATTGAAGACGGCATTGAAAAGATCCAACAGCGCATCAAATATCGCCAGCCGCCACACCTGTTCCACAATCTTGGCCAGGGCCGCTTTCAGGAAGTAACGGCCCGCATGGGACCAGCCTTCAGCACACCCCGGCTGGCGCGTGGCGCTGCTTATGCCGATATTAATAATGATGGCTATCCTGATCTGCTGATTACCACCAATGGCGGCGCTCCAGTGCTCTTGCGCAATCCCGGAGGAAACAATCATGGATTGCGAATCAAACTGATAGGCACAAAATCAAATCGTGACGGAATAGGCGCCGTAGTTCGGGTGAAGAAAGGCAGCGACACGCAGTACCAAATGCTGCACTGCGGCGGCTATCTCTCACAGAACGAGCTGGTGCTGACCTTTGGCCTGGGACAGTCAACAAGCGTTGATAGCATTGATATCGATTGGCCCAGCGGACAACATGATCACCTGACAAACGTGGCTGCCGACCAGCTTATCTCGGTTGAAGAAGGGCACGGAATCACAGCGAACAGGAAGTTCAACCGGTAAAAATAACCGCAAAGGACACAAAGAGCCGCGTCTCAAGGGGAGCTGTATCCGAAAGCTTGTGCCGCCCCTCCGGGACCCCATTCTTTCTACGCTTACCCAGCGCTTACGAGGCTGTTACGAAACTCTTGACGTTGTACGAAAGGATGAGAAGATTCGAGCAGGAGCGAGTCGAAAGGCATGGCTTATATCCAAGGAGAAGGAAGGACGCAGGGCACGCTGTTTCCAGTGATGCTGGAGGAACTGATT
>DASTCT010000231.1:0-7431 GCA_035710845.1 Candidatus Angelobacter sp.
CAGCTTGCCCAATACGCTGATTGCGCGTACCGGATACACCGCTGAAGATGGTTTTGAAATCTACGTTCCTTCTGACGTCGCCACCAGTGAGCGCGTGTGGAACGAAGTGACAGAAGCGGGCAAAGAATTTGGCATCGTACCCTGCGGCCTGGGTGCGCGTAACACGCTGCGGCTGGAAGGCAAGATGGCGCTCTACGGCCACGAAATCTCCGACACCATCAATGTCTGGGAAGCTGCGCTGGATCGCTTCTGCAAGATGGAGAAGCCCGACTTTGTTGGCCGCGCCGCCCTGGAAAAAGCCAAAGCCGCCGGACTCAAGCGGATTCTCGTCGGCCTGGAGGCTGTTGACCGTGGTATCCCGCGCGATGGTTACAAAGTGTTTGACGCAGCAGGCACTGAGATTGGCTACGTTACCAGCGGATCGCCCGCGCCATTCTTGAAGAAAAACATTGCGCTGGCTTACGTGCCGCCTTCGCAAGCAGAAATTGGCCAAGAAGTTTTTGTTGAGATTCGCGGTCAGAAGGTCAAGTGCAAGGTAGTTCCTACGCCGTTTTACAAGCGCGCAAAGAAATCTTAGTTCCTACAGTTGAGGACAGGTCAAAGCCCATATGGCATATCCGAAAGATTACAGATACACCAAAGAGCATGAGTGGATTCAGGTGAAGGGCAACACCGCCCTGGTTGGCATCACGGACCACGCGCAGGAGTCTCTGGGCGATATTGTCTTCGTCGAACTGCCCAAAGCCAGCGGGCAACTCCAGGCCGGCAAGAGCTTTGGCACCGTTGAGTCGGTGAAGGCGGTCTCGGAGCTTTATGCGCCTGCTTCCGGCAAGGTGATTGAGGTGAATGAAAGCCTGAACCAGTCGCCCGAGGCCATAAATAAGGATGCGCACAGTGCCTGGATGATCAAGATTGAGCTCTCCAACCCGAAGGAAGCGGATGCGCTGATGTCGGCGGATGATTACGAGAAGTATATTGCGGAAGAGAAGTGATTTTTTCTTCAATCCCGAGCGTAGCGAGGGAGCCCTACTGCCACAAAACATTTTAAGGTTGTGAAGTTAACAAGTTGAGGTCGCGGCGGCGTTGGAGGGAATAGTGATCCCTCGCTGCGCTCGGGACTTCGGAGATACATGCGCTACTTACCCAAATCCCCCGCTGATCGGGCGCAGATGCTGCGCGAGATTGGCTGTAAATCCATCGACGATCTGTTTGCTCAAATCCCAGCCGAATATCGCCTGACGCGCGACGCGAAAGTACCGCGGCAGATGGCGGAATCCGAGATCATCGACTACTTCCACGATCGCGCTGCCAGCAACGCAGCCGGTTATGCCATGTTTCTTGGCGCGGGTGCTTACCACCACTACCGGCCGGTGGTGATTGACGCCATGGTCTCGCGCGGCGAGTTCCTTACCTCCTACACGCCTTATCAGGCAGAGATCGCGCAGGGAACTCTGCAGGCCATCTTTGAATTTCAAACCATGGTCTGCGAACTCACAGGGATGGAAGTGGCGAATGCCAGCATGTATGACGGCTCTACAGGCGCGGCTGAAGCCATGATGATGGCCGTCCGCGTCACCGGGCGCAGGGCCGGCGTGGTGGCGCGCAGCGTGCATCCGGAATACCGCGAGGTAATGCATACATACACGCAGCACCAGGGCCTGCCCATCACCGAATGCAATTTCCTTGAGAACGGCCGCGTTGACATGGCCGATCTGGAAAAGAAAATCACCAGCGATACAGCGTGCGTGCTGATCCAGTCGCCGAATTTCTTCGGCACCATTGAAGACGTTGCTGCCGTGGCCGATCTTGTCCACAAGAAAGGCGCGCTGCTGATCGTCTCCATTGCTGAGGCGCTCTCGCTCGGGATTGTGAAGCCGCCGGTTGAGGCTGATATTGTTTCCATGGAGTCACAATCGTTCGGCGTGCCGCTGGGTTATGGCGGGCCGTATGCCGGAGTGATGGCCACGAAAGAAAAATTCGTTCGCCAGATGCCTGGCCGTCTTGTCGGCGAAACCAAAGATAAAGACGGCAAACGCGGCTTTGTGCTCACACTTTCCACGCGTGAGCAACACATCCGTCGGGAGAAAGCGACCTCGAACATCTGCACTAATCAAGCACTCATCGCCACCATGGCCACCATCTATATGACCATTTATGGGCGCGAAGGTTTAAAGGAGCTTGCAGCGCAAAATCTTGCCAAGGCTTCTTACGCCGCGAATGAATTTGGGAAGAAGGCCAAGGTACTCTTCGCCGGCGCGCCGCGCTTCAATGAATTTGTGGTGCAGACCAAAGAGGATCCTATCAAGATCAACGAGCGCCTGCTCAAGCAAAAAACCATCGGCGGCTTCCCGCTGAGCTGGCATTATCCTGAACTGGGCAACGCAGCTGTGTGGTGCTGCACCGAACTCAACTCCAAAGAGCAGATTGATGCAGCTGCGCAGGCGGTGGGCCAATGAGTGACAAAGACATCAGGAAAGCTACACGTCACGTTAACCAGAATGAAGGCTTGATCTTTGAGCGCTCATCACCGGGCAAAAAGGCTTATCGGCTGGCGCCGCTCGATGTCCCAGAAGTTGATTACAAAAAAGCTCTCGGCTCTGCCGCGCGCGCCGACCTGGGCAACATGCCTGAGGTGAGCGAGATGGAGATCATCCGCCACTTCACGCGCCTTTCCACCTGGAATTACGCCATCGATCTCGGCATGTATCCGCTTGGCTCCTGCACCATGAAGTACAACGCGCGCGTGAATGAAGTAGTCGCGCGTTTTCCTGGCTTGGCGAATGCGCATCCGTTCCAGCCCGCACAGGCTTCACAGGGCGCAATGCGCGTGATGAAAACTCTTTCTGATTGCCTCATCGACATCACAGGCATGGACGCCATCACGCTCCAGCCCGCTGCCGGAGCGCATGGCGAGATGACCGGCATTTTGCTGATGCACGCGTATTTGCAGTCGAAGGGCAATCCGCGCAAGAAGATCCTGATCCCTGATTCCGCTCACGGCACCAACCCGGCGACTGCTGCCATTTGCGGCTACGCGGTAGAAAATCTCAAATCAAATTCACACGGCATGGTGGATGTGAGCGCGTTGGCGGCGCAGATGAATGAAGATGTTGCCGGACTGATGCTCACCAATCCCAACACGCTGGGCATCTTTGAGCAGGAGATCCACAAGATCGCCGAGATCCTGCACAGCAAGGGCGGTCTTCTATATATGGATGGCGCCAACATGAACGCCCTGGTCGGTAAAACACGTCCGGGCGATTTCGGCGTCGACGTAATGCACCTGAACCTGCACAAGACGTTCTCCACGCCGCATGGTGGCGGTGGTCCCGGATCAGGCCCAGTGGCGTGCAAAAAGATTCTTGAGCCGTTTCTTCCCAAGCCCGTTATCGTGGAAAAAGCAGACGGCACTCTGGCCTGGAATTATGACCGGCCGCAATCTGTTGGCCGCGTGCGCATGTTCTATGGCAACTACGGAATGCACGTCCGTGCGCTGGCTTACATTATGGCCAACGGGCCTGACGGCCTTCGCCAGACCACGGAAGACGCCGTGCTCAATGCCAACTACATCCGTAAAAAGCTGGAAGGCGAATATCAGTTGCCTTATCCGAGTCCGTCAATGCATGAGGTGGTTTTCAGTGACCATATTCAGGAGCAGAAGGGCGTCAAGACCGGCGACATTGCCAAGCGCCTGATCGATTACGGCTTTCATCCTTATACAGTATCGTTTCCGCTGGTAGTCCATGGCGCTATCATGATTGAGCCGACGGAGAGCGAATCGCTGGAAGAGCTTGATCTGCTGGTGGATGCCATGAAGTCCATTGCTCGCGAAGCTGAGGAAGATCCTGAAATGGTGAAGAACGCTCCGCACACTACGCGCGTCAAGCGGTTGGACGAAACAGCCGCTGCTCGCAAGCCGGTATTGCGCTGGAAGCCCGCTGCGGCTAAAACAGTCGGCGAATAAGGAACAAGCAGCCAATCTGCAAAAGTGATGTACCACAAAAGCGCCGCTTTCATGACGGCGCTTTTGTAGCCATGTTTTGAAGTTTAGAGTCTCAATGAACCCAGGAGCTGGTTCAGCAGAGTGGAGAGATTTCCGAGGACTCCGCCGCCATTGAGCAGGTTAGCTACATCGCAGAGCAGGTTGCCCAGGAGATTTCCCGGCCCTGGCTGTGCGGTGATATTCAGGTTGATCTGGTTCAGATCGATCACCAGTCCGAGCAAGTCAAGATGCAAAGGTCCGAGCGTGAGGCTCAGGATCGAGCACGATCCTGTGGCTGCTGTTACCGGTGCTGTGACATTGTTGATGACAACGCTTGTCACTTGTCCTGCGGCGTTGGTCAAAGTGCCAACCAATGTTCCTATAGCTACCAGATTTCCATTCTGATTTGCGAACTGCTGGATATTAAACGTTCCCGCAAAGTTGCCGGTGCCCGCTGTGGTAAGTGGACCTGAAGTGGCGGAGGGGGCAAATGAGCCAGTAACGGGAATTGCTAATGCGCTTTTAGCTGAATTGGTTGTCTGAGCAGACGCGGCGATCGGGAGGGTCAACAACGCCACAGCACAGATCAGAATTGAGGCCAGAAATTTACGATTCATACATACTCCTAGGTTGGGTTTTTTTCTTGGTTGAGTGAATAGGATTCAGTTCCCGCAAATTCGGTTAGCTTGCATGGTGGAAGAATCGAAAGCTGGCGCGTGCTGTCCAGCTTCAACGTTGTTCATTCACTCACGTTGTCCATTGGTATGTTCGTTGCCCAGTCAAACCCGAGTTCGCTACTCATGCTGCCTGTGCGCAGAGCACCTTGAATTTCTGAAAAAGCAGAAAAGATTAATCGGGGCACGCATGAAGGTCTGAGGATATGGCAATAAAACGGGCAGATGTGAATGTCTCACAAACTGATCAACACTGATCGAAAGAAGATGCCGAATTTGAAGTTGCTGGAGTGTTCTGAAATGCAGCTTGCCATTAATCTTGCCCGGTACTCATCACTTCTTCTCTCGGTGGACGGCTCTGGAATCAGAATTGCTCAGCATCAGTTGCGCACATCCAAAAACGATGAGATGCCCGCTCTATGAAAAGAAAAAAGCCTGTCATCACGACAGGCTTTTTCAGCAGAGTGCTCCCGAAGTCTTACTGCGGCGTGCAGTCCTGGGCTGGCGGAGCAGCCTGCCCAATTTTGGTGTTGAGCGAGGGCGAGTTGTTGAAATCGAACATGTCGAGCAGCGGGTTGGCAAACTGATCTCGCAGGGTCAGATGCGGATGTGCCACAACATCATCGTCGCCATCGTTTCCATCGCCCTGTTGGGGTTTTGTAGCCGGGGTCATGAAGATGGTTTCAATGAGCGCCAGGATTGAAGTGTGATCACCCACGGTGTGTGAAACGTAATGTGGCTTGGAGAACGGCGAGATGGAAAGAAAAGGCACGCGGAACCCAAGCTGATCAAAGTTGGCACAGGAGCCGGGAAATGGTCCAGTGGCAGTGAAAGCCGGACAAAGTTGCGCTGCTGTAGCCTTGCTTATGCTGCATTGTGCGCCTCCACCGGGCTGCTCGCTGGCGGGAGGATTGGAGAGATCGGCGCACTGGCCGGGGTTGATGCCGTCAGGGTTGGGTGCGTGGCGTTGCGGCGCGCGCGGCGGAGCAACGTGATCGTACGAGCCGCCATGCTCGTCATAGGTAAGCAGGATGATGCTATCTTGCCAGAACTGGCTATTGCGGACCGCGTTGATTACCTGAGAAACAAAGGCCTGGCCACGCTGGATGTCGGTGGGTGGATGCTCGTCGTTTTCTGTTTTGAATCCTCCGAGCAGGCCGAAATTGGGATCAATAAAAGAAACCTGCGGCAGAGTACCAAGACCGGGCACGCCTGCCACCTGCGCCAGGAAAAGCTTCAATGGCAGGAAGTGCGGATCGGGCGGAGCGACCAGCCCGATGGAACGAAAAGTGCCGCCCTGCGGGAAGTCCTGGAAATAGTCGGCCCAGGAGACTTTGTTCTTATCCAGCAAATCAAAGATGGTTCCAGTAATTGGCTTGTATCCTGTGGTGCCGGACGGAGGCCCAATTTCAGAGGTCGTGAGGTGGCCAAAAGAGGTCGCTGCCATCAGGTAAGAGCGATTGGGGAAGGTCGGTCCCAGCACAGAGCAAAAATAGCGATCATCAATAGCGAATTTCTGTGCCAGATCGTAATAGAACGGGATCTCGTCCTGATTGTAGAAGTTCATGGTCTGGTCGTCGGTCGGATTTTCAACGCCATTGTCGATTTGCTCAGTCACGTCATTCACGCGCACAAAACCATCGCTTAGGGTATGTCCGAGTGCGCCATTCGGATCAAGGAAGTTGGCTTCCTGATGAGTTGAAGTCCAGCCGTGGTCCAGATCGGGTGCTACGCAGCGGCGCGAGTCATGGAATGCGAAGACGGTGCTGCCGTCGTCATCCAGATTGGAGTTGGAGCAGTTGAAATTTCCTGCAGCATCAACACGGCAGGTAAGGCCATCAACGCAACTGTGATCTTCAGGGCGGCAGCCGCCATCGCGGCCATCGCCGTCACCGTCTCTGCGCGGCGAGTGATACGGACTGCCCGGCGCATAAGCCAGAGCGCCAAAATAGTTATCAAACGAGTGGTTTTCCTGCATGATCACGATGATGTGCTTGACTTTGTGCGGATCGCCTTGGGCCTGGGCCACTTGCGTCGCCGCCAGAGCAGAAGCAATCCAAAACAGAGCTGCGCGGAACAATCCTGAAAAGCGCATGAGGGTCTCCTTTTGTTACAACCGCTGAATTAAACAGGAGCTTTGAGAAGGTTTTGTGAAGGGAAGATGAAAATTGTGTTATCGCCAGGATCGTCCGCCATCGCTGACGGTGAGAGAAGCAAAACTTACCACTGATCAACACGGATGACACTGATCGAAAGGAAATACGAAAGCCGAAATTGGCTCCGTGGGCGAGCAGTTACTTTGCACCATTTTGGCCCTGTGGCGAACGGTCTGGTAATCCCTAATTCCGCCGCGTCCTTAGCGTCCTTTGCGGCAAAAATCAGGTAAATCAATTAAGAATGGTAAACCCCACCTAACGTAACATTTGCGGTGTCTAAGGCTTGAGGTACACTCGTTACACTTATGTCATCTAAGAAAGCGCTATTTTTCTGTCTTTTTGCCTTCCTTCTGGCTGGCCCGGTAATGCTGGGACAAAGTGCCGTTTCCGGCGGCGCTGATCAGGTTTTGTTGCACACCATGCAAGGGGAATTGGATCGCGCCATGACTTCTCTGGCCAAGGCTGATCCTGCTCCCTACTTCATCAGTTATGCCGCGAATGAAGATTCAGGCGATATCATCATGGCCAGCAACGGAGCGCTGGTGGCCAACGCAAACCGGCATGAGCGCACGGTGGATATCACTGTCCGCGTAGGCAGCCGCCAACTGGATAACACCCA
>DASTCT010000232.1:0-28938 GCA_035710845.1 Candidatus Angelobacter sp.
TGCTGCGCGATCCGCTGTAATTGCCAAAGAGAAAGGTCTTGGTCCCACCGTTATAAATATGCGGAATGTTCAACGGCCCGCCAATGCTTGCGCCAAAACGATTTTGGTTATAGCTGGCCTTGTTCTCCGGCTGCCCGTTCAGCGAATAAGGCTTGGCATCCAGCCCTGAGCCGTCATAGCTGTAGAAGATGGAGCCATGCGGCTTGTTCGCATTGAAATTGCGGAACCCGCGTCCCCCACCGCCGCCCATCATAATGATCATTGGCCCGCCCCCGCCAAAGCCGCCTCCACCAAAACCACCCCCGCCCATGATCTGGAAATTGCCGGCGGCTCCCCCCTGGAACGCGATCTGTTGACGCATATCCGCCATGCGATCCTGCATTTCTCCAGGATCAAACATGTTCTCTTCGGCCCGCCCCTGTGAGCCTGAGATTGCCACAGACTCATTGCCACCTTCAGCCGCAAGTCCAGCATTAGGTAAGCCTGCGCTGGTCAGCGAAGATACATCGGTGTTTCCTCCGCCCACATCGACCGAATTACCACCACCGGCGCCGGATAAAGCAAGTTGCTGCATGCCAGCACCGTTGCGGCCTACGTTGCCAATCTGCTGCGCCATCTGCTGACGTTGCTCCTGCTGCGCTTCCCGCTCCGCGCGTGAAAGTAAGACCATCGCTAGTTCAGCCTTGCCGTTGCGGTTCTCATCATTGATGAGGACTTCTTGCGTAATCGGAGCAAAGGCTGAAAATTCTGCCTTAATCACATACCGGCCCTTGCCCGTAACTGCGATCTTGAAGCTGCCGTCCACATCGGTTGAAGTGAAATACTTCTTGCCGGTAAGAGTATTCGCCGCTGTAACTGTCACGCCGGGAAGCGGCACATTACCGGATTCCACTATGCCGGTAATCTCGCCGTAAGCTGCTACAGTCGTTGAAGAGCTTGCAGCGGACTGCGTAGCTGGCGGCTGCGCAGGCTGCACGGGTGGCTGAATCGATGGCGATGACGGTTGCGCAGTCTGAGCCGGCTGATTAGGTGGGCCTACCGGTTGAGCTTGCTGATTGGGAGCCGCAGGCGGCGTGCTCTGCGCGCACAATCCAGCCACAAGCGTCAGCGGCAAGACCCCGTAAATTTTCAAATGGCGCATGGTTGCTCAGTGAATCGATTTTTACTTCGGCGGAGCTGAAGGTGCTGTGCCGGCAGGTGCGGCGCTGTCCGGTTTTTTCTGTTCCTGCTGCGCGCCGCTTTGGGGTTGGCCTTGGCCGCCCATGACTCTCATTTGCGGCCGGCCCACAACCAGTTCTTTAGGAACAAACACGTTATCTTTCAGCTCACCGCGGCCGCGCACAAAGTCGCCAACCTTGATGTCCAGCAGCGTAATGCTTTCCATACCTTTCCTGAAAGAGGTGTTCTCATCAACCTCAATCTCCTGCGACTGTCCGTCCGGGCACGCGATGGTCAGCTTGGTCTCATTGATGGCCTTCACTTCGCCAGCAATAAATTTCTTGCCCATATCTTTCGGGTTAAATCCGCCCATTCCACCGCCGCCCATGCCTCTGCTCTGCATTCGCTGAAGCATCTCGGGGTTCACTACCCCAACAATGGCGGCATCCATTACGTTGTCATTCAGCTTGCCGCGAACAAAAACAGCATCATCTGTCTTGATCTCTTCCAGTTTCACCGGCTGCCGCTCTTTCATGACTCGGGTACTCTCGCCTACCTTCACGGTGACCGCGTCTCCGCCTTGCATCGGCGTTACGGTGAGCGAATCCTTGCTGACCGCCGTTACTTTGCCAAATACGGTTTCGCCTGGTGGCATGTTCCTTCCACCGCGATCCTGTACCTGGGCTGGCGCGGTCACAAAGCTTGCGCCCAAAAGCGCCGCCACTAAGAGCATGTTTCGCATAGGTATCCTTAGTTGGTGAATTTGCCTAGTCTCTGGAAGCTTTTCCTAAGACGAGCACCGAATCAAAACGTGAAATGAAGTATATGAGGAACCCATGAAACTGGGCTGTAAAAACTTTGTAAACGTCTTGTATTGAAAGATATTGGAAGAAAATTTGCTTCGTCGGGCAATAGTAAAAACAGCCGTTGTTGCCCGTTACTTTTCAGCGTTTACAGGTGGTGCATTTTGCGCCACGGTCACTCTGGCATTCGTTGTTCCAATAAGTCCCGTGGTATCGTCGCGCACACCCAGCCGCAAGAAATACTTTCCTGGCTTCAGATCAATGGCTTGCTGGCATGGGAAAGCATCCTGCATGACTCTTGCATAGGTTTCTGGCTTCAATGCTGCTTTGATGGTGCTGGACTCACCGCGAATAAGCTGGCCTTTGGCGGAAAATGCCTCCACAGTGCATTCCACGGTGGCATGCGCCAAGCCGTCTGCCGTCTGCTCAAAGCTGATGGCATGTGGATCAACGCCAAAGTTCACCACCACTTTATTCGGGCTCTTCGCTTCCGGTGGGATCACCATGGCATGAAACAGCAGCGCGGTAGCGTTGGGAGAATCCGGATCAAGCGCCAGTGCGAACGCGGCCCTCCGCTGTGTTTCACCCTGATTGGTAAAGATATTTGGATCCATAGCGTAGTATCCCAGGCGATAGCGCAGTTTGATCCCTGGCCGGTTCACTGTTACGTGGATCTTGCGAAACTTTCCATTCCACTTTTTGTTCTCAGGATAGTAGGCCAGCGTGTAATACGTGGAACCATCGTCAATGCTTTTGCGAATAGAACCGTCAATGTCATTGGTATTATAGAAAGCTTGTCCGCCGGTGCGCTCAGCTATCTCCCGCATGGCAGCGTGTACGTTCTGCAGTGACGTGGATTCGGCACCAAGCGCCGCGGTCATCCGGTCGCCTCTGCCAAGTGAACGGCCAAATTTATCGCGACCGGAATTGGAAGCGTCAAACAGTGCAGAAGGCATTAAGCCGCGCGCATCCACCGGATACATTGCAATCTGTGCATCAATCAGCGAATCAGCCAGTTCCGCAATCTGCGGCCCGTAATTTCTTGTGCCGGCAAAAGCATTGCTCGTTAACTCCATGTTGGGATCAATGCCTACCGGAAACGCCTCTGATATCCAGATCAGGTTCTTGCGCCCGGGATAGCCAGACAACGACCGCGCAATCGATGTCAGTGCATTGATTGTATAAGTAACGCGCAGGTCGGTTTGGAAGGCCACTCGTTCATCTTCAAACGTCCGCATGGCGGAGAGCATCTGTGCAGGCATCAATCCTGAATCAGCCAGGCCGGGAGGCAGCAGTTCCATATCCGGACCGCCGGTTGGATTGTCTTGCAGAGGAGAAATTTTACCTTTCAAATTTTTGACTACGCTCTTTAGCACTGCCGGATCGCTGGTAAAATCCTGCAACAAAGTCAGTTTATTGCTGAGCGTATAAATTGCCACAGGCTTTCCATCCGGCATCTTTTCCAGATATTTGATCATCTGGTCGCGCACGTATGCCTGATGCGGCAATGTTGTATTCAAGGCATCCAGCAGGACCACATTGAGGCTGTTATCAACGTTGTATTTGGGATAGTTGGTATAAACATTTTCCGGCAGCTTGTGTTCCGGTTGGAGAGCATTGGCAGGCGTTTGGTGCGGCTGCTGGAAATTGAATACGCGTATCTGCTGTTCTTTGCCGTCTTCCAGGATAGTAAAGTCGCCGCGCTCCAGGTTTGTGACTGGCCCATTCTTGTCCGTTGCCACCACGTCCACCACTACCAGGCGAGTAATGGTTTTAAGCACGGTCGCCGATTCATACACAGTAGTAACTTTTTGCTCTCCGGACTTTGAGTCTGAAGCTTTTGAGTCTGAAGATTGAGTGTTCGACGGCGACTGCGTCGCAGCCGGCCTTGGCTCCCCGGGCGCACTGCGAGTTGACGACTGCGGCACAACACCAGTCGTCAGCATAAGTATAAGGACTGGGCTTAAGAAGGACCTTCCACAAATTACAGCCATAAAGTTCCTAACGGCCATAAGAGTAGCAGATTCAGGGCAGTAGCCGCTCTTTTCATTCGTAAAAGAACCAAAAGAATGATCTGTTTGGCATCTCTGATCGTCTCCATAAACCGTCTTTTGGGATTGCGCAAACAGCGACAATCCTATCCCACGTAAAGTTTCATTTGACCAGCACATTGGCTAGTGTCCCTTTTCGGGAATAGTTTCCAGAATTTTTAACACAGTGATGTATTCATTTCGTAAGACACCCACTATCATGCCTCGTAGTCTTTTGGGTCTTTAGAAAATCTGGAGGGGTAGATGATGCAGCATCTTCGCCGTAGCTGTTTGCTCCTTGCAGTAACTCTCCTGGTTGTTCCTTCGGCGTTGTTCGCGCAATGTGGCGTGGAACGCTGGTCGGTGAAAACGGGCACTGATCCCGACGCCGGCCTGGTCAACCTCAATTCTTCTACCAGCACAACCATCGCTTCAATGCGGGCCATTCCCGCCCCAAGCCCGATCCCTGCGAACAACCGCGTCGCGCCCACAGAAACTACAGTCTGGGTGATCAACGCCACATTGACGGAATTCAAATTGGAAAATGATTCCGATTATCATCTCGTGATCACTGACGCCTCCGGCAATACCATGATCACGGAAATCCCCTCGCCCACATGCGTGGGTTCAGGCAGTCCGTTCTTTTCCGCGATACAGAACTCGCGTTCGAAGTTTGACGCCCAGTTCACCGCCACCACCAGCTTCCAGACAGCTAATATTCCGGTCCAGATCGTGGGCGTGGGCATGTTCGACTTCCTGCACGGCCAGACAGGCGTTGCGCCGAATGGAATCGAGCTTCATCCTGTGCTCGACATCATCTTCAATCCGGGCACGCAGACGCCCGATTTTGTCCTCAGCACCTCGCCGGGCAGCGGCTCTGTTGCCCAGGGCAGCTCCGCGACTTCCAAAATTTCTACCACGGTCGCGGGAGGCTTCAACTCTGCCATCTCTCTCTCTGTTTCCGGCTTGCCCTCTGGGGTGACAGCCAGCTTGAGTCCCACCTCGATTGCGGCGCCCGGCAACGGCAGTTCTACGCTGACATTCAACGCGTCCAGCACCGCGGCCACCGGCAATTTCAATGTGACCGTTACTGCCACAGGAGGCAGCATCACCCATACGGCGACAATCGCTCTTGCCATCACTGCCGCCGGCGGAACGGGGGGCGGTACGACGACGCAGCTCCTGGGCAATCCTGGATTTGAAAATGGCAGCACCAATCCTGCGCCCTGGACAGCGTCAGCCGGTGTGATCAACAACTCCGCCAGCGAGCCTCCGCACGGTGGCACGTGGGACGCCTGGCTTGACGGTTACGGTACCACCCACACGGACACGCTCATGCAGCAGGTCACGATTCCTTCGACTGCTACCAGCGCCACGCTGAGCTTCTGGCTGCACATTGATACCGCGGAAACCACTACGACCTCGGCCTTCGATACTCTGGCCGTGCAGGTGCGCAACTCCTCCGGAACCGTTCTTTCTACGTTGAAGACCTTTTCCAACCTCAACAAGAACACCGGATTCGCGCAGCAGAGCTTCGATCTGACCTCCTTCAAAGGTCAAACCATTCAGATCAACTTTGTCGGCACGGAAGATGCAAGTCTGCAAACCTCGTTTGTGCTGGACGATTTCGCCCTGAATGTGACCACTCCATCAACTACGGACACTACGCCGCCAACCACGTCAGTAAGCGCGCCCGCCAATGGCGCCACGGTCTCCGGGACTGTGACTGTCAACGCCAGCGCCTCAGATAATGTCGGTGTGACCCAGATGCAGCTTCTGATCGATGGCACTCTGGTGGCCTCGAACACCAACTCCACGTCGCTATCGTTTAGTTGGTCTACTGCATCGGTGGCCAATGGCAGCCACACCATCGTTTCCAAGGCCTTTGACGCCGCCGGAAATGTGGGCACCTCTGCCACCATCACGGTGACTGTCTCCAACGGCACCCCGACCACCAGCGAACTGATCGTGAACGGCGGGTTTGAAAACGGAACCAACACCTCGCCCTGGACGCTCACTGCGGGCGTGATTAACAACTCCACCAGCGAACCCGCGCACACCGGCAGCTGGGATGCGTGGCTGGACGGTACAGGCACCAGCCATACCGATACAGCTATGCAGCAGGTGACAATTCCTGCGGGAGCTACCGCCGCCACGCTGAGCTTCTGGCTGCACGTCGATACCGCGGAGACCAGTACCACCTCGGCCTTTGACAAGCTCACCGTCCAGGTGCGCGACTCCAGCGGCAAGGTGCTCTCTACGCTCGCCACCTTCTCCAACCTCGATCATGCGACGGGATACAAACAGCACACGTTTGACCTCACCTCGTTCCGGGGACAGATCATCCAGATCTTCTTCTCTGGCGTGGAAGATTTTGAACTGCAAACCTCATTCGTACTGGACGATGTTTCGCTCCAGGTGACTCAATAGGGAGATGCTCATGAAGAAACTGACTTCGATTCTCATTGTTCTCGCGATGTTTCTTGTGCAGTGGGCGACCGCGCAGCAGGCGGCCGCGCCCGTGGATCGCCCGGCCGAGCCGAACATGGTCTTTGATGACGACGGCGGCAAGGTTCAGATCGTCCCGTCAGACTTCTCCGTCGCCGGACCAAAAACGTTCCACGGAGGACCGGTTCTGGGAGCGGTGCGCCAGGTCAGCATCTTTCTCGGCGCGGGCTGGGCTGACCAGCAGGCGCGCCAGCGGCAAACCGGCCTGCTCAATGCCGCCACAAACAATGCCAATCCTCATCTCGCTGAATTGCAGAAGCACAACATAAAAATGCTGCGCTCTGCGCCGCTGTTTGAGGACTTCAGTGATTTGAGCAAATCCAG
This sequence comes from Candidatus Angelobacter sp., assembly GCA_035710845.1. GTDB lineage: Bacteria > Acidobacteriota > Terriglobia > Terriglobales > Acidobacteriaceae > Angelobacter. The sequence goes on from DASTCT010000232.1 coordinate 6,824, forward strand.
AATCAACGACCTCACAATCCAGCAGAAGCTCTCTGATCTGTTGCAAAGCAAAGCCATCCCCGCGCCGGAAGCAGGCACAGTCTATGTTGTCTTTCTCGCTCCGGGCATCGATTCAACCCTGGGCGGAAACAAAGCCGGTACGGACTACGTTGCCTATCACAATTTCGTGAACCTGGAAGCAGGCGAGATTCATTATGTGGTGGTGCCGTTCCATCCGGATGCCCAGCAGCACACTGCCGCAGCTACACGGGCTTTTGCTGAAACGGCGCTGAATCCAAACGGCCGAGGCTGGTTCTAGCGAATAGCAGGAGGAGGAGCTAGCGCTTCTCCTCCTCATCTTCTTTCTCGTCAGCGCCTGAGTGTTTTTTGATCCACTGCTCTGCGTTGAGACGAGCTTGCTTTTTCTGTCGCGGGGTCAGTGTGCCTTCCAGTTTTTCTGCTTCTGTTTTGCTTTCAGCGGAACCAAATCGCGCACCGATAGTGAACCAGGTAAAGGCCCGGTCTTTGCTCGCACCACATTTATTGCTCAGGTAAAGGTTGCCGAGCTCATACATCGCCACTGGCTGCCCATGCTTGGCTGCTTCTTTATACCACTGGATGGCTTCAGCACAGTTTGGCTCTGCGGCTAATTTTCTGGCCAGTTCCAACTGCGCTGCCGGATCGTGTTGGTTTGCAGCTTTGGCATACCATTGCCGCGCCTCGCTGGGATTTTTTGCAACCCCAGAGCCTTGATCGAGCGCGCGAGCAAGCTGCGTCTGCGCCTCCGTATGTCCCTGAGTCGCGGCCTTGCGGTTCCACTCTGCAGCTTGCGCGGGATCTGCCTTGACGCCAAATCCGCGCTCATACATAAATGCCAGATCACGCTGGGCCCGTGGATCGCCTTGCTCCGCAGCCTTTTGCTCCCACTGCAATGCCTTGGCGTAATCGGCAGGTACGCCACGACCATACAGATAAATCCGTCCCAATTCATACTGCGCCGGTCCATAACCCTGGCCTGCTGCTTCCGTCAGCCAGTGGATCGACTCTTTTCCATCGGGCTTGACGTGTTGTCCCAGATCGTAGCAGGAGGCCAGTTCCGTTTCGGCAATTGGATCATGGGCCTCAACTTTCTTTTGCATCGCAGTAAAATCATCGGCGTTGCGCGGGCACACCGGAGTGCTGTCATGCGAGCTGGCAACTCCAAAACTCAGTATGGCAATCGCGAAGAAGACAAACCTGTAAGCTGGATTCATGGCCATTCTTAAGAAGGCATAAGTATAGTTTGGTTTGAATCGCCGTCGAAGCACGATTTGTTAATTTACATCCCGTCGATCCAAGCAATTCTTGAAAATCTGGCCATTGTTCGGCTCTGGTATCTGGTCTTGGGCTAATCCTGCGTTAACCCAAGTACCACTATTTAACCCCACAAGACAGGCCTGCCACCGGCGAGTTACAATTTTAGTTTCGTGTTGCGCTTTCACTCTGCTCTGCATAGTCATGGAGGCCTTCTGTGGACGATCTGCCTGACAAGCCCGCAAAATCCAAAAAACCAAATAAAACCAAAGCATCCTCTTCTGGATCCGGCTCTGGAGTCTCCCGCCGCGATTTTCTTAAAATTTCCGGCGTTACTGCTGCAGTTCCGCTCGTTACCCAGGTTGGTGCGCTGGCGCTGGCTGAAGAAAAAGCTGGAATCCAGGGTCCGGGCAAGGTCCCTGTATCCCTCAATGTCAACGGCAAGAAGCTGAACGCGCAGTTGGAGCCTCGCGTTACTTTGCTGGACGCGCTCCGTGACCAATTTGAGCTTACCGGCGCCAAACGGGTGTGCGATCGCGGCACTTGCGGCGCATGCACCGTTTTGCTGGATGGAAAAGCAGTCTACTCCTGCTCTGTGCTCGCGATTGACGCGCAGAACCATCAGATATCTACAGTCGAGGGGTTGGGCCAGCCGGGTAATCTGCACCCGATTCAGCAGGCGTTCATCGACAATGACGCGCAGCAGTGCGGCTTCTGCACTCCTGGCTTTGTGATGGCGACCAAGGCGTTTCTTGATACGCATCCAAACCCGACGCTGGAACAGATCAAGCATGGGCTGGGTGGAAATTTCTGCCGCTGCGGCACCTATGCCGGCATGCGCCTTGCCGTATTACAGGCAGCAAAGACGAAAGGAGCCTGATCCATGGCCGACGACAATACCAAATACGGATGGCCCACAGCGGAACAACGGTCATTGATAGGCAAGCGCCTCTCCCGTGTGGATGGCCCGGACAAAGTCTCTGGCCGCGCCAAATATACCTATGACGTCCACCGGCCCGGAATGCTCTTCGGCAAAGTGGTGCGCTCCCCGTATCCCCATGCCAAAGTCGTGAGCGTTGATACTTCCGCGGCGGAAAAGATGCCGGGCGTTGTGGCCGTGCACGTCATCCAGGAACCCGGGAAGGAAATCCAGTGGGCGGGCGATGACGTCGTTGTGATCGCCGCGGTCGATGAACCTTCCGCCGCCGATGCTGCCCGCGCCGTCAAGGTGGAATACCAGCCGTTGCCTCACTTTGTGGATGACTTCACCGAACCAAAAGGCGTGGCGGAAAGCACTGACCCGCTGACGCAGCGCGATCTCTTCCAGATGTTCAATAACGATGCCTCTGATGAGCAGGTGATTGCTGCCGTGCAAAAACGCGGGCTGACTTTTAAGGTATCGCCTGAGCTGGCGCAGCGGATGAAAGAGAATGAAATCAGTGACAACGTAATAAAGGCTTTGCAATCGGCTCCGGTGAAAGAAGCGCCGGCCGGCTCAAGCTCTCCTTATAAAAAAGAGAGTGAACAGGTAAAAGGCGATCCTGACGCCGGATTCAAAGAAGCCGAGGTTGTCTCTGAAGGCATCTATGGTTGTCCCGTCATCACGCATTGCTGCCTGGAAAGCCATGGCTCCATCGCCGAATGGCCTGACAGCGACCATCTCTTCTCTCACATCTCCACTCAAAACGTCTCCGGCCTGGCCGGACAGTATGCCCAAGCACTGAAGATTCCTGAAGGCAATATCCACGTGCACCAGGACCACATTGGCGGCGGCTTTGGCAGCAAATTCGGAATCGATCGCTGGGGGGCCTATACGGCGCAGGTTTCTAAAAAAGCTGGGGGCAAACCGGTACGCGTGATGCTGGAGCGCGACGCTGAGCTGGAAGTTGCGGGTTGCCGTCCATCGGCTTTTGCAAGGGTAAGAGTTGGAGCAAAGAAAGACGGAACTCTTACCGCATGGCAATCAGATTCGTGGGGCACCGGCGGCCCAGGCGGAGGGGGAGCGCCGCCTATGCCTTATGTGGTCGATATACCCAACGTGCGCAAGCAGCACACTGCCGTAGCCACTAATATTGGTCCCGCGCGCGCCTGGCGGGCTCCAAATCATCCTCAGGGCTGCCTCATTACCATGTGCGCCCTTGAAGATACTGCGGCCAAGCTCAATATGGATCCTTTGGATTTTATGTTGAAGAACATCGCTCTCACGGCCCCGCGCGCGGATGTTTACCGTGACGAGCTACAAATCGCGTCTGATCTCATTGGCTGGAAGAGCGCATGGCATCCTCGCGGGCAGGGCTCCGGCGTAAACAAGCGTGGCCTGGGTCTCGCTATCCATACCTGGGGAGGACGCGGCCACAATAGTAATTGCGAGCTCAGCATCCATTCAGACGGTTCCGTGAATATCAAGATAGGGAGCCAGGACCTGGGGACCGGCACACGCACTGCCATTCTGATCGTGGCTGGCGATACGCTTGGGTTACCGATCGACAAGATCCAGCTCAACCTCGGCGACAATCAATATCCCGCTGACGGCGGCTCCGGCGGCAGCACCACGATTGGTGGCGTTAGTTCTTCTACTCGGCGCGCTGCTGTGGACGCACGCGACCAACTCTTCGCCAAAGTCGCTGGGGCGCTCAATGCTCAACCTGACGATCTGGAAGCTGTTGGCGGAAGCATCCGGGTAAAATCTACGCCTTCACGCAGCATGAGTTGGAAAGATGCCTGCGCCCGGCTGGGCACACAACCGATCCAGGTTGTGGGCAAGAATCCTGGCCCTGGCGATCTGATTTCCAGCGGTGTAGGCGGCGCGGTGATGGCGGATGTTTCCGTCGATACAGAAACCGGCATCGTCAAAATGAACAAGATGGTCTGCGTGCAGGATTGCGGGCTTATCATCAGCATGAAAACTGCAGAGAGCCAGGTTTATGGCGCCATGATTATGGGAATCGCCACGTCACTGTATGAAGAAAAAATCATGGATCGGAATACCGGGCGCATGCTCAATCCAAATATGGATTTCTACCGTCTTGCTGGCATTGGCGATGTCGGCGAGCTGGTGGTCCACATGATGACCGGCAAAGGCTATGACGAGCGTGGGCCTATCGGCTTGGGCGAGCCGCCAACGGTTGGCCCTATGGCTGCAATCAACAACGCAGTCGCCAATGCCATCGGCGTGCGCGTTCCTTTCATGCCCATTACGCCAGATCGCGTGCTGGCCGCGCTCAATCCTCAAGGAGGCAACAATGCGACCGTTTGAATACACCAGCCCCACCACCGCGCAGCAGGTTCCAGCGCTGCTGGGCAAAAGCTGGGGCGAAGTTGAGATCCTGGCCGGCGGCAGTGACCTGCTCTCCTTGATGAAAGATGAAATCACCACGCCGCGACGGCTGGTGAACATCAAGCAGGTAGCGGGGCTGCACGCAATCAGCAATGAAGGCGGCGCTCTGCAACTGGGCACACTGGTCACGCTGGATAGGATCGGCGCAGCTTCTGAGGTACAACACCAGCATCCCATGCTGGCTTCGGCTGCCGGTGATGCCGCTAGCCCACAGATACGCAACGTTGCCACGATTGGCGGCAATCTGTGCCAACGCCCGCGCTGTTGGTATTTCCGCACCGGTTACGGATTGCTGGCGCAAAAAGACGGGAAATCACTGGTCACACAGGGCGACAATCGCTACCACGCTATTCTTGGCAATGACGGCCCGGCCTACTTCGTCAGCCCATCAACCATCGCTCCTGTACTGATTGCCTACAATGCAAAACTCCAGATCATGGGACCGCGCGGCACGCGCAGTCTGCCGCTGGAAAAGTTTTTTGTGATCCCAAAGACAGACCAGCAACGCGAACACGATCTGCAGCCTGACGAGTTCATTACTCATGTGATCGTTCCGCCTGCACCCGGCGTTCGCGCGGCGCATTATGAAATCCGGCAGAAAGAAGCTTTTGACTGGCCTTACGCCACCGCCGCCGTTGCCTTAACCATGAATGGCAGCACCGTAGAGAGCGCTCGCGTTGTCATGGGCCATGTGGCGCCCATACCGTGGCTATCAGTTGAGGCGGCAGAAGCTCTCCAAGGCAAAGCCGTTACTGCTGCTACTGCCGACGAAGCCGCAAAAGCCGCTGTGTCCAAGGCAAAGAGTCTGGGAGACAACACACAGAAAATTCATCTTGCCCGCGTAGCGGTAAAGCGGGCCATACTGGCCGCGGCAGGCGCGCCTGCGCGTGCTGCGGTTGAGCGTAATGGGCATGAGGGAGGCGCAGCATGAGCAACGTACCTGATCGTTTCAATACTGACCGTCCGGGGCTTTGCTCCGCGTTGCACTGGAAGAGCCAATATCTATGGTCAGAGCCTGATCCCACAGTCCCACGCTCCGGTGATGGCCTTTTCTGGTGCGGCATGACGCAAACCTGTATTGGTCCAGATGGCAAACTGGCGGAGCCGGGCAACTGCTGCTCTGGCGATCGCGGCTGCCACTGCGGCGCAAGCAAATAACTACCAAACCGGATTGGGGTTCAGTTTGAATGGGAGAAACCTATCCCTCTCCCAAACTTGTCATTTCGTCTATAACAACGACGGCGAAGTCCTATTCCGCCATTGTCCTCAGCTATAATAGCCAGCCAATTTTTATTCATTTTATTTAGGAGAAATCATGCTGGATCGCCGGGCCTTTATTGCCGTTTGCTCTCGTCTTGGATTGACCTCAACGCTGCTGCCGGGAGTGCTATGGGCCATGGCAGAAAACAAGCCCAAGTTCACAAAGGAGATGATTGACAGCGCGGCAAAGATCGCTGATGTGCCCATTGCCGATGAATACAAGGACATGATGCTGGAAGGGCTCAACGGCTATGTTGAGAGTTTCGACGCGATTTATGCGCTGCACATCAAGAATGAAGTAGCTCCGGCAATTATTTTTGATCCTGTGCTTCCGGGGATGAAGTTTGAGACGGCACGGCGTCCAGCCCGGATTTCTTCGGCACCCAATGTCGGCGGCGCGGCGCCCAAGAACCTTGAAGATGTGGCGTTTTATTCTGTCCGGCAGTTGGCGGAGCTGGTGCGCATCAGGAAAGTCTCGTCTACGGCGCTGACGGAGATGTATCTGGAGCGGCTCAAGCGTTATGACCCATTGCTGAAGTTTGTGATCACGCTGACAGATGATCGCGCACTGGCAAAGGCAAAAGAAGCCGACCGTGAGATTGCAGCAGGGAAGTATCGTGGGCCGCTGCATGGTTTGCCCTGGGGCGCTAAAGATCTGCTGGCGGTCAAGGGCTATCGCACCACGTGGGGCGCAGGCGGTTTTGAAAACCAGATGATCGATGAAGACGCGACCGTGGTGCAGCGCCTGGATGCGGCCGGCGCAGTGCTAGTGGCCAAGCTCACGCTGGGCGCCCTGGCGCAGGGTGACAAGTGGTTTGGCGGGATGACGCGCAATCCCTGGAACCCCAAGCAGGGATCAAGCGGATCGTCAGCGGGATCAGCTTCAGCCACGGCGGCGGGCTGCGTGGCGTTTGCCATTGGATCGGAAACGCTGGGATCGATTTCCTCGCCTTCAACACGTTGCGGCACAACCGGGTTGCGTCCCACGTTTGGCCTGGTGCCGCGCACCGGCGCTATGGCGCTCTCCTGGACCATGGACAAGCTGGGGCCGCTCTGCCGTGCGGTGGAAGATACCGCCCTTGTTCTAAGCGCGATTTACGGGCCGGATGGCCATGATCGCACCGTGCGCGACGTGGCCTTCAACTGGGATGCCAACCTGGATTGGCGGAAATTACGCGTCGGCTACCTGAAATCAGATTTTGAAATTCGACCGCCGCAACAGCCAGAACCTCCGAAGGAACAAAAGCAACTGACCGAAGATGAAAAGAAAAAGCAGGATGAAGAGAGTGCCAATCGAGCGCAGGCCATGGCGCGCCGCGAATACGATCACAAGTATGACCAGGCTGCGCTGGACAAACTGCAAGCGATGGGCGTGAAGCTGGTTCCGGTGGAGTTTCCAAAATATCCGTATGCGGCCATGCGCACGATCCTGGTGGCAGAGGCCGCGGCAGCGTTCGATGATCTCACCCGCAGCGGCCGTGACAAGCTGCTTACCCAGCAGAGCCCGGACGATTGGCCGAATACCTTCCGCAGCGCACGCTTCATCCCGGCGGTGGAGTACGTGCAGGCCAATCGCGCACGTTTAACAGCGATGGAACTGGTGTCAAAGGTATTTGATCAATTTGACGTGATTGTTGCGCCTACGTTCAGCACGCAACTGCTGATCACAAATTTGACCGGGCATCCGGCGCTGATCCTGCCCAACGGCCTGCGCGGCGATGACGCTCCAAAAGCGCGAGTGCACGAAAACGGGGATGTGGATGGCGGCGGGCCGGGAACGCCGGTGAGCCTGACCTTCCTGGGACAGCTCTATGGCGAAGCGAAAGTGCTGGCGCTGGCCAAGGCTTATCAGGACGCAACGAATTTCCATTTGCAGCATCCCAAGCTTGAGCCTGAGCCACATTAAAATTATGTGAAATCAGTTAAGAGAGTTCTTACCTCTTGCGCTCATCATGAAAAGGAATTAGAGTTTCGGACACGCCTGTCTAAGGTTTTGAAGGTGCGGGGAGCGAAGGCCTTGTGCCGGTGCGATTTTGAAAAGAACGAAGCAACTTATTTCGTCTATTGCAAAAGCTTGCACGACCAATTCTAAGTGGAACAACTTAACAGTTATCATGTTTGTATTGGAATCGGGGCGGAAAACGTTGGAAGCTAAGGCGACTTGCGCCAAATTGATTAATTTCCTGCAGAGCGCATCGCCGTTAGAGAAATCTCACGAAGCAAAGTGATCACCAGGACCTGCGCTGCGTTAAGCCCCAGTTTCGGTTCTTAGAACGTACTAATATTTTTGTAGCGTTAAGAACTTTCTTATGTAGTATTGGCAAACTTTTCCGGAAAAATTCTCAAGAGAGCAAAATTGGAGGAAGTAAAAATGAAGACTGCAATGCGTGTGTTGGTGTTTGCGGGAATGTTGGTTGCAATCTCTGCAAACGCGCAGAAATTCGTGGGAAAGACTGACAATTTGGGCGAGCCGATCCCAGTTCCAATCCCACCAACTCAAATAGCGCAAGCCGCACCGCAGGGCGAACCAATTCCGGTTCCGATACCTCCCGACAGCCCGGAAAGGGTATAAGATTGTCTGAGAAATAATCATTTTTGGGCCGAGATCCTCTTGGCCATTTTTGGATAAACGCCTACGAAGGGCCCGTTCAATGTTTTGGTTTGGTTCCCCGCGCTGGCGCTCGTGCCGGTGGGCGTACTGATGTATTGGCGGCGTGCCTATCGCGAGCTGCCCTTCTTTTTTCTTTTTGTAATTTCATCGTTGTTGCTCGGGGTTCTGAGATATGTCGCGTTATACGCGTGGCGGCACAACGAAGATTTTCACATCTATTATTTTTACGTCTATTGGATCACTGAGCTCGCGGCCGCGGTGCCGGTAGCACTGGCGCTCTATGAAATCTTTTTGAGGCGTCTCTTCCCGTCCTTCCAGAAGGTCCGTTTTTATCGCAATCTTTTTCCGCTGGCGGCCGTCACCATTTTTCTGCTTACGGTCATCACGGCATTGCAATCTTCCGATAAGCACGCCGCATTGGTGACCGCCTCACACGGCGCGGATTTTGTGCGCACAGCGATTCTGGTGTTCTTCGTCGCGTTAATGGCGTTTATGGGACGGCAATGGAATCGCTATGATTTCGGCATTGCTCTTGGTTTTGGTCTCCAGGCGGCCGTGGCCCTTGCCGATACTGCCGTAGGCTTCAAGTTCCATAATCTGCCGGCTCTTTTGAACAACATCGATATCATTGTTTATGACATCACTTGCCTGATCTGGCTTATCACGTTTTGGAAGCCGGAAAAAGCTCTTGTAACGGATACCGCCGACAAGCGGATTGCTGAGGATGCGCTGCGTCAGGCCAGAGAATGGAAAGAAGCACTCAAGGACTTTCGTACGTCAGGCAAACGCTGATCAGAAAATCAAAACAATAAAATTTATTAGAAAATAATTTGCAGGAATGCTATAAGCGGTTGGCCAGAGCCTCATTCCAAATGGTGAATTTGAGGCAGGTCAGGTTATCAGCCTTGTCTTTCAGCAGTACGTAAGAGGGAATCAGGCTTGAAGAAAGAATATGCTGCACCTGGGCGGATCTTGAGGCAGCAATCATAGGTATCCAACGGAACCAATGCCGCAGATGGAGCACGATCAGGCTCATAAACGAGTAGATACGAACTTGCACACCGGCATCGATCAGTTCCTCTGCCAATGACACAATCAATTGGTTCCCGCTCTGCAACTGGCTATAGCCAAGTTGCTGCAGCAGGGTGGCATTATGGGCCATACGGCGCAGGCACACAATGGTAAGGCTTAGTTGCCGGCGATAAATCCGCAGCAGCTCTTCCTGCCCGTAGGTTTCCTGCAGATGGCGTTGATGCGCAGGGCTGATCAGCTCACGCAATGTTTCCACATTCACGGGTTGGAACGAAGGCATCAATTCCTCAAGTTCCACATGCTTGGAGCGCCGTTTTCTGGCGTTCAGGAAAGCGGCATACAAGAACAGCAGGACAAGTCCTGCTGATAACCCGATCCAGATTGCGAACATGGAATTTGGCATTTCGCCCCGCATTTAGTACATCGCAAATCTAACCCGGTACAAACCTTAGGTCAATCTAAATTATTCTCATTAAACACTTTAGTAATTTTTTAATCTTCCCAAAATGGAACCGCCCCTGCATAGAGGGGCAGTTTGGCTTGTACTTTCATTAGTTTCCGGGGGCCTTGTTTTCATCAGACTGGCCAGTGACGATAATTGCTGGCACCTGCTGTTGCTGTACAAGGCTGTTATATGCAGGTACGTCAGTACCCAGAATCTGCTTCCACTTTGCCAGTTGTTCATCCAGTTGCTTGCTGAGCATGTCAAAGACTTCATACGATGCCTGGGTAGGCGCTGAATCTGAGCTTTCCACCACCCCGCCCAGGGCCACCAGGTAATTGTTCAGCCGGATGGGATAATTCAGCACGTCCTGGCCGCTCTTGGCCTTGGTCTGAATCAGTACCTCTTCCACCTCGGTCATCTTCTTATCCAATTGCTTGCCGGCCTCAGCCACGGCCTCGGCTTGGGGCTGATTTTCCAGCCGTTTGTTGAGCGCCGTAATCTGCGCCCGGATATCGCGAATCTGGTTCACCGTGTCATGCGCCTGGGTGACACGGTCGCGAATCTTGATCAGCAGGTCAAACTGTTTTTCCAGGTCTTGTTGTGTCACCTTGAGCCGCGGATCGCGCACAATCTCCAGCGGCGCGGTGTATTGCTTACCGTTGACGGTAAGCCTAACCTGGTAAGTCCCGGGCAGCGCCTCTGGGCCATCGGTGCTGCCACCCCAAAGCGGAGAATGCGGAACACGCGTTGCGCCTTCATAGCGCATGTCCCAGAGAAAGCGATTTAAACCGGCTTCTGTTGGCAGTCCTCTCTCCGGCCCGCGACCAAAGCCTTCGTCGCCGCCTGCCTCTTCGCCCGGCTGCGTTTTAGGCGGATACTTGCGCACCACCTGCCCTTTTTGGTCCAGTATTTCCAGCGTGATTGGCGCATTCTTGGCGGCTTCTGCTTTCTCCGCTCCAGCTTCAGGTTTCGCCGGAACCGGTGCGTTTGCCGGATGTGTTTCTCCAGGCTCTTTGTTTTCCGTTGTAGTTGCGGGCGCAGCGCCCTGGCCTTCAGCTTTCTTTTCTTCCGGCTTCTTCTCCGCCGGTTTCTTCAAGGCCGTTTTGAGCGAGTAATAAATCACCGCGCCATCTGGAGGATTCTGGCCTCTGTCTCCACCTCCGCCAAAGAATCCGCCGCCGAACGTCGTGTGGTTCGCCGGGCTTGGAGGATAGAGATGGACATCCTCATTGGCATTTTCCGTTTTGTATTCCCGCAGTGGGGAGAGATCATCCAGGACCCAGAATGCGCGCCCGTGCGTGGCCACAATCAAATCATTGTTATGGGCGTAGAGATCATAGATGGGAGACATAGGCAGATTCCCCTGCAGCGATTGCCAATTTGCGCCGTCATCAAAAGAGAAAAAGACACCGCGTTCGGTTCCCGCATAGAGCAACCCTTTACGCTTCAGGTCTTCACGCACCGCGTGGACAAAATCATCAGAGGGAATGCCGTTGGTGATGCTGGTCCAGCTCTTGCCGAAATCAGTGGTCTTAAAGATATACGGAGCAAAATCATCCATTTTGTGGCGCTGCGCGGCAACGTAAGCGGTGCCTGCAGCGTGGGGCGAAGCTTCAATCATGTCAACCGTGCTCCACTCCGGCATGGCCTTCGGCGTCACGTTTGACCAGTTTTTTCCGCCGTCAGTCGTTATGTGAATCAACCCATCGTCTGAGCCAACCCAGATCAAGCCTTTTTGCAGCGGCGATTCAACCACGGAAAAAATGGTGTCATAGACTTCAACGCCGGTATTGTCTTTAGTGATAGGGCCACCGGCAGAAATCTGCTTGCTTTTGTCATTGCGCGTCAGGTCAGGGCTGATGATCTGCCAGCTCATGCCTTCATCAGAAGATTTGAACAGCACCTGCGCGGCAAAATAGAGCGTCTTGGGATCGCTGGGTGAGAAGGTGATAGGCTCAGTCCATTGGAAGCGGTATTTTTGGTCGGCAGCGGCTGAACCAATAGGATTGATAGGCCACGGAGTTACGTTCTTTTCTTGCTCAGTACGATGGTCATAGCGGGTAATTTCACCACCGTAGGAACCTGCATAAACGATTTCTGGATCCTGCGGATCAGGCGCAATATAGCCGCTTTCGCCTCCGCCCACCGCATACCAGCTGGTGCGATCAATTCCGCCCGGCGCTGCGCTGGCAATCCCTACAGACGAGTTGTCCTGCTGCGCGCCGTAGACCCAATAGGGAAAGCGGTTGTCAGTAATCGCATGATAGAACTGCGCCGTTGGCTGATTGGCCTGGGTAGTCCAGCTTGCTCCGGCGTTTGTGCTTACGTTGGCTCCGCCGTCATTTGATTCAATCATGCGCTTTGCATCATTGGGATCAACCCAGAAACCATGGTTGTCGCCATGAGGTACGCGAATCGGCCGGAAGCTGCGCCCGCCATCATTGGAGTGATACATTCCTGTGTTCAGGACGTAAACGCCATCAGTATTGCCTGGATCGGCAAAAACATGGGTGTAATAAAACGCGCGCTGGCGATATTGGCGGTCACTATTGGTCAAAGTCCAGGTGTCGCCGCCATCATCGGAACGGAAAAGGCCGCCTTTATCAGCTTCAATCAGTGCCCATACGCGGTTGCCGTTGTAAGCCACAGCCACGCCAATGCGGCCCAGGATTCCATCCGGCAAACCGTGGCCGGTGAGATGCTTCCAGGTTGTGCCGCCATCGGTGCTGCGATACAAACCGCTGCCCGGGCCGCCGCTATCCAGGCCCCAGGGCGAGCGCCTCGCCTGCCATAGCGAGGCGAAAATAATGTTGGAATTCGCGGGATCGAGCGAGAGATCAATGCCGCCGGAGTTTTCATCCTTGTACAGGACTTTGCTCCAGTTTTTGCCACCATCGGTGGTGCGGAAAACGCCGCGTTCAGTATTCGGCCCAAATGGGTGCCCAAGCGCAGCCACATAAACGAGGTCAGGGTTTTTGGGGTCTACGGCAATGCGCCCGATAGCGCGCGTATCGCGCAGGCCGGCAAAGGTCCAGGTCTTGCCCGCGTCGGTCGATTTGTAAACGCCGTTTCCATCGATAATGTCGCCACGAATGCAAGCTTCGCCTGTGGCGGCATAGATCACGTTGGGATCAGAGGGCGCTACGGCGATGGCGCCGATTGAAGGCGACATGCCCTTCACTTTGTCGGTCATGGGATGCCACGTCAGGCCGCCATCAGTGGATTTCCATACGCCGCCGCCCGTAGCGCCAAAATAATAAGTATGCGGATCGCCTACTACACCGCTCACCGCCAGGACGCGTCCGCCGCGATACGGGCCAATCAAGCGCCACGTTAACCCATGCCACGGGCCTTTGACTTCTTCGCCTTCGTCGCTCTCAGCGGATGTGGCATTGGCGGCTTCCGTCTTTTTCTCTTGCGTTTGCTCGCCGGAGGATTTCCCGCTGCTTGCTGCCTGCGCTTTCTTGCCTGATTGTTTTTGCTTGTTGGCTGCTTGCCCGAATGCGCCGGCGCAATAGAGCGCCATGACAAGAAGCAGAACAAGAAATTGGCGGCTGGTGTTTTTTGTGAATGCCTTATCCACGGCAGCGGCAAGAGACTTTTGCAGCGAAGCGACGCAACCCATTTTTTATGACCTCTTCAAGACCAACAAATTAGTTTTTTTGAACCGCACATCCTAAATTCCACGCGTGCAAATGGCAATCATGCAATATCAAAGGAGCCAATGAGGCCAGCCTGTAACTTGGTCATTCCCAAGATGAAACAGTTGAAATTAGAAATTACTAACTTTCCATTGACACGCAATGTGAATTGCTATATTTTTCAGCACTGCTTGGCGTTTCAGCAAACGCAGAAACGCAAAGCCGGCGAGCCACTTCAATAAGCGAGCCGATTTTCTTGCCCGTCACCTTTTGGCAGACAATCCTCAATCGTCTGCAGTACGGCTTGGGCTTTTAGCTGCGAATTTAAACACCTTGGGATAGGTCTGCGCGGACCCGAGGGCAAGTGTTCGTCCGTTTAGCGGCTGCGTGATGAAATCGACGTGGCCTTGACCTGTTTTCCGAGATGATTTTTTGACCGCCCTTGCTGACCAGCGCTGCGTTTGCTGCGCTACAGGCAGAAGGGCATGTTTAGTCCACTCCGTTCACCTTTGGCAGACAAGTTTCAATCGTCTGCAGTACGGCTGAGTTCTCGCTACAAACATGGCTTCCCCATTCAATCTAGGAGGAACTCGCAATGACGAGGCGGAACATCTCTGTTTTAACACTCACACTCGCAGCGCTTTTCCTGGCCGGAACGGCGTTCGCGCAGGTCAACGATCCCGGCGTTCGTACTTCGACGGGAGTCAATGCCGGCCAGCCGCTGGCTTCGGTCCAGGCCAACGCCAGCGATTTGGCCTTTTTCAATAACGGACTGTCGCAGTTCAACGAACATCAGACAGTTACGGGCGACAATCCGGGTCTGGGACCGCGATTTAATCTTGATTCCTGCGGTGGATGCCACTCGCAGCCCGCCGCCGGCGGATCCAGCCCCAGCGTTAACCCGCAGAGCCAGGTGATTGCCAATGGCGTGGTCAGCGGCAGCACCAACACCATCCCATCGTTCATCACAGCCAGTGGCCCGGTGCGTGAAGCTCGTTTTCCGTTTTTCTTTAACGCCAACGGTACAGCTAACCTGAATAATCCAAACGGCGGCGTTGAGACCATATTCACGGTGAGCGGCCGTGCCGATGCGGCTGGTTGCAGCCTGACGCAGCCCGGCTTTACCGCGGCGGCAAACGCCAACAACCTGATCTTCCGCATTCCCACACCGGTGTTTGGTTCAGGCTTGATGGCCAATATCGATGACTCAACCCTCTTGAATAATCAGGCTGCGCAGGCCGGCAATGCCTTTGGCGTTGCGGGAGCCTTTAATCACAACGGCAACGATGGCACCATCAGCCGCTTTGGCTGGAAGGCGCAGAATAAATCGCTGATGATCTTTTCCGGTGAGGCTTACAACGTGGAGATGGGCATCAGCAACGAACTCTTCCAGCAGGACCGCCCGCTGCCCGGCGAAGACGGCAATGGTGGAACCGGCCAAACCGGACTTCCGGCGAGCTGCCTGAACCTTGCCCATGTCGGCTACCCCGAGGACATCACCCACTCAAATGGCACGGACGCTTCCAGCAGTGCCAGCGACGTGACGCTGTTCGCGGTCTTCATGGAGGATTTGGCACCGCCCACGCCTTCCACCACGGTTCCCGGCGGCTCAACTTCGATCGCCCGCGGGCGCACGCTTTTCACCCAGGTTGGCTGCGCCGTGTGCCATACGCCATCGCTCACCACTCAACCTTCACACCTGACGGCAGGATTGGGTAACGCTACCGCCAACCTGTTCTCTGATCTTGAGGTCCATCACATGGGCACAGGGTTGGCGGACAATGTTTCCCAAGGCGGAGCCGGTGGAGACCAATTCCGCTCAGCGCCGTTGTGGGGACTGGGACAGCGGATCTTCTTCCTGCACGATGGCCGCACCAACAATCTGGTCACAGTCATCAATGATCATGGCAGCAACGGTTCGGAGGCGAACGCCTCGCTGAACGCCGCTGCCGCTCTGAGCCTCGCAGATCAACAGAACCTGATCAACTTCCTGCGCTCGCTGTAATGGGCAACGGTTAACCAATTTCCGGGGGAGACCGAACCTGGTCTCGCCCGGTTTTCTGAAATAAAGATATTCAGCAGTCAGCCAGCAGCCAGAGCTTGGCTTAAAAAGAAGGGAACTATGCAGTCCAGATATTCGGGTTTCCCGTTCGCGATTTGCGCGTTGGGATCGTTCCTGGCCTGGGGGCAAAGCATCCAGCCCGCTCCAGTCGAGGATTCACGAAGCCAGAATAGCCCGGCCCAAAATCCTCCGGCTCAAAGTGCTCCGGTGCAGCCTGGTTCGGCGGTGAATGGCGGTGATTTTTCTTCTAACACCCATCCTGGGCCGGAGGGAATCGTGCCCAAGGACACCATCATCGTCAAGGGTGCGTGGTCAAGCGCCAGTGATTCCACAACTCCCGTGCCCGAATCTACCGCCCTTACCAACAATGTTTTTACCAACCAATACTTTGGAATTACTTACCCTGTGCCACCCGGTTGGGCACAGAAGTTCACGCCGCCGCCTCCGTCAGAAAGCGGCAGTTATGTGCTGGCACAACTGGCTGGGCGCAACGGTTATCACTTTGGCCAGAGCGACAGCCCCGGAACGATTAGAGGCAGTATCATGTTCAGCGCCCAGGACATGTTTTTTACGCCGTTGCCAGTGGCCAACGCCCGCCAATTTGTGAACTACTCCAGCAACCATTTGCCGGAATATTACAAAGTTGAGCTCAAGCCAACGCAGACCACGATTGGCACCCAGCCCTTTACCTTCTTTGCCTATGGATCCCCGGAAGCGGAACTGCATTGGTACGTGCTGGCCACCCAGATTCGCTGTCACGCCGTGGAGATCGTCCTGCTGAACCATGACCAGAAAATGCTGGAAGAGCTGGTCAAGGACATGAATGCCAAAATGAAATTTTCAATTGATTCAGCCGCAGGCGCGGGTGGAGGCAGCGTTCCTGTATGCATTAAGGATTATGCCACCGGCGCAAATGTGATTGAGCGTGTTGATCCCGTGCTTACGCAGCAGCGGTATAACGCAATTCCCGTGCGCATCATCATCGATAAGGAAGGCAAGATCAAACATATCCATTTTCTGAGTGCATATCCTGAGCAGCAAAAAGTGATTAGCGATGCCTTGAAGCAGTGGAAGTTCCGGCCCTACGAACGGAACGGCCAGCGATTCGAGGTTGAAACCGGCATCATGTTTGGCAGAGCCCCCGTCCGGGCTGCTCCGACAACGGAGGCCACGACGGACTGATCTGGAGGCAAAGCGCGCATGGGTTTCCGAAGAAAGGACTTTCGAAGTAAGGTCGCGAGGTCACGCTGTGGTGCTTCTTCAAAAATTCGAGAAGAAAAAATTGTTATTGAAGTAATCCGTAGGACATTATGAATATTCGCTCGGGAATTAAACGGATCCTTTTGCTAATGTGCGCATGCTGCTGTTACGCGCTTGCCGGCTTCGCCGCCGACACTATTCATGGCGCCGTGCGCAACCTGACCACCGGCCATCCTGCTGTTGGCGATGAAGTGGTGCTCCTCCGTTTGGCGGAAGGCATGGAAGCCGAAGCGAGCACGCGCACGGATGCAGATGGCGCATTCACACTTCCGCTGGTGACGCCCGGTGCGCAATATGTGGTGCGCGTAATTCATCAGGGAGTGAACTATGACCAGAACCTGAGCAGTTCAGCGCCGCTTGAAATCTCCGTCTTTGATGCTGTGGCCAAAGTGCCCGGCCTGAGTGGAAATCTGGGGATCGTGAAAGTGGAGTCAGCAGATGAGATGCTGAAGGTCACAGAGATGTATTCCATCAGCAACGCCTCGTCGCCGGCGGCAACGCAGACAGGACCGCGAAACTTTGAGTTCTCTCTTGCGCAAGGAGCAAAGCTCGATTCATTTCAAGCTCGCAAGGCAGGTGGCGTGTGGGTGAACCTGTCTCCAGTTCCTGTAAAAGGGAAGCAGGGCGACTGGGCGGTGGATTTCCCGCTTCGGCCCGGCGAGACGCTGTTCAAGTTTACCTACCGTCTTCCATACGATGGTTTGGCAACGCTGCATGTGAAGCTTGCCTATCCCATCGAGAATCTTGCGATTGTCCATCCGCCTGCGATGAATTTCAGGGCGTTGCACGCAAATTCATTTACCAGTCCCGGACTGGTGCAGGGCATGAAGCTGGAGCAAGCGGTAGCGAAACCAGTGGTGAGGGAAATACCGGCCTTCGAGATTTCGGGCATCGGCGTTACGTCAACGACGCAGGCTGAGTCTGCGCCTGAAGCTCTGCCATCTCTTCCGGTTTCGACTGACAGCAACCCTGCAAAGCCTGCACCTGCTCCCACAAGCACAGCAAAGGCATCGCAGTCCCAAGCATGGCTGGTATTGGCAGGAATCATGGCGGTGCTGCTTGCTGGCGTGGCCGGCTGGTGGCGGAGCAAAAAATCGATCGCCGTACTGGGAATGAAAGCAGAGTCAGTGATCGACTCTCTAAAGCAGGCACTCGATCAACTGGAAGTGGAGAAGAAGCGCGGGGAGATCTCTGCCGAGCAGTATGACTCAACCAGGCAGGCGCTGGATATGAGTCTGAAACGCGCCGTAGCTAGAAGCAAGAGCTAGCCAAATTGAGAGGGGTGTTTGTACGCTTGAGCTGTCTTGCGCCGTCGCGCAACTTGACTCTCTCATCCCTCTCGGCTATAACTTCGTCCATCTGGTTCATGGGAAGCGCGGTGAGAATCCGCCACTGCCCCGCAACTGTATTCGTCGAGAACCTTGAGCAACATGCCACTGGGAAGATCCGGGAAGGCGCTCAGGTTCGCTGAGACGTAAGTCAGGAGACCGGCCAGATGCCCGTCAGTGGGCGTTTTCGGTTGCGCTGGGAGAGCCGGAGAGCTTTCTTGCTTTGAGACTCGGTCTTATCTGATTTTAGAAAGACCTTTGACCTCAGCTTGACGAAGTCGCGCGTGTTTCACCGATACGCGCAGCGAAGCTCTTCTGCACCTTTGTACCGTCGCCAACCTCCGCTGACCACTTCCGAGGGAGGAGCTACAACATGCGTCCATTCCATCACGCCAGTTTTTTGGTGGCGCTTGCGATCACCGCACTTTCAACCTTTGCTGCCGCGGCTGGCAACAATATTCACGGCACCATCACAGATCCTCTGGGTGCCGCAGTCTCTGGCGCTCAAGTCCAGCTTTTGCACGCGGGCAAGCTGGTAACCACAACCGTAACCAATGGCGAAGGCAAATATCAGTTTGCGCCGCTGTCTCCGGGCCGTTACCAGATAAAAGCAGAAGCGCCAACCTTTGCGGCCCGCCAAAGTGACGCCATTTATGTGGGCAACGGCAATGCTGTGGTGAATCTTGCCCTCAAACTGGCCAGCGTCTCACAGGAGATCGTAGTGTCCGCTACGGGCACTCAGGTTCCAGACACGCAGGTAGGCGCGTCAGTCTCGGTGGTAACAGCAGATCAGTTTCAATTCAAGCTTCCTGCTCTGGAGCCATTGCGGCAGGTCCCCGGACTGCAAGTGCTTGAGACTGGTCAGCACGGCGTTACTGAATCCGTTTTCGTTCGCGGCGGCAACAGCAATGCTAATGCTGTCTGGCTGGATGGCATCCCCGTGACTGAAATCGGCGGCGCTGTGGATTTTGGAAATATTTTTACCACCGGCATTGACCGGACTGAAGTTTTGCGTGGCCCCAACAGCGTGCTTTATGGCGCTGACGCGCTGGCTGGAGTTATTAACCTGACTACTGCGCGGGGCAAAACTTTTCTTCCTGAGATCAGTTATGCGTTTGATGGCGGTAACTTCAACTCGCTACACCATGATATCTCGCTCGGCGGAGTCTTCCGGCAGCTCGATTACTACTCTGAGTTTTCGCGCTTTGATTCCAACAATGCAGAGCCCAACGCCAGATATCATAACGCCACTTACGCAGGGAATTTCGGCTGGACGCCGCTTGCTTCCACCGAACTGCGTCTTACAATTCGCCGGTCTGCCGACAATGTAGGCTTGCCCAATGCCATCGACTTTTTCGGCATCCCTGACGATTCCTTCCAGCCGACTCATGACACCTATATTTCCGCAACGTTGCAGAACCAGACCACCTCGCGCTGGCATAACCTGCTGCGCTACGGTGCTGCCCGCATTGATTCAGAGTTCGTCAACCCGTCGCCTTCAGGGATCCCTGATCCCGGCGGCTCCGGCAATTTTCTGGGAAAACTGTTGACCATTCGCGGAGCAAACGGCTTCAGCACAACTGGCCAGGCGATTCTGGATTTTGCCGGAATGTTTCCTCAGCAATCATTCATCCTGAACAACACTGATTTTGCCGACATACAATCTGACTACACTTTTTCCCGCCATCTCACGGCGCTCTTCGGCTTTCGCTATACCAATGAGCGTTCCAATCCCATTATTCATTCCAACTTCAGCTACACAGGTGAAATCCACGGCAGCCTGGGCAGCCGTTTGTACGCAACGCTGGGCGCAGGCGTGGAAGATAACGCTGTCTTTGGAGTGGTTCCGACGCCGCGTGTGTCGCTGGCGTATTACCTGGTTCGCCCGCGAGCGAGCGGTCGCCTGAGCGGAACCAAGATCAAAGCCAACTACGGGCAGGGAATCAAAGAAGCAGATGCATTTTCTGAAAGCTCATCGCTTTTTGCTTTGCTCTCACAACTGCCTAATGGGCCGCAACTCATCTCCCAGTTCCACGTTGCGCCCATCCGGCCGGAGCGCTCCCAAAGTTATGACGTGGGCGTGGAGCAACTGGCATGGAATGGCCGGGCCAGACTCGATGCTACTTTTTTCTACAATCGATTTAACGACCAGATTGAGTCCGTCCCGCAAAACGGGTTGCTGGCGTTGGGAGTTCCCAGCGCCATTGTCAGCAATACTCCTTTTGGCGCGTTTGTAAATTCACTGGCCACGCGCGCCTTGGGTGCTGAGACAGAACTTGAACTCAACCTGGGCCATGGATTGACCGTGCGCGCTGCCTATGCCTATCTGGACGCGGTGGTGCGCCGGTCGTTCTCCAGCGATGAGCTTTTCCCCTCTTTCAACCCAGCGTTTCCCACAATACCCATAGGGGCATTCTCGCCGTTGGTGGGCAACCGGCCATTCAATCGCGCTCCGCATGTGGGGAGCTTTTATCTTGGATACGTACACCAAAAACTGACGCTGACGCTGAGCGGAAACCTGGTGAGCCGCCGCGATAGCAGCACTTTTCTCTTTGACCCCAACTTTGGCCCTACCCTGCTTTTGCCTAATCGCAACCTGGCGCCGTCATACCAGAAGCTGGATTTTGGAGGCAGCTACCGGCTCAATCGCCACTTGGAACTTTATTCCGCTATTGAGAACCTGGCCGACGAACACTACGATCCGGTCCCCGGTTTTCCTGCGCTACCGTTTAACTTCCATGCCGGAATCAAGCTGACTTTAGGAGGAGAGTCCTGGAAGTAATAATTCATATCGCGCTACGAAGTATTTTAGGGTTACAATAGTGCGACTGGGGGACTTGCCTGCAGGCAAGTCCCCTGATAATTGTTTCCTATCGTGATGGCTGGCTGTCTTCGTCAAATCGTTCTCTTTCTTACCATCATCTGCGTGCTGGTGGTTCTTATTGCCCCTTCGGTCGATTTGCCGGATACTGCGTTGCGCGCCAGCCAATATGCCGCCCTTATTATGTTCTGTATGACCCTGGCCATTGTGACCCTGTTGCTGGCCATGGCGTTGCTTTTCCGTTCGCAAGTGAAAGAAAGGCCGTCCGGAAGAATTTCTCCTGCCCTGCATCCGTTGTTATGCACCTTTCTTTTTTAGTGGCATTCATCAGCCTCCACCTTCTATCAGTTCTACCGAAGGCGTTTAGTTCATCTAAAAAATTTTAGGAGCTGTTGATGTACGCTGTCCTTGCATTTGCTTGTCATTCTCAATTTCTGAGGCCCCGGCTCAAGGCCCTCAGCATGGCAGGAATCAAAGTGACCTCTGTGGACACTAAAACGGAGGCACTCCATCATCTTGCCAAGGGTAGTTTTGAACTCTTGCTGATCGGGCATCTTGTTCCGGTCCAGGCGCGTAATGAGGTCGCGCTCAAGGCGAAGGCGCAGAAAATGCGGGTCATCTTCCTCTATCACGGTTCAATCGCCCAGGCTGAACCGGCCGATGCCATTCTTACGGCTGAAGTTACCGCAGAAGACCTGATCGCTACGGCCTTCCGGCTGGCAACAGCGGACGAGGGACCCCGGGCGCGTCAGGTCAATGAGTAAAGACCTTTGCACAAAAACCAAGCAAGCAAACGATCTTGCTCGCGGGTACTGTCCTACACTTTTAGGCCAGTGCCTGCTCGCGCTTTCACTTGCCCAACGATTGATTGGCTGTTGAAGCTGATGGGATGACCAAAGGCCACCTACCAACGACCTCATGTCATCCAACGCGATTGAACTTATGATGAATGGTGGAAGGGCCGTTTGTACCTTTCTCCCCATGGAACTTACAGCCGAAAGAAAACTGAGTTCACCGCAACACTATTCGCCTACATCCACGCCTGT
>DASTCT010000233.1:0-19460 GCA_035710845.1 Candidatus Angelobacter sp.
TTTGTCGATCCAAGTTCTGGTATGGCCGGCACATTGGATTTTGAAGGCCAGGTGAAATCTGATGGCCAGCGCGCACATTCAGAAGGCAAAGCCACCGTGACCGGGCTGAAAGCCGTACAGGGCGGCCAGCCAGCCAAACAGCCGGTGAGCCTGGATTACAAATCTGATTACACGCTTGCCTCTGAAACTGGGACCATCAACGCCAATCTGCATACGGGAAAGAGTGTGACAAACGCGTCTGGAACGCTGGCCGCAAAAGGTGAAGACACCATTGCGAATCTGAAGATCCAGGGCAAAGACATGCCAGTGAATGACGTGGCAGGCTTGCTGCCCGCATTTGGCGTAATACTGCCTTCAGGAGCGTCGCTGCAAGGCGGTGCCATCAACATGGATCTGGCCGCTGAAGGCCCGCTGGACAAGCTGGTCATTACCGGCCCGATCAATATTTCCGGTACTCATCTCTCCGGCTATAACCTGACTTCAAAGCTGGGGGCGCTGGCAGCGTTCACCGGCAACAAGTCCGGAAGCATGGATACCCTGATTCAAACTTTCAGCTCCGCCATGCGTGTGGCGCCTGATGGTATCCGCGCAGACAACATCGTTCTTGACGTGCCCTCCATGGGAATTCTCACAGGCAACGGCGTCATCGCCAGTAACAACGCGCTGGACTTCAAGATGGTGCTCAAACTTTCTGGGGGAGCCAGTAACCTGTTGGGAAGCCTGACTGGTATTTCCACTTCAACCCAAAGCAAGGGATTGCCTTTCCTGATTGAAGGTACAACGTCGAATCCCGTGTTCCGTCCCGCGCTGGGAGAAGCCATGAAGGGCAACCTACAGAACACGCTGATGCAGAGCCTCGGAGGCAATAACAATTCGCAAGCGCAGGGTCAGCAGCAGAAACCTGACCTGAAGGGCGTGCTGGGCGGTTTACTGAACAAGAAGAAAAAACCGCAACAATAAGCCGGGCTACCGTTCTAAGAGCAGGCGCATCACTGCTAAAATAGGCTTAATAGCCCAAATTGCAGAAGGTTCCTCATAACTATGTTCAAAAAAATATCTTTGCTTCTGTCTGCTTTGCTCCTAGTGACGATTGCGCTGCACGCCGACAATATTGTGGACGAAATTGTTGCCCGCGTGAATGATGACATCATCACCCGCTCGGATATAGAAAAAGCGAAGCAAACCAGTTTGGACGAGCTGAAGCAGCGTGATCCCTCAAACTGGCAGGCACAGTGGGACAAAGCACAGAAAAACCTTCTGCGTGACCTGATTGACCAACAACTTCTGCTGCAAAAAGGCAAGGATTTGGGCATTACTGGCGAAACCGATGTGATCAAGCGGCTCAACCAGATGCGGCAACAAATGGGACTTGCCAGCATTGACGATCTGGAGAAAGAAGCGCAGAAACAAGGCGTCTCCTTTGAAGACTTCAAAGAGCAAATCAGGATTGGCGCAGTCACCCAGCAGGTAATTGGGCAGGAAGTTGGATCCAAGCTGGGAAGCCAGATCACCAATGAAGACATTAAAGATTGGTACGACAAACATCAGAAAGAGTTGGAAGGCCCGGAAGAAATTGCTTTGAGCGAAATCATGGTCTCCACACAGCCCAAGGCAGAAGATAAGGACAAGCAGCAGGGCGCGACTCAGGATCAGCCTGCTGCTGAGGACCCGGCAAAAGTAGCAGCGGCTGAAGCCAAGGCCAACCAGCTTCTGGATGAACTCAAAAAAGGCGCCAAATTTGACGAACTAGCCAAGAAGAGCTCTGACGGCCCAACTGCGGCCCAGGGCGGAACTCTGGGCGACTTCAAGCGCGGTGAGCTTGCCAAAGATCTTGAGGACAAGACCTTTGCCTTAAAAGCGGGCGAAAACACCGGTGTGATTCGGACAAAACAGGGATTCATTATCCTGAAGGTTACGGCGCATCGCCCCGCAGGCGTGCCGCCGTTGAACGAAATATCTGAAAGGATTAAAGAAGCCATTTACAGTGAGCGCCTTGAGCCGGCTGCGCGAGCATATCTAACTAAATTGCGGGAACAGGCTTACATCGATATCAAGCCTGGATTCACCGATACCGGCGCCAGCCCCAACGAGAACAACAAGCCGGTGATCGTGGCTGCTAATGGTGAAGACCCAAGATCAGCAGGCAAGCCAGCGAAAAAGAAGAAAAAATTCCTGGTGTTCTAATTTCTGGTGTTCTAATTCTTAATTTTCTAAGGCCCGATTCTTTTTCCCGCGGGTCACAACCTGCATCTGCTCTGGATGCGTCATACCCTATATGGACGTAAAAGACTGGATAGCCATTGTTGCTAATTTCGTTGTTATCGCAGGGCTTATCTCATACGGATTCAAGCTTTTTGCTGAATATCACGCCACCGGCCGCTGGGCCAAAAATGTAACCGGCCTGCTGGCTGGGCTGGGCATGCTGGCCCTCTCGGCTTCCATGTTGCTCACTCCACGCAACGCCCTGGTGATCCTTCAGGTAGCACAGACAGGGGCCGCGCGAGTTTTTCTAATCATCAGTAGCCTGCTGTTGATGGCTGCCATTGCAGCTTTCGGGATCATCAATTATTCCCGGCCGCTTCGCCTCTGGCATGAACGGCGCATTGAAAGGGATTTGCGACGTGAGTTACCTAAGATCCCGTGAAGAGGGCGCGGTTGCCGCTGCGGAAGCCGTGCGCTGGCCGGCAGCAGCGCAAACGAAGAAAGCCGACGAAAAAGGCCGCACCCGACGTGTCTTTCAGAAGATTGTGTCCGGCGTCGCTGAGGCAAACCCTGCGCTGGTGCTTACCGCTACCGTAGCCGGGGCCGTCTATCATTATGCACTTCTGTGGGCAGTGCTGCTTGCTGCACCTATCCTGATTTCTGTCTTTGCGGTTTCAAGGCGCATTCGTTCTGAAACGGGTCAGGGCCTGATTGAATTGCTGCGCCGCGACTATGGGCAGATGGTAGCAATTGGTTGCGCCGCCATTGTGCTGGCCATCAACATGGCGCTGATCATTGCCGACTTTGTGGCTGTGACTGAGGGCTTTTCCATGATCCTGGAATTGCCCAGGATGTTCTTTGTTGCGGCGGCAGCGTTTTCTGTTTGGTACGTCCTCATCTTCCGCGACTATCGTCGCATCACACGAATTGCGGCCCTCCTGGCCTTGCCGCTGCTCATCTACTTTGCCGCTGTCCTGTTGGCACGTCCCAGTTGGCCGCAGGTGGTCTATCACTCTGTAATTCCAAGCATTCCGCCCGGCGCTGGTTATCCGATTGCGTTCATCGCCATTTTTGGCAGCCTGCTCACGCCGTATGTTTTGGGGTGGCAGTCCGGTTCGCCCGGTAACAAACATCGCGCAGGCATTGGAGACGCGGGACATCGCGCTAGCGCTATCCTTACCACCTGCCTTTGCTTCGTCATCATGATTGCTGCCGGGAAGATGCTTTCCGCGCCCAATGCTGACAGCCTTACTGCGCGGATGGCTGCTGGAGCGCTAGCGCCTGCCGTGGGGCCGGGACTGGCTACGGTTGTTTTTGCGCTCGGCCTTATTGGAGCAGGCATGGCCGCGCTGCCTGCGCTTATTTCTGCAATGTGCAACAGCGCGTCTCAAGCCATGGGATGGCGCAGCGGCTTGGATGAAAATCCCTGGGAAGCCAAAAGATTTTACGTGCTGATCTCCTGCGCGGTCTTTGTGGCCGGCGCTTTCAGCTTTGTTCGCATCAATCCGGTGAGCGTGCTGTACTGGTCACAAATTCTTGCCGGCGTGCTCACGTTGCCGGTCTTAGGTTTTGTTCTGCTGGTGGCCAACAGCCGCCGTCTAATGCGCACTACTAATAGCTGGTGGCAGAATTTTTGGATAGGCGCCGGCGGGGGCTCCATCCTTTGCGCCGTCCTGCTCGTCTTTTGGTGGCAGCTCCTGCGTTGAGCTTTCCAGTTTGCATTCTGAGCAGCCGCGTCTAGAATGTCTCTCCTATGCGAAAACCTTTCACTCTACTTTTGCTATTTGTGCTGCCTCTACTGGCCCAGCAAGCGCAAGCTCCAGTGGAGATCACCTCTGAACCGCACCACCATCAGGTGCTCGACAATCTTTTTGTTCGCGTTTTCGCAGTCTCGATTGATCCCGGCGCGTCAACTCTTATGCACCATCACGGGCACAATTACCTGGGGATATCCATTGGCGACGCGCAGTTTACCAACACCAAAGAAGGCGCGCAGCCTGTGGCGGCCACACTCAAGGATGGCGATGTCAGATACACCCCCGCCGGCCTAAACCATGCCATCACCAATACCGCTTCCACGCCTTTCCGCAACGTGACCATTGAGCTGCTTCAGCCGACAACCAATGAGAAGACGTGCACTGACTCCTGCTCGGTTCCAGTAACCTGCAACTCTGCCGACAAATCTAAGTGCGTTACAGTAACCAAGCTCATCACCGCAGACCAGTGGACAGTTACGCAGGTGACTGTGCCTGCCGGAGCAACATATCCGCAGCATACTCATCTGGCGAATTTCCTTGTGGTACCGCTCACCGATGCTCAAGTGGCTATGAAGAACCAGGACAAAGCCAAGACCACGGTACATTCAAAGACAGGCGAGGTCACCTGGAATAATCCAGTGGTGCATTCGATTACCAATACCGGCAAGACTACAGCGAAAACCATAGTGCTTGAGTTCCGTGGCCGGCCTGCCGGAGAAGGATCAGAATCCCCAGACGCATCGAAGCCGCACGAACACTGAGTTACAGGCAAGAACAGCTACAAACATCCGTTCCGCCCGCAGGTTCACTGGTCTTTGGGACGGGTTTTTCAGGCGTTTACCGGCTTGCGGGCGGCAACGGATGTTTTTACAATCTTTATCTATGAGAAAGTCCCGTGTCTTGGGACTGCTGTTTCTAGCCACAGCCACTATGGCGCAGCAACAACAGTCCGTGGAGATCACCTCCGAGCCGAGTCATCACCTGGTTCTCCAAAATGAATACGTACGCGTGTTCAACGTCACGGTTGCGCCCAAGGCATCTACGCTCATCCATCGCCATAATTACGATTATTTATTTGTCACCCTGGGCGACTCTGACGTGATCAGCGCCCGCGTAGGTGAGAAGCCTGCTGGGCTGCATCTGAAGGACGGCGATGTCCGTTATACGCCGGGAAATTTTGCCCACGCGGCCATCAATAACAGCGAGCGCCCGTTCCACAACATCACCATTGAGTTGCTCAAGCCTTCCAGCAACGTCAAGACCTGTACGGAATCATGCGAGATGCCGGTTCCGTGCTCAGCAGAGAAGGCTGGTTGTCCCAGCATCTTTCCCCTGATCTCTTCCGATCAATGGACTGTCTTGCTGATCAAGTTTCCGCCCGGATCGCGACTGGAGGGCCACGAGCGTTATGCCCCGCATCTTTTCGTTCCAGTCTCCGATCTGGAGCTTACACAGGAGTTGGGTTCATCCAACAGAACAGTAAGACGAGCGTCCGGCGAAGTTGCCTGGATACCCGGCGGTGGCATCGCCCACACATTGGTGAACAACACCACGCACTCTATGCAGTTCGTCACCGTTGAATTCAAAGCGGAGAAGCAAGCGCAATGACCATGACTGAAGCCAACCAACAATCCGATACTGCCGAGGCGCGCGAATACAACCGCACCAAGCGTTGGCTGGACATTGGGGACCTGGTTTTGAGCTTCGGCTTTCTCATTGCATTGCTGGTTACCGGCTGGACCGATACGCTCCACTCCTGGTCAAAGAGAATTGGTGCGGATCATTATGAATTGAGCCTTTTTCTCTATGTTCTGTTCCTAAGTGTAATTAGCAAAGTATTAGGTTTCGGACTTGATTTTTACGATTTCCATCTCGAACATCGTTTCAACCTCTCCATTCAGAGGCTAGGCTCATGGCTCAAGGACGAGCTCAAAAGCTGGGTACTTGGACTGTTTGTAACGACGCTACTCAGCGAGATCGTGTATGCCACAATACGTATATGGCCACCTTATTGGTGGTTGCTTTCGTGGTTCATATTTGTACCTATAATTATCTTGTTCACTCAGATAGCGCCGGTAGTCTTCTTCCCGCTCTTTTATAAGTCCGTTCCGCTTCAAAACGATGACCTCAAAGCTCGTCTGGTGCGGCTAGGCGAACGCGCAGGAACGCGCGTGCGGGGTGTTTACGAGTGGAAGCTTTCAGATAAGAGCAGGAAGGGCAATGCTGCGCTGACCGGTCTGGGTAGAACACGGCGCATCGTTATTGCGGATACCCTTCTGCAAAATTACAGCAATGACGAGATTGAGGCTGTCCTTGCCCATGAGCTTGGCCACCATGTTCACGGCCACCTGATCAAGATGATCGTGGTGCAGACGCTGGTTACTCTGGCTGGATTCTGGGCTGCGCATAAGGTTCTGTATTGGGCAACTTACGAGCAAAAGATGTTTTCCGGCCTTAACTTTGAGAATCTCTCTAACTTCGCCAACCTGCCGCTGCTGGCGCTGGTGGCCAGCGGCCTCTCTCTGCTGCTGATGCCGGCGCTGAACGCCTTCTCTCGCTTTACTGAGCGCCAAGCCGATCTCTACTGCTGGAAGTCCGTAGCCAACGTAACGCCGTACATCACTGCGATGGAGAAGCTGGGCAAGCAGAACCTGAGTGAGAGCCACCCATCGCGCGTGGTTGAACTGCTCTTCCACTCGCATCCGCCCATCTCCAAGCGCATAGCGGCCGCGGAAGCGTGGGCCAAGAGCCATCGGCCAAGCCTGGCTACATAGATGTTCTAAAGATATCTTCCACCCGCCGCAGATCTTCTTCCGTATCGACCTCGACCGTATTGAACGGCGTCTCTTCCACGTAAATATCGATCCCATTTTCCAGCAGCCGTAACTGCTCCAGACGTTCCGCGGCTTCCAGCTTCGATTCCGGCAGATGACAAAACTGATCGAGAGCCGAGCGACGATAGGCATAGAGTCCCAGGTGCTTGAAGTATTCGATAGCGCCGGTTTTGTCGCGGTCGTAAGGAACAGTGGAGCGCGAGAAATACAAGGCACGACCATTCTTGTCCGTCACCACCTTCACCGCGTTAGAATTGGCGATCTCTTCTGGCTTGCAGCGGGTCTTGACCGTGGAAACCACCACCTCCGGCCGGCGCATGGGCTTCAGCAGAGCATCAATGTGTTCCGGCTTGACCATGGGCAGATCACCCTGGATGTTGACATAGACATCAGCCGGTACGCGCTGCGCTACCTCATACATCCTGTCGGTTCCGCTGCGATGCTGCGCTGAAGTCATCTGCGCATTCCATCCGCGCGCCTTGGCGAGCTGCATGACCTCATCTGAATCCGTGGCGATGATTACCTCGCGCAGCAGCGAACATTTTTTTGCTGACTCGTACACATGCCCGACCATCGACTTGCCTGCGATCTCACGCAGTACTTTGCGCGAGAGCCGCGTAGAGCCCAGCCGGGCAGGAATGACGGCGATTGCGGTAAAAGAAGCGGTCACCGCTTCCTCAGCTGCTGCAGCTTTTGCGACTTCTCTTCCACGCTCTTTACCAGCTTGCCCTTCATCTCTTTGAGCTTACCGGCCACCGTGGCATTGCTCAGGCCGAGAATCTGGGCCGCCAGGATTCCTGCATTCGTTGCGCCTGCCTTGCCGATCGCTGTAGTAGCCACGGGAATTCCAGCCGGCATCTGCACAATCGCCAGCAGTGAATCCATGCCATTGAGCGGCGTGGAAGGAATGGGCACGCCGATTACGGGAATTGTTGTCTCGGCGGCAATCACGCCAGCCAGGTGGGCTGCGCCGCCTGCGCCGGCGATGATGACTTTGATCCCGCGCCCTGCGGCGTTGCGCGCATATTCTGAGGTCCGCGCCGGCGAGCGATGCGCCGAGGTCACGTCAATTTCATAGGCAATACCAAAGTCGTCAAGAGCTTTGGCTGCTTCATTCATGATCTCCAGGTCTGAATCCGATCCCATTACAATTGAAATAAGTGGGTTTTCTGCCATGTAGTCCTTTTTCCTCGATTTATTTATTTTTGCGCTCTCAGCGCTCGTGCTCCAATATCTTTGCGGTAATACATGTCTTCAAAACTGATCAGGCGCACGGCTTCATAGGCGCGATCAATTGCCTCATTCAGTCGTGGCGCGCGCGCGGTCACGCCCAGCACACGGCCGCCATTGGTGTAAATCACGCCATCGCGCTTGCTGGTTCCCGCGTGGAAAACTTTAACATTCGCCAGTTGGCTTGCCTGGTCCAGACCGGAAATCTGTTTGCCGCTGACGAAGCCGGCTGGATATCCGCCTGAAGCTACCACCACACAACAGGAAGCGTCCTTCGACCATTTGAAATCGCCATCGCTCACGCGCCCATCAATAGATGCTTCAATCGCGTCGAGCAGGTCGCTATCCAGCCGCATGAGCACGGCCTGGGTTTCAGGATCGCCAAAGCGGCAGTTGAACTCCAGCACCATTGGCCCGCGCGCAGTCATCATCAGTCCGCAATAGAGAACGCCGCGATACTCCGCGCCCTCTGACTTCATGCCGGCCACCACAGGCCGCGCAATGTGGTTCACCAGCCACTCTGCCATGCCTGCTTCCAGCAATGAATCGGTGGAGTATGCGCCCATGCCGCCGGTGTTTGCGCCTTTATCTCCATCACCTATGCGCTTATGGTCTTGTGATGGCACCAGCGGCGCTACGCGTTCGCCATCACTCAGTACCAGGAAGGAAACTTCCTCGCCTTCAAGAAATTCTTCCAGCACCACATGGGTCACAGGCGTGCCCAGCAGCTTGCCGCTGAACATTTCCAGCGCTGCTTTTGCGGCTTCTTCTTTGGTGGCGGCGATGACTACGCCTTTGCCGGCAGCTAGCCCATCGGCTTTCGCCACAACCGGGGTTGAGAACAGCCCCAATGACTTGCGCAGCTCTTCTTCTGACGTACATACGGCATAGTGTGCTGTCGGGATCTTATGCCGCTGCATGAACTCTTTGGCGAAGCTCTTGCTGCTCTCCAGTTGAGCGGCCTTTTGTGTAGGCCCAAAAATTCTCAAGCCGCGGCGGGAAAACTCATCCACCACGCCGATGGAAAGCGGCAGTTCCGGCCCAACCACGGTGACATCAGGATGTATCTGGTGAGCAGCGGACAGCAGGCTGGCCAGGCTCTTAGGATCGCCGGGCAGGCACGTGGCTTCTTCGCAGATGCCTCCATTCCCCGGCAGGCAATAAACCTGCTGGACCCGGGACGACTGGCGCAGCTTCCACACCAGCGCGTGCTCCCTTCCTCCTCCGCCAATGACCAGTATCTTCATAACAAAATGGCTCAATTACCGCGACTTGTGAGGATATAGCATTCCGGGCTTGGACGTCAGCCCCTGTCAAACGATTCAGGTTTGGTGTGTGGCATCCGGTGATCTCACCAGATCAGTGTCATCAGTGTTGATCAGCGGGTAAGCTTCCCGTTTTTCCAGGTTGAACTACACTTAACGAATATGGACGAAACCACCTGTCCAGATTGCTCCGTTGAGATGGACCAGATTGAGCGCACCACGTTCACTGGCCGCGACATGCGTGAATATCAGTGTCCAAAATGCGGCCGTAAGCAGATTGTGGATTGCGGCAAGGCGCTGTGGGAAATCCTCTCTGAAGCGAACCAGAAAGAAGGCGAGGAGTAAAAACACGAGCAGCAGCTCTCGAAAACCCAGAGTCTCTGATCCAGCATCTATTCTCCTGCCGCCCCTGGAGAAAGTTATCCCGACATGGACAACCTCAAACTCCGCTTTTCTTCTGTTTCCTTGTTTCTTCTCATCAGCTCACTTCTATTCGCTGGATGTAATGGTATTTCGTCGCTAACCATAGCTCCCAAGCCTTCTCCCAGCCCTGTCCCGGTTTCTTCACCGACTCCTTCACCTACGCCGGTTCCAAGCCCCTCTCCCACGCCATCTCCGACGGCTACTCCAACGCCATCTCCTGTCCCAACGCCACAACCCGCGCTTCCGGACCACGTTCTGGTCAAAGTCGGCTCCTCCGGAGAGCTTTATCAGGAATACGCGATCACTTCCTCCGGGCTCGAGCGGATAGACAAGAGCATCACCCTGTCTACGCCTTTTACCGTTGGCCCTCCTACCATGGCGAGTGCGCATGGGGTCCTGTTTGCCTTGGATCTGGGGCTGCCTCAGGTGGACAGGTTCATCTCAGACCCGGTGAACGGCTCATTTTCTCTCGGAGGAAGCAATACCGCCCTGCAGACCGGAGTAGGCGCCTTCTCCATCGATCCCTCGGGAAGCTATCTCTATGTCGATGAGGCGCATGACGATTTGTCCGGAAATTATGAAGCGAACCTGAACGCCTTTCACATCGATGCGGAGGGCAAACTTACCCAGGTCCCAGGTGCTCCTTTTATCTATTTTGGCGGTCCCGCCAGCGGTTTCGATTGCTGCGCCGGTCTCGGCAGCCCGCTGGTATTCACTCCAGACGGGACCAAGGCCTATGCCGTGGTGGTTCAGGGGTGTCCCTGCCATGGCAGCATCCCGTCTTTCTGGACCGTCCAGCCCTTTTTGATTGACGCCCAAACCGGCGCGATCGCCAAAAGCACGCTGCAGGAAGCACCGCCAACCTCTGAGTACTTCATTGGAGGCGTGGCTGTGGCCAGGAACGGTAAATACGCTGTCTTTGCCACCATCGATGGCCTGAATGTCTACTCTATTGATCCCTCGACCGGCGCCCTCACACAGGTTGCCATGCCCTCGCCCGTCCCCCCGGCTGACCGTGACCATCTTTATCTAGAAATTACAGCCACCAGGGACGGAAAGTTTGTCTATCTCGACCAGGCCGGCAGCGGATTGATTTTCGGCTTTCACGTTGAGGCCGACGGCTCGCTGACGCCCGTGCCGGGTTCGCCCTACAATCTTGGCCCTGTAGAACACATCCTGCTGACCAGCTCAGATGAATATCTTTTTGTCACGGGGGTGACGGGAGGGCTTTTCGCCTTCCAACGCGATCCCCATGCCGGCGCTCTGGTCTTGCTCGGCTCAGCTCCGGTCGATCCCGTATTCGCTATCGTGAATTTGAATTGAGGAAAAGAAAAGCTTTGACACGGAGGAAAGGAGTAAACGGAGGAAAATTTTTCTGAAATTCTGAACGGAGCCGGGGTCCCCAAGCCCAGGGATCCCGGATTGCGCCGCTTTTGCGCAATGGTATGGCAGCGCGCGCCTTTGCATGAATCGAGGCGGGGAGCGAGGAACCCTATCGCTACAAAACTCAAGTAGTTCTACAAATGCAGCTCTTAAAGGTAGCGTTAAGCCGCATGCAAAAAAGAAAGCGGGCATTAGGATTTTGACAATCCCAATGACCCGCTTCCCGATCACAAATATTGTGGACTTTTTAGTGTTGGCCAAACCGGAACACAAGGCCGGTGGAGATGCGCACCGAGTTTTGCCGGTTGTTGGCTCCGTCATTGAATTTGGTAAGCACATATTCCGCTTGCACCAGGCGGATGGCCACACTCTTTGCCACCTTTATGTCAAACCCGCCGCCCAGGGCCATGGCAAATGCGGTTTCTGACGTGGATGTGCTGGGGAACCCAGTCACGTCGAGGGTTGTTTTCTGGTGCGCGCCTCCGAACAGCGCCTGGGCAAAAGGCGTGAACTTCTCATTGCCGCGCATCGCGATCTTGGGGCCGAACAGGAAGGAGAATGTGTTCAAGCTCGCGCTCCCGTTGACCCCCGGCAGGACTACAGCGATAGCTGAGATATCCGGGCTGGCATGATAGTAACCAAAGTCGCCTACCACACCGAACCACTCATTGGCATTGATTGCAACCGAGCCCGAGGCCCCGTTGAAGTTGGTACTGAATCCGTTGTCGCTGGTATGCAGGTAAGAATAGCCGCCGAATACCTCGGCTTTCGGTTTGTCCTGCGCCATCACGATTGTGCTAAAACCCAGAAATAACAGTGCAACTAGCATTACTTTCTTCATGATCCGAAACTTGCCTCCTTGCTTTATTTCCATCCGCGCAAAATGGGATTTTTTCTGCAGGAAGTTATGTCACATTTTGGAGTTGGAAATACAGAGCCGTGAGCTTACGGAAGTAACCGCACCAAGACAGTAACTTCAAGAAGCAGGGATCGCCACGAAAAGTAAAAAAACTTTAATCCGATACACTCCCTTTATGTCTGAAATCACCTGTCCTACCTGCAGCGTCGAGATGGAGCAGATTGAAAAGACCACCTTCAACCGGCCGCGATATGCGCGAATACCAATGTCCAAAATGCGGGGGCACGCAGATTGTCGACTGCGGCAAGATGTTGTGGGAGATTTTGTCGGAAGCCAACGAGCAAGAAGAAGACCAATGATCGGAATTACCAAAACTTTGAAAAGACAGCCGCGAATTTCGCGAATGAACACGAATCACACTAAAAAATGATTTGCGTATTTTCGCGTTGATTCGCGGCTAATTTTTGAGCTGCGCTAATTAGCTGCGAAATCACACCACATTTGCCGGCTCAGGCTTTGGCTTGCTTGCCAACAACTGGCGCAACACGTACTGCAGAATGCCGCCGTGCTCGTAATATTGGATTTCCTGCGGCGTATCGATCCTGACCAGTGCATGGAACTCAGTCGTAACTCCGTCAGCATTCGTGGCCCGCACTTGGACCTGTTTCCCGCCGGCAAATTTTCCTGCCAGCAGAGCGGGCAGACCGCTGATTTCATAAACCTCATCACCGCGCAGGCCCAGCGTTTCCGCGCTTTCTTCCGACAGGAATTGCAGCGGCAGAATTCCCATGCCCACAAGGTTGGAGCGGTGAATGCGCTCATAGCTCTCGGCGATCACGGCGCGAATGCCCAGCAACAGCGGCCCCTTCGCCGCCCAATCGCGCGATGATCCTGAGCCATATTCTTTCCCGGCGAGCACGATCAGCGGCACGCCATCCGCTTGGTACTTTACTGAAGCGTCAAAGATTGACATGGTCTCGCCGTCAGGAAAGTGCCGCGTTACGCCGCCTTCTGAGCCGGGCGCAAGTTGGTTGCGCAGGCGAACGTTAGCAAATGTTCCGCGGACCATCACCTCATGATTGCCGCGGCGCGATCCATAAGAGTTGAAGTCTTTTACTTCGACTCCATGCTCCTGCAGATATTTCCCTGCAGGGCTATTGGTCTTGATTGAGCCTGCAGGTGAGATGTGATCGGTGGTGACGCTATCGCCCAGCTTGGCCAGCACCCGCGCTCCTTTGATCTCCCTGATCGCCGCAGGCCGCGCCGGCATATCGTCAAAGTACGGAGCCTGCTTGATGTAAGTGGAGTCAGTGTCCCACGCGTACGTCTCGCCTTCAGGAACGCGCAACTGTTTCCACTCCTGGTCGCCATCGAAGATCGTCTCGTAATTTTTGCTGAACATGCCGGAATTAATGGCTTGCCGCACTGCATCCTGAACATCTTTTTGTGTAGGCCAGATGTCGCGCAAGTAAACCGGTTTGCCGTCTTTTCCATCGCCGAGAGGGGCCTGCGTAATGTCAAGATCAATGCGCCCAGCCAGCGCGTAAGCCACCACCAGCGGCGGCGACATCAGGTAGTTGGCCCGAACCTCAGAGTTAATGCGGCCTTCAAAATTGCGGTTTCCGGAGAGGACTGACACGGCTACGAGTTGTTTTTCTGTGATCGCGTAAGAAACGTCGTGCGGCAGCGGCCCGGAGTTGCCGATGCAGGTGGTGCATCCATAACCCACAATGTGAAAGCCAAGCTGCTCCAGATACGGGATGAGGCCGGCCTTCTGGTAATACTCCGTCACCACGCGAGAGCCCGGCGCTAGCGAGGTCTTGACCCAGGGTTTGCGCTGCAGCCCTTTCTCGACAGCCTTTTTCGCGAGCAAACCTGCGGCCATCATCACAGATGGATTGGAAGTATTGGTGCAACTGGTGATGGCCGCGATTACCACCGAGCCGTCATGCATCTGCTCAAAAATGTGATCGCCAATGCTCTTGGTGCCGGCAGGGACATTGGGATCTTCCGCAATGCCGATGGGCGTTCCGCCTTCACCCTCAAAGCGCTCAACCTGCACGGGCGCAACCTTCCGTGCTTGTATCGCCGGACGTGGCCCAATCAAGGTCGGCAGGGCCTGTTCAAATGATTCTTTGGCTTTGGAAAGCGGCGCACGGTCCTGCGGACGGCGCGGCCCAGCCACGCTCGGCTCCACGGTGCTCAAGTCGAGTTCGACAACTTGCGAATATTCCGCGTCTTGTGTCTGCGCTGTGTGGAACAGCCCCTGCTCTTTGCAATAGGCTTCAACAAGCGCAATCTGTTCCGGCTTGCGGCCTGTGGTGCGCAGGTAATTCAACGTTGTTTCGTCTACGGGGAAGATGCCGCAGGTAGCGCCGTACTCCGGCGCCATGTTGGCGATGGTGGCGCGATCCGCCAGTGGCAGCGATGCCAAGCCCGGCCCAAAGAACTCCACAAACTTGCCCACCACGCCTGTCTTGCGCAGGATCTCCGTAACTGTAAGCACCAGATCTGTTGCTGTGGAACCTTCGCGCAATTGTCCGGTCAGCCTGAAGCCGACCACCTGCGGGACCAACATGGAAACCGGTTGCCCCAGCATTGCTGCCTCGGCTTCAATTCCGCCAACGCCCCAGCCCAGTACGCCGAGGCCATTAATCATTGTGGTATGCGAGTCTGTTCCCACCAGCGTGTCTGGATAAGCCACGTCTACGCCATCGCGCTTTTCAGAAAACACAACGCGGGCCAGATATTCCAGATTTACCTGGTGCACGATTCCCATATCCGGCGGCACGACCTTGAAATTCCTGAAAGCAGACTGGCCCCAGCGCAGGAAGGCATAGCGCTCTTTATTACGCTCAAATTCCAGTTGAGCGTTCACGGCGAAAGCCCCTATGGTGGCGAACTCATCCACCTGCACGGAATGGTCAATCACCAGTTCAGCCGGCTGCAGAGGATTAATCAGCGCGGGATCGCCGCCCATTTTCTTCATGGCATCGCGCATGGCGCCCAGGTCAACCACTGCAGGCACTCCGGTAAAATCCTGCATCAGCACGCGAGCGGGCGTGAAAGCAATTTCTTTGTCGGGGACGGCCTGGGGTTTCCAGTCAGCCAGAAAGCGAACATCGTCCGCTGTTACGCTGCGGCCGTTCTCTGTACGCAAAAGATTTTCCAGAAGCACTTTCAGGGAAAAAGGAAGGCGATGCGGCGAGCAATTGTGCTTTTCCAGCGCGTCCAGCCGGTAGATTTCATATTCCTTATTGCCGGCGCGCAACTTTGAGCGGCTGCCAAATGTGTTCATGATTCACCCTCCCTTAATTTGGATTCACAATCGCTCGAGGACGTTACAAAACCTGCACCCGGCGCTTAGAATTCGCCGCCAACCATGCGATAGAGCAGCAGAAGGTTCAGGCCACAAATCACGGCTGTGACCACGTAAGCCATGTAGTTTGTCCGGCGGCTATTGACCAGGTCAGTCATTACTTTTTGCGAGCGGGTCAGCACAACCAGCGGAACCAGAGCAAATGGAATCGCGAAGCTCAGCACCACTTGTGATAGTAACAAAATTTTCAGAGGATCGAGCTTCAGTGCGATCACCACAAGTGCAGGAACAATCGTGATCAGCCGGCGCAGAAACACGCTGAACTTGATATCTAAAAACCCTTCAATGATCACCTGGCCGGCCATGGTGCCCACCGTGGAAGACGAGAGACCGGAAAACAAAAGCGCCAGAGCGAAAGCCGTACCGGATACAGCAGGGAGCAGAGGTTGCAGCGTAAGGTGGGCCTCGTCAAAGTTGAAGTTTACTCCGTGGGAGTAGAACACGGCGGCAGCCATCACGATCATGGCGGAGTTGATGAGCCATGCGCCGTTCATCGCCGCCAGCACGTCAAACAGCTCATAGCGCAGGTGGCGCATGGTGAGAATCCATTTTTCAGGATGATCGCGCTTTGCATCCTCTTGCACACGATGTTGCACCAGCGCTGAGTGCAGATAAATTACGTGCGGCATCACCGTTGCGCCCAGCATGCTTACCGCGACATAGATGCTCTGCGAATTGATCTTCGGGACCAGAACGCCTTTTGCGACGGCGCCCCAATCCGGCTTGACGATAAATATCTCAAACGCGTAGCAAGCGGCGATGGCGAAGACAAAAGCCATGATCAACTGCTCTAAACGGCGAAACCCATACAGCTCAACCGCGAGCATGAGAAATACAATCACAGCAGTAATGAGGGCTGCCGGGAAGAGGGGAATACCGAAGAGCAGATGGAACCCCAGCGCCGCGCCAAGAAATTCCGCAAGGTCAGTGGCCAGGGCGGCCAGCTCCGCCGCAACCCACAATCCAAAATTGATCTTACGGGAAAAGTGAGCGCGGCAATTCTGCGGCAGCGTTCTTCCGGTGGCGATCCCCAGCTTGGCGGAGAGATACTGAATCAGGATCGCCATGGCATTTGACCACAGCAGCACCCACAGCAGCGTGTAGCCGAACCTGGCCCCGCCTTCAAAGTTGCTGGCAAAATTCCCCGGATCGATATAGGCCACGCTGGCCACAAATGCCGGGCCAAAGTAGCGCCACATCTCTCCACGCTTGAGCGTGGGCAGCAACCTGAAGCGGAATTTTTTCTGGTTGGGCGGGGTAGCAAGCGACGACATAAAGCCTTTTAGTATAAGGGATTACGTCAAATCGCATAAATTCATCACAAAGTTGGCGAAGGGAAGGGATTTCCTGGGAACTTATACAAGCGGGGGTGAGTCTAAGGCTATGTAGAATTCTATCTACCTAAATCAGTTCAGCCGGGGAGCAGCAATGAGACACGGAATTCTTGCCGTGCTTGCAGGGTTGATGTTCGCCACGGGCGGGCTTAGCGGGGCCTGGACTGGCGAGATGACTGAAGCAGAAGGCAGCCATGGCAGCGCATACCTGCAACTACAGCAGGATGGCGACAAAATCACTGGCGTAACTGGTCCAGGCAAGGAAACACTCCTGGCCGATTCGCAATGCCATCTATAGCGGGAATCATCTGACTTTTACGGTCACATCAATCGACCCTGAAAGTGGAGAGCAATCCAAGTGGGTCTTTGATCTGAAGGTCGATGGCGATCACATGGAAGGAACGGCCGACGGCAGCCGCACGGGACATTCATGGACTATGAATGTGATTCTTACCCGCCAAAAGTAAAGCACGGCGAGCAACGCTGATGGAACCAAACTATTTGTCCGGCGCGCCAACAATATGCGGGTTAGGCGCGAGCTACTCTTCCACCTCCACCACTTCGCCTCTCTCGGCTTTGGCTTGAGTGATGACCTTTTCCTGCAACATGGCAGGCACATAATCATAGTGCGACATTTCCATGTTGAAGCTGCCGCGCCCTTGTGTCATGGAAGTTAAGTCAGCGCCGTAGCTGAGCATCTCTGCCATGGGCACTTCAGCTTTCACAATAGTCTTGCCAGCTTTGTTGTCCATGCCCTGAATGCGCCCGCGACGCGAGTTGAGATCGCCCATGATGCTGCCGGCAAATTCGTCGGGAATGGTGATCTCCACTTTCATGATCGGCTCCAACAGCGTGGGCTTGGCCTGCTCCATGGCTTTTTTGAAGGCGATGCGGCCAGCGGTCTTGAATGAGAGTTCGTTCGAATCAACGTCATGGTAGCTGCCGTCATAGAGAATCACGCGGAAATCCACCACCGGAAATCCAGCCAGATAGCCGCGGGCTGCCGCCTCAACGATCCCTTTTTCCACTGCCGGAATGTAGTTCTTGGGAATCGCGCCGCCAAAAATGTCATTCACAAATTCAAAATTCTTACCGCGCTCCAGCGGCTCCATCTTGATCTTACAATCGCCGTACTGGCCATGACCGCCGCTCTGCTTCTTATGGCGGCCCTGCACGTCGGCCTTGCCGCGAATGGTCTCGCGATACGGGACTTTAGGCGCCTTCAACACAACCTCAGTGTGATAGCGCTTCTTGAGTTTCGATACCATCACTTCAATGTGTTGCTGGCCGGTCCCGGCGATCAGGAATTCCTTGGTTTGCTCATCGCGGAAGAAGCGCACCATGGGGTCTTCTTCCATCAGCTTGTGCAAGCCGTTGGAGAGCTTGTCTTCATCGTTGCGAGACTTGGGCTCGATAGCAAAAGTAATGGCCGGTTCCGGCAGAGAGACGCCGGGGAACTGGACGGGATTGGCTTTATCGCCCAGCGTGTCGCCGGTAAGAGTGTCACGCAGCTTGGCCACAGCGCCGATATCGCCCGCGTGAAGTTCCGGCACCGCTACAAGGTTCTTGCCTTGCGGAATGGAGAGATGCGAGAGCTTCTCTGAGGTGCTGCGGGTGAAGTTCTGCAGCGTGGCGTCATTCTTTACCACGCCGGAAAATACCTTGAAGAACGTGATTCGCCCGGCAAAAGGATCGTTCGACGTCTTGAAGACGTAGATCGAAGCGGGCGCGGAGTCGCTGATCTTGATGTCTGCGCCGTGGCCATTGTTGGCGCTGGCGCCTTCAATGTGGACAGCAGCATGCTCGGCAGCGGTGGGGAAGTAGTCCACCACGAAATCCAGCAGATGATCGGTGCCGATATTGCCCAGGCCAGAGGCAAACAGCACGGGGAAAATTCTATCGTCGCGGATGGCTTCATGCAGCGCAGGGATCAGATGGTCTTCAGAAATCGTTCCCTTATCGAAGAACTCTTCCATCAATTCGTCTTTGCCTTCGGCCACAATCTCCACCAGTTTTTCATGCGCTTCTTTGGCCGCGGCTTCCAGATCGGCGGGGATAGGACCTTCTTTGCCCTTGCCATTCCCACCCATGTCGTAGGTGTAAGCCTTCATGGTCACCAGGTCGACCACGCCCTTGAGGCTCTTCTCACTTCCAATGGGGATCTGTACCGGGACAACCTGACGGCCAAAAGAGTTGACCAGGCTTTCCAGCGCCGTTTCATAGTTGGCGCGTTCGCGGTCCATGCGGCTTACGCAGATCACGCGCGGCAGGTTGATTTCTTCGGCGTATTGCCAGACTTTTTCAGTGACCACTTCAACGCCGGAGACGCCGTCCACCACAACCAGAGCTGCTTCTGCGGCTGACATTGCGACCTTGGCCTCATGGGCA
This sequence comes from Candidatus Angelobacter sp., assembly GCA_035710845.1. GTDB lineage: Bacteria > Acidobacteriota > Terriglobia > Terriglobales > Acidobacteriaceae > Angelobacter. The sequence goes on from DASTCT010000233.1 coordinate 19,055, forward strand.
AACATGGTGAAGCCGGGAGAGTCCAGAAGATTGATTTTGGAGTTGTGCCATTCCACTGAGGCAATAGAAGCAGAGATGGTCATTTGCCGCGCGATTTCTTCATCATCGTGGTCGGTTACCGTGGAACCGTCATCCACGCGGCCCAGCTTGGGCGTAGCGCCGCCCGTGTACAGCATGGCGGAAACCAGGGAGGTCTTGCCGGAGTGAGAGTGGCCTATCACCACTAGATTGCGGATGTCCTTGCCTTCGTAAACCTTCAAAGTGCCTCCTCGAAACAATGGGCCCGGCCAGATTAGCAGGCAATTTCGACTCGATGAGTTCTACTTGGACTGCTAGCTGTTGGTCAAGAGGGTCCGGGGCTCCAAGCGGGACAAGATAAGTACCAGATAAACAAATATTATCCCGC
>DASTCT010000234.1:0-33502 GCA_035710845.1 Candidatus Angelobacter sp.
TCAAGATTCCATGCGCGTGACCAACGGCCACCAACTTATTGCGGCCGATGTTTCCACAGAAGAGTATCCGGGCTTTCCAACAGACATGCAGGCCCAATACATGGCCCTGGCAACGCAATCTCAGGGTACTTCTATTATCACGGAAAATATTTTTGAAAACCGCTTCATGCATGCGCAGGAATTGACGCGCATGGGCGCGAACATAAAGGTTGAAGGCAGCCGCGCCATTGTGCGCGGAAAGACGCCTCTGAGTTCTGCCGCTGTGCAGTGCTCTGATCTTCGTGCTTCCGCTTCGCTGGTTATCGCCGCCCTGGTGGCCGATGGCGAAACCATTCTTGACCGCGTCTATCACATTGATCGCGGTTATGAGCGCATTGAAGAAAAGCTAAAAGGCGTAGGCGCTCAGATTCGCCGGATTGGTGAATTCCTGCCTCGCCGTGCTGCTGTCCCTAGTGTCGTGGCCTGACCAGGACCAGCGCGTCTGGAGTAGCGGATAGAATCAGCTCTGGATTTCTTGTGCTGGCTTCGTCATCTCGGTCGTTTGGAGCGGAGCCTGGTAGCTGCCAAGCCTGCTTGCGTGCTCTTCCAGTTTTTCCCACCAATTCAGGATTGGCAATTCCCGCTCACGGGCCGCGTCTTCAAAAGCCTGGCGGCATACGTGCTGCAACTCGCGATGGCCCTTCTTGCGCCAATGGGCAGCCAGTTCTCGCAGTGTGGCTTCACGGAGCGACCCCAGCGAGAAACCGCATGCAAAGCCGTATCCGAAAGGAACTACCTGTCCATCAGCTTCAATGACCAGCGGCGATACTAGATCGCCTAGAGGCCGGTCCTCTGCCGCTTCCACGTCAAAGAAACGATCGGGATGTTCACGCAGCACGCGGGCATGGACCAGGTCGAATTGAATCAGCATCTTTCCGGCATATTGTTGCCGAACACGCTCAACTTCCAGATATGCGTAAGCCGATTCCAGTTCATCAGGACGCGCTCCGGCCAGTTCCTGGGCGGCCCGGCCCACTTCTTCAAGCGGATGGACCTGAAAAAGTCTGGCGCCCTGCTGGAAAGCAAATTCGGCTGCCCACTCCAGCTCGTTCACATTGAATTGAGTCAGGGTAAAGATGAAGCCAAAAGGTATACCGCTCGCCCGCACGGCGGGTAACCGCGCCTCCATGGTTTCAAAGGCCTTGGATGAGCAACGCATCTGGTTGTGCGATTCGGGAACGCCGTCAAGGCTAATGGCCAGCACGCCGGTTACGCCGGCCAATCCTTCGAGCCGGCGCTCATCCAGCAACATGCCATTCGAGGTCACTGTGGTATGCATCCCTATGGCTGTGGCATGACGCAGGAGTTTCGGAAGGTCCTTGTACAAAACTGGCTCGCCCCCAGAAAAGCTGGCCACCCGGTACCCTTCGGCGCAGGCGTCACTGAGCGCGCGCTCAAACAGAAGGGAACTGAGTTGGTCGCGCTGCTCCGGCCCGGAAGAAGAATAACAGTGGAGACAACGCAGATTACAACGTCGCGTCGTATGGATCTGAACGATAGAATGTTGCGTTGGCCCCACTGTCTCCTCCTTTATTCGCCGGATTCCGCCACCACGACGTTCACGGTGGCGATGTCAGGTTTGGGAATTCCGTTGATCAGGATGTTGATGTTCCGGATAGCGGAGTTGACGGCGAAATGATTGACCAACTCTCCCACATTTTGGGGCGCGACCTGGAAGTCCGTTTCCAGCTCGTAATAGAAGGGGGGAATGCCACGGATCTGCCAGCGAAGCAGCTTGTAATCCGCAGTGGTTGGTATGGAAACAGCGGCTTTGACCTCCTCCGGAGTTGCCGCCGTGCGCTTCTGAACAAGTTGTGCGAGGAGCTTTTGTGAGCCCCTCGCGGATGCCTGATTCGACATGATATTTCTCCTTGCACGCCCGGTTTTATGGCGCTTATTCAGTAGTGATCGACTATGAAAAACGTTACAAATGGTGGTCCAAAAACTTCGCGTCTTTCTATCCTGGTAAACGGATCCTGCCTACTGCAAATAAAAGCGATATGTCTACTGTCTCCCTGTTCATCGTCCTTCCATTCCCAATTTGAAACAGCGCTGAGTTTTTATTAGCGATTTTTCATCTTTTGCTCTTTTAGGGCCGTAACATAAATGTTCTACGGTCAAAACAAATAGAACATGCAACATAGGGATGAAATTCACGGCTCTGCTCAGCACAACGGCGCCAAACCCCTGCCCCTCTTCCGTCCGGAAGCAATCCTGAACCAGCAGCAAAAATCCTACGGCGATATCATTCTTATCCGCCCACTTTCTCTTACCCTGCTTACCAGCTTGGCGCTGGCGATTGTCGCGCTGGCAGCCGCTTTCCTTTTGTTGGGCCACTATACGGAAAAGGCCCGCGTTTCCGGGGCATTGCTGGCTGTGCCAGCCGGAGCTTCGAACTCCAATAACGCCGAATTGCGCGCTGAACTATATGTTCCAAGCCGCTTGCTTGCCTCAGTAGAGCCGGGAGCGCGGCTGGAATTGCATTGCGGAAGCTGTCCGCAGAAGCTTCGGGAGCAAGACGTGACGGTCCTGAACGTATCGGATACGCCAATCATTCCAGACAGCAGCTCTGCAAACGCGAAAGCTTCTGAGCCAAGCTACAAAGTTACGGTATCTCTACCGCCAGGAGCGGCCCAGAGCGCTGCATTCAACCATCCACCGCAAGCGGGAATGCCAGTAGAAGCTGAAATCCCGCTTGGTCGCAAACCTTTACTCAAGTGGCTGTTCAAACCGTCTGGAAGCTGATAAGACGCGCATTTGTGACAACTTGCAGAGATGAAATTTTCCTGGGCGCAAAAACTGCCGATGATTTACCAGACCGAGGGAGCAGAGTGTGGTCTGGCTTGCCTGGCAATGATCGCCGGGTATCATGGCGCGCAGATTGATCTGCCTGCGTTGCGGCAGCGGTTCACGCTTTCTTTGCGCGGGGCCACGCTGGCCAACATCATTAAATTTGCCAGCGCGCTTGAATTTACCGGGAGACCCCTGCGCATAGAGCTTGAGGACCTTGGCTATCTCAACATGCCCTGCATCCTGCATTGGAAGATGGACCATTTTGTTGTCCTCAAAAAGGTTACCCGGAAACACATCTACCTGCACGACCCGGCCATGGGGCCGCGCCGCGTCAGCCATGCTGAAGCCAGCCGGCTTTTTACCGGCGTTGTCCTGGAACTAACGCCGACTCCCAGCTTTGTCCCCCGTGATGAGCGCCAACCGCTGACGATGCGGGACCTTGTTGGCCGCGTGGTGGGACTGAAGCGAGCACTGGGACAGATTTTCGTTCTCGCCGCCGTACTTGAGTTGTTCACCCTCATCAGCCCGTTGTTCCTGCAGTTGACGGTGGATAAAGTCCTCGCGGCCTTTGACCGTAATTTGTTGTTGACCCTGGGCATCGGCTTCATGCTGCTGATCGCTTTGCAGTCTGCTCTGGGGGCCTTGCGAAGCTGGACCACGCTCTACTTCGGCACATCACTCAAGCTGCAGTGGTATGCCAATTTGTTTTCTCATCTTATCCGCTTGCCGGTTTCATTTTTTGAAAAGCGCTACTTTGGTGACATCATGTCGCGCTTTGATGGCGCGGAGGCAATTCAGCGCACGCTGACCAACAACTCCATTGAAGCGGTGCTTGACGGACTGATTTCTGTCTTTGTTCTGGCCGTGATGTTTGTTTATAGCCGCAAGTTGGCGCTCATCGTCCTGGTCAGCGTGGCTGTTTACGTGGCATTGCGCAACATCGCCTATATGCCATTACGCAAAACCATGGAAGAGCAGATCATACGCATGGCCAAGCAGCAAACGTTTTTTATTGAGACGCTGCGCGGTATTCGCACCATCAAGGTGCTGGGCCGCGAAGATGACCGCAAAACGCGCTGGATGAACCTACTGGTAGATAGTACGAATGCCCAGGTTTCTACAGAGCTGCAGACGCTGCTCTTTAAAGCCGCTAATGCTCTGATTTTTGGGGTGCAATCGGTGGCCGTGGTTTGGGTGGGTGCAACGCTGGTTCTGGCTGGGAATTTCACCGTCGGCATGTTGTTTGCTTTTGTGGCTTACGAGGAGCAGTTCAAGGCCCGCGTTACCAATCTGGTTGACCGCTTTTATGAATTTCGTATGCTCTCGCTCCAGGTGCAGCGATTGGCAGACGTGGCGCTGGCCAAGCCCGAAGTTTCGAGCGTTTTCACGCCTTCAACTGTTGGCGAGGCCTCAATTGAAGTCAATCATCTGTACTTCCGCTATTCAGATACCGAGCCCTGGCTGCTGGAAGATGTTTCATTCCGCGTGGAACCGGGCGAGTGTGTGGCTGTTGTTGGTCCATCCGGTGCGGGCAAGTCAACTTTGCTGAAGCTGATTGCGGGGTTGCTTTGTCCCCAATCCGGCGAGGTAGTAGTAAACGGCCATCCGATCTCTGAAGGCCGGGCTGCCATCACTGGAAACGTCGGTTTCGTCCTGCAGGATGACACCCTTTTCGCCGGGACCATTGCTGACAACATAGCCTTTGCTTCTGACGTGGCTGATATGGAGCGCGTGTATGAGTGTGCGCAGCTGGCCTGCCTTGATGATGAGATCAACGCCATGCCCATGGGCTACAGCACGCTGGTAGGCGATATGGGATCGGCTCTTTCCGGAGGGCAACAGCAGCGCCTTTTGCTGGCGCGCGCTCTTTATCCCAAGCCCGCGATCCTGGTTCTGGACGAAGCCACCAGCAATCTGGACGTCCCCACCGAGCAACGCATTGCTGTCACCCTGGCTGAGCTGCGCATGACGCGCATCTTCGCCGCCCATCGTCCTGACACCATTCGGATTGCCGATCGCGTGATTAACCTGTCGCGCTCGGGGAAGGTTTCCCTGTCGCCAGCCGCAACAGTCACAGCTGCTAGCGCAAAAGATCTTCGAGGAGAAAACCATGTCAATCCAAACTGAAGACAATCGAGTGCTGCATCGTCTGGGTGCTCGCGAACTTACACAGGAAGAACTTGGCTCTTGCTTAATGACATTTACTCATCTGCTCCACGGAGGCAGTGACGAGGACGTTGAGCGTCCACCGCAGGCTTAGTCAACGGCTATACCAAAATGAAAGGAGAAATACTTATGCCAAAGCAGGACAACAACAGAGTACTGGTTCGCAGAGGAGCGCGGGAACTGACGGAGAAAGAAGTCGAGCACGTCAATGGAGGAATACACACCCTAACCCTCTGTACTGCTGCTCCATGCGGCCAGCAAGACGGGGATTCGTCCATTGGAGAGTGCGGCTGCTAAAGCTTCCTCGCGGGGGGCCTTGCAAGGTTCTCTTGAAAGGTTTGGGTCGGTCAACAGACCCAAAATAAAGAAAGGAAAGAAAACATGAATGACCAGAACAGAGTGTTAGTACGCAAAGGCGCTCGTGAGTTGAATGCGGAAGAAATTGAGCGCGTCGGCGGAGGGCTAAATACCGAAACCCTTTGCACTGTCCCCACTGCGACTTGCCCCAATACGGATGGAGACGCTTCCATCGGTGAGTGCGGGCCTCGTTGCTGAACAAGCATTTGAAAAGCTTTGGGCCCGATCAATCGGGCCCAAGAAAACAACAAAGGAGAAAATACGTATGAGTGATAACAGAGTGTTGATCCGCAGAGGCGCCCGCGAGCTCGATTACAGAGAAGCCGAGCTGGTTGGAGGAAGTATCCGCACCGCTACACTATGCACCTTTGATCCCCAATTTGGCGCGGATGGAGACGTTTCGTTAGGCGAGTGCTAACAGTCACCTCTTCTGGCTGCAAGTTTCGCTCGGCTATTTGAACTTCTGAAAGGTTTTGGGCCCGTCAACGGACTCGAATGATGAAAGGAGAAACGTTATGAACGATCCAAACAGAGTATTGATTCGCAGAGGCGCTCGTGACCTGAGTGCTGAGGAAATGGAGCGTGTGACTGGAGGACTACGTACCGCCACATTCTGCTCGATCAATAGTTTAGGCCAAAGAGACGGTGACACGTTTCTGGGCGAGTGCTAGTTTCATGGCGGGTCACCGGCTGCGGCTGCCCGCATTTTCATCCGTCGCCAAACACTGATGAATTTCTCTTGAAGAGGCAGGGCCGTTCACGGCCCCAATGATGAAAGGAGAACAAGCATGAATGATCAGAACAGAGTGTTAGCTCGCAGGGGCGCTCGTGATCTGAATGAGCAGGAAGTCGAGCAGGTCGGTGGAGGAATACGTACCGCAACCCTTTGCACCGCACCTACTCAGCCTAATGGCAACCTGGATGGAGATACTTTCAACAGCGAGTGCGGCGCTGATGTATAGCCAATCCCGCTCTTGATGAGCTTGGGGCCGTTCACGGCCACCAATGATGAAAGGAGAACAAGCATGAATGATCAGAACAGAGTGTTAGTCCGCAGGGGCGCTCGTGACCTGAATGAGCAGGAAGTCGAGAAGGTATGCGGTGGGCTCAGGACTGCGACCAAATGCAGCCTGACTGCTGCCGGCGCCATCGACGGAGATCTCCACGAATGCTGACCGGCGGCGTCCTTTGCCGGCGCTGCCTTTTAAGACCAACCAAATATCCGTTTTTTAGAAACCGTTCAAGGAGGAACTTATGGACCATGACAATCGCGTGCTTATCCGCAGGGGCGCTCGCGAACTCAGCGAACAGGAAGTAGAAACCGTCACCGGCGCTCTAAAAATCAATCGTACGCTCACACCTTGTTTTGTGGACAGCAAACAACAACTCCTCAATGGCGATCAGACCATTGGCGAATGTGGTCCTTAATTGATTCCAGGCGGCGTCCTTGGCGGCGCCGCCTGCTTACAGCACGCAAATTTCTGGAATGGAGGCAATGCAAATGAAGCTAATAGTTTTAGCGCCGGCAGACGATAATCACACAGCTCCACTGAAATGGGCGCTTGAAAAAGCCGGCTACCGTGTAGCCTGCTGGGGCGGACTCTCCTGGATGGGACAAGGCCAGGCCTCAATCCGGCTGGGCAGCAACAACTCGATCACGCTCGGCGAGCATTCCGTCGATCCTGGTGACGTAGTATGGATCCGCAGGCCGGAGCAGCCGCAACCCAATCCTAAGACGTTAGAAGCCGATAAAAAATTTGCCGTGCAGGAGTACCGCGCGCTCTATCATTCCCTCGCCTTCCTGCTGGAGACCATGCCGGTCTGGTGCATCAACAAGTATTCAGCATCCAGGGTGGCGGTCCAGAAATCCGTACAATTGCAAATTGCGCGGCGATGCGGCCTCAAAATTCCTGACACGCTCATGTCGAACAATCCTGAGGAAGTGAGAGCATTTTTGCGCCGCGGTGGCCGCAGCATCTGCAAAGGTTTTACTCCGCACGTCTGGCAGAAAACAGGCCAGACTTCCGTGGCCATCACTGAAACCTTTGAGATTACCGCTGACCAGTTGCCGTCAGACGAAGTTCTTACCTACGCTCCAGCAATCTATCAGGAATTGGTTCCCAAGGAGTACGACATCCGCATGGTGCTTATGGGCAATCACATCTATTCGTATGCCCTCAACAACACCAAGAAGGCGCTGGATTGGCGCCAGGATGCGGGTTTCGGCCATGTGTCGGCAGATTTAGTCCCGACTCCCCCTGAAGTAGAGAAGGGCATTCTTGAATTTGCCCGGCAAACGGGCGTGTGCTTCGGCTCGCTCGATTTCGGTGTTGATGCCAAGGGACAGTGGTGGTTCCTTGAGATCAATGAGCAGGGACAGTTCCTCTGGTTGGACCAGTTCAACCCTTCGTTAAAAATCATGGGGAAATTCTGCGCCTTTGTTACCGCGCCGGAAGGTTCAACTGCGCCGTTGGAAGAACGCGAAGATCTCTTCCCCACGCTTAAGGAGTATGAGGAACTGCTGGCGCACGAAGAAGTGCCGCCACCGGCACGTCCGAATTCAGAAGATCCGTTCCTCTCCATGGAGGCTTAGGCATAGGGACGGCTTTGCTGTCTGCAGGCTGTTTGCGGTACAACTGAAGCAATGAAGATCGCCAAGAAAACGCTGAAACTGGCTGATGCGTTTGAGGTAAAGCACGGAGATTCTTTCCGCCTCAAAGATTACGATCCCGGCGATGTTCGCGGCATACACTCCAAAGAGAAAGCCGCCATGATTTTGCAGCAGAACGTCGCCGTACTTCAGGAACTGCAAGAAAAGCTTTACGCTCAGGACCAATGGTCGCTGCTATTGATCTTTCAGGCCATGGATGCAGCCGGAAAAGACAGCGTGATCAAACACGTTATGTCAGGCGTGAATCCAGAGGGATGTGATGTCGCCAGCTTCAAGCAGCCTTCAACGGAAGAACTAAACCATGATTTCCTTTGGCGTACCACGCGCCGCCTGCCGGAGCGAGGCAAGATCGGTATCTTCAATCGTTCTTACTATGAGGAGGTTCTGGTGGTTCGCGTACACCAGGAGTTTCTGGCCAAACAGCATCTTCCATCTGAGTTGATGACGAAGAGAATCTGGAAAGAACGGTTTGAAGATATCTGCAATCTTGAGAGCTATCTCAGCCGCAATGGCACAGTGATTCGCAAGTTCTTTCTGCATGTCTCCAAAGAAGAGCAAAAGAAACGTTTCCTTGCCCGGCTGGACGAGCCGGAGAAAAACTGGAAATTTTCAGAGGCTGACGTCCACGAGCGGCAACACTGGGACGAATACATGGAAGCTTATGAAGACATGATCCAGCATACGGCCAAGCCACATGCTCCATGGTACGTTGTCCCTGCTGACCAAAAGTGGTTCACCCACATTGCCGTAAGCTCCGTGATTATTCAAACGTTGCAGGAACTCAATCTGCAATTTCCAAAAGTTGATAAAGACCGGCGCAAAGGACTGCAAACCGCGCGGGAAGTTTTGATGAAAGATAAAGTGTAAGGGCTGCTTTCTATTCACTTAGAGCGATACACGATATTGTCTGAGAGCGGCGATTTCAACCACTCTTTCAAGCTTTGTGCGTTGCGGTCGCGCTCTGAAGTTTCTGCTGTCTTCAAATCGATCGGCCACTTTACACCAATCTCCGGATCGGCAAAGTGGATTCCGCTCTCGCCTTTCTGGTTGTAAACGCCGGTGGTCTTGTATTGGACTTCGCAATCGTCCGTCAGTGAGCAGAACCCACGCGCAAAGCCGTATGGCGCCCAGACTTGTTTTTTGTTTTCTTCAGAAACCTCCAAGCCGAACCATTGCCCCAGCGTAGGCGAGCCTTTGCGAACGTCAACTGCCACCAGGAACGCCGCGCCGCGAGTTACGCGCATGAGCTTGCCCATGGGCGGATCCCACTGAAAGTGCAGGCCGCGCAGCACGCCTTTTTTGGATTTTGAGTGGTTGTCCTGGACAAAATCAGTGGGCAAACCCAGTTCGCGGAACTGGTCTGCGCGATAGGTTTCCATGAAGAAACCACGTGAGTCGCCGCGCACCTCCGGCAGAACCACAATTACATCATTCAAATGGGCAGACTCAATCTTAAAAGCCATTCGGGCCTAGCTCCTTGCGTTTGCAGAGAATTTACGGCCTGCGGTAGACGGTGTGCTTAGTAAGGATTTTTCTGCGTCTGCGCCGCATCCATTTTGAGTGTAACAGCCGGCTGGTCTACGCCGGAGAACGATTGCCAGCCTCGCCGGGAAAGGTCCCAGAAAATCAAGTAGCCCGCGATCGCCGCAACCACCAGCAGAAGCACTCCCATGATCCAATCGCCCAAAATGATCTTGCCGATCCCAAACAGTGCGCCATAGACCAGCACGCATCCCATTACCCAGTCAAAAGCGTTGCTGGTCATGTCACGCGTTTGCGGAATTTCCGGCGCCAGCGCAGCAATCTTTTTCCAGCCATACACGGCAGGCCGTACGCGACGATAAAACGCCACTAACCTTTCCTGCGATTCTGCCGGCGTCAGGAACGTTGCCGCGATCCAGGCCACGGTTGTAATGCCGGCGGTAATGAGTGAGGTCTTGGCAAAGGTCACAGGATCATCGCCGGGCAGACGCTTGTGCAAGTAAATGGCAACTACGGCAGCCACGATCATCGCGCTGATCTCGCTCCAGGCGTTGATGCGCCACCAATACCAGCGCAGGATGTACACCGCTCCTGTCCCGACGCCCAGGCCAAGCACAATTTGCCATCCCTGGCCAATGGAATGCAGTTGCTGGGCAACATAACCGCTGACCAGCACCAGCAAGATTGTGAACAGGCGGCCAATCGCAACATAATGTTTCTCGTCCTTCTTGCGAACCAGAAAACGCCGGTACAGATCATTCACCAGATAGGAAACGCCCCAATTCAATTGCGTGCCCAGCGTGGACATGAACGCAGCAAGAAACGCTGCCACCATCACGCCGCGTAGTGCCGGTGGCAGAAAGTCGCGCAGCACCATTACGTAACCTTGCTGCGGGTTCGCGGCAAAAGTTGCGTCTGGATGAAGACCACCATGTGGCGAGTACACTGCCAGTGCTACCAAGCCGGTAATAATCCATGGCCAGGGCCTTACGGCATAATTCGCGATGTTGAACCAGAGCGTTGCACCCAGCGAGTTTTTCTCGTCGCGCGCACAGAACATGCGTTGGGCCACATATCCGCCGCCACCCGGCTCGGCTCCGGGATACCAAGCCGACCACCACTGCACGCCGAGATACATGAGGAAGGTAAGCACAGGCAGGGTCCAGATGGCGCTTGAGGTCCAGCCAAGATGGAGATCAGGGAAAAAAGCCAGCGGATTTGAAGTCTGCGCTCCAGTTTGATGAACGGATGCGCCAACAACCTGCAGTTGGACTTTCAGTGCCTGCATGCCGCCGATTTTTACAACCGCCGCCCATGCCAGCACAATCACCATGGCCATTTTGAGAATGAACTGGAACAGATCCGTGACGAGCACGCCCCACAACCCGCCGATTGAGGTGTAAATGCCGGTGAATGGTATGAGGATAAAGATGCAAATCAGGAGCGCCGTATGGCTCGGATCGCCCAGCGTGTAATGCAAGAGCGTGTGGCTGCCGATTGCAAGCTCTATGATTTTGCCTTTGGCAATCAGCGGACCCAGCAGCACGGCCACAATGCTGACCATGGCATTCGTTACCCAACCCAGGATGAGGCAATTCATGACGAGGCCGAGGTAAACAGACTTGAAGCCACGCAGGAAAGCTGCAGGCTTGCCGCCATAGCGAATTTCAGTCAGCTCTACATCAGTCAGGACTTCCGCTCGCCGCCAGTAACGGGCAAAGAAAAAGACGGTCAGCATGCCGCCCAGGCAGGAACTCCACCAGATCCAGTTGCCGGCGATACCTTGCTGGGCGATTACGCCGCTTACGAACAACGGCGTATCTGCCGCGAAGGTTGTGGCTACCATGGAAGTGCCGGCCAGCCACCAGGAAACGTCACGACCGGAGATGAAGAACTCTTCTGTGTTGCCGCCGGCACGACGCCGGTAATAAATGCCAATGGCAAGGTTCACCAGCAGGTAACCGGCAATCACAATCCAGTCAGTCAGGGTCAGTGGCATACGTCCTCCGGGTTCGCGCAAGGCAAGACTAGCAGATTAAGACGCCAAAATCGATTTAATTTAAGATACTTTTTTACTCTGGAGTGGTGGCTTCCACCAGCTTCTGCACCCCAGGCGCGATCATGTTGAGCATTTCGGCCTGCGGGGCCTGGGCCTGCTTGAGCAGATCAATCTGCTGTTGCCGCCATGCAGCCGGCACGCGCGTGCCCGTCTTCAGGTATTCCAGCGCCTTCAATCCTGCGCTCGCAACAGATGCGAGAGATTGGGACATTGGCACAGCTTCCTGCAAAAGGGGATTGCCTTGGAGAACCGGCGCGAGCTGCTGATCGTTATCGCGCCAGAGAGTGAGTGACTTCTGCATCCCGCTAAGATCATCCGGTGTCGCGCTCTTGTTCAGAAAGCGCTGCACCCTGCCGGAAAATATTCTTGCTGCATCGCTTTCGGGCTTTACGGCATCCACCAACCGGTTCAGCGGGGTAGTGGTTTCATAATGCTTTGTATGTGGGCGCGCATAGCCCTTCACCGGCTCCAGAACATCGGCCAGCACCCGCAGCGGCTGAATGTCACTCCCGCCGATCAGCCGCTCCAGCATCAGATCATAACTCTGCACATGTTCCAGCCTGGCCCACTCCAGCCGGTCGCTTAATTTCGCTAACCGGCGGTACATATCATCAACGTCCCGCACTCCTTGCGCTGACCACAGGCGCTCTGCCACCGCCGCGGCCCGCGGCCAGATTCGCTCATCGATGTTAACTGTGGTAATCAGCTCTGACCACATGCAAGCCTCGCCGCCCAGCACGCGCTGCTTCTCTTCGTCTGTAAGGTTTGCCGCCTCCCCGCCGAATGGATCGATCAAATAATGCTGTGAGGCCGGCTGCATCAGGTCAAGATAATAGCCGAATGAGAGCATGCCCCGATAACCTTGCTGCACCGCATCAGCCAGCGCTTTTTGCCCACGCCATGACTGGACCACTACCTCTTTGGACAGGTCCGCATGCAGAATTTCGTCCCAGCCCTCCATAATCTTGCCGTGCTTCTTCACCATTGTCTGTAACCGTTTGTTGAAATGGGCCTGGAGATCGCGGCTGTCTTTCAGGCCGTGCGCATGCATAAAAGCCTGGATATGCGGATTGTCCGCCCACTGCTTGCCGTTTACTTCATCGCCGCCGATGTGAAAATACTGGTCGGGAAAGAGCCGGGCCATTTCGCCAATGAACTCATCAAGAAACTTGTACGTGTGTTCGCGCGTCGGGTCCATCGCCGCGTCATGGACGCCAAAATGACGCGAGATCTCATACGGTCCCGGCGCGCTGGCCAGTTCCGGATAGGCCGCGAACCAGCTGGTTGTATGTCCAGGCATGTCGAACTCCGGCACTATGCGGATGCCGCGATCGCGCGCGTACTCAATGATCTCTTTGATCTGGGGTTGGGTATAAAACTGCCCGTCAGAAGACAACTTTTGCAGTCGCGGAAACTTTTTGCTTTCCACGCGAAAGCCCTGATCATCTGAGAGATGCCAGTGCAGCACGTTGAGCTTCACGGCTTCCATACCGTCCAGCTCGCGCTTGATTACTTCTACAGGCATGAAATGGCGGGAAACATCGATCAGCAGCCCACGCCAGGGAAAACGCGGACTGTCTTCAATGACTACTCCTTGAGCAGCAAATCCTTCGGGGCCAATCTGTACCAACTGCAGAAACGTCTGCAATCCATGCAGCACGCCCAGCGGGGTTGGAGCATCCAGATGGACTTCGGTGGCAGTCACTTCCAGCCGGTATGACTCGTCCTCGCCCAGCCTTTGGGTCTTCTCTCCCTTTGTGCGCCAGCTGATGATGAAGTTCGGTGCGGTTGCATGATCGTTTGCCGTCAGCGGAATTCCTGTGATGCGCGAAAGGGCCGCTTGAAAGCGCTTTGCCGCGTGCTTCACCCGTATGTCTTCAAAACCCCGCAAAGCGACTCTAAAGTTGTTGTTGATCAGAAATCTGCCCGCGCCAAGCTGGATCTTTTGGGGTAAGGGCATGAGCGCAGGCGTTGCGACTCCCTGGCAAAGAGCAGGAGCACGCCAGGAGAGCACAAGCATGATTAGCAGAGGGAGAATGCGCCGAGTATTCACGTCACTAGATTATTGCCGGATTCTAACTGAAAATGCAGCAGGAAAGTCTTACTTCCGGAAGATATTTACACATTGATACCCATCCCAAACTCCAGTGGTCGAAGTCCTGAATCGATCGTTGCCAAAAGTATCGGCCCTCGCATCATTCATGCTCTTGCAAAGTCTTAATGTGGGCTTCAAGCGCTCTTGAGTACTCACGTTCGGCCAGCAACTCTGACTGCAACTTCTTGACCAACCCTTCTAGGCGCAAAATCTCGATCTTTAACTTAGCGGAATCTTGTGCGGCTGGTTTGCTGGCCGCGAGGTTAGCTGCTGCCGGAACTGGCGCAGGTTGAACTGGAACGACTGCCGGTACAACGGGCAGAGCCGCAACCGGAGTTGGTGATACTACAGGAATGGGCGCTGAAACTTGCATCGGCGTTGGCGCTGCAGGTACGGCGCCTGGAACTACGGGCGCTGGCGCAGCAGCAGCTGCTACAACACGCTGCTGAACTGGCGGCGGAGTTGGAACAGATCGCGGAGGCATGGGCGTTGCCGCCGCTGCAGAAAAAATACTGCTGAGCGCGACGGCTGCATTTGTCGCGGCTGCCTGTGTGGGCGCTGGAGTTCCGTTGGGTTTGAGCAGGTGCTTTACGCGGGCAATCAGGTCTTGGGGTTGAAAGGGTTTTCGCAAAAGCTCATCGGCCTTCACGGCAAATGCTTTTTCTGCGACTGCGCGGTTCACCACTCCCGACATCAAAATTACAGGCGTCTTGGCCAGGGCAGGGTGTGACTTAATGTGCTGGCAAACGTCATAGCCGTCTTTTTCCGGCATGATCACATCTGTAATCACAATGTCCGGCCGGGCAGTTTCAATCTCAGTCAGCGCCGCGTTGGCATCATGGCAGGCTACAACATTGATGTTTTCCCGCCGGAAAGCGATCTTGATCACCTCACGCATGGTCGCACTGTCATCGATGAAATAGACAGTGGGAATCGTGCTCATTAAAAACCTCCATCGCCAATGCCGTGCGTATCTTCGTCCAGTTCACGCAGGGCTTCCAGCATCAATTCAGTTGCGGAACGGAGCACGGTCCGGGTGGTAGCGCTCTCGCCGGGCAGAAACCTGTACGATCCCACATCCACACCGTTGCAGCACTTCACAATGTGCACCACGGCATCATCCCCAATCTGGTCGCCGTTCTCCGCATGGGTAATATTGCCGTTTTCAAAAAAAAGGATTCCGTCAATCGCACCGGCATTCACAGAAAGCGATCCGGTCTGGCGCGAGTGCACCAGCATCTGCACCACGCCGGGCAGATCAAGATGAGAGAGACTGCCGCTCAAGCCCTCCTCAGACGACCCCAGCATCTGTACCGGGTGAAATCCTTCAGAGTTGCTGCGGAGAAATGTTTTGATCTGTGTTGCAATCAGCTCCGGGCCCAGCCGCTTGTCAACGTAGTCGGCACAGCCTGAGCGGAAGGCCTCCATCAGTGCCTGATCTCCGCCTTCGCCCAGCGCGATCACCGGTATGTGTGCGGTCTTGGGATCAGCGTGAACAATGGGCGGCAAGTCGTGCGCGCTGATTTCGCGCAAGCTGGTAGAGCAGAGGATTGCCAACGGCATGTCATATTCCAGCATGGTGAGCGCGTAGCCAGGTTGTGTTGTGTGCACCACCTCAAAGCCTTCCAGCTTTAGTGCGTCAGTAATCCGCCGTGCCAGGAACACGTTGGCATCAATCAGCAGAATTTTGGCTGGAGCGGAGACGGTCGGGTTCATGCCCGCGCCTCCGTGGAGATGAGTTTTTCCAGCGCAACGATTTCAATGATCTCATTGCCCATGTCCAGCATGCCGCTGATGTATTGCGGTTCGTTGCCGGTGAGCGGGGCGCGTGGAGCGCTGGCTAGCTCGCATTCGCCAGTAACGGGAACCGCAGTGAGCTGCTGGACGGATTCAAACTTGCAATTTGCAATCAGATAAAACTTTCTTGCCGGCGCTGCAGGACCAACAAGGATTTGGGCTACGTCACAGACAGGAACGATCCTGCCGCGACGCACTAAAACTCCCGTCAAGAGGGGCGTACGATGCGGAAAAGTCTGCAGAGTATCTGGTCGTGCAAGTTCCGTGACTGCTTCAGCGGGCAGAGCAAAGCGCTTCTCTCCCAAAGGAAAGAGCACGTACGCTTTGTCTCCGTCAGGGATCATGCCGTTACCACTCCGCGTACCCGTTCCAATCCAGAGCGCAGAACATCCAACTCAGCTTTATTCAGAAATGTGTTGTGGTTCACTACCGGCACAACCGTGCCGCTCATTACTGCAAGCCCACGATACCAACCACGTTCTTCATGCGTAAATACCCGTGGCAACGCGTGAAGGGCGGAAATTTCCATGATGCGATCTGTTGCGCCTACCAGAACTGCTGTGGGCGTGTTGCGCAGAATCATTACTCGCGAAGGTTGGGCCGGCGGCAAACCGAAATGCTTTGCCGCATCGATCACAAAATATGTTGTTCCGGCGCGCTCCAACGTATAAACCAGCTTGGCAATCTGCGCCGATATGCCTCCCAATGTGAAGGTGTGCAGCCCTTCCATGCCGCGAATCTCTTTTACCGCGCCGGCAGCGATGGCAAACCTGAATCCGCCCACGGTAAACACAATCACGTCCTCATGCGCCGGCTTCGTGACGGCTTGCGCGCGTGATTTTGGAGAACCCTTCACACGGCCCCCACTTTGGCTGCGCCAAAGATGTACAGCACGCGCTTTTCAATCGCGTGATAGATCGCCTCCATGGGCAGAACCTGGTCCACTGCCCCGGTCTTGATTGCTTCCTGCGGCATTCCGAAAATCACTGCCGTCGATTCATCCTGAGCGATCACATGCCCGCCGGCAGCTCGAATTTCTTGTACGCCTTTGGCGCCGTCATTGCCCATACCGGTCAAGATCACGCCGATGGTCATGGGGCCGGCATACTCCGCTGTGCTCTCAAAAGTCAGGTCGGCGCAGGGACGATAGCCACCGATGCGGGGCCCATCATCGAGTGAAATTCTTCCCGTAGGCGAGACACGCAAATGGTGCGAGCCAGGGCAAACATAAAGCTGACCGGGAACAATAATTTCTCCGGCTTCTGCTTCCTTCACCTTGATCTTCGATATTTCCGCAAGCTGCTTGCTGAACTGCGCAGTAAAGTTGCCCGGCATGTGCTGCACCAGGATCACCGCTCCGGGAAAATCTTTGGGGAAGTAGGGCATGAAGTTCATCAACGTAGCAGGGCCGCCGGTAGAAGATGCCAGCACGACGATCGGGAATTTTCCTGCGCTCTTGGCCGCTGCATTCACCGCAGCGCGCACTTCCTGCAATCCACTATCCCCATTCTTGCTTGCCGGCTCAACTCGCGGTGATGAAGAAGCGATCTCATTCTGTAGCTTGGAACGTGTTGCCGTCCGTACCACCCGGACCTTGGCCGCCATCTTGAGCTTGCGGCACAACTCATCTTTTACAGAACTCATGTCAAGATCGATGCCGCCAGAAGGCTTGGCTACAAAATCAATCGCGCCAAGTTCCAGCGCTTTCAGCGTGACATCAGCGCCTTCACGCGACTCTGAACTCACAATCAGAATCGGGCGCGGATTGCTCGACATGATGATCTCTGTGGCTTGGAGCCCATCCATGTGCGGCATATTGATGTCCATGCTGATAACGTCAGGTTTGAGGACCTCGGCTTGCGTGACTGCGTCGCGGCCGTCGCGGGCCTCGCCGCAAATCTCCAGTTGCGGATCAGACGCAATAATGGTTTGCAGCACCTTGCGCATGAAGGCCGAGTCATCCACCACCAGCACCCGAATTCTTTTACCTTGCGTCATCTTTTGTATCTGTCGCTCCGCTCCAACACCAGAGCCTTCAAAAAATCGGTTCTTCTTCCAGTTCTTACATCACGCCGCTCAGCGCTTGTCTTCGCAGCATTTGAAAACGTTTTAAAACTTCTAGCGCCCTGCCGCCACTTGTTCCATCCGCATGCTGCTTGGCGATCCAATCAAATCTCCCACTGCGGCAATAAACTGGTCTTCCTGAACCGGTTTGGTTAGGAAGGCTGCAGCGCCCTCTTTCATGGCGCGCTCGCGATGCTTGGCTCCTGCGCGCGAGGTCACCACCATCACCGGAATGCCGCGTGTCTGCGCATCCTGGCGCAGATGCGAGAGAAGTTCGTAGCCGTTGGTTCGCGGCATTTCCAGGTCAGTAACCACCAGATCGCAGCGCGTTTGCGTAACGATCTCCAGCGCTTCCAAGCCGTCTGCTGCAAGCTTTACGCGATAGCCAGCTTTTTCCAGCATCCGGCCGACGAACTTGCGCACGCTGATGGAGTCATCCACCAGCACAACAAGCTTTTCCTGAGGCACAAAATCCATGGCTTCCTGCGGAATAGCGCCATGCGCCACGGCTTCTGCTCCGGGAGCAAAAATGCGTGCCGCATTCGCGCTGGTCATCAATGGACGATGTTCAATGGCTTCGCCGGCAACCAGGCGGTTCACGTCAATCAATAGGATTAGGCTGCCGTCCGGAGCAATGGTTGCGCCGGGAAACATCTTGAGATTGCGTAGAAACTCGCCCAGGCTCTTGATCACGATTTCATCTTTGCGCACCACATCTTCCACCACGATTCCAACTTGCCGTCCTGCGACATTAGCGATCACCATGCGGAAATAGCCGTTGATCGGCTGGATGGGCTCAAGGCCCAGTGCCGAATCCAGACGCACAATTTCTGTAACCACATCGCGCACTTTGGTGAGCAGCTTGCCGCTGACCTCTTCAATCTCAGTGATTCTGAGCCGCCGTATCTCTTCCACAAAAGCCAGCGGTAGCGCAAACATGGAGGTTCCGCAGCGGACAAACAGCGCCTGCGAGATGATCAACGTGAGCGGAACTTTTAAGGTGAAGCGCGTGCCAAAACCTTTTTGCGTTTCGATCTCAATCTCGCCATTGAGTTGGGCCAGGTTTGCCTTAACTACATCAAGGCCAACGCCGCGACCTGCCAGTTCCGTTTTGCGTGGCGCTGTTGAGAAGCCGGGCTGGAAGAGCAGATCCAGCAGTTCGCGCTCGTTCAGCTCCGCATCGGCGGAAATCATCCCGTTTTCGATAGCCGTCTTGCGGACCTTTTCATAGTCAATGCCGCGCCCATCATCCTCAACTTCAATATAGATATGGTTGCCGCGATGGTAAGCACGCACGGCTACGTTGCCGGAATCACTCTTGCCCTGCTCGTATCTTTCTTCATCACGCTCCAGGCCATGGGCCACGGCGTTGCGCACCAGGTGAATCAGCGGATCGGAAATCTGCTGGATGATGTTGTTGTCCAGTTCGGTTTCAGCGCCGGCCAGCGTGAGCTCAACTTTCTTATTGACGGCCTTGGCGGCGTCACGCACTGTGCGTGAAAGGCGCGTGTATAGGTTGCCAATCGGCACCATGCGCGCCTGCGTGATTTCATCCTGTAGGCGGTGTGCCAGCTTGGTGAACTCATCAATATCGCCATCCACGCGGCGAACAAAGCCATCCAACTGCGTAAGAACTTCAGTGATGTCGGCCGAAATTTCCGTCAGAGATCGCGAGAGGATATTGAAATCGTCATAGCGGTCCATCTCCAGTTCGCTGAACTCAGCCAGAGAATGGTCAAAGGTATGCGAATAGCTGGAATATCCGCTGCGCAGCGGGAAGTTGTCCGCGGGCTTGGGCGTAGGGACGGAATGGATGCGGCTGAACTCGTATTTCTCCTGAAATTCAGCCACTTTGTCCTGCATGCGCCCTTTGGAGAAATTCAGCACATCGGCGAGGCGTTCCAGTTCGGCCACACGGCCCAGCATACGAGTGCGGTTGATCACCAATTCGCCGACAGCGTTCATCATGCGGTCCAACCGCTCAAGCGCAATCCGCACGGACTTGGACTGCGGCATAGAAGCTGGTTCTTTGCGCAGGAACTCCTCTTCGGCCAGCTTGTCCAGCTTTTCAAATTTGTTTTCCGGTTTCTTTTCTGCGACTGCAACTGGCGGAAGCGTGGCTTCAACTGGCTGAGTTGCTGGCGGCGCAAGCGCAACTGGTTCGGCCAAAGCGGCAGGCTCTTCCACGAGATGCACTTCTTGGTGCCGATAACTCGGGCCGGTTGTCGCTGGCTTTTCTGCTGCCACAGGCTCGGCCTGTGCGACAGATGCCGCTTCTTGTTCCAGCTCTTTCTCTGCCGGCGCCAGGCGCGAGATACGTGCAAACAATCCCTGGACGGAAGACTGCATAGCAGCTTCGTCCGGCCACTGGTGATAGAGAAACTTCTTGAGCGTATCCACTGCGTCCAGGCAGATATCAATAATTTCAGCGCTGGGACGCAACTCACCTTCACGCAGCCGCCCGATCAGGTCTTCCGCGCGATGGGCAACGTGCGAGATGCGGTGCAGGCCAACCTGCGCCGCTGATCCTTTTACCGTATGCATGGCACGCAGCAAACGGTGGATCTGTTCTGAACTCGGATTGGTTTCCAGCGAGAGCAGGCAGCTTGTAACCACCTGCAGATGCTCTTCTGCTTCTGGGACAAAGAACTCCAGGACCTCAGCCGGGACCTCGCCATCTTCAGGCAGAGGTTCTGGCTCAGGTTCTTTCACCGCAGCAACAGAAGATCCGGCAGAAACCGCATTCTCGTCAACAGGCGCTTCTGGTTTCTCCGGAGATATAGCTTTTGGCAGGGCTTCCTGGGCTACAGTCGCAGCCGGAGCAGCAGCCTGAAAAGCAAACGGATAACGCTGCTTGAAAACGCTGATGTCTTCTTCCGCCTCCACGCTGTTGGTGCTGATCATGATGAGATCAGATTCCAACAGCGCCACAGCTTCAGAAATAAACTCCACCAGTGGAGCAGCAGCATCGGCAGAGATGCTGGCATTCATCGCGTATTGGAAGATGTGTGCCAGCTTGCTGGAAATTTCAGAGAATAAAGGAAAGCCGTAAGAAGCTGAGGTTCCAGCAAGGGTATGCGCCGCAATGTGCAGGCGCTCCACGTCCTCTGCGCGTGGATAGGCATCCTGCAGGATGCCGGAGTACTCGCGCAAAAACTGCAGGCGCTCCGATGCTTCCTGTAGAAAGACCTCTACGAATTCTTGCCCTTGCCCGTTCAAGCCCTCTCCTGCGCTACCGTGGGCCTCGCCAGGTTGGCCGGTTTCTGGTAAATGCGCGCGTCACGATAAATATGGGTGTCAAACTTTACATCGGCCCGATTGATGGATTCGGCATGGCCCAGAAACAGATATCCGCCCGGCTCCAGGTACTCATAAAATCGCTGGATCAACTGTGCCTGACGCTCTTCAGAGAAATAAATCAGCACGTTCATGCAGAAGATGCAGTCAAATTTGCCCATATAGACGACCTGCGCCAGGTTCATGGGCGCAAAGGTGACCATGTTGCGAATGCGCGGCCGGACCAGGCGATGATCGCCCACTGAAGAAAAATATTGTTCGCGCTGACGCGGCGTAACCGGTTCCAGATCGCGCGGCTCAAACACTCCGTGCTCGGCGTGCTCAAGCGCCTGACGGCTGATGTCTGTGGCCAGAACGTGTATGTTCCACGCGTCCGCAAATTCAATGGCGTCGGCTACGGTCATGGCGATGCTGTAAGCCTCTTCGCCGGTAGCGCAACCAGCGCTCCATATGCGCAGCGAGCGTGGGCTTTCCCAGAACTTCTTCATGTGCAGGTCTGGCAGGACCTTCTTTTCCAGTGCCTCAAAAACCGCCGGGTAGCGGAAGAATGAAGTTTCCTGCGTGAGCAACCGTTGTAAAAGCGAGTCATACTCAACGTTGGAATTTTTGATCAGGCGGATCAGGTCAGTACCGTGGGTCAGTTTGCGCGCCTCAACATGTTCGAGCACACGGGTAGAGAAAAAGCGCTCACGCGAATTGTCAAACAAAATCCCCGAGCGTGTCTCAATGAGGCCGCGAATCTCGCTCAGTTCATGCTCGCTGACTGTCACTACTCCCCCCTGCCATGTCACTCCCCTAAAGGGTTACCCGCGTTAGCTGTAAGACGTTACTTGCAACGTCCATGTCAATCTCTAAGCGACCTTAAGCGCTACCGTCGCGCCAGGGCCGCAGCCGCGCTTACCAGCTCCGGACGCGCTTCACTGGGGAGAGTGGGCGCAGCGCCTGTAGCCACGCGGAATTGCGCCAGCGCTTCATTAAGCTGTTCTGACATGTGCACCAGTTGCTCCACTGTGCGCGATGTCTGGCGCGCGCCCTGTGAAGTCTGGCGGGTAATGTTGGAGATAATTTGCATTGCGTTGGCCACGCCTTCTGTGCCGCGCACCTGCTGCTTGGAAGCCAGAGAGATTTCCTGCACCAACTCTGCCGACTGCCGCACGACGGAAGAGATAGCGTCCAGCGCTTTGCCAGCCTGGTCGGCCAGCTTCGCGCCAATTTCTACTTCCTTGGTGCCTTCTTCCATCACGATTACGGCGTCATTGGTTTCCGCCTGGATGGCCTTGATCAGCGCGGCAATATCTTTCGTCGCGTTGCGTGAGTGCTCCGCCAGCTTGCGAACTTCGTCGGCGACCACGGCAAATCCACGCCCTGCTTCACCGGCGCGCGCAGCTTCAATGGCAGCATTGAGCGCCAGCAGGTTGGTTTGCTCGGTAATGTCATTGATCACGTTGACGATTTCAGAAATTTCCAGTGACCGGTCACCCAGAGCCTTGATGCGCTTGGCCGTTGCCTGCACTGATGAGCGGATACGCTGCATACCTTCCAGCGTGTCGCGGACGGAGCGGTTGCCCTGCTCAGCGGCGTCCAGCGCGCGCCGCGCGGCTTCAGCGCTGGCTTCAGCGTTGTTTGATACCTGCTTCATTGAGACCGTGAGCTGTTCCACTGCCGATGAAGTATTGGTGATTTCCTGGTCCTGCTGGATGGCGCCGGTGGACATTTCTTCCGAGGCGATAAGAATTTCATTCGCGCTCGATTGCACATCGACGGCAGCCTTGCGCACTCGCTCCAGCACCTTGGCAAAGTTATCGAGCATGTAGTTCACGGAATCCACCACGTTGCCCAGCGCGTCATTGCTGACGCGGCCACGCAGCGTCAGGTCACCGCGAGCAATCTGGCTTACGATGGTCAGAAATTCCGTGACGCTCTTCTGCAAGGTCTCCTGCGCTTCCTGGTTAAAGATGGCGCGGGAAGAGCTTTCAGCGGCGCGGTTCAGGTGCTCGGCGATAAAGCCGAAATCGTCTGCCGAGTCGATAGCTACGCGGCTGCGATAGTCACCCTGGGAGAAGCGCTCAGCAAAGTCAGTAAGGCGCTTTACAGGATCGAGTACCTTGTTTACGAGGCGGAAAATGCTAAACGCCAGAGCGCCGACACAGAGCGCAACCGCGATTACCAGCTTCGCACCGGAAGACCCGCTGGCGCTCGGTGCGTCCAGTATGTCCACACCGCCGGCTTTAGCTCCCGCGTTGTATGCCAGCCATAGCACGGCAAACAGCGCAATGGCATTGGCTCCAACCATCATCCATAGGGTCGAATTCAAACGACCTTTCATAAACTTCCTCCACCACCAAATCTCAACTGTCTTGTAAAACCAAATCTCAAATGACCGGGACGGGAAACGTCTCAGTCAATTTCTTCAAATTCAAAGCCAGCGCCAGCCGGTCTTCATGCCGCAACATGCCGCAGCAGTGCGGGACTTCCCGTGGCGCTTCGTCAACGAGCAGCGGCTCTGACGTGCTACATGTTCCAATCACTTCGTCGGCGGCGATCCCAATGCGCAGATCGTCGCGATCGGCTTCACCTTTCAGGCTGGCCACAACCACATGTTTCGGCGTGAAGTCAGGCCTGCGGCCTTCAGTCAGCGCGATATCCACCACCGGCACAATCGAACCACGCAGGTTGAAAATGCCCATCAGGAACGAAGGCGCGAGCGGAACGCGAGTCAGGTTCGGCCACTCTACAACCTCTTCCACGTCGAGCACGGAAAAACAGAAGCGCTCACGTCCGGCGCGAAACACGCAGTACTGGCGCTCCGGTTCCGTCTGCGGCAGCAGTTCAAGCTGCTCCGCATCCGGCGATAGTGGTTCGAGTTGTTGCTCTTCCGGCATCTTTTGCTCAGTGTTTTCCAACCAGGCTGCGTACAGTCCCCAAAAGCTCTTCGTTCGAAAACGGTTTTGCTACATAACCATCAGCGCCTTGCTGCTTGGCCCAGAACTTATCGCTCTCGGTGTTTTTGGAACTCACCATCACCACCGGGATGCGAGAGTAGTCAGCGTGCCCCTTCAGTTCACGGCAAGCCTGAAAGCCGTTGCGCTGTGGCATGACCACGTCCAAAAGGATCAGGTTTGGGCGCTCCATATCGAT
Organism: Candidatus Angelobacter sp.; assembly: GCA_035710845.1. Taxonomy (GTDB): domain Bacteria; phylum Acidobacteriota; class Terriglobia; order Terriglobales; family Acidobacteriaceae; genus Angelobacter. The sequence continues at coordinate 23,959 of DASTCT010000234.1, forward strand.
CATTTGTTCCAGCCGCATGGGATCGTGGACAGCGATGGAAATGAATCCGGCGCGGTCCAGGACGGATTGCATCAGCTTAACTTCGGCCGGCGAATCGTCGACAATCAGAATCTTCGTCACAGCGGACAAACCTCTACCCCTAAGTATCCATACGAGTAGAGCAATTCCACAGCCAAGCTGGGGGCAATCCAGATGGCAAGGAATTTATACTTAAGTATTTGTTAATGAAGGATTTATGTTGGACTTAGCCAAGGCGTCATAGGGCGGGAAGTGGAACCTGAGACGGTCTCTCTGTCTCATCTTGAGACATCTTCTCAAGCGCACGCATTTCAGCCGATGAGAATCGCTGCATGATCTGGTGCATGTGGAGCGCCATTTCATGGATGGTGCGTAACTGATCTCGGGCCGATTCAGGCAGCTGTCCGGAGTCTAGCAGCAACAGCTCAGCATTTCCGAGAACTGAGGTGAGAGAGTTGTTGAGGTCATGGCGGCTCTCCGCCATGTAGCGTCCCAGCGCAGCGCCGCGGGAACTGGATAGAGCTGCCTGCTCTGCCCGGCGCAAGCGAGACGTGACATCGAGCCGCTTCAGGCACTCAACCACCAGTAGAAGAGTTGCATCAATCCAGCCTTCATGCTGAGAGATGGCAAGGATCCAAGGGCGCTCAGCTTTCAGGGTCTTCACTTCATTTGAATCCTGAACAATGCAGATGACTGGCCGCTCTCCGCTATCGACCAGCTTGAGCACGGACGTTAACCGTTTATTGCGCACCGGCCCGACGATGACCACATCAAGATGGCCTTCGCCGATCTCCTTGAGATCGTCAGTCGTCATGGCCTGAAGGGAAGGCAAGGCTAGTTCGGTTCGCCACAGCGTTTTAAGGCTGCGGGCAAAGCCTGCATCGTCGGTGATTAAAATAACCCGGTAATCCTGCACCTGAACCCCGCTATCCTAAGACCTTTTCGCCTTCTGTGATCAACGATACCAAGCGCTTGGAGGTGGCTGCCAGGTTTACCGCTGCATCAATATTCTTGGCCTCTTTGGCCTTTTCCACGTACTCAGACATTTCAGTGACCTGCCCGCGCGCAATGTCGAGGGCCGCAGCAAGGTCTGTAGGTTCGTTTTTCTTGTGGCGATCCATGCAGACGTGCAAGATGGTGCGCGCTGCTACAGTCCGCTGCAATGCCAATGCCATTGCACTATCCTGCGCGAAAGCCTGCGCTTCCCAGGTAGCGATCAGCAGCTTGCAGCCGCCAAGAACAATGGCCGAGACAGACGGAGAATTTTTCGTCGGCACAGCTTTTAATTGCTCCGCGATATCGGCAACGCAGCGCATCAGATAGTCTTTTTCTTCCGCCTGCTCTTCTGCCGTGGGCTGTGCTCCAGGCTCCTGCGGGTGCGCTGGACGGGAGATAAGATCTGGGACGTTTGTTTCTGCTGCTTCTACTGGTTTTACCGCGATGATTGGCGGCTCTGCCTCAGCAGGCACAACCGGAATCGCAGTTAGTGCCTCTTCTTGTGGCTGAGGAGCTTGAGGCAGATCTACCGGCACTGCCTGGGGAACCGGCGATACTGCTTCGGCAGGTTGTACGGCCATTTCTTCTGCCTGTTTGCCCGCATTTGAGAGCGTATATTCGAGCGCATGGCGGAGAAGGATCAATTGCAAAAATGACGATCCGCCGGAATATGGCGCGCGGAACGGCGTTTTCCACTGGTGTACCACGTGGCGTACCTGCTCCAGTGATTCACTTTCGGTCAGCCCGGCATCACGGCAATCCACGGTGGTAATGCCCAGTTGCTCCAACTGGTTTACGGCGGAGCGAATGGCATGCAGATCAAGATGCATGGCCTTGAAGAAGGCGCGCCGAGCCAGAAAGTTGAAACGAGTAAAAGCAACCAGAAATCCCGGCTGGAAATAATCGTCGCCTACGGCCAGCTTGAGCTCGCGCACTTCCTGCAGCGCGCCGGAATTTTGCAGGTCTTCAAGGCTATTGGATTCATTCAGTTTCTTGAGCTTCTCATCCAGGCTGGACGCCCAGTCTGGAAAAGATTGCGCGGTTTTGCCAATGGCCGGTTGCAGAACGCGCGCCACTTCTTCCAGCGCCGTCTCATTCAGGCCGTGCGGCGCGCAGTGGGCGAAGTATTGCACCAGAAGAAAATCGATCTTGTCTTTGTCAGCCTCACTCTTCTGTTTTTTCTCCAAGTGGCGGGCAATCAGGTAACGCAGGTTCTCTTCATTCTGCAGGCTGGTGCTCTGCAGGAGCTGGCGCAGTTGCCAGACTTGCACATGATGATCAATTTGCTCAAACCATTGGAGCACGCGCTCCATGGCTTCCGGCTCCGGCCGGTCAGCTGTACCTTCCAATTCAGGACACGAAGGCATGCCGAGTTCGAACGTGCGATCCAGTTCGGCATAAACGGTGTACAGCCGGCGCGCAACGCGCCAGAATTCTGTTGCTTCACCCACGTTTGGCATAGCTGTTGTGGTCATTCTTTTTAGTCAGCGCTTGAGAGCACAGCTCCCTCAGCACCTTTCTGCTCCTGCGTGATACCGCGCGGCTTAAATCCCCCAATTCGTCATCTTGGACACAGCTTTAGCCAGGCGCCAAGAAACTTAGCTGAATTACTTAGTGCAATAGTCCGGCCAAAACCTCAGAAAACTAACCCATTGATTCAGAAGCTGCAATTTCCTTCACCATCCGCGGCAGGTCACAGATGTGTCTCAGGATGGAACAATGTCTCAATTTGTTTGTCTCATGAGGCTGCCGACGCCCGCTTGCTAAAGCCGATGTTGTAACGCTTAAGCTTCCGATACAGCGTTGCCCGGCTGATGCCCAGCATCTTTCTGGCGCGGGCTTTATCTCCTTGCACCTGCTCAAAAACTCGCTGGATGGTATCGCGCTCCAGCTCTTCCAGGTCCGCGTTGCCGACTGCCTGCCCAACTTGTCCAGTCTGTCCAATAAATGGCTCAACTATCGCTGCAGGTTCCTGCTGCGCGCGTATTGCCGGAGGAAGATCAGCCAGCTCCAGCACATCCTGGCTGCCCAGGGCGACCGCGCGCTCAATGCAATTTTCCAGCTCACGCACGTTGCCTGGCCAGTCATATTGCAACATGCACCGCATGGCTTCTGATGAAATTCCCAGCGTCTTTCCCGGCGCAAAGCGGTCCAGGAAGTAATGCACCAGAGCAGTGACATCAGAGCGTCTTTCCCGCAGTGGTGGCAGATGCACGGTCACCACGTTCAGGCGGAAGTAGAGGTCCTTACGGAATTTGCCCTCTTTTTGCGCAGCTTCCAGATCGCGATTGGTAGCCGCAATTACGCGCACATCGACTTTGATTTTCTGATTGCTGCCTACCGGGCGGACTTCTTTTTCCTGCAGTACGCGTAAGAGCTTGGCCTGCAATTCCTGCGAAAGCTCGCCAATCTCATCAAGAAAGATAGTGCCGCCATTAGCAGATTGAAACAGGCCTTCTTTGGAACGCAGAGCGCCAGTGAACGCACCTTTCTCATAGCCGAAAAGCTCGCTTTCAATCAGAGTAGGCACCAGCGATCCGCAATCGACTGCGACAAATGGCCGCTTGGAGAGCAGCCCGCGATAATGAATGGCCCGCGCCACCAGCTCTTTGCCTGTACCGCTCTCACCGGTGATCAGCACCGGGGTGCGCGTATCCTTCAGGCGCGCCACCATGCGCAGCACGTCCTGGATTTTGCTGGAGGAGCCGACAATGCCGTTCAACTCCATTTCCGTGCTCACGCGGTCACGCAGAAACTGGTTTTCTGCTACGAGCTTTATTTTTTCCGCCATGCGCTGCAACAAAAGCTTTAGCTCTTCAATGCGGAAGGGCTTGGTAATGTAGTCATAGGCGCCCAGCTTCATGGCCTGCACGGCAGTTTCAATAGAGCCATGGCCGGTCATGATTGCAATCTCAGCGTGGGGCAAAAGCTGCTTTACGCGTGGCAGAAATTCCAGGCCAGACATGTTGGGCATCATCAGGTCGGCCAAAATGATGTCAGGCGAGTCGCTCTCCAACTGAGTCAGCGCGGCCTCTGCGCTCTCGGCTTCCATGCAGTCAAAGCCCACCGAAGCGCCAACGGTCATGCACAGCTTGCGCACGCTGGGGTGATCGTCAACGATCAAGAACCGTACTCTGGCGTTATCAGTCATAGAATCCAAAATCAGCGATTAGTTGGGCCGGCCAAAAATCCTTCCTACAATATTGATGAGGTCCTGCACGCGGAATGGCTTCTCAATGTACGGCACGCCGGTGTTCTGTAACGCCTTCATGGTTTCTTCATTTACGGTATCACCGGTGATGAACAACATGCGCTCCTTCAATTCAGGGCGATGAGCAACGATCCAGGCATGAACGTCTGCCCCGCTTGCGCCGCCAGGAGTGCGCATGTCAGAGATAATTCCGCTAAAGTGTCCGACCTCCAAAGCGCGAATGCCTTCCGCAGCGGAATTGGCTGCGTGGCATGCGTATCCATTGCGCTCCAAGGCCATGCGAATAAAATCCAGCACTGAGCGCTCATCCTCAATAAGCAGAAGCGGCAATGCTTTGGCTGCGGCTGTGCCGGCCGTCATTGTTTTACTCCTGCAGCAGCAACCACCAGCTTCAGATCAGCCCGGGTGCGGATGGGCAAGCGCACGCTGAAGGTCGCGCCCTGCGTTTCCTGGTTGTTGGCGCACAGAATCTCGCCTTCATGCTCGCGCACAATGCCATAACAGATGCTCAATCCAAGGCCTGTCCCCTGGCCAACTTCTTTCGTGGTGAAAAATGGATCGAAAATCCTCTCCGGATGCTGAATGCCTTCGCCATTATCGCGGAAAAGAACCTCCACCCAGCCGTTATCGTGCACGGTTTCAATCTCAATCAAGCCCGGACGACCCGCAGCGTGGACCGCGTCATAAGCGTTGTTCAGAATGTTGAGAAAGACCTGCTGCAATTGGTGCGAGTCACCGACCAGCTCAGGCAGGCTCTCATCGAATTTTTCTATGATCTGGACGCCGTGATTGGCAAAGTCATAAGCGCGGAGCGCAATGGTCTTGCGCAGGATGGCATTGATCTGCACAGCCTGGCGCTGCGGCGGACGTTGCCGGGCAAAGCTCAGCAGGTTCTGCACGATCTCTTTTGTGCGCTGCGCCTCTTCCAGAATTACCTGCAAGTCTTTGCGCGCGCTGCCGGGGACTTCAGGATTTTCCATCAGCAGATCGGAGAAGCCCATGATCGCCGTAAGCGGATTATTGACTTCGTGCGCCACGCCCGAAACAAGCTGGCCAACAGCCGCCATTTTCTCCGTGTGCATGAGCTTGGCCTGGATCATTGAGGTGTCAGTGATATCCGTCATCAGTACCACGACGCTTGAGACTTCTCCGCGGTCATCACGCATGGGGCTGAGATTGACGGAGAATTTGCCTTGCGAACCATTGCCACGAGCGATCATCAGCTCAAGATTGTCTGACTGCAGGCCGTGCAGGCTGGCGTCAAAGGCCTCTGAAAAGACTTTTTTGTGCGAAGGCGAGATGATGCGATCAAGGCGGTGACCAACCAGTTCATTCTGCTCAAAGCCCCCTGCGTCATAGGATCGCTGATTGGCGTAGCTGATTAAACCGGCGGTGTCTGCCACCATGATCATGGTCTGCGTATTGTTGAGAATCTTGCTGGTAAAGTCGCGCTCGCGCTGCAACTGCGCCTGAAAATTCTTGACCTCAGTAATGTCAAGGAAGACGCCGCGATATTGCAGGATCTTTCCCTGAGCGTCTTTCACCACGAAAGCATTCTCCAGCGCGTGGATCATGGTGCCGTCGCGGCGGCAAAGCGTGACCTCAAAGTTGCGCACAGCGCCATTGCTGTGGAGCTGGCGAGTGATCTCATCGCGCTGCTCGGAGGAGACATAGACCTGAGTTTGCAGGTCGAGCTTTAAGACTTCTTCGCGTGTCTGGTAGCCCAACATGCGAACCAGCGCGTCATTCACTTCAATGAAATGGCCTTCGGGTGAGGCGAAGAAGACGCCTTCCTGCACGTTGTCAAAAAGCTCGCGATAGCGCTGTTCGGCCTCGCGGCGGTCGGTAATGTCCTTAAGTACGTGCACAGTCTGCAAACCTTCATCCAGCGCGCCATGAATGCGCGAACTGGAAACCAGATACGTGCGCTCCAACACAGGATGCAGGTATTCGTCAGACTCATTTTCGTCGTGGCAGAAGGGGCAAGGCTGCGGCGAATCAGAAGTAATGGAGACCAAAGCCCTCATGCTGAGGCCGATCAACTCCGCTGGGCGCACACCGATGAACTCAGCCAGAGAGCGGTTCACGCGCAGGACTTGGAACTGCTCATCGTGCACCACGATGAAGTCAGAGATGGAATCAAAAATCTCTGCCCACTGGCGGCTGGATTGAGTGATCCTGGTAAAGAGCCGCGAATTTTCCAGCGCAACAGAGGCATGAACGATCAGTGCCTGCAGCAAGTTCAAATCATTGGGCATCAATTCGCGCGTAATGTCCGCAAGGGCAAGGATGCCCAGCAGATCGCCTTCTGTTCCTTCCAGGCGAACCAGCGTGAGATTCTGCCAGCCGCAGGCGGAGGCCAGTTCGTCGCCTAATGCATCCACACCGCTGCCGGTGATCTTGAGATCAGGATGGCGCTCAGCATATTCAGAAAATGCTGCGTTGAGCTTGCGCTGCAGCTCACGCTCCGGCTTGGAGCCGAAAAAGCCGACGCTTTCCACCTTGTTGCCCTGGGCTAGCGCCAGAACCGCGGCGTTTGCGCCGATCATCTCTGCAACACGCTCCGTAAAGTTCTTGACGAAATCAGGCAGGCGCAGCGCGGAGCCAAGATCGAGCGCCATCTCCATGAGATCTTCAGTACGCTTGCGGTGTTGATCAGAAAGTTGCAGGTTGTGCGCGGCTTCGAGAGCGACGATCAGCTCAGCGCCCAAAACGCGAGCGCGACGAACGTCGTCCGGCGCAATGCGGGATTTATTTTTCTTGTCCAGCAGGCCAAGCACACCGAGCGGGCGGCCATCGCCCGTGATGAGAGGAATACCCAGGTATTGCTTAAGCCCTGACTCCCAGCGCAGCAGTTCCGCTTTTTCATTGGCGGCAAGCTGGTTCGTGTCTTCGCAAATGCAAGGATTGCCAGTTTCCAGCACCCGCGCTCCCACGGTTGAGACATCAATCTCAAGCTTGCTGGGAACACTTTTGTTGGCGCCCCAGCGAAGGCGGCACTCGCCACCATCCACTAAAGCAACGAAGGCGCGGTAAAAGCCGAGAAAGTCAGCCGCACGAACCACAAATTTGGGAAGAAATGTCTCAAGACGAGAAGTGCTGCCAAGTTCGGCGGAGATTTCCAGTAGTTGGTCAAGCTCTAGCTTTTGCGCGGAAGAGAAGCCGGTGAGTTCAGAGTTCTCCGTGGCTAGCCGGGCAAAGCTGCCCAACGCATCAAAGGCCTCGACCTCTTCAGAAGAAAAAGGACCGCTCCTTACTACCAGCAGCACAGCCGTACTTTGCGCTGTAACCAGCGGATGGGCCAGACCGTGATAAATGGTTTCGCCATCTGGAGATTTGCATGAAAAACGGAAGCTTAGAAGTCTCTTTTGCTCAATGGCTTGCGTGGCAAAAGAGCGGGCGTGAGACAAAAGCGCCTGATTTTCCTTGGCATCTTCTGTCGGTGCAGCAATTGCCACAGAGCGAAAGCCGTCATCTTCGCGCAGGAACATTCCAGCAACGGAAGCATGAAAAGTTCTACCGGCAGCATTGACAATCTCTTCGCGCAGACCCGGCGCTCCAGTACCCAGCGATGCGAGATGAAGGCAAGCCTCTAACACCCTTTCAGTACAAGCGGATGAACGCGCCTGGATCCTGGAGCGAAGCTGCGCGGGTTTTCTTTTTGTTTTCAATACCGTCTCAGGCATTCATGGGTAGAGGCAGCCTGAAGGTACTCTGGAATCTCATTTTGAGTCAATAAGTAACTACCCTGCCAGAATCACAAGGCCAACACACCCCTTGGTCCGTTCGGCATGTCTCATTGTGAGATAGACCCGGGAAATTCCAGGGCTGATGAGACGTTATTTCAGTGGAAGACAGCCCCTGGCGGCACTTCTCCCTACACTATGGTGGATATAAGCTGTTGAATCTGCTGGATATCCGTTCCCCTCACATGTCGAAGGTGCTAGCCCTCGCCGTCCATGGCCCTGACCGTGCTTTTAGTTATCCGCATTTCTTCGCAGGGGTGAACTGTGCCCTGCGGAAGATCAACTTTGAGCGACTTGGAAGATGGGCTTGAAATTCGGCACCGGTTTGGCCGGAAGCCAGGGATTTAAAAAAGAACACGAGCTGCGCTTACAAGCAAGGCGGCGCGTAGAGGTTCTGAAAACATGCAAATGAACAAAAGTATCGACGGCAAACTCTATCTGGGTTTTGGCCTGATCATGGTGACCGTGGTGTTCTCGTTTGTTGTGAACTGGATTGCGGTACGGCACGAGCAAAGCACCAGGGCACTCTACAAAGACTCCATCACAATGGTTGAGAACCTGTCGCAGCTGGACAAGAAACGGAGTGAGAACCAGCTGTATCTGCGGAACTTTCTTCTCAATGGCGACCGGCGTGAAGCTGATGCGCTCGCTCGCGGCCAGAGCGAGCTGGATGGCTTGATCAGCCAGATCAAGGAAACGGCCAATTTGCTGGGGGTTGACGGCAACAACGTTCAGCAGTTGCTGGACCAACTGGCGGGATCGGAAAGAGAGTGGGCGAGGAACTTTGCCGATCCGCTCATGGAAAAACGCCGGCAGGTGGATACCGGCAGCGCCACAGTGGCTGAACTACAGATCGCATACCTGCAGGCCACGCCGACACCGGAGCAAAAGCAACGTGCGGAATTGCCGCTGGTACAGCTTGATGGAATCATCAAACAGGCCAATCAAAGGGCCGCAGCATCTGATAACCAGGCTGTCATGATCATCACAGTTGTGACTCTGGGTGGGATGGTGCTGGTGATTATCCTTTCTGCCACGATTTCCTGGCGTGTAGCCAAATCAATCACCGTGCCTCTCTCGCAACTCATCACCGTGGCTGGGCAGATTGGCAATGCCGGAGATCTAGAACAAAAAGTCGAGATCAGTGGTGAAGATGAGGTCGCGCAACTGGCGCGAACGTTTAACAACATGGTGCAGTACCTGCGCGAGATGGCAGGGATTTCAGAATCGGTTGCCGGCGGCGATCTTTCAGTAGAAATCAATCCGCGCTCCGGACGCGACACGCTGGGCAAAGCCTTCCGCGAGATGACACTGGGCCTGCGCAGCCTGGTAAAGAACGTGCGTGACAGCGCAGCCCAGGTGGCCAGCGGCTCAAATCAAGTTGCTTCGGCTTCGGATGAATCAGCCAAGATTAGCGTGCAGGCAGCGTCTGCCATTGATGAAGTTACAAGCACCATGCATGAGATGAGCATCAACGTGCAGAACATGGTGAAGAGCACGCAGATGCAGGCTTCTAACGTAAGCGAAACTTCCGCTTCCATTGACCAGATGGTTGCGTCCATCCAGCGCGTGG
>DASTCT010000235.1:0-9429 GCA_035710845.1 Candidatus Angelobacter sp.
ACAACTGCAATAAAGAATGCTCATCCGCCATGACCATGTGCAGTAACTGCGCAGACAATTCCAGAGCACTCCAGAATGAACCACAACGTTCGACTTGCAACTCTATTTATCAGCAATCTGTTGTTAAGTAAGTGACATTAGCCGATGCGGCTGCGGTCCATAAGCACAGGCAGGAGTGCCTGTGCCCATATAATGAATTTGAAACCTGGTTTGAGGCCGGGTTTTTGAGTTTTGGGAGCTGTGACCTGCTGCTGATTCTTGGGTGACATTGGGTGAGGTTGGGTGAAATTGGGTGAACACTGGGGGAGGGGTAGGGGGCATTTGGCAAATGGGTAATTTGGTAAGTTGGTAATTGAAAAACAAGAACTTAGATTTCCAACCTCCGCCGAAATTGGATTGAAAAAACATGCATTTTACTCAAATTTCAATTTGGCGCCCAAACGATAGGCAGAGGGACGTGGAATCGCCGGGATCGGGGAACCAAACCCTTACCACAGATGACACGGATAACACGGATTAGACAACGCCGATCGCTGAGATTGTGAGAGCAAAACATCACCACTGATCAACACTGGCGACACTGATTGGAAAAGGTAGATTTGAGATCGCCGACATCGCCGTGATCGCGCGTAATCACAGGGGATCGAAAACCAAAACCTTACCACGGATCAACAGGGATGACACGGATCGAGAAGGATTGCAAAAAAAGAGGCGGCATTGCTGCCGCCTCACCTCTGGAGAGGAGGAGAAAGGAGATCACATCACTTATCCTGCGTTTGCTGTTGCTGGTCTGACTTTTTTTGCATGCGCTCCTGCCGGCGCTGCTCGTGCTGCTGCATGAGTTGCAGGGCCTTCTGACGCTGGTCAGGAGTGAGCACGGAATAAATTTGTGATTTGGTGCGTTCTCTTTCGACGATTAGGTTGCTCATGATCTGCGCCTGCTGGTTGGCGAAAGTGCGCGCCTTGACCTCATCAAATACGCCAGTCACGTTTGTATTTATATTTGCGTTCTCAGCCTGGCGGTTTTGCCGGAGCTGTTGCATCAGCGGCTTGGTCCGGGTACGTGAATCGGCCATGATGCTCTTGATTTGGGTTTGCTGCGCATCAGTCAGGTTCAGGGCTTTGGTCATGCGTTGAAGCATCCAACCATGCTTGTGACCGAAGCCGCGTCCCTGTCCCTGGGCAGAGACGGATGCTGTAAGGCCGGCTGCCACGGCCAGTAAAATTGCTGTAACGATGAAAAACTTCTTGTGCATTTACTAACTCCTTTTAAAATCCTGAGCGGCAGCTCTTCGGGTCCCAGTGTTGAAAGTTTGTGTACACGAGGCGAAAATTTAACTGCCAATAGTGTTAACCCAACTGCCGGGCGTTTTAAGTTAGGAGTTGTTAATTCGCTGGGTAACAGGCTTGACATTTCTTAACCCGATACATTTGTATGCTGGGTTTATGGTGAACGATATGGTTTCTGTGCTGCTGATTGACGACGACACCGAGTTAAGCAAGCTGCTGGAAGAGTATCTCCAGAGCGAGCAGTTTGAACTGGAAGCGGCGCATGACGGCCCCAGCGGCTTGGAGAAAGCCCTGGGCAATCACTACGCGGCCGTAGTCCTGGACGTGATGCTGCCGGGCATGAGCGGGCTGGACGTGCTGAAACAGCTACGCCAGAAAAGCTCTGTGCCGGTGCTGATGCTTACGGCACGCGGCAGCGAGCTTGATCGCATCCTGGGGCTGGAGCTTGGGGCCGACGATTATCTGGCCAAGCCTTTCAATCCTCGCGAACTGGTGGCCCGTTTGCGCGCGATACTGCGCAGGACTTCAGGCACTGCCAGCGCGGGCGCTGCCCAGCCGATTCATCTGGCCGGCGTGGAACTGCATCCGGAATCGCGCAGCGTGACCTGTGCGGGCAAGCCAGTGAGCCTTACCGGCGCCGAGTTCGATCTGCTCTACACCTTTCTGCGCAGTCCGGGAAAGATCATCACGCGTGAAGACCTGACGCAAGCCGCGCTGGGCCGCCCTATGTCACCCATGGACCGCAGCATTGACGTGCATGTAAGCAACCTGCGGCGCAAGCTTGGGCCTTACGAGGGCGACCAGGAGAGAATCAAGGCCATACGCGGCAGCGGCTATGTTTACCTGCTCCCCGGAGAGCAGCCGTGAGGTATCGCACCCTTTTTTGGAAGATCTTTTTGTGTTTCTGGCTGGCTGCGGCAGCCATGATCGGAGCATTGAACGTAATGCTCTGGCTCTCTTTTGCCAATGATCCAAATCCTGAACGCAGGCGCGGCGCGCTGGGAGAAGCGCTCAATATCTACGCTGAATCCGCTGTCCAGGTTTATGACAGCGAAGGACCGCAATCGTTTGAACAGTACCTTCAGCGTTCACTGCAGGAAGCAGGAACGGAAATCGCGCTGTTTGATGGAAACGGCAAGCCGCTGACAACAGGGTTTTCACCACAGGTAGCGAGCGCGGCGGCAGAGATCCAGCAGACGCAACAGCACGTCTCACATATTACAGCTTTGGGCAGGCTGACCTGGGGGCGTCCGGTGGTTGCTCCCAGCGGGAAGACTTATATTTTTGTGAGCCGCCTGCGCCAGCCTTACGTGCCGCGCGGCTTGCCGCGGCTGGGGATCGTGCTTAGCATTCTTGCTGCGGGAGTGATCTCGTATCTGCTGGCGTTGTACCTGACTTCGCCGGTACAGAAGCTGATTACGGTAGTGCAGTCATTTGCTGAAGGCAACCTGGATGTGCGCGTGACGCCAAAACTGGGCAATCGTCGCGATGAGTTGGCTGACCTGGGGCGCGAATTTGATCACATGGCGGAGCGCATTGCCGCGCTCATCTCTTCACAGAAGCGCCTGCTAGCTGATATTTCACATGAGCTGCGCTCTCCTCTGGCGCGTCTCACGGTGGCGCTGGAACTGGCCCGCAACAATACCAATAATAAAGGCATGGCTGCGCTGGACCGGATTGAGCTGGAATCTGAGCGGGTGAACAAGCTGGTGGGACAGTTGCTGGCCCTTACGCGGCTGGAGAGCGGCGCTGAACGCGTGCCGCCAGAAATGGTATCGCTGGATGAGGTGGTGCAGCAGGTGGTTGACGATGCCAGCTATGAGGCCCATCCGCTGAACAAAGAAGTGAAGATTCTGCAGCTTGATGCCTGTCGTATGCGCGGCTCTTTGGAGCTGTTGCGTAGCGGAATTGAAAACGTGATCCGCAATGCGATTCGTTACACCGCACAAGGCACTGCAGTAGAAGTGTCACTTGCGTCCAAGCTGGAGATGGCGTTGGTTACTGTCAGAGATCATGGCCCGGGCGTGCCGGAAGCAGAGTTAAGCCACATTTTTGAACCGTTTTATCGCGTCAGCGAAGCGCGGGAACGATCAAGCGGCGGCGTTGGATTGGGATTATCTATCGCTGAGCGGACGGTGAAGCTGCATGGCGGATCTATTCGCGCAGCGAATGCGCATGATGGATTGCTGATCACAATCGAGCTGCCGCTTTCGGCGACTCCGGCGGTTAGCCAGCCGGCGGTAGAGAGGCAACCTGTTTAAGATTTCTGAAATCCCGACCCCGCGTTTTGGGCGGGTGAAGAACACTAGAGCTTAAATTTTCAGCTAACAATCAATCGAGTAGGTTCTCTCGCTGCGCTCAGGATTCCAGAAACTATGCGGCTTTTTCTCCCGGAGCTTTGGCTTCAGGATGGCCGCGTTCGGCGGCTGCATGTTCAATTTCAGAATTGATCTCGCCGCCGGCGAGCAGCGCTAATCCTGAAATGAAGAGCCAGTAGAGCAGGATGATTACCGCGCCCAGAGAGCCGTACGACTTGCTGTAGCTGTTGAAGTAATGCAGGTAGACGCGGAAGAGCACCGAGGCTCCGATCCACAGCAGCACACCGACCAGCGATCCCGGCGTGATCCATTGCCAGTCCTGCTCGGTGTCCGGGCCCCAGAAATAGAGGAGGGCAAAAGCCATGACCACGAAAAAGAGCGCTACAGGCCATTGCACGATGCGCCAGGCCATCACGACAGGAGCGCTCAGGCCGGTGTGGTTGCCAACGAACTGGGCGATATCGCCGCCGTAGAGAATGATGATCAGCGCGGTTACGGTCAGCGCGGACAACGCTACAGTCAGCACGAGGGCGATCAGCCTTTGCTTCCACAGAGGACGCGAATCGGTGACGTGATAGCAGCGGTTCAGCGCGTCCATGATGGAACTAACTCCCCCCGAGCCCGACCACAGCGCCAGCACCAGGCCGATCGCCAGCTTGAGGCCGGTGCTGTTGTTGGTGATCTCCTTGAGCGTCTTCTGCAGGAGCGTGTAGGCGTCAGGAGGCATGAAGCGTGCGGCATAGCCCAGCAACCCGGATTGCAGATTGTGTCCCTGGGCCAGCAGGCCGAGGATCGCCATAAGGAAGAAAATCATGGGAACCAAGGCGGACACAAAGTAAAAGGCCAGAGCGGCTGAGCGGGTGAACACCTCATCTTCACTAAATTCGTTGTAGACGCGCTTCAGCAGACGCCAGGGAGTCAAACCCCCGAGTTTCCATGGAGAGAGCCGTTCCTTTACCGCCTCAACATGCTTGCCCTGCTGTTCAACTCGATGAAGCTGCATCCTGCACTCCGATGCGCAAAATCAACGCTCTCAGAGTTTGGATGAAGGACTGTGACGAAGGGAAACTGCTGGAGAGAGCTGGATTTTATCACCCTGGGGGAGCCAGCGAACTGCAGGGCCGACATACTTTACTCTGCGGCTCATTTCATCACGAAAAAAAGACGCTTTGTTGTTTCCGCCGTTCCTGCATTCCGTTTGCTCCCATCAGGGTGAGAGAGAAAAGAATGAATACTTATAAGACGCCCTAACGCGGTCAAAAGTTATCAAAAATTTAAAACAATCAACTGTAAAAAATTTTTTACAAGGGAACCTATTTCTGCGGGCAACGTATTACTAACCAGAAGCTCAAAATCACGTCAAACGCGAGCAGATGGAAAGAAATCATCGGGAGGTAATCATGAGTGCCAAGTGGAATAACGTTGTAGACAACGCGATGGTAAGAATTGCAATGGTAGTGGCTGGTTTCGGTGCGTGGCTTGCTATCGGCTACAGATTACTGGCGGGATGAAACGAGTGTTTTCGCTGGGCGTAAATCGCATAGAAGCAGCGCTTCAAACCGTTTTGGCCGATTAAACGCTGGCGGTAACGTCTTCAGCAGTCTGCCTTGATCCTGAGCTGTAGCGCGTATCCACGTACTCGTTCAGGATGTCAATAAATTCGGCGACAATACGGTCGCCTTTTAACGTAGTCATCAGCCGTCCATCCACAAACACCGGCGCTTTCGGCTCTTCAAAAGTTCCCGGCAGTGAAATGCCGATATTGGCGTGTTTGGATTCACCCGGCCCGTTTACTACGCAACCCATCACGGCGACTTTCAGCTCTTCTATCCCAGGGTACTTGCCTTTCCACACCGGCATGTTGGTGCGAAGGTAAGACTGTATCTGCTCTGCCATTTCCTGGAAGAAAGTGCTGGTGGTTCGCCCGCAGCCGGGACAAGCCGTGACCTGCGGCGTGAAGCTGCGAATGCCCAGCGATTGCAATATCTGCTGGCCGACAAAAACTTCTTCTGCGCGATTGCCATTGGGCGCGGGCGTGAGCGAAACACGAATAGTATCGCCAATGCCTTCCTGCAGCAGGACAGACAGCCCTGCCGTGCTGCCGACAATCCCCTTGGCTCCCATGCCGGCTTCAGTAAGGCCAAGATGGAGCGGGTAATCGCATTTGGAGGCCAGGCTGCGGTAAACGTCAATCAAGTCCTGCACGCCGCTTACCTTGGCACTCAAGATGATGTAGTTATGCGGCAGGCCAAATTCTTCCGCTAGTTGGGCTGAGCGCAACGCGCTTTCCACCATGGCGTCCATGGTGACCTCGCGGGCGTCTTTGGGGTCGGCGCTGCGCGAGTTTTCGTCCATCATGCGGGTGAGCAGTTGCTGGTCCAGCGATCCCCAGTTCACGCCGATGCGCACCGGCTTGTCGTTCTTGACGGCCACTTCAATCATGGCGCGGAAGTTGTCATCATTCTTGCGGCCCACGCTCACATTGCCGGGATTGATTCGATATTTGGCCAGCGCCTGCGCGCAATCAGGATATTTAGTCAGCAGCAGATGGCCGTTGTAGTGGAAGTCGCCGATGATCGGCACGCGGATGTTTTGCTTTTCCAGCCCTTCCACAATCGCAGGTACGGCTTTTGCGGCAGCGTCGTTATTTACCGTCACTCGGACCAGTTCAGAGCCGGCTCGCGCCAGTTGCGCCACCTGCTGAACGGTGGCAGCAACATCAGCCGTATCAGTGTTGGTCATGGATTGCACCACAACCGGCGCATCACTGCCCACGCGAACATTGCCGATCTTTGCCGTAACGCTCTTCCTGCGCTGTATGAATGCCATTCTGCTTAGTTTAACAAAATTGCCGCTGATCCTGAGTGTTACGCAAGGCTGTGTCACCTGTTGGTGAGCTTCACGTCATTGCTGGGCTGATCCGGTGGCACGTTTCGTAGTTATGGCGAAAGTCAATATCCGGCTATGCCACAACTAGAGCCTCTTGATTGTCGCGCACCAAGCCGGTGCGCCATGGTCGTGGAATGTGGTTTGAAGCCGGTCTGGTTCGATGGCGGCGACATGCCACCCATTGCTGCGGTTGAACGCCGCTCTCAGCTCTTCCTGACTGATTGGGTGCGGGCCAGTATCAGGATCATCATTACTGAAGCACAACACATGGAGCGTTGCATTGTGCTCAGTGACCGATGCCAGACTTGCTGCGTATCGCGTTCGCTCGTCGCCATTGAAGGTGTGGAACAGTCCGCAGTCCAGCACTGTTTGAAACTTGCGCCCCAAACGCTGCAACTCGAACGCGTCAGCCGCAGCGAACTCAATCTCGATCCCACGATTGCGGGCCTTTTCTCGGGCGATTGCCAGTGCCGTTTCAGCTACGTCAACACCCAGAACCTGTAATCCCAGTGAGGCGAGGTGGAGGGCGTTCTCGCCAGTCCCGCAGCCCGCATCGAGCACCGCTCCGGTGAACCTGCTCTCGGATGCCAAACGCAGAACCGCTGGCTGTGGCCGTCCAATATCCCAGGGCGCAGGGCCGTTGTGGTACGAAGCATCCCAAGGCTGTCCTGCCATGCGTTCGTGACTGGTTGGTTGTCGACCACCGAGCGGATCGTCAGCGGGACTTCCCGATTGCCCGGACATTTTCATCGCGTTCCTTTAGATGATCTTAACTATTCATATTCTTTCAGATACTCTGTGCTGAGGAAAATCCCGGAGAAGGCCATTGATCAAACCTCTTTATCTCCTTGCCGATAGCCAGTTGCTCTTCTGGAAGGGCGAGGGCGGATTGCCGGAAAGAATTCGCCAGGAGCTTTCCTCCAGCGCGAAGGCGGCTTACATTGGTGCTTCTAACCAGGACCAGCCGGAATTCTATGATCTCTTTGTCGCTGCCATGGAAAGCATGGGCCTGACCGATTGCCGCATGATTCCGGCGCAGCTTAAGGACGAAGACAAAGCCTTCCTTGATAAGGCGGAGTTGCTTCTGCTGGCCGGAGGGAATGTCGAGCTTGGCTGGCGCGTTTTTGAGAGCAATGGCTTGAGGGACTTGATCCCTAAGAAACGATATGACGGCTGCACCCTGATTGGCATTTCTGCTGGCGCGGTCCAACTGAGCTTGGGGACATTGTCTGATGCTCCACAGCCCAAGCAGATCGATATGTTTCGTTTTGCCCCCTTTTACGTGGGCGCACATGACGAGAAAAATGAATGGTGGGACCTGCGTGCTCTGGTAAACCTCTCTCAATCGGAAGTTCGAGGGATTGGCATTCCCGCCGGTGGCGGCGCGGTTTACTGGCCCGATGGAACACTGGAGCCGCTTCGTCGGCCACTCACAGAATTCATGAAAGAAGGCGATCAGATAATCGAGCACATGATTGTGCCTGCCGAAACCCCAACCGATGTTTGAGCTAAGGTCAAAGAACCCGAAATTGCTGAATTACTGTTGCCCGGGTCTGCCAAGCGTTTAGAATCTCCCCGTGGGTTCACGGTGTCTAATTAGAGTGATGTCTTTTGTCCGTTTTGGCTTCCTGCTCAGGTGTGTTCTCTCCCTCGCCTTGCTGACTGCAGCCGCTTTTACCCAGACCAAAGCCCCAGCCTCTCTTCTGCCTCGCAGCTTCAGCGGCTGGCAGATTGACGCCAAAAGCATTAAGACTGGCTCTGATCCTGCCGCGGTTGATCCGGCCGACTTCTCTGTTTTAAAAGAATATGGCTTTGCCGATTCAGAAACGGCAACTTATGGGCGAAACGGCCGGAAGATGCAGATAAAGGCCGTTCGCTTTGCCGATGCCAGCGGCGCTTTCGGCGCTTTTACGTATTATGACCAGCCGCAGATGCGCGCTGAGACCATCGGCGATGCCGGGGCTTCCAACAACACGCGCATCCTGTTTTACAAAGGCAACATTCTGGTGGATGCCACGCTGCAGGACGTAACTGCCATGTCCGGCGCTGACTTGCGTTCGATGGCAGATGCTCTGCCGCGTCCAAAAGGCAATCTTGCCACCTTGCCGACGCTGCTGAACAATCTTCCGGCACAATCCAAGGTGCCAAATACAAGCCGGTACGTTGTTGGTCCTGAAGCGTTGTCCCGTCTTGGTGTATCGATTCCGCAGCAGTTGCTTGATTTCAGCAAATCGCCGGAACTGGTAATGGCGAAGTACCGCACTTCGACTGGTGAGGCTGAGTTGACAATCATCGGCTATCCAACGCCGCAAATCGCGCGGGAGAGGATCGCGGCCATGCCATCCTCCGGCTCTCTTTCTGGCGGCCCGTACTACTTCAAACGCAGCGGCCCCTTTGTGGCGGTGGTGAATGGCAGCATTCCAGCCGATGAAGCGCAATCTCTGCTGGCTTCAGTCAACTATGACGCTGATGTCACCTGGAACCAGCCGACAAAAATAAAACCGGCGGAGAATCGCGCCGGATTTATTGTTGCTCTAATCCTTCTTTGCATCATGGCTGTGCTGGCTGCGCTGGTTTTTGGCTTCGCCTTTGGCGGCATCAGGCTTCTGATCGGCCGCTTCTTCCCTAACAAGGTTTTCAACCGTCCAGAGTCCTCGGATTTTATCCACCTGGACCTCAAGTAAATCTGTAAACGACTGAAAACAAAACATCTATCATTGAACAAAGCCTAAAAATGACATTTTTTGTCACCTGCCAAAGCATGTTGATAAATTGAGTAAGTTATTGAAAGCAAAGGAATTTATTCTGGATAAATTCCTTGACACTGACTTTCATAGCCCAATAAGATTTTTGCCAGAAAGTTCTGATGGTCTTTTCTGAGACTCCGTTGGAACTATTCTCCCTTGAAAAGAGAAGGCCGTCCTGTTGCCGG
>DASTCT010000236.1:0-9557 GCA_035710845.1 Candidatus Angelobacter sp.
GCCCACACGCACCAGGACTTCATTCATCGTCTCCTGGACGCGGGTATTCGGCCGGTGGAACTTCCGGGTCGCCTTGGAAATCAATTGGCACAAAAGATAGCGGTTCCGCACAGTATCGAGTGCGTCATAAATCAAGTCAGAGCGCATGACCGTTTTTTTCTCCTTAGATAAGTTCGGTTATATGAATTGGATTACTGCTAAATACAAATAAATTCAAATCTTTACCAGTTGGCCGGTCTGGACACAGTAAAACGCCACACTTTATTGCCTCTTGTTACAAGGCAAAAACATCTGATGTCGTTGGAGAGTAACCAGAGACCCTTGTGCGAATATTAGACGCACAAAGTAGTATCTGAGTTGCCAAATTTTTCAGCTTTATTCTGAAGCGGTGATACCTAGAATAAAAACCTGATCCGACAAGCCCATCTGATCCGTTAGGACGTTATACGGTAACTGGCAATTCAAAAAACGTCAAGGAATTTTTACAGCCTTTTCGCTCTGCTAAGTCCTTGTTTTATCGTCATTTACTTAAAAGAGCAAGTTTTAAACAGTTACCCAGGTTCAAAGAATAATTGTGCGAGGTTCCAATGATGAACGATCCCCGTTACCCTATAGGCCGTTTTTCCCCTGATGCAGCACCCAATCCAGCAACTCGGGCCAGACACATTGAAGCCATTTCGGGCCTGCCCCAGCGAATGCGCCAAGCCGTGGCCGGCCTGAAAGATAACCAACTGAATACTCCGTATCGCGACGGCGGCTGGACGGTGTGTCAGGTCGTCCACCATGTGCCGGATAGCCATCTGAATGCCTATATCCGCTTTAAATGGGCGATGACAGAAGAAAATCCCACCATCAAGGCTTACGACGAAACCGCATGGGCAGCACTCAAAGACTCCGAGCTTACGCCGGTCGATGTTTCTCTTGATCTCCTTGAGTCTCTGCACGCGCGCTGGGCCGTGCTGTTGCGATCACTCAAACCAGAAGACTTTCAAAAGAAGTTTGTTCACCCGGAATCCGGGCCACACGATCTTGATTGGCTGCTCGGACTGTATTCGTGGCATGGGGACCATCATCTGGCACATATTACGAGTTTGCGAGAGAGGATGGGATGGTAGTTTTTTCCTGAAACCCGACCCTGAGTGTTCTTTACGAAGGGGAGGGGGCCCTATCGTCGCTATGCATTGTAGGTCAGCAAAAAAAGAACGCGTCTTGTCTCTTATCTGCACACATGATCAGAAATGAGAACGACGCGTTAAATTTGTTTCCAAAAGGGGCCCAGGCAGTAATAGGGCCCCCTCGCTCCGCTCGGGGTTTCAGAAAAACTACGGAATAAATCCCAGATCTTCCGGCAGCGCTCCTGCAATCGGCACCTCAAACAACGGCCCGGGACCATCTGGATCAATGGTCACCGCTCCGTCACTCGCCAGGAAAACACCAATCTGTGTTTGCGCGCCAATTGCAACCGCAGCTACTGGCGGTGTCCCAGCGATATTGGTCAGGAAGGTGTGCGGGTTTTTGCCAAAACCAACCCCCAGAGCAAATGCCAGATCGTTGCGGAAGAACGTTGCGCGATCTTTCAGGTCGCCGGAACGGATAAGCGCCGTGGCAGTTGGATTGGGCACGGTCTCATCGCCGCGAGCAAACTGAATGATCACGCTCTTGGCCAAATCGCCGGGTATTGGATCTTTGCGGATGAACGGAGCCCAAGCCACCGGATCGCCGGCCTGTCCCAGCCAGCGGCTGGTGTCTTCGAGCGTTTGAATAGCAATCGCACCCGGCACGTTATTGGTAACCGGTGGCAGATCACGCAGTGGGCTGTTGTCATTAAAGAACAGAGGCGGCGTGGCGGTATTGAGCAAAGATGGCGTGCGGACTGCCAGCGCCTGCGTGAGAATGAGTTGGAAAGTTGGGCTGAGGCGGACAATGTCGATAATCGGGCCGCCCGGTACGTTGGGCACTCCAGCGCGAATATCGTTCTCAATGCCCATAAAGATGGTGCCGTAGATTCCGCCGAAGGATTGCCCGGCGTAGTAGATGCGGTTGGCGTCCAGGTCGGGCAGGCCATCGCCATCAGCATCAATGCCGCCTTGGATCGCGCGCACCAACTGCATAAGATCAGCAGTAGTTTGCTGCAGTGCATCGCGCGAACCAATGGTTCCCTGCGGGCTTAGCACGAATGTGGTTGAGCCTTCTGTGCTGGCAATCTGGCCGTTGCCATCCTGATCAAAGCCGCGCCCTCCCTCCGGGAGTACCGTTGCGCCAGTTCCCTGAATCACGGTGAGCGTGCTGTTGGGGCCAAAACCATGGCCAACTACATTGATCGCAATGCTGGCAATGCCGTTGTGCGCCAGCGTGGAAGCCACCGCGAACGGGGCCCCTTGCTTGCTGTCACCAAAGCCATGGCCGAAGATCACCACCGGCCAGCCGTTGGTGGGGCGAGTACCGGACGGAATGAACAGATTGAAGTAGATATCTTCCGATCCCTGCGAAGGAACGCTCTGTGTGGTCGGAACCTGCGGGATGAAAACATTGGCGTTCTGCCAGTGCTGCCCGGTGAACTTGCCGAAGGCCAATGTGCCAACCGAGCCGGGGAATACCTGCAGGGCCGGAGTAGGGACAGGAACGGTATGTAGAGGGCCCACCGTGAGTGTCTGCTGGCCCCAGAGTATGCCGATGATTGAGCTCACGGGAAATACGGTCTTCTCGCCGTTGGTACCCAGATTGAAATTAACGGTGGGCGGCGCGGCGGCTTTGATCTGCTCGCGAATACTCTCCAAAGTCGCCGTGGCGCTCTCGGTGGTAAACAGGCTGGCTGCGGCAATGTCCTTCTTATCCAATCCAGGAGCGATGCGGTGCAGCGTGCCGTTATCGATGAGCGCGCGCAGCGCCTGGCGATAGGTCCGCAGTCGCGCATCGGAGCTGTCCTCGGCGTTCAGGTCGAGAAAACTTTTCGGCGCCGCAATGGAATTCCCTGCCGCGTCATGTACGCCGGTGGTCACAACCAGCAGATAGCTGGAGCGCTGGTCCAGGTGCTGGTCAGATTCGGCAAACAGCGTGAGCGAGGCCGGGTCCCAGACCACCTGATTGATGCCTATAATATTGGGCGTGACCGGCTGGTCTCCATCACCGGTAAAGCCCGCCGGGATCTGTACCAGGAAGATGGTATTGCTGTTGGCGGTGCTCGGGTCAATCGCGCCATCAAACGGGATTGAAAGCCGCGGCTGGAGATTAAAGCCGTCAAGCTGGTTCAACAGCGTCAAATCAGCGCAATCAGAAGGATTGGTAGCGCAGTTTGGCAACGGCATATTCACGCGCAAACCAGTTCTCTGCTGAGAGTCCAGCACGGTGAAGCGGTCGCTGGGGAAAGGCGACTGCGTGGTGGATTGCAGATTGAAAACTGGATGCGTGGCAGCCGAGGCCATCGCAGGCATTAATACAAGCGCCGCAACCAGCAAAATAACGATGCGGCCAGGTAATGAATATTTTTCAGTGAGGGTCGTATGCATGGCGGTGGAACACCTCCGGGGGAGTTGCATATAGGTAGGCGAACACCTTAGACCTTCTCCAAAGGCTTGTCAATGGCTGGGATGATGAATTCTATCGATGATGGATTATACCTGGCGTGATTTACTTAGTAATTAATACTTACTAAGTTAGTAGATCGGGATAGATAAATCAGCCTTTGCGATGAGGCCTTGGCACCAGTTCTCCGCCGCAATTCGGGCATACATTCTTCATCGCGGCCGAGCAGGATTCGCAAAAAGTGCACTCATAAGAACAGATCATGGCACCGCCGGAAGCCGGCAGCGGCTGATGACATTTCTCGCATTCGGTCTTCATCTGTAGCGCCATCAGTTCTCCTTATTTAACGAATGTGAATGTTTGCCAGGAATGGGCTACTGAACTCCGTCATGTCTCCGGATTTCTTGCCCGCCACAGGCAGCAACCGCGCCGATAAAGGTTTGTGCCACTTCACGGCCAGGCTGGCCATATCTCCGATAATCTTTTCCAAGTCCTGCTGAGAAATATCGCCCGGCAACGGGACTGCGTCCAGCCCGGTGCTGCATACAGAAGAATACGACATCAGAGAATCGCGGGTGATCGTGCCGGACTCCCAACGCTGGGCCAGGACTGAATCTTCCAGCACCGGCAACATCAATCCGCTATAACCAACCTGCCGCACGGGCACGCGCTTCACAGCGCTGGTGATGGTATAAGCCACGCTCAGGCTTCCCGGCGAGCCGATCTCGCCGTGCAGCAGCGTCTCAAACGCTCCACCAATGGAAATCTCTTTGAGCGGCACCGGCGTCAGGTCAATCCCCTGATATTTCCATCCAGTGCTTGACGCAACGCGTTGCGCGATCTCTTCCACACGCTTGGCCTGAACGGTGAGGGCCGCTGTGAGTTGATCGCCTGCTGAATTTAGGTCACCTTTGGCGCCAGCAAAGACCTGTTGCACGATATTCGCCGACTCCAACCCGAGGGCGAATCCATGCCCGCTGTCAATAGTGTGTGAAACCGGGAAGAACGGTGCAATCGCCGGCGGAAATGCGCCCGCGGCAAAATGAAAGTTGCCTTCGCTATGCGTGGTGTGGTCTTCCAGATACTTCATCACCCTCGCCGCCGCTTGAACCGCATGCCAGTGAATTCCGGAGTCGTCTGCCACGGCAATGTAGCCGTTGAGGTTTTGGGTCTCCGCCAGGATGCGCGCCAGCAAATCTGCCTGCTTGGGATCGTCAGAATCCTGGGTCATCGCCGCGCCAATATCAGGCGTGAAGCCTTGTTGTTGCGAAAGCTTGTCATAGTCGCGAAAGAATTCGAGCGCCTGCTGCTCGCTGAGTCCCTTGGTGTATTCCGGAAAAGACTGCGTGGTAATGCGAATGGTCTCCACTTCGTATCCCGCCTTGGTGAAGGCCTCTTTCGCGGCAAGCAGCATCTTCATCGCATCAGCCACTTGCTCGCGATACTTGGCCCGATCCAGCCGAACAAAGGCCGTGATAGCGCGGATTTTAGGCACTGCCGGCTTGCTTGAGTCTGGACTTTGTCCGTGGCAGAAGGTTGAGATAAGCAGTACGGAAAGCAATAACGCGGTGAGTCGCTGGTGCATGGCGCAGAATCTCCGCCACCGATTCTACACAAGTCGCTTGTAGTTACTGCGTCAGTCCAGCCGCGCTGCAGTTCTTTACCAGCATGGCCTGGATGTCCTCCGGCACGCGCGTAAACTCCAACCCATAACGGAAGCCTTCACAGGTGCGGATGACAGCTTCAAGCCGCGCCTCAGTGGCAGAGTAAGGAAAGGTCATCTCCAGCCCCACGGTTGTGCCGACAGGGATCGAGACAGGAATGTAAGCGCCAATGCCGCCGCGACTCAGGCTGTTGGCGCGTCCAAATGCCTGGTCCTGCTTGCTGTCATGTGGAAATGAGACCTTAAGACGGACGTCGATTTTGTAACGCTGCCAACGCCGTAACGCCTGGCCAAATTCCTGCTGGGTCGTGGGGGACTCCATCCAAGCTTTTCCCTTCTTCCGTCAACTTGCCTCTGATTTTCGGCATTTGTGCAAAAAATTTCAACGGTACTGGGGATGGTGTACCAGCGTAGGCTTTCGCGCAGAACAGGCCCTGAGAGGCCGATTCCTTATCTTTATCGGAGAAGAGTCAATGGAGGAATTTAAGGCGCATTCATGTTCGTGCAGGCGCCCCCATTGATTTTGAGATCGCAGGGATCGTGCGTCAACGAACTCACATTCCCAGAGACACGCAAAGGCCCCGCTGTTTCTGTAACTATTAGGGTTGGGCCAAAGTTGTTGGTCCAGGTATTACCAACGATGACCGTTCCTATTTGAGTATTGCCAACAATCGCGCCGCCGCCCTGGTTCGTTCCTATCCAGCTGTCATTGAAAGTGAAATCGCGCACGCCATTCACGACCAGGCCAACATCGCCATTAGAATCAATGTATTCTCCAACATGACGTGGGTCAGCTACATGAGTAACGTTGTAAACGAGCCCATGGCCTTTGTTGAGCCAATATTCATTGCCAAAACATGAAGAGCAGAATCCACTGTATTGAAGGCCGTTCTCGTCGGTTGCTGTGCCGTCCAGAAAGGTGACGCCATTCCGGCCGTTCTTGCCAAACCAGTTGTCATGCAGGGTCACTCCAAAAGAAGCGATCTGCGCCCCATCCTGGGAGCAATTCAGCAGGTTGCTCTTTTCAATAAAAAGCTGATTCAAGCCATCGGACACCAGGCAGTTCGTAGAACCTGTGAGTTCCACATTGGCAACGCGAAGAATACGTCGAATGATTGGGACTTCTCCGGCGTTCCCGCCCAATAGACGAATGACTGAGTTTCCACCATCATGCACGATCGTCAGCTCTTCAATGCGAACATTGGCGGGATTTGTAAGGTCGACAGTAATCGTATCGCCAGACGGACAAGTATCGTGCAGTGTCGTTTGATCGCGGCCGGCTCCTATGAGCGCGGTGGTTTTGTTGATAGTCAACTGGAGTGAGCAATCAATGGTAAAGCTGCCTGGCGGAAGGGTGATGGTTCCTCCGGCGGCAACCTGCTGCTGAAGGGTTGGGGCAGCATGGACAATCGGCCCGACGCTACATCCAGGAATAAATAGAACCAACGCAAGAATGGCTGTATATCGCAATGGATTAACCTCTTTGGGGGAGGAATGAGTGTAATCCAAAGTTGCTGAAAATACGACTAAAACCGCACGCAACGTTACGTGTCTGAACGGCAAGAGCACAAGCAATTAATGTGCATTTGCCTGCGCCCTGCGCTCCATCTCGCTAAGCAGAGTCCGCCATGTATCGATCTCCAGTTGGAACTGGTGCTTCAATGGCGACTGCGTGTTATCGACGAAAGCCAGGTTCGCCTGCATCTGGTCTACCAGAGCGCGCATTCTTCTTATGTCGCTCTCCAACGCCTTTGCATCATCGGTTGAACCAAAGCGCTTAAGCTGCGCGCTTTCTGCGCGATTCGCTGTGTTGGCCTGTGAGGTTGCCGCCGGTGAAGATCCGGACGAGGGTTGCTGCATGGCAGCGAGCAAAACCGCGCACATAAGAATGAGAAAGATGATTGCCGGCCGGAATGACATTTTGTGCCTCCTGATTACTGCCTCAGCTTCAATCGTAAACACCTGTGAGGAGGCACGCAATCCGGCGCAATTATTGCGGCTTGATGGTAATCGTGTCCTTTACTACCACTCCACCTTTCATCACAAAGCCAACATTCTCCAGTGCGCGCACATTTTGCAGCGGATCGGCAGTTACGGCAATCACGTCAGCAAACTTGCCCGGCTCCAGCGTACCCACGTCCTTGGCGCGGCCAATCAGGTCAGCGGCGCTGCTGGTCGCTGCGCGGATGGCCTGCGCTGGCGTCATGCCGAACTTCACCATATAGAAAAACTGCTTGGCGTTGTCGCCATGCGGATAAACGCCTGCATCTGTGCCAAAGGCCATTTTGGCCCCGGCTTTTACCGCGCGCTCAAAGTTTTCCCGCTGCAAACGGCCTACCATTTTTTCTTTGTCCACATTTTCCTGTGGCAGCCCGAATTCAATCGCTTTTCCCAGGATGTAATCGTCGTTATAGATGTCCATCACCAGGTAGGTGCCGTGTTCCTTGGCCAGGCGGATGCCTTCGTCATCGATGAGGCTGGCGTGTTCAATGGAATCGATGCCAGCGAGGATCGCGTTCTTAATGGCCTGCGTACCATGCGCATGAGCGGCGATCTTCCGTCCCGCCATGTGCGCCTCTTCTGCAGCAGCTTTTAATTCTTCTGGCGTAAACTGCGGTGCGCCAGGGCTATCGCCTTTGGAGAGCACGCCGCCCGAAGCCAGAATCTTGATCACATCAACTCCATATTTCACTTGCGCCCGCACGACGTGGCGAATCTGGTCAACGCCATCGGCGATCTGGAAGTCGCGCTCTTCCGGAAACATGGTGACGCGGGTTTGTGGCGAAAAGTTATTGAGATCGCCATGTCCGCCGGTGATGGAAATAGCCGGTCCGCTGGCTACAATGCGCGGCCCGGGGATAAAGCCTTCATTGATGGAGTTGCGCAAATCGACTGCCAGGAACGGCAGAGAGCCAACGTCGCGCACGCTGGTAAAGCCGGCTTCCAGCGTCTTGCGCGCATTCACCACGCCGGCAAAGGCGCTATCAAACGGAGTGTCTTTGAAGTTATAGATTTCGTCATAGCGATCGGCGCGCGAGCCCAGGTGCGTGTGGCAGTCAATAAGGCCGGGCAAAACCGTGGCGTGTGAAAGATCAATCACATTTGCGCCAGAAGGAATGGTTACTGTTGAGGCCGCCCCAACACTCTGGATGCGATCACCCACAATGACGATCACCATGTTCTCGCGCATGTTGTCAGAGGTGGCATCAAACAGCCTGCCCGCGCGAATGTAGACCGGTTTTGGCGGTGCGGCGGGCTCTTTGGTTTGCTGCTGGGTTGGCTGCGCCAGCCCGGGCGTGATCGTCATCAACAACGCGGAAAGAGTAAGAAGAAATCGTTTCATCCAAGTCCCTCAAAAAAGTAACGGAGAGTATATATGAAGATTAAAGCGGCGGGAGCGTGATCCTGCAGCACGGATTCGCATAAAGAAGGTCGCCAGGCGACAAGCCGCGTGCTCAGCAAGATGATCGAGATCCTTCGCTTCGCTCAGGATTTCGGCAGGCCGCTTGGAGCGTAGCGACAAAATTTTTAAAGGATAAAAGCGGCGAGGCCCATCATCGGCCGAGCCGCCTGCAAAAAAGGCAGAACTAACTAAACGGGACGTGCTCTCTAAGCGGTTTAGAGCGAAGCGACAGAATGAAACGACTACTTTTTGGCAACCAAAAGTACACGAGAGAAATTCAGCCAGATTCTCCAGCGATCATATTCCCGGTTGTGTGACGTGGCCGTGACAACGGCATCTTCCACGCAGTTTTTGCTGAAGATCACCTGCAGCTTCGCTCCCAGGTTCACCATGGGCCCAATCAGCATAGTGGCGTCACGCTCGCCCACGGGAAGAATCAGATCACGCTCCTGGAAAGGAATGCCGTTGCTGGCAATCCCGCGCAGTATGGCGATGGTTCCGCCTTCCGGCACATGCAGCGGTTCAGGCCCCGCCGAGGCGTCACCTTCCGGCTTTACCTCAACCTTGGGCTGCGTTGCGCCGCTTACCGGGCTGGGACTCATCACGGTAACCGCAGGTACACCCAGTTCCCAATCTTCTGGCGGGAAATAGATGCCCCAGAAATTCTCAGGCCGGTAGAGTTCAATGCCGTATTCGCGTTCGCCGGAATCAGCCCAAACCACCTGGCCTACGCGCCACTTGTACGGCGCAAGCATGGCCACACGCACTTCCATCTTGGGCTCAAGCGGAACGGTGGAGCGGATCTTGGCTCCATGCCGGTTGACCAGGATTGTTTCCGCGGCCCCGCTTACGTGTGACCCATCACTCTTCTGGCCGGAAACTGCCAATGCCAGTGAAACCAGGACACGTGAGCTTCTACGACCGCGTTCACTTGCGATCATCTGCACCATATGTCTTTCACGACACGTT
>DASTCT010000237.1:0-5742 GCA_035710845.1 Candidatus Angelobacter sp.
TCCATGATGGAGTTGAACCACGCGGTACGCCATGGCCAGGCCGATTCCGCTGCCGCCCGATTTTGTAGTGAAGTATAAATTAAAAACTTTGTCGCGAATATTTTCCGGAATACCTGCACCTTGGTCACGTACCGTGAGCAAAGCGCCATCACCTTCTCGCTTGGAGGTGATGCGTAGAGTCCCGCCTTCAGGCATGGCCTGCAAGCCGTTGAGAACGATGTTAAGAATGGCCTGTTTAACCAGATCAGCATCAATGCGCACCGGCAGCGGCTCCTGGCTGGCTTGGCGTTCAACGGTCACGTTATGCCGCTCTGCTGCAGGCGAAGCCAGCATGACCACGTCTTCCACCACTTTGCGCAGGTCCAGGTCATTCAGGCGCAGCTCCACCGGGCGAGTGAAGTCCACCAGCGTTTGCACTACGCGATCAAGCCGCTGAATTTCACTGCCGATCACATCGACGTGGCGGCGCGTGTCAGGATCGATCTCTTTCATCTTCTGCCGCAGCACTTCCAGGTGCACGACGATGGCGTTAAGAGGATTTTTTACTTCGTGGGCCACGCCGGAAGTCAGCCTGCCAATCGCCGCCAGACGCCGTGAAAGCTCGATCTCGTCTTCAATGCGGTGAACAGATTCGGCATCGCGCAAAGTAAGCAGCGCTCCAATGCGTTCACCGCGTTCTTCAATGAAATCAAGCGCAATCTGGACGTGGCGGCCTTGTTCATTTTCAATTTCTTCCGCGCCCAGCGGAACATGCGAATCAAAGGCTTCCAGAATGGCGCGGCCCAAACGGGAATTGCGGGAAAAGATTTCTGCAGGCTTCCGTCCCAGCATCTCTCCGCGCGGCTTGCCGATAAATCTTTCCGCTGAAGCGCTCACCAGAACCACATTGAGATCGCTGGTAAAGAGCATGACGCCGTCCTGCAGGTTGGCCATCATCTGGTCCAGGTTGTCCTTCAGGGCAGAGAACACTTCTTTTACGTCGCGCATCTGCCGGCCCAGACGCTCAATCTTAGTGGAGACTGTGCCGTACTCATCGGAACGCGCGGCCGGTGCCTCCACCGCATCAGCCTTGCCGGAACTGATGACATCAAGCCTGCGATTGATAGCAGCCAGCGGACGCAAGGCCAGGCTGGAAATGACGGCCACCAGCAGCAGACATGCCAGCACG
The DNA here is from genome assembly GCA_035710845.1 of Candidatus Angelobacter sp. Taxonomy (GTDB): domain Bacteria; phylum Acidobacteriota; class Terriglobia; order Terriglobales; family Acidobacteriaceae; genus Angelobacter. The sequence goes on from DASTCT010000237.1 coordinate 1,169, forward strand.
ACTGAACCAGAAAGAATCAGCGCAGTCCTGATTTGCGGCTGCAGGTTGTTCTGGAGATAGTGTGTGGAAACGCCAACCCGGATTTCGCCAAAAGCCCTGCCATCCCGAGTGAGTGAATAAGGCACATCGTAAACCGCAGGCGGCCCAAAGATCACACGCAATTGTTGGCGAATGCCTGCATGGACCACTGTGCTCCAGTCGGCACGCTGTTCTATAGGCTGGCCGACCAATGAAGGGTTCGTGTGCAGTAGCGCCTGGCCGTTAGCGCTGGAGATAGAAACATCCTGAATCGCCGGCCATTGGCCGAGCACTGAATCCAGCAAAGAGTTCAAGCTGGCATCAGTTTCAAGCTCATCCTGTACCGCCTCATCTACTTTCCTGGTATCGTTCAGATCAATGCGCGTGCTGCTCAGGTCCACTTCCAGTGAAGGCTTTGCCACTGCATAGATCTGGTGGTCAACAAGATCGGCTACGTCGTACGTTTCCTTGATGCGTTGCCGGACGATTTCAGAGATATAGAGCGCCGCCAAAATGGAGACAATTACCACCACCATGGCGGTAAAGGCGAAGACCAGCTTGGTTCTCAGGCGCAAAGAGGGCATGAGTCACTTCTTAAAGTCAGGCCGTGTGTTTCCGGGGTTCCTAAAAACGGTCTCTAAAATGGGTCTCTTAAAATTTTCGGCTATCCCAACCGTAAATGCAAAGGCTGATTTTCAGTTCGCGGCATCACTGGCCACGGCCGCTGCACTGCCATATTCCTTAAGCTTGTTGTGCAGGGTCTTCAGGCTGATGCCCAGGATTTCTGCCGCGCGGGTCTTGTTGTTGTTGCTGGCCGCCAGGGTCTTCAAAATCAGCAGCTTTTCCGCCTCTCCCACGGTAGTTCCCACTTCCAGGCGAATACCCTCACCATCGTGCGCTGCGGTTTTGAGTCCAGTGCTGCCAAAGTTAGGCGGCAGGTGTCGTGCCTCCACCAGGGGTGCATCGCAAACGATAACTGCCCGCTCCATGGTATTGCGCAGCTCACGCACATTCCCAGGCCAGTTATGGCCATGGAACATTTGCAGCACTCCCTCTGCCACACCCCCTACCTCGCGCCCGTGCTTGGCATTCATATCGGCCAGCAGTGCTGAGACCAGTTGCGGAATGTCCTCTTTGTGGTCGCGCAGCGGGGGCAGATGAATGTTGAAAACGTTGAGTCGATAATAAAGATCGCCGCGCAGTTCGCCGCGGGACACGGCTTCTTCAGGGACTTTGTTGGTAGCCGCCAGCACACGAACATCAACCGGCGTTTCCACTTTGCTGCCCAACCGGCGAAGCTTGCGATCTTCCAGCACGCGGAGCAGTTTGGCCTGCGTCGCCGCTGGCATCTCGCCGATTTCATCCAGCAAAAGCGTGCCTTCCTCTGCCAGCTCAAAACAGCCGGCCCTGCGCTCCATGGCGCCGGTAAACGCGCCTTTCTCGTGGCCAAAAATTTCGCTCTCGATCAGTGTTTCTGGAATCGCCGAGCAGTTGATGGCGACAAACGGCTTGCTCTTACGCGGGCTCATCTCGTGAATGGTCCGTGCGACCATTTCTTTTCCCGTGCCACTTTCACCGGTAATCAGCACAGATGCAGTGCTGGGCGCCACCATCTCAACCAGATGAAAAACTTCCTGCATTTCCCGGGAAGAGCCCACCATCTGTCCGAACAATCCTGTATCGCGAAGCTTGCGCTTGGTGGCCTCAAGTTCCAGCGTGGTTCCGCGCTGGCGCGCCGCATTCTGCAGGATCTGTTTGAGCCGGGAAGGATCTACAGGCTTTTGGATAAAGTCATAAGCGCCGGCCTTCATGGCATCCACGGCAACATCAATACTGCCCTGCGCCGTAAGCAGAACCACGGCGATCTGCTGAGGCTGTTCAGCGATCCGCTGCAGCAACTCCATGCCATCCATGCGCGGCATTCTGAAATCGGTTACTACAATGCCCGGCGACCATGTGGCGACTTTCTCCAGCCCGTCAAGGCCGTCTTTTGCCGTTTCAGTTCTGTAGCCCCATGCAGAGATCAGTTCCGCAAGCCCACTGCGTTCGTTTTCTTCGTCTTCTACAATGAGGACCTTTTCTTGTGTGCTCAAACGCTGCTTCCCCTCTCAAATTAGAGATTACACCACTTTGGAATTCCAGCTCTGGTGGTTAGATGAGAAAGTATGTAAAAAAGTCCATATGGCTGGTAAATAATTCAATATATTAGGGTTATACCGTCAAGTAGACGCGATTGGTGCGAATTGCATCTGAATACCGAAAAGGGTTCACGGGCCAGGTTCCAGATTTCAAATTATTCAAGTCAAAAAAATGAGGAGCAAAGGAAGCGATGACACTCAAGAAGTATTGGATTGCCGCAATAGCGGCCAGCATGCTCTCAATGGGAGCCGTTGCGCAGGTCTCTGCCGGTGGTTCGGCCTCAGGTAATGCATCAGTTACGCCAGGGCAGGCGGGAGCCAGCGCCAGCACAAATCAATCAGGTAATGCATCAGTTACGCCAGGACAGGCGGGAGCCAGCGCCAGTACAAATCAATCGGCTAACGTGGGGTCTGCAGCCAATGTGGGTTCTTCTTCAGCCGCTCTGAGCAGCGGTACAACCATGCAGGCGGAGCTTACAAAATCTCTCGACGCCAAGAAGGCAAAACCTGGAGACCAAGTCACCGCCAAGCTGACGCAGGATGTGAAGGAGAACGGTAAAGTCGTTCTGCATAAAGGTACAAAGCTGAGAGGCCATGTGACGGAAGCGCAGGCCAAGAGTAAAGAAAACGCCGAGTCAAAACTGGGCGTTGTGTTTGACAAAGCCGAGCTTAAAGGCGGACAGGAAGTTGCGTTCAATGGCGTGATCCAGGCATTGGCTCCGCCTGTAGCAGGATCTCTCTCTCTTGCCGGCGATGAAAGCAGCAACGCGGGTGCTGGAATGGGCGCCCCCAGCGCTCCATCCATGGGCGGCGGTGCACGCGGCGGTGGCACTCTTGGCGCAGCCACAGGCGCTGTTAGCCCCGCAGTTGGATCAACCGTCGGTGCCGTGGGCCGCACGGCTGGCTCTGCTACAGGAACAGTAAACAACACCGTGGGCGGGGCTGCTAATACCACGCTCAATACCACCAGCCGTGGTGTTGTTGGACTGCAAGGTCTGACGCTCAACACGGCTGCTGCCGGCAGCGCACAAGGTTCCGTAATCAGCTCCGCTGATAAAACCGTAAAGCTGGATAGTGGTACGCAAATGGTCTTGCAAGTGGCCGGTGCTGCGTCTGCACAATAACGTTAACGCGTTGTTCCAGAATCAAAGCACGACTCGAAAATGGGTCGTGCTTTTTCTTTCTGCTCGTGCTCTTTTTGTTCAAAGATTAGCGACCTCACTCAATTGCGTGTACGCTTTGCCCAAAAATTGCATTTTGCCACTGATACCACTGATACACTGACAACACTGATCCGCTTTTGCACAAAAAGCCCTAAACCCTACCACGGATAATACGGATCACACTGATTTACACGGATCAAAAAGCTCAAATGAGGACGATTTTGAATTTTTAAATCCGTGTCATCCGTGTTTCATCCGTGGTGAGGTTTGCTTTTTGTGCAAAGCGGATCTACGGACAAATTGAGTTTTTCTTATCAGTGTTTATCAGCGTTTATCAGTGGTAAGAGTTGTTTTGAGGCAAAGCTTTGTGTGTAGCAAGGAACCGTATTGATTACGCCGCAAAATGCACTCCTGCAAATACAAATTGCCCTTCAGTAACTTGTTGATATAAAACGAGCATGGCAATCTCATTGGTATCTTCGGGGAGATTCCCGTCTGCTCATGCGTTTTGTGCGAACCATTATTGTCGTGTGGATATTGGCGGTGCTCGCTGCCTCCGTGGTAGCGGAACAGCCATGGCAGCCGGTTGGGCCAGATGGCGGCACGGTTCGCAGCCTTGCATTCGATCCCAACAATCCTGATCGCGTTTATCTGGGCACAAGCGCAGGCACTCTTTATCTCTCCATAGATAATGGCAAAAGCTGGTCGCGTTTTGCCCGCCTGGGCAGCTCAGCGGAGATGGTGCTGGACCATATTGTCATCGATCCCAGCGATCCTAAAAATATGTTTGTCGCAGCTTGGAATGCGCAGATGCCGAATAGTGACGGCGATCTCTTCCGCAGCCGGGATGCAGGCAAAACCTGGGAGATTGTGGCTGATCTGCATGGCAAATCCCTGCGGGCATTGAGTATCTCTTCTGCCAATCCTAAAGTGCTGGTTGCAGGCGCGCTGGACGGCATCTATCGCAGCCGTGATGGCGGCCATAACTGGGAGCGCATTTCACCGGAGAACCATGCGGAGATCAAGAACATTGAATCCATTGCTATTGATCCACAGAATGCTGACGTAATTTATGCCGGGACATGGCACCTGCCGTGGAAGACCGACGATGGCGGTAAAAACTGGCACAGTATCAAAAAGGGTGTAATTGACGATTCGGACGTTTTTACCATCGCCATTGATCAGGCGCAGCCAGCCAATCTTTTTATCAGCGCGTGTTCGGGCATTTACCGGAGCGAGACGGCAGGCGAGCTGT
>DASTCT010000238.1:0-8742 GCA_035710845.1 Candidatus Angelobacter sp.
CTGGCCGCGCAAGTGTGCCGCGCCGTGCTACAGGCACAGAGAACATAAGATTGCTTTGTGCATGGAAAAGCAGGATAGCTGGCCCACCGAAACGCGGAGGTAATACCATTGGCCTGAGAGTACCCCCGTTATTGTGCCAAGTCAACAAAGTTCAGGCAGGTTTTACCCTGCATTAACGTTAGATGCCAGAAGGCAGAAGTGTGGCTCCTGTTTTGGGACGAGCGGCAATGGCGCTGACAATAGAATGTGAGTGAATTAGCAAAGCGACGAGGCTCTCTGATTCGATTCTTGCCTGTTTGACCAAACCAGCTAAACCCAAGTAAAATAGGCCCTTCGGCTATCCTCCGAAAAACTCTCTGAAGGATTCGATTACAAGCCAATGGCAAACCATTTTTCTGCGCTGAAGCGCGCGCGCCAAACCACAAAACGCACCACCGCCAATCGCTCCAACGCCTCACAACTGCGTACCGCGCTGCGCAAATTGCGCCAAACCATCCAATCCGGAGATGCCAAACAGGTGAAGGAAGCCTTCGGCAGCACCGTCTCCATGATTGATAAAGCCGCGAAGAAGGGCGTGATCCACAAGAACACCGCCGCTCGCTATAAATCCCGCTTGAGCGCCAGAGTGGCAGCGGTAAAGTAGTCTTCGGTTAAGGATTCGTTCAAACTAAGCCCGCCGGAAATGGCGGGCTTTTTGTTTTTGGCCCAAGAGCTTCTACAAGAATCACGGACATCTATACCACGAGCTTGGCGTTCCGGGAGTGCCCGGAATCACGGTGTCTGGAGTGCCAGGGATTACTGTGTCCGGAGCGCCGTTAACGCCTGGGATCACTGTTGGCGGCGTACCGGGAATTCTGGTGTCTGGTGTTCCTGGTGTGCCGGGGTCGTAGCACATCTTTGGTCTTGCAGGCGGCTTCACGATCTCCGGCGGAGCAGTTGCCATCTGCGCCGAATATTGCTGGACAGCGGTGGTTACATTGCGGGCATCAAGTTTCAGCGGTTCAGCCAGAGTGATTTCAAGCGGCGTGCCGGCATCAAGATATACGTCATTGCGGTGGTGGAGAGCGAATACAGTCACGCCTACCAGAGCCGCTGCCCCAACCGCTCCAACAGCAATAATGGCGTTACGCGGCCCATTGCCCAGTGAAGGCAGCGGCGCTGGCGTTGGTGCGGTTCCTACGGCCGACATGGCCGGTGACGGTACATTGCTGGTTCCATGTGGAATCATGGCCACGGTCTCATCATTGGTGCTGGGTGTTCCCGGCGCCACTAGGCGCGCATTATTGTGAATCATCTCGACTGTGCCTGTGAGAGACGCCGTGTAGCCGGTGGAAAAGATGAGACTGGCAGAGCGTATCTCAAATTCCAAGTCAGGATTTGCGCCGCGCTTAATTATCATCTTCTCAATCGTTCCCTGAACGTAAGCTCCCGGCGGAACAACCATGCGTCCGGCAATGATCACAGGAAACGTTACCTGCAGATAAACTCCGGTCCCTTTCGCCGACGATGACTTGAGCGAAAGCGGCCGCACCAGTCCCAGCGGCAGCTTGGTTCCCGCAGGAAGCACAACCGTAGAGTCCGCAGGCTGATTTTGTGCGGCTTGTGGCACCGCCGGCTGCTGTGTACCAGGAGTGGCGGTCTGTGATGAAGGCTGCTCTGAGCCTGGGTTTGGTTTGGTGGAATCGCTGGAAGCCGTCTGCATTCTGGGAATGATCATGACCGGCTCTTCCTGGGCGATGGCGGCGCTTTCTAATAGCGAGAAAACCAGTACAACTGCAAGAACGCCTTTAGTAATTTTGCTGGCGGTAATGGTTGAAAGAAAGGGGACGGTAAAACCAGAGGAAGTGCAGCAAGTGGCTTGAGTCATATATGCGATTTCCTTTGCCGGTTAAGGGCCGGCGCTTGCTAGCTTGGGTCGCCGGCCCGCGCCGATTGGGAAGGAGCTTGCCGCTCTCGACGCTTTAATCCTATTTAATCCAGAGATGCTGAAAACGGGCGTCTGGAATCATAAAGATTTGTCACGCCCAGCAAAGAAAGATGCAGGCTGGGTGAAGAGGGGAAGGACGAAAGTCCCTTCAAATAGGCTGTACGATGGTTTTGTCTCTAGTGACCCTTGCCCGGCACCACGAGGTTGTTCTGCACGGAAAATACTCCAAACACGCCATTCGCGCGCATTCCGGCCATGTTTTTGTCTGACTCGCGATCCACCACGCCCTCCAGAGTTACGTGGCCGCGATTCACAATGATGTGGATGGGACGGTTGGAGCCTATGCCGTAATGCTGCAGCGGTTCGTAAAGATAGATGGCGCGAAAAACGTCGCGCCGCAGGCGATCATCATTGGGCGAGACCGGCAGCACCTCAATCCGGTTGTCCACGCGCTCCACACCCTCAATTCTCTTTACTACGCGCTCGGCTTCGCTCCTGAGCAATGGCTTGGCCACCTGCCCGAGCAGCGTGACGTCATAACCATTCAGTTTGAAAGCGATATTGTCAAAGACGCCGAAGTCAGGGAGCATCAGGATTTGATGACGCACTTCCTTGACGATGCGGGCCTGGGCTTTGGGAGAGAAAGTCTGGCTACTCTGGGGAAAAGTGCCAGTCGTGGCAAGCGCGATCAGGCACAACATCAGGATAGAGCGAAAGAATTTCATCGGGTCTTCCTTCTCCGACCAGCATTGTAGCGCTGAAAACACTGGAATCGGGCCTCGAACATCATACTGGCGAAAAGAAGCAGGCGGCTTTTGAGAGTTGATTGCAACAGCATGCCCGACTCACCAGTACGAAGAAGCGGCGTCGTTCACGCTCACAATCTCATTGCCTTTCTTGAACACCATCTGTAATCCGTGCTCCGGTTCCCATTCGCAATCGCTGCTTACCAGGATGTGAATCTCGGGATCGTCAAGGCCCTGTTGTATGAATATGTCGCCTGGATAAACATACTTCCATATATCCGACTTCTCCCGGAGCGGTAACTCATGAACAGTGGCGATCTCACGGGTCTCCTCATAGTTCTTATAGACAAGTTCCGTCAGTTCCTCGCGATGCTCCGGGTCAAGGCTGAGAAAGTTTGCCACTGCGGATTCAATGGGCTGAAGCAAAGAGAGCCGGTTGTATTCATCGTCCAGAATGAATGGCAACAGCTTCCCATCCAGCAGATTCACCTTCACCGGACGGCTCCGCCACCAATCATATTTCGGCTCGTGCTCCAGCTTTCCCAATCCCTTGATCGATTCAATCCGTGGCGCGTGTACCGTCTCTGCGCTCGGGTGATTTTCTCCGGCCTCGGGTGCCTTGCCTGACAGCCCTGATATGTATAGCAGCTTTTGTAGCAGATGCCGAAGTTCAGCCATTCTTTATCTATCCTGGAGTGAGGTCCATTGACCGCGTCAATGGTGGTAGAAAAAGCTAATGATAAGGTCTGCTGTTTTGCAAGCAAAAGATGTGCTGAAGGATGTTATCCCCATACGTGTGTCACAGAGTGGCGGAAGCCTTTAAGATAGAAATATGAGTGCATCGGACGTAAAACCGGAACTGAACCAGCGCGATGTGGAACCTGCGCGTCCTTCCAACTTCATTCGCGAAATCTTTATCGAAGATCAGAAGACCAATAAGTATCAGGGCCGCGTGTGGACACGCTTTCCTCCGGAGCCGAACGGCTATCTGCATATTGGGCATGCCAAGGCCATTTGCCTGGATTTTGGGCTGGCTGACGAGTTTGGCGGCGGCACCAACCTGCGCTTTGACGATACCAATCCGGAAAAGGAAGAGACCGAGTACGTTGAGTCGATACAGAAGGATGTGCGCTGGCTGGGCTTTGAGTGGGAAAACCTTTACTACGCCTCAGATTATTTCCAGCAACTGCATGACTGGGCCGTGGAGTTGATCAAGAAAGGCAAGGCCTATGTCGATGATCTGAGCGCTGACGAGATCCGCAAATATCGCGGCACGCTGACTGAGCCGGGCAAAGAGAGCCCCTATCGCAATCGCTCAGTGGAAGAAAATCTGGACCTGTTTGCGCGCATGAAGGCCGGCGAATTTCCTGACGGCTCCCGCTGTCTGCGCGCCAGGATCGACATGGCTTCGCCCAACCTGAACATGCGCGATCCGGTGATGTATCGTATTCTGCGCCGGCCGCATCATCGCACTGGCGACAAGTGGTGCATCTATCCACTTTACGATTTTGCCCACGGCCAGTCGGACTCGCTGGAAAAGATCACTCACTCCATGTGCACGCTGGAGTTTGAGGACCATCGGCCGCTCTACAACTGGTACATCAAAGAGCTGGGGATATTTCCGTCACAGCAGATTGAATTTGACCGCCTCAACCTGACCTACACGCTGCTCAGCAAGCGCAAGCTGCTGCAACTGGTGCAGGAAAACCGGGTGAGCGGCTGGGACGATCCGCGCATGCCCACGCTGAGCGGCATTCGACGCCGTGGGTACACGCCGGAGGCGCTGCGGAATTTTGTGGGCAATATCGGCGTCACCAAGACCAACGGCACCATTGAACTGGCGATGCTGGAACATTTTGTGCGCGAAGACCTGAACAAGCGAGCGCAACGCGTGATGGTGGTGATGAAGCCGCTGAAGGTGGTGATTGATAACTATCCTGAAGGCCAAAGCGAAGAGATGGACGCAGTGAACAACCCGGAAGACGCAAGCGCGGGCACGCGCAAAGTCCCATTTAGCCGGGTGCTTTACATTGAGCAAGATGATTTCCGTGAAGTCCCGCCGAAAGGATACTTCCGTCTTTCACCGGGGAAAGAGGTGCGGCTGCGCTACGGATATTTCATTACCGCGCAGAGCGTAGTAAAGAACGATCGCGGTGAAGTGGTTGAAGTGCATGCCACGTATGATCGCGCGACACGCGGCGGCAATGCGCCGGACGGACGCAAAGTGAAGTCCACCATTCACTGGGTCTCAGCCGCGCACACCATCAATGCGGAAATTCGCGTGTATGACAACCTGTTCAGCAATCCTGATCCTAATGACGTTCCTGAGGGGCAGGACTTTACGGCGAACCTGAATCCTAACTCGCTTGAGGTGGTGGAAGACGCAAAGCTTGAGCCATCACTCAAAGACGCCGCGGCAGGAACTCGCTATCAGTTTGAGCGGTTGGGGTATTTCTGCGTCGATCTGGATTCAAAGCCGGGAGCGCTGGTCTTCAATCGCACAGTGGCATTGAAGGACACGTGGGCGAAGCTGGAGAAGAAGCAATCAGCGGGCGGCGCTCAGCAATCAGCCAGGCAATAACGTCAATGAAGAACATGGCAAAGCTCGAAAGATATTTGACGTTCGCAGGATATGTAATCCTCATTGCGTTCATCGGCGCTCTGTTGATGCCATTGCGCTTCGATATTGGCTGGCGCGGGCTCAAGGAAGGCGTCATAGGTGCGACATTTTTCCTTGAGATCGTTTGGTTCATTTTAGGAGCGATTATCGCTTTGATCCATTGGCACTCCACGAAGTCAAGGTTTCGAGTGGTCCTCGTTCTTAATAGTTTTGCGTTTGTGCTGATTGTTGTGGAGTCATTCCGCGAATTATCTGCCAGATGAGTCTTGCCAGCAGCTAGCGGCTAGAAGATGGTAGTCGCTCTACCCCCAATTCTCTGCTGGCTCCATATTCATGACTTTCGGCCCTATGCTGCCGGACTTCTTGCGATTGGCCGCATGGCGATAGGCTTCATCGTATTTTTCACCGATGGCTTTGTTGTTGCGGCTTTCAAAGACGTACATGCGTCCGGCCACGCCCAACGCTGCGCGAAATTCTGGTTTGCGACCAAGGAAGGCCATTCGATAACCGAGATCGCGCGGGTTATTGGCTTCAAACCAAAGGCAGCCACGGCCATCAGGGCTGGCGTCGCGGTTGCACGGCACATCTGCAGCCAGCAGTGTCTTACCTTGCCACAGGCTTTTTAGGCAAATCTCGTTTGGCAGGCGCGCGGCGACTGGATCGGTTGGAGTCTCACCCAAAGCCACTACAACATGCGCGCACTGCATAGTGGCAGGCGTATCAAGTTGATGGACCAGAGCCACACGACCTGCGATTCCTAACCTGCCTGCATGTTCATTAATGGCTTTGCGTGCGCTTTCAGGAGCTTCAAGGAGCAGGCTGAACAGCGGTAATTCATTTGAAGCAAGGGCAAAACCTTCAAGCGCGGAGATGGCCACCCGCGAAAGCTCGGTTGCGCCTTCTGGCGCGAACTGCGGCACGAAGAAGGAGACTGTATCTTCGGTCAGGCCATAGCGGCGAGCAAGGAAATCCATATCGGGAAAGGGCGATGGCTCTTCTTCGCCTTCAATGGGATCTGGAATCAGGAAGATGTTTTCCGACGAAGCGCCGCGCTCCAGCGCTGCCTGTTTCATCCCCTGAGAATGGACAATCACCGCAGCGGCACGCGAGAGCACAAATTGTTCAGCCACGCGGAATGACCGCGCCATCCAGCTCCCGTGCTCGCATAGCTGGGCGGAGATGGCCATTTCTTCAATGCAGGCGCGGAGATCGTACACCACGCAGGAACAGCTACGCACGCCGGCCATTCCGGCAGCAAAGCAATGTGCGTGCACCAGGTCAGAGGAAACTTCAGGTGCGCAATCGAGGAGTGATTTGCGCCAGTTGCGCACGTCCTGCCAGGAGCGCAGGAGAGAAAGTGATCGCCCGTCTTCCTGGCGCTTGCCGGAGAGATACAGCTCCGCCGTCCCCGCGCCTTCGGGCGTAACTATGAATGGGCGCATCCCGGCTGAGATCTGACCTTCCACTACGGGAAGAACGTCACGGGCATACTCGCATGCGTGAATCACCCGCCACGCTTTGGCACGGACAGGCTGAAGCAAAGACTCAGTGCGCTGGGAGCCTATGTGGAGGCTGGAACTCATAACGGTTTATAAAACTTCGTTGCTCTCTTTTTTGCTCTCTTTACGGGCCAAGTCAGAGTAGCAAACAACGCGGTTACGTCCTTCATTTTTGGCGGCGTAAAGCGCCGCATCGGCAAACTCAATCAGGTCACGCTTGAATTGAGCGTCAGCATCATACACCGCAACGCCAATGCTTATTGTGAGATGCTGGACGGAGTGGGGTGAGCCAGCAAAAAATTTGGCCTGCTCCACGGCTCGGCGCAGGCGTTGGGCAACGTAGAGCGCCCCGGTCTGGGTGGTTTCCGGCAGAATAATCACAAACTCTTCCCCGCCGTACCGGGCCACTGTATCCACTTCACGCATATCTTTCATGAGGATGGAAGTTACGTCGCGCAGCAACTGGTCGCCTACGTGGTGGCCAAAGGTATCATTTGCCCGCTTAAAGTGGTCAATATCGATCATGAGCAGGGCAAATTTCTGCTGGCGGCGCTCAGCGCGCTTAAATTCCAGCTCAAGTTGCTGCTCAAAATATCCACGCGTGCGCAATCCCGTAAGGTAATCAGTAAAGGCGAAGCGCAGCAGACCTTCATTGGCGTATTCGCGGGTAAGAAGATTTTCCGCCACAAGAGAGAGTATCCACAGGAGCTGAGCATCTTCTTTACTGAAGCAATCAGCCTTGGAGCTGAATAACTGCATGGACCCCATTACGCGATTGCTGACAAACAACGGTATTGAGAGAGCAGAAGAGGCGCTTACTACCTGCAAGAGAGCGTCAGCTTGCAGGTTGGAGCCGCGCATCACCAGCAACGGCCGACCATACTTGATCGCCCAGATGTTAAAGACGTTCCCGCTGGCAATTTCCTGGCCCGCGTTTTTGTCCACGTTGCGGGTAAGCCTTAACTGCATTAGCTCCTGGCCTTCATCCCAGAAATAAATTAAGGCCCGTTCAAACTGAGTGATTTCAGCCGCCATGTCGCAGAGCAGATTGAGCGTTGCTTCCAACTGCATCTGCAAACCGGTAAGCATGCTCATGCGCAGAATTACATTTACGTTTTCCCAGCGTTGCTGAATGGTTTCCGCGCGCAGCTCAGAGAACACCTCAACCACAAATCGCTCAGGCGGAAGTGACGCCGGGTCAGGCGATTCATGGGAGAACATCGGAAACATCTTCCTTGGCGAGCTCAAGGCGGTTAGAGGCTCCTCCGGCCATTGTGTGAGATGCCGTCGCCTAATCCCGGGAAACTTACGGAAGTCTCCATATCCTTTTTACCGGTATTGGGCCAAATGTACAGGGTAGCTGCCTGCCTTTAGCGCGTATCCAACCCTGGCATTGGCACATGCAGCTTCCCACATTAAGGAGTGAGATGCCCATTCTCTGTCTGAATTTGCACGGTTTTGCCCTGAAGACAGAAGTTGGCAGGCACTACCCAGCCTTTGGCTTGCCGCTTGCATTAGTGGATTAGTCAAAGCATTGTGGAGGTGATGAGATGGCTCTTACCAAAAAGGAACTAATCCGGGAATTGAAGCACCAGATCAATAGCCCGCTGGCGGCAATCCGCAATGCCCTTTATTTGGCGGCAGTTCGTGCCGATGATCCTGAGATTGAGCGCTATCTTAAACTGGCTGACAACGAAGTTTCGCGCATTGCCAGGGTCCTGCGTGAAGCCGACCAACTCGATGAAAATAAAAGCCTTCAGATCTGTTCCAAGTGGGCGAATGCTGCTGGTTCGGCAGCCTGAAACGAAACAAACTGCAAGTAAATCCGCAATTATTACTCTCCATGCACACTCTCTGTTGCATTTATCCTTGTCTCAGCATAGGATAGCTCTTGGCGCTGGAAAACCCGCTAGTGCCAGATTGAAAAGCTCTTCGCAATAAACTTCGCCC